>CAZQHK010000004.1:0-106847 GCA_964593455.1 uncultured bacterium
TTTTGATTTCGGGGAGCATTGTGAGGTAGAATTCAAAGGAATCGCCTGATTTAGGGTGAAATTAATTCCCTGGATATGCGTTACAACGGAGATTTTGTGCTGAAGGGAAACTCTGCCTGCTCCTGGCGCTGTCGCACCGGCCCCGGCTGCTCATCCTGGACGAACCGACCGCCGGTCTCGATTCGGTGGTCCGCCGCCAGTTCATAGAAGAAACCATAGAGCTCATCAGCGAGGAAGGCAGGACCGTCTTCTTTTCCCCCCATCTCATCGACGAAGTGGAACGGGTAGCAGATCGGGTAGGAATCCTAACCGGCGGTTCCCTGGCTCTGGATACCAGGCTTCAGGATCTGAAAGACAATGTCCGGCGAGTCAAGGTTTTCCGTGTTCCCGAAGGTAACGAGATCAAACTGCCGGAAGGCTCTTTAAACTGCCACCGCCACGACCGGGACCTTTCGTTTATCAGCACCATCGTCTCGCCGGGGATGACCAGTGACCTGAAAAAACAGGGAGCACATAAAGTAGAGATCGAAGACATGTCGCTGGACGACATCTTCGTGGAACTCACCAGAGAGGAGGAGTACTGATGATACGCGCGCTTATCTGGAAAGAGTACCGGGAACACCGTTGGACGCTGGTCGGTTTTTGGGCCGCGCTGGTCGGTCTAAAACTGGGCTTGGGAGCTCTGTACCACGAGGCCATACAGCATAATACCATGAGATACGAGAACGTTGGTTTTTTGGGTGAAAGTCGGGGCGGCTCTGCTCTTTTTAGCCGCCGGTTGCCTGGCGGCAACGCTGGTTCTCAACGCGCACGTCGGTTTCGGGTGGGATCAGACCACCATGTGGGTGGCAGATCTTTTTCCGAGCGGTTTGAGTTTCATGCTCATGCTGTTCGGATGCTCGGTCCTGGCTTCGCACTACAGCAATGGATTCTTGCCAGCACTTCTGTTTGGTGCAATTCTCACTATCGCGGCCGTACTCGGCAGTATCAAGCTTAACTTGGCAGAAGCCTTCCCGTTTATGCAGACTGTTATAGGGCTCTCCACGCTTCTCCTGGCCTACGCAGTGTTTGTTAAATGCCAGACTGCCAGCCTGAAGCGCCGGGTGCTGTTCGGGGTAAAGGGAATCCTGCTGGCAGCCGTCTGTATTTATGCTGCTCTACACGGCTGGAACCTGTACCTGACCGCTCATCCGGGAGAACATGCTATAGCCCGGTTGTTCGAGACACCGCACGGTCTGGCACTGCAGACAATGGCCATACGAAAGAACGTTCCCAACAACCTTCAAGTACGGCCGTACCTGATTCCGCGAGGATCAGCGAAGGCACAGTGGTGGCAAAAACGACGGAATGTCGAATTCGAAACCTGGTCACCTGACGGGAAACTGGTGGCTCTGATTGATCACGCCAATCATTGGGGTTTCTACCGGCACCAGGACCGCCTGCTGATCTGCAACCAGTCCGGTACGGTCCTGTTTAAAGGAGCCTGGGGTTACATAGATGATGTTACCTGGAGCCCGAAGGAAGAAAAACTGGCGTATGTGTTTAGACCGATTAAGAAAATCTTCGGACCCAGCCGTAATCCACAGCTCCATGTTCTGGAATCCGGTTCCCGAGAACCGGTGATGGTACCGCTAAAGATTGACCGCTGGAAACGTTTTTCACTTCTCTGGTGGAACGATGACGGAACGGCGCTTATATGTGAAATCTACGACATCAAGGAGAAAATCAATCGGTTGGTAGCAGTATCAGCCGATGGAACAAAGCTCACACTCAGTCATCCGAAACCAGAGCGCGATCTGAACAAAATTTCATCTTCAGGCCGGAATCTAAAAGTAGTGCGGATCGAACAGGGTAAAAAGTCCTCTTATCTCCTGTGGGAAGACGGTGCTCTACGGCCATTCCTGACGTTTGATGAAAACTGGTCACTGGAAGCAATGTCACCTGACACTTCTTCAGTTCTGGTTTCTCAGTGGGAAAACCTGACGCCCGAGCACAAACGATACAATCGCAAAACCAGGGACTGGCAAATGCGCATTTCGCTGGCTCTTATTCATCCAGATACACGGGATCCGAAGATAACAAGTGAAAACGTCTTTAAACCGGAAGAGAGCGAAATCTTCCTGAAGAAGGAGTATAGGAATATGAAACATTTCGCTCTGCATGTACAGGCATGCTGGTCCGATCACGACCGTGTATTTTATTTCATCACCGACTACAAAGACGATTTCACCACCATCTATAAGTTGGATCCGGAGAATCCTGTTCCACAATCGTTTCTGGAGTTCCGGTGAGATTGGAGATTGAGATCTGAAAAGATTCCACTACAACCTTATTTCATACCTTACTTTCTGGTATTCCAGAGGGTGGGAGGACGACCTCAAATGACGTATGGTATTGGTGTGGGCAGTCAGGCCGTGCCTTGAGAAGACCTCACCTCGAGCAAGAAGCGTAGAATGAAAGTGGGCCGGTTGGACCGGCCCGCTTATTTTACTGGCGGAGGCGTGTAGGAATCGAACCTACCTATCCCGGAAACCGGGACAGACTGGATTTGAAGTCCAGCAGGCACACCAGCACCTATCCGCCTCCAATTATCCTCGTGTTTCCTGTTCGTTCGGTAAACTTGATACCATCCAGATATTCCAGAAGTGGAATAGCATATTTTCTGGTAGTTTGCAAGACGTTTTTGAGATCAGCCGCGGTGGCGGGACCGTGAGCGGAGATGTGTTTTCGTATCATATTCTTGGCGTCATCGAGGCACTGCCGGTGAAAGAAAAGCTCAGCGGCTATCTTGACCAGGACTCCGTCATCCACCAGGATTTTCAAGATAGCGTCCGGTTTGGTCAGGGGCGGAGCAAACTTCGCGGCCAGGAACGTGCGTTCCATTTCTTCACGTTTCTTCATCTCTGCAGTGCTGAGCTGAGGCTGCCAACCCGTCCGCCGCACCAGGTCGCCTCTGGTTTCCACCTCGTTCATCTGCCCTACCAGCAGGTTGAAGACTTCCCGATCGAGTTTCAGGCGGGTATATATCTTGTCTTTTGCCAACCAGGACTTGAGCGGCGAACTATCGTGAAGCGAAGTAACCCTGTCTGTGATCGATCCTGAGAATTTCTGAAACGCTTTTTCGGCGAACAAATACTGTTTCAGTACCCGGATCCGGGATGAAGATAACAGCTTCTTTAGGGCATCATCGAACTCCCGGTCCGTGAACTGGAGCCGCCGCTGAACCACCCTGCTCTCCTGGTACCCATTATCCAGACAGCTCAATATGATGTCACCGGTTTTTCCGCCGGCCATGGTCTCAAGCCTGTTCAACACCACCTTATCGTGTCGTCGGTGACGGCCGGGATAGGCATCCAGGATCACACCACCACCGATAGTCGTCTGCGGTGAATAGCTCCTGATAATGAACCGCTCCCCCCGGCGGGCGGCTAAAGGTTTTTCCAACCTGAATTGCACGAAAGCTGTTTCCCCCGGCTTGACCTCGTCGATACCCAGAGGTTTCACCCTGGCCATTATTTCACTGGTCCCGGTGTGAAACCTTATCCGGCGCCAGTATTTAAGGGTTCGTTTAGTATCGGCCAAAAGCTCCAGTTTTGCTTCCACTACCCGGGTGGGCTCAATCAAGCCAGGATGACTGATGACATCACCGCGATGAATTTCCGATTTGCTCACATCAGCCAGGTTGAGCGCGGTGCGCTGGCCGGCGACCGCTTCCTGCGCCTGGTGCTTATGAATCTGGATTCCCCGCACCCGGGAGGTGAGATCCTGCGGCAGAATTTCTACACGGGTGCCGGTTTTCACCTTGCCTGACATAAGCGTACCGGTGATGACCGTCCCGAATCCGGACATGGTAAACACCCGGTCGACCGGCAGCATCAGTACTCCCTCCGGATTACGCCTCTCAACACGATGAGCTATGATCGAAATCTCTTTTTTTACTTCATCTAGCCCCCGGCCGTCTATTACCGAGACCGGGAGTACCGGAGAGCCTTGAAGAAACGTGCCGCCCACCAGCTGTTCTATCTCGTCTTTGACCAGCTCCAGCATCTCCTCGTCCACCAGGTCGGCCTTGGTCAAGGCGATGATCCCGTGTTTCAAACCCAGCAGTTTCACGATCTGGAGGTGTTCCACGGTTTGGGGCATGACACCATCGTCGGCGGCAACCGTAAGGAGTACGATATCGATCCCTCCCACTCCGGCCACCATGTTCTTGATGAATCGTTCATGTCCGGGCACGTCAACCACGCTGGCCGTCAGTTCATCGGTCAGACTGAAGGGAGCGAATCCCAATTCAATGGACATCTCCCGCTGCTTCTCCTCGGGCAGCCGGTCGGTATCTATCCCAGTGAGTGCTTTGGTCAAGCGGGTCTTGCCGTGGTCGATGTGGCCCGCGGTGCCGATAATGACATGTTTCATAATCGTTTCCAAACCGCAGTTTCGAACACAGACACGATCTCCGGGACCTGCTCGTCGGTCACCGTGCGAAGATCTAGAATAAGTTTATCGTGTGCAATCCGGCCGATGACAGGAGGTGTGCTTTGCCTCAATTGAGCGGCCAGTTCATCCACTGAAATGTCTTTGGGGATGATTGACACCAGTTTGGTAGGAAGTTCTTCGGTAGCGAATGATCCTCCGCCGATCATGGAACTCCCGTCAACGATTTTCAGAGTGATCCGGTCACCGACAGCTTTTTCCAGGGTGGCGGCCAATTTCTCGGCACGCTTCGCGATCACCTCAAGCGGCATGGATATAAGCTTCAAGGTGGGATTAACTGACTGCACATCCCGGTCTACCAGGTACTCCCGCAACACGGCTTCCAGGGCCGCCAACGTCAGTTTGCACACTCTGACCGCCCGGGCCATGGGATTCTTTTTTATACGGTCTATAGAGCTTTTCTTGCCGAGAATGATGCCCGCCTGGGGACCACCCGGCATCTTGTCCGCACTGAAGGTGACGACATCCGTTCCGGCTTTAACCGCGGCGGTAATCAGTGGTTCGCTGGTAAGACCGAACTGAGTCAGAGGGATAACACTTCCGCTCCCCAGGTCGTACATGACCGGGATATCGATGTTGCTTCCAACAGACACCAGTTCCGTCAAGGACGCCTCGGTGGTGTATCCGACGATTCGGTAGTTACTGGTGTGCACCTTGACAAAGAGAGCCGTGTCATCGGTCACCGCCCGGCGATAGTCTTCCACCGTCACCCGGTTCGTTGTACCTACCTCCACCATAGAACATTCGCTGCGTTTCATGATCTCCGGCATCCGGAAAGAACCGCCGATTTCCACCAATTCTCCCCGGGCCACGACCACTTCCCGATGATAGGCCAGGGTGTTGAGAGCAAGCATGAAGGCAGCGGCGTTGTTGTTGACTACCAGACATGCTTCAGCGCCGGTCAGGGTGCAAATCAGCTGCTGTAAATGGTGTTGTCTGGAACCTCTCTGGCCGCTTGCAAGATCGAGTTCGAGGTTGCAGTAGTTCCCGGCGGCTTCCAGTAAAGCTTCCCGGGCGGCCCGGCTGAGTATGGCTCGGCCGAGACCGGTGTGGAGGATTATTCCGGTAGCATTGATAACCCGACGCAGCGAGGGCTTAAGGAGTTGCTCTACTTTTTGCGTGATACGTGCCGCTATACCGGTCTGAGAAAAATCAACATCTTCGCCGGAGGAAACCCGTTTCCTGATCTCCTTCAGAACATCCTGAATACACCTGACAGTGAAATCTCTTTTATAGGCAGATAGAAGCTTTTCAAGCTCCGAATACTGCAGAATTTTCTCGACGGACGGAATTTTTCGAAAATCAGAATATTCTATTTCATGCTCCATAATACACCGCCTTTTAGAACAGCAAACCGTTCAAGAACAGGATTAATACTATCCTTCCATTGTCTCATTTGTCAAGGTTTAGCAATGGTTTGGAGATCTGCTGTTCCAAAGCGCAGGCAGCGACAGTGCTTGACAGTCAGTACTGCTTGTGATAACAATTTGGTTCGTTATGCGGAAACAATTTATCGAATTTGAGGAAGCTCTGAATCGTATCGGAGCAATTGATTTTTTGCCAGGGAGAACGCCGGTCGAAGACCGTCCGCTGGAGGAAGCAACGGGTTGCGTCTTGGCCGAACCGGTGACAGCCGTGATTTCATCACCGCCGTTCACCAACTCCGCTATGGACGGATTCGCCTACCGGCATCCGGGAACCGGTGGTGTTATCCGGCTTCCCATTGCCGGTACCGTTTACGCCGCTGATCATATAGAGTGCACCGGACAAGACCATGCTCACCGCATTATGACGGGAGCCCCCCTGCCGGCCTGCAGCGACTCGGTGGTGAAGGTTGAAGACTGTACCGAACCTGAAAAAGGTATGGTCGAATTCGAACTCCCTGCCATTACCGGTTTGAATGTCAGAAAAGAAGGAGAGGACTTGACAGTAGGCCGGCTTCTGTACGAGAAAGGGACTATTCTTGATTCCCCCGCCCTGCTGGTGCTGGCCAGTCAGGGATTTTCCACGATCAAGATCATACCTCCTCCCAGAGTCGGAATCATCTCAACCGGTTCGGAGATAACCGAACCGGGTCAACCGCTTAAACCAGGCATGATCTATAACTCATCTCAGGTTTTCTTGAAGTCGGAAATAAAGCGGCTGGGGCTCTGGTTAGCGTTCTGCCAAAAGATCCCGGACGATAAAGACCTTACCCGACGGATTGCAGGAAACGCGGACGCCGATATCGTCATTTCAACCGGCGGCATCTCCATGGGGGAAAAGGACTATATTCCCGGCGAACTTGACGAGACCGGTTACCATATCCTTTTCCACGGCGTAGCTATGCGCCCAGGACAGCCCAATCTCCTGGCAAAAAAAGAAGGAGGAGCCTGCTGGATCGGACTGCCCGGAAACACCATCGCGACTATGATCGGATTCAGGTTTTTATTCCTTCCCCTGGTAAGGCGGTTTTACGGTCTCGAGCACCGCGAAAATGGCCGAAGCGCAACCTTGACCACCGAGGCACCCTCTTTGCGAGGAAAAACGAGGTTCTACCGAGGGGTTCTGAAAGAAGACGCCAACGGAGAAACCAGGGTCACCCTGGACCGCTTCCAGTCTTCCTATGCGGTGTCACCAACCATACGGAGCAACTGTTTTCTCAGGCTGGATAAAGAAGGAAGCCGGACAGGAAAGGCGTTCGGTTTCGTGGGAAATCTCTAAGGGAGGATAAAACTATGCAGATAACAGCGTTTATTGGCAGTCCCCGGAAGGAAGGCAACACCAATATTCTGGTTGAATCAATTCTCGACGGGGCCCGGTCTAAAGGTGCCGCTACCGAGAAGATTTTTCTCTATGATCTGGCTATGTCCGGCTGTATCGCGTGCGAGGGGTGCAAACGAGGAGATCGGTGTGTTCTGAATGATGATATGACGCCTCTGTATGACCTGATTCAAGAAAGTGATGTCGTCATTCTCTCCTCACCTATCTATATAGGACGGATTTCCGGACCGCTCAAATCCTTCTTCGACCGCTGGTATGCCTTCATGGACAGTGAATTCAACAGTCGGATTACACCTCAAAAGAAGATTGTCGCCGTGACCGTGTATGCCGCTCCGGAAGGAATGTTTAAGGGAGAAGCAGATTATATCCTCTCATGGTGCGAGCGATGGGGTATGATCTCCGCCGGTTCCATGGAGATAAGTGATGTGGCCGAACTCGGGGCCATGAAAAAAAAGGCAGCTACTCTTCAGGAAGCGCGCGCACTGGGCGAGAGCCTGGGGACGAAATAGTAATCAGGAGATGTTTACGTGGTTGAAATGGGAAAATGTTTTTTGGGCTGCACTTGCCTTAAAGCTGCCGTTTAGCGAGGCAACAATCGATCGAGGACCGTATTGAGGGTGGACTCCAGATCTCTCCGGCCGGCTACGGCTTCCTGTAAGATGTTGGTCAGGTCCTGATTATCGGCGATTGTGGAGTTTACCCTGGTCTCGATTTTTCGAGACAGCAGCCGTTTTAAACGGTTCATCCGTTTACGTTTACGGACCCCTTGAAGACGGTCTTCATCCAGCAGATACCGCCAGTGCTTGTCCAGTGCCTGGAAGAGCTCGTCAACTCCATTGCCGGTGTGTGCCGACGTTTCCACCAGAGGACACTGCCAGGTCTCTCTTCGGGAACGCTCACGGCACCAGGTCTTTAACCGGGCTGATGCCTCTATACCGCCGGGAAGGTCCTTCTTGTTGAGAACCACCACGTCGCCCACTTCCAGCAGTCCCGCTTTCATCAGCTGGATATTATCGCCGAGCCCGGGAGCTTCCACCACCACAGTGGTATCGGCGAGATCGGACACCTCCGGTTCCGACTGTCCGACGCCCACGGTCTCCACCAGAACGCGGTTGAATCCCATGGCTTCCATCACCGGGACGATCAGCTCCACGGAAGAAACGGCACCTTCCAAATCGCTTCGAACCGGGACGCTCCTGATGAACACGTCCCGATCGACGGCATGCCCCTGCATCCTGATTCGGTCTCCCAGCAGCGCCCCGCCGGTAAGCTGGCTGGCGGGATCCTGCGAGATAATTCCGATCCGTTCATCGTTGGTCCGGTAGACGGATACCAGGGCGTTGATCAGGGAACTTTTTCCTACCCCGGGCGGACCGGTGAACACGATTCGATGCGCCGTGATGGAATCGGACCGGAGCTGGTATAAAACCTCCAGCGCCTTCCGGTCCCAGCGTTCCAAAGCGGTTATCAACCGTGCCGCCGCCCGACGGTCACCGGTGCGTACAGCCTCGATTACTTCATTTACTGAACTCATTCTTTACTTTTCACGCTTCTTGCCGACCAGGTTTTTTATGGACTCGACGATGCTCTCCAGACTGGTTCCGGGTCCGAACACGGCGGCGATTCCTGCTTTCTTCAGCGAAGGCCAGTCGGATTCGGGAATGATCCCGCCGGCCAGTACCGGTATGTCGCCGGCGCCGCTCTCGTTCAAGCACGCCACCACCTGCGGCAGCACATGATTATGCGCGCCGGAGAGGATACTCAAACCGATGCAGTCCACGTCCTCTTCCAGGGCGGCGGCGGCGATCTGCTCCGGTGTCTGATGAAGGCCGGTGTAGATCACGTTCATCCCGGCATCCACCAGAGCCCGAGCCACTACCCTGGCCCCGCGGTCGTGCCCGTCCAAACCGGGTTTTCCGATAAGTACCTTGATAGGAGAATCAAGCACAATGTAATCCCCTTCCCTGCTGCTTACATTTTACTCAATAGCAGCGATTGAAAGCTAATCTCCCTCTCGTCTTCCACCTCGATTTGTTTGAACGAAATCACCCGAAAAAATTCCCGGGCAGTTCGTTCGATATCTTTATCCGTCAAAAAGGAGAAGAACCGCTTGGGTTCATAATGATCCGACTCCCAGACTCCTTCGTGATCCTTTCCGCCGTACTGACCCCAGTAAAACAGGCCGGCGGGCGGCAGCAGCCGTTTAATGGATTCAAGCGCTGCCGCCAAATCGTTTCGCGGCACATGAAGCAAGCTGTTCATGGCGAACACGGCGTCGAAAGAATTTTCAGGAAAATTCAGATTGAGAAAATTCATTTCAAAAGCCGTCAGTCCTTTTTCACGGCATCGTTTGATCATCTCGGAAGAAAGATCCACGCAAGTAACCGTCAAGCCATTCTCCCGGAAGAACGTGGCGTGCACCCCTGGCCCGGCGCCGACGTCCAGCAGTTTCCGTTTTCCTTCAGCCTGCACAACATCGAGAAACCGCTGCCGCTCCATGAGCTTCCATTGCTCCAGGCCGGTATCTTCCCGCTCCCGGACTTTTCGATCATACGACTGCCTGAGATTTTCAAGGACATGCTGAGACATTATCTATCTTAGTCTCCCTCTACCAACTCAACGAGCACTTTCGCGGTGGAACGAGGATGCAGGAACGCTATTTTGGTGCCGTGGCCGCCGGAGCGCGGTTCGGGATCAATGAGTTGGATGCCGTCCGCATCCAGCCTGCTTAACGTTTCAACCAGATCATTTGCTTTGAACGCCAGGTGATGCAGTCCTTCACCTTTTTTCTCGATAAAACGTCCGATAGGTGAACCGGGTTCAAGGGGCTCAAGCAGCTCGATTCGGGCTCCATCCACATCGGCCATGGAGAGCTTGACACCCTGCTCACTCAGCACTTCCGGCTCGGAAAACTCGACCTCCAGTATCTTCGAAAACCGTTCCATGGCTTCATCCAGATGCTCAACGGCAATTCCAATATGATCCAGTTTTCTCACGACTGATCCTTTCGCTCATTAACTCACCTTACACACTTCCGGTACCACTGTAGATTCCGAATTCTTCGCGCAGTACTCCACATATTTCTCCGATGGTGGCCAGGTTCTCGACCGCTTCCAGGATAGGCGGGACCAGGTTTCCATCCCCTCGCGCAGCGGTCCGGAGACATTCGAGAGATTCGTTTACTCGAGTCCCGTTCCGCCGGTTTTTCAAATCAGTCAACCGCTTTACCTGCTGGCTTTCACCCGCCGGATCCAAGGTAAAAACCTCATCCCGCGACACTTCCGAATCCTCGTCCTGGAAGCGGTTTACTCCTACCACAACCCGGCTGCCATCCTCGACTTTAAGCTGGTGATCATACGAGCTGTCGACGATCTCCGACTTGACATAACCGCTCTCCACCGCTTTGAGCATACCGCCCATATCGTCAATACTTTTCAGATATTCCCACACCTGCTCCTCGATCCGGTCGGTGAGCTGCTCCAGATAGTAACTCCCGCCCAGGGGATCCACCGTGCGGGTTACACCCGATTCGAAACCGATGATCTGCTGAGTCCGAAGCGCGATAGTCACCGCTTCTTCCGTGGGCAGGCCCAGAGCCTCATCGAACGAGTTGGTGTGCAGCGACTGAGCTCCTCCCAGTACCGCCGCCATGGCTTGCAGCGTTACCCTGATGATATTGTTTTTTTCCTGCTGGGCGGTGAGCGTTACACCGCCGGTCTGAGTGTGAAACCGGAGCATACATGATTTGGGATGTTTCGCGCCGAAACGTTCTTTCATAAGTTTAGCCCACACCCGGCGGGCGGCCCGGAACTTGGCGATCTCCTCCAAAAAATCGTTGTGTGAGGCAAAGAAAAACGAGAGCCGCCGAGCGAAATTATCCACGTCCAGTCCCGCGGCTACCGCCCGCTCAACGTAGCAGATAGCGTCAGCCAGAGTGAACGCCACCTCCTGTACGGCGGTGGAGCCGGCCTCCCGGATATGGTAGCCGGAGATAGAGATCGGATTGAATTTCGGCAGGTTGTCGGTACAATACGAGATGATATCGGTGACCAGTCGGAGAGAGGGCTCGGGTGGAAAAATATACGTGCCCCGGGCCACGTACTCCTTGAGAATATCGTTTTGCAGCGTGCCGGCCAGTTTGCCCGGCTCAAAGCCCCGTTTCCGGGCCAGAGCCACATACATGGCCAGGAGGACCGAAGCGGTGGAATTGATGGTCATGGAGACGCTGACCTTATCGAGCGGTATCCGGTCGAACAAACGTTCCATATCTTCCAGGGAATCGATAGCCACACCGACCCGGCCGACCTCGCCTCTGGCCAGATCGTGATCGGAATCGTATCCCATCTGAGTAGGAAGATCAAAAGCCACGGAAAGCCCGGTCTGTCCCTGCTCCAGGAGGTATCTGTACCGCTGGTTGGACTCATCGGCGGTACCGAATCCGGCATACTGGCGCATGGTCCACAATCGCCCCCGGTACATGGTGGGCTGCACACCACGCAGATACGGATACTGGCCGGGAAAACCTTCCGATTCGAGGTAGGTATCCGGCCGGTCCGCCGGCGTACTCAGCCGCGGCACATCCAGCCCGGAATCGGTTGTAAACACTTCCTGCCGTTCCGGATGCTTTTTCAGAACCGTCTCCAGTTCTTCCTGCTCCCAGCGCCCCTTCGCATCGGTTATCGTCTCTTTAAGCGACATAGTGTCATCACTCACCTATCCAACCTTTCTTTCTACACTTCTTGCTTGGTTTAAATAACTTTTTTCTCTTTCAACTCCTCGATCTGACTCTCGCCGTACCCCAGCCAGTCTTCCAGTATCTGGCCGGAGTGCTCTCCCAAGAGCGGCGGCGGATACCGTAAACTTCCCGGTGTTTCCGACAGCTTGATGGGAATACCGGTTAGCGTCACGTTTCCACACTTCGGATGCGCCATATTAACTATCATCTCCCGGTGTTTCACCTGAGTATCATCCGTTACGCCAGCCAGGTTGTTGATGGCCCCGCACGGCACTCCCGCCTCCCGGAGAATGGGTACCCACTCCCGGGTAGTTTTCCGGCCGATGATATCACCCAGAATCGGCTTCAGCTCACCATGGTTCTCAACCCTGAGAGCATTGCTCGTAAATGCAGGCCGCTCAGTCAGGTCGGGCCGTTTTATAGCCGCGCAGAACTTTACCCACAGGGCGTCGTTACCCACGGCAATATTGATAAAACCGTCGGCGGTCCGGAAGGTCTCGTAGGGTGCTATAGTGGGATGGGCGTTTCCCAGGGGAACCGGCGGCACTCCTGTGGCGAAATACCGGCCGGCCTGGTACGTGAGCAGGGATACAGTGCTGTCGAGCATTGATATATCCACGTGCTGCCCCTGCCCGGTCTGCTCTTTTACCAGGAGCGCCAGCAGTATCCCCTGGTAAGCTACCATGCCGGAAAAGATGTCGGAGATAGCCACCCCCACCTTGAGCGGGTCACCGCCCTTTTCGCCGGTAAAGCTCATGAGACCGCTCTTGCCCTGGACGATAAGGTCATAACCGGGAAGCTGCGAGGCCGGACCGTCCTGCCCAAAACCGGAAATAGAACAATAGACAATAGCCGGTTTTTGAGACGAGACCGATTGGTAGTCAAGCTTCAGCCGGGCCGCGGCCCCGGGCCGGAAGTTCTCGATCACCACGTCGGCTTTCAGCGCCAACTCCAGGGCCAGTTCCCGACCCCGGGGATTCTTGAGATCGATGGTAATGGAACGTTTGTTCCGGTTGACGCTCATAAAGTAAGCGCTCTCGCCCTCCACGAAGGGCGGTCCGAAATGCCGGGTATCATCCCCCTTGCCGGGCCGTTCAACCTTGATCACGTCGGCTCCCATGTCACCCATGAGCATGGTACAGTACGGTCCCGACAAAACCCGGCTCAGGTCAAGCACCTTTACCCCGGTCAGCGGACCGGACGAATAATCATCTTGGTTCATGGTATCTATCTCCTTCTGCTCTCATATATGCAATCGTCAGTATAGCAACGGTTCATCGTCCAGTCAAAGTTACTCCTAATCAGAGTGCATACTCCGCCAAAATATCAACGAAAAAATACTCTATGAGCAAGCGTCTTTGCCAAGAAACAGCTTATTCACGTCAAATACCCAATCTTCCTGAATATGGAAAATATATACTAAAAAGCAAGCACGGCTCTACCGGTTTGAGCTATCAAGCTAGTGCTTGACTATCTTAAATAGAGAGCACTATAATGAGAATTTGTATGCTGGGGGGATCTCTAACCGAAATGGAGGACTCTTCATGCCGCATGGTTTCCATGGCAAAATCCTCGAAGTAGATCTGGCAAATGGCACGTTTCAGGATCGGGAAATCAGTGATTCTGAAGCGGAAAAGTACTTTCTGGGCAGCGGCCTGTCCGCCAAGATACTCATAGAGGAAACCGATCCCGACCTCGATCCGATGTCTCCCGAAAATCCGCTGATCTTCATGCGCGGCCTGTTTAACGGTACACCGGTACCGGGCAGCCCTAAAATCTGCCTGTCGGCCAAATCGCCGCTGACCGGTATCTGGGGCGAGGCGGCGGCAGGCGGGCACTGGTCCGCTACGTTTTCCTTCAGCGGCTACGACGGTGTCATCTTCCGCGGCCAAGCGGAAAAACCCGTGTACCTCCTGCTTGATAACGGTCAACCCAGCTTGAAGCCGGCCAGCCATTTGATGGGGAAAGATACCTTCGAAACCGACCGTATTCTGAAAGAAGAACTGGGCAACGATATCGTCACGGCTTCCATCGGTCCCGCCGGAGAGCGGGGATCGTTGATCGCGTCCGTGATGTTCGATGGTCCCATAGCCCGGGCAGCCGGACGCTGCGGGATGGGTACCATCATGGGGATCAAAAACCTCAAATCGTTCGTGGTACGGGGGAACCAAAAGGTACCTCTCTATGACGAGCAAGCCCTTAAATCGCAGATCAAATCACAGGTGAAAGATATCCTGGCAAACGCCAAAGCGCTGTCCGATTTCTCAACCGCTGGCGGAGTGGAAGCAGTCGAGTTCTGGGGTGATCTGCCCATCAAGAACTGGTACCTGGGTTCCTGGGCTGAAGGTGCCACCAAGACCTGCGGGCAGACGTTTCTGCCCAAGACCAAGGTAAAATCCTACTATTGTTACAAATGTCCCATCGGGTGCGGCAAGATCGTGGAGGTCAAATCAGGTCCTTTCGCTCCGTTGTACGGACACGGTCCGGAGTACGAAACCGTCGCCGGTTTCGGCGCTCTGTGCCTGGTGGACGATTACGAAGCGGTCATCGCCGCCAACGAAGCCTGTAACAAACTCGGACTTGATACCATCTCCGCCTCTGCCGTGGTGGCGTTTGCCATGGAGGCTTACGATAAAGGACTTTTAACCAAAGACGATATCGGGTTTGAAGCCAAGTGGGGTGACGGCGCAGCCGTGGTCAAACTCACCCAACTGATCGGGAAGGTGGAAGGTATCGGCAAACTGCTGGCTCAGGGAGTTAAACGGGCCGCCGAGGAACTCGGACCCAGGGCCCAGGAGTTCGCGGTTCACACTAAGGGGCTTGAATATCCTATGCACGATCCGCGGGCTTTTGTTTCCATGGCCTGCAACTACGCCACCGCCAACCGCGGCGCCTGCCACCTCGAGGCTTTGAGCTATTTCCTGGGACGCGGTATTCCCCTGGCGGATCTCGGCTACACCGAGCCGCCCGACCCGCACACGCAGGAAGGTAAAGCCAAGATTTGTGTCGACATGCAGAACTTCCAGGGTATTTTTAACCCGCTGGGGTTGTGCAAATTCCTCTTTTTAGCCCGGGTCGGCCCATCCATAGTGGCCGACTGGATCAGAGCCGTCACCGGTTGGGATTACGACCAGGACCGGCTTATGGAGACGGGTGAACGGCTCTTTAACCTCAAGCGGTTGTACAACACGAGGTTAGGGATGACCAGGAAAAACGACGTGCTGCCGCCGCGGCTCTTCGCCCACGCTCGTCCCGACGGGAAAGCCGGCGGGGTGCTCCCGCACCTGGGTAAGATGCTCGACGAATACTATCAGCTCAGAGGATGGACGGAAGACGGAGTACCCACTCCCGACAAACTGGAAGAGCTTTGTTTAAAACCTTTCGAAAAGGCAATCGAGTAACCAATGAAAACAATAGTTTTTGAACCGAAAGCCAACCTGAAACGGTACGTGAAGATGGTGGAACGGTTCGAGTGCCAGGCAGGTGAACACGATACGCTGAGCACGTTTCTTCACAATACTCCCATACCCGAGGAAGCGGTCATGGGGTTTTTCAAAAACGGATCTTTGCTTGACCGGGACTATGTCCCGTCTAATGGTGAAGTGGTAGAACTCTACCCGGTGATAGACGGAGGATGAATCTGACAGAGGAGGATCTAATAGATGGGTAATATCGTACGAGGTGGATTAATTCAGGCTACCAATGTTATTGCACCAACTGCTGACACTTCGGAAATGTCAAAAGAAGCTATCTTGAAAGAGCTTCAAACTATCAAGGACGCCATGAACGAGAAACACGTGAAACTTCTGGAAGAAGCGGCGGCCAAGGGATGTCAGATAGTGTGTTTCCAGGAAATTTTCAATGGCCCGTATTTCTGCGCCGAGCATCATCAGCGGTGGTACGATTACGCGGAACCCATTCCCGGTCCCACCGTAGACCTGTTCTCAAAAGAAGCGGCCCGTCACGGACTGGTGCTGGTGCTGCCTGTATACGAAGTAGAGATGGACGGAGTCTACTACAACAGCGCTGTAGTGATCGACGGCGACGGCAAAATCGTGGGTAAGTACCGTAAAAACCACATCCCTTACGTGCACCCGGGGTTCTATGAGAAATATTACTTTAAACCCGGTAACCTGGGATATCCGGTATTCCAAACCGGAGTAGGCAAGGTAGCCGTCTACATCTGCTACGACCGCCATTTCCCGGACGGAGCAAGGATTCTCGGTCTGCACGGAGCGGAGATCGTTTTCAACCCGTCGGCCACTATCGAAGGTGTCTCCAAGTACCTGTGGGAACTCGAGCAGCCGGCCCACGCCGTGGCCAACGGTTACTTCATGGGCAATATCAACCGGGTGGGAACCGAAGAGCCCTGGAATTCCGGCAAGTTCTACGGCAGTTCCTATTTCTGTGATCCGCGCGGAAAGATCATAGCACAAGGGAGCGAAGACCAGGATGAAATAATCGTCGCCGACCTCAACATGGATGATATCCACGAGGTAAGAGCGGCCTGGCAATTTTACCGTGACCGCCGGCCGGAAACCTATGGCGACCTGGTTAAACTTCTTCCGTAAGTTAAACACGAGTACATGAAATGAGGTGAACGGTTTGGATATGATCGTAAAGGGCGGAACGATAGTTACCACCGCCGACCAGTTCAAGGCGGACGTCGTGATCAAGAACGGCGTCATCGTCGGATTAGAAAAGAAGGCTGTGCCAAAAAGCGGAACCGAAGTGCTGGACGCCAAAGGGATGTACGTGTTTCCCGGCGGTATTGATCCCCATGTCCATCTCCAGCTTCCCTTCTGCGGTACCATCAGCAAGGACGATTTCGAGAACGGTACCAAGGCTGGCGCCTGCGGCGGTTTGACGACGCTGATCGATTTCGCTATTCAGACCAAGGGCGAGTCGATGAAGTCGGCCGTCAAAGCCCGGCGGAAAGAAGCCGACGGCAAGGTATGCGTGGACTACGCCCTGCATGTGGGGATCACCGACTGGAAGAATAAGCGGACCCAGAAAGAGCTCAAAGACATCATCGCCGGCGGTATCCCTTCGTTCAAGATGTTCATGATCTATGCCAGCCAAGGCTGGATGGCGGACGACGCCGATCTGTACGGCGCATTGCTGGAATCGGCCAAATACGGCGGCACGATCGGTGTCCATGCCGAGAACGTCTATCTCACCGATACCTTGACCGAGCAGTACATGAAGGACGGTTCGTGGAAAAAGTACGGTGCCTACGCCCATTTCCTCACCCGGCCCAACTTCACCGAGAGCGAAGCTGTGCAGCGGGCCATCACCATGGCGGAGGCGGCCAAAGGACAGCTCTACATCGTGCACATGTCCACCAAGGAGGCCATGTACGCGGTGATCGAGGGCAAACAGCGGGGCGTGAATGTCATCGCCGAGACCTGTCCCCAGTATCTGCTCCTGACAGCGGATAAGTTCAAAGATAAGAAGACCGGCCACTACTACGCCACCTGTCCGCCCATCAGGACGAAGGAAGATAATACTGATCTCTGGTGGGGGCTGAGCTGCGGCGCGGTGGAGACCATGGGGACCGACACGTGCACTTTCGACTCCAAGCAGAAAGCCATGTGGAAAGGCAAGTTCAGCCAAATCCCCTTCGGGATGCCTGGCGTGGAGACCTTTATGCCTACCATGTACACCCACGGGGTCAGGAAAAAACGGCTCACGCTTCAGCAGTTCGTGACCCTCACGTCCACCAACACTGCCAGGCTTTTCGGGCTCTACCCGAAAAAAGGCTTAATAGCCGTGGGCAGCGACGCGGATATCTGCGTGTTCGATCCGAAGAAAGAAGTCACGCTCAACCCCAAGAAGATGCAGACCAACTGCGACTGGAGCCCCTACAACAAGATGAAACTCAAAGGGTATCCGCACGTGACCATCTCCCGCGGTAAGATCGTGGCCAAAGACGGTAAGTTCGTGGGTAAGGTCGGGCACGGCCAGTTCGTGGCCAGGAAAGCGGGAGGAACACTGTAATAGACAATATGTCATCCGCCGGCTTGCCCGGCGGATCCATATGGCAGAAAAGTAAGGAGATTGAGATGTTTACCCGGGCGGAGGCTGGTTTGGCTCCGGCTAAGGTGAGTGCGAACATTGAGTCGTAGCGCGAGCCAGATGGTCCCGCCCTCAAGCAGGAAGTGTAGAAAGTGAGGTATAAGATTATGGATGAGACTGCCATGGAGATGGAGACTAATAGCGAGTCTTATATGACTCCGGACGAGATCGGACAACTGCGGGAGAAATACTTACTGCCCAGCGTGATGAAGTATTTCAGCGACCCGGTACACATCGTTAAAGGCGATGGGGCCTATGTGTACGACTATAAGGGAAAGAAATATCTGGACGGTTTCGGCGCGGTGGTGACTATCAGCATTGGACACTGCCACCCGGACGTGGTGCCGGGGGCCGTAGAGCAGATGAAAAAACTGCAGCACATCACATCGCTCTACTACACGGAACCCATCGTCAAGCTGGCAGAAAAGCTGGCTTCCATTTCGCCACAGGGTTTCCAGAAATGCTTTTTTACCAACAGCGGCACCGAAGCTAACGAGCTTTCGGCTATCATCGCCAAGCTCTACACCAAGGAGCAGGAGTTTATCGCCCTGACCCACGCTTTCCACGGCCGGACGCTGATGTCCATGTCTCTCACCGGTCAGTCGCTGTGGCGTCAGGCGCCGCCGTATGTATTCGGCGTCAAACACGCTCCGGCGGCTTACTGTTACCGCTGCCCGGTGGAAAAAACCTACCCTGACTGCAAGATGCGGTGCGCCTACATGCTGGAGGACGTGATCAAATACTCCACCTCCGGCAAGATTGCCGCCTTCATCGCCGAACCCATCCAGGGTTTCGGCGGCGTGGTAACACCACCGCCCGAGTATTTTCCCATCGTCTATGATATCGTCAAGAAGTACGGCGGTCTCTATATCAGCGACGAGGTCCAGACCGGCTACGGCCGTACCGGCAACAAGTGGTGGGGTATCGATCAGTGGGGTGTCACCCCGGACATCATCACCACGGCCAAAGGTATGGGGAACGGTATTCCCATCGGCGGTCTGGTGACTACCCCGGAGATAGCCGATTGTATGCGCGGGATCACCCACTTCTCCACCTACGGCGGCAACCCGGTGTCCATGACCCAGGGACGCCTGGTCATCGAAGCCATAGAGAAGCACGGCTACAAGGAGAAGAACACGGAGCTTGGCAATTACCTGAAAGGCAAGTTCAACGAACTCATGGAGAAACACTCCATTATCGGCGAGGTGCGTGGTATGGGTCTGATGCTGGGAATCGAGCTGGTGAAGAACCGCGAGACTAAGGAGCCCGCTAAGGAAGAAATGATCAAGATGATGGATCTGTGTAAAGAGCGGGGTCTTTTCATCGGCAAAGGTGCTATGGCCGGCAACACCATCAGGATTAAACCGCCGTTCTGTATCACCAGAGACGACTGTGACTTTATCGTCGCCACCCTGGACGAGTGTCTCGGGCTGGTAGGATAAGCCTGGATGAAGCACGAATAAGAGAATATAAGCAAACAAGGAGGCGGCTCGTCTGTCAGCCGCCTCCTTGTTTATTCGTTTGCTTTAGATGTTTAGCGTGAGAGTGCCGAAGCCCGGTCGGTGTTTTCAATTTGCGAGTTGATGGAGTCAGCGTTGCTGGCTCCGCTGTTATCAAAGTCACCGTCATCCTGCAGGGTGTCGTCGGTAACATCTCCTTCACCGGCATAGACATCTTCGACACGTTCGACGATCTCTTCTTCTTTTTTAGTTTGCTGTAAGTCTACTTCGATACCGGCGGAATAACTTGTTTCTTGCCCGGTACGTTTTTGAAGGTAACCAGTGGTGGATCTGAAACAGGACAGATGAAAGAACAAATCATACAGCTCAAACATTTTTCCTGGTCCTGAACCGGCCGGCGTTGTTCACCGTCCCACTCGATACACTGACCGCCGGCGTCCTGGCAGACAATGTAGCACTGGCCGCAGCCCACGCAGCGGTCGAGGTCGAAATTTGCTTCACCCTGTTTTTTCAGGTTGAAAGCATCGGTAGGATGCAGGTTGGGCAGGGCTTTACCGATAATCTGCTTGACGGACTTATAGCCTTTCTCTTCCATGAAATCGGACAGACCCTCGCACATGTCTTCCACAATCCGGTGCCCGTAGTGAATAACACCGGTCGTCATCTGCACCACTGAAGCACCCAGCAACAGATACTCTACCGCGTCGATCCAGGTTTCCACTCCACCGCAACCCGCCAGGGGGAGGTTGAGTTCCTTGCATTGGGCCATCTCGGCGATAAACCTGAGACCGATGGGTTTCACCGCCGGTCCTGAAAAACCGCTGATGGCGCCTTTGCCTGACACGTTGGGCAGCGGCACATAGTCCGTCAGCCCGACCTCCGTGAGACCACGAACTGTGTTGATAGCGGTAATACCGTCGGCGCCGCCCTTTTTGGCAAACAGTGCCGGCTCGTTCATGTCGGTGATATTGGGTGTCATCTTGGCCAGGATGGGTATCTTCACCACATCCCGCACCGCCTGCGTGAACTTCCGGATGAGGTCAAACGCCTGCCCCACCTTCATACCCGAGCCCTCCACCGTCATGTGGGGGCAGGAGAAGTTGAGTTCCAGCATGTCGGATCCGACACCTTCGGACATCTTCGCCAGTTCAACCCATTCATTCAGGGAAAATCCCATGATACTGGTGACAACCACGTGTTTCGGCCAGCGTTTTTTCAGATACTTGATATCTTTGAGATTATCTTTCAGAGGCCGGTCGGTAATCTGCTCCACGTTCTGCAGTCCCACCAGTTTCTTGCTCTCGTAGTTATACTTGGCCATCCGGGGTGACGGATGGATGATCTTGATCTTGTCGAACCCCAGAGTCTTGTAGGCCACGCCCCCGAAGCCGCGGTCGAAGGACCGTCCGATCATTTCGGCGGTGTTGGCGACCGGGGATGAAGACAGCAGAAACGGGGTAGGAAACGTCACTCCGCACATTTTAACACTTAGATCTTTCATTGTCTCTCTCCTTCCGGTCACTTTTCCCGCTTTTTGGTAAGCAGTTTGACTATTTTAACAGCGGCTTCTTTGCCGTCCTTGACCGCGTCTACGATGAGCGCCGGGCCGCGGACGATATCACCACCGGCAAACACCTTCTCAGCGTTGGTTGAGACGCCGTCTTTCTTGGTCTTGATCAGGTTGTTCTTCTTGCACTTGACGTTGGGACACAGTACCGCTGTCTCCGGTAAAGCGCCGGAACCGATAGCCATGATCACCATCGCCACGTTCAGTCGGTATTCCGTGCCGGGCACACCTCGGGCATTGGACGGAATGAACACCCCCGGCTTGACCCACTCAGTCTCGGTTCCTTTGACGCCGACCACCTTACCTTTTTCACCCAGTATCTCGGTTACCTGGCATTGCGGTTTGACGATCACGTAGTTGGCCATGGCCATGGTCAGGTCTTCCTTGTCAGCCGGTATCTCAGCCAATCCTTCCAGGCAGATACTGTACACCTTGTCGGCCCCCAGGCCTTTGCAGAGGTTGGCCACATCCATGGCCACCGAACCGCCGCCGATAATGGCAACGTTTTTGCCTTTAACTTTTTTCTTGATCGAACTTCGCTTACCGCTGCGATTGGCTTCCAGAAACTCCGTGGCGGTGGTGACGTTTTTGAGATCGGCGCCGGGTAGGTTCAACCGGTAGGGGTTCCAAATCCCCGTACCGACGAACACCGCCCCGAACCCTTTTTTAACCAGGTTGCAGGGGCCTTTGGCGCCAATTTTCTTGTTACATTTGATTTTTACCCCGAGATCGGTAATATCCTTGATCTCCCGATCAACTATCTCGGAATTCAACCTGAACTCGGGAACACCGTACCTAAGCACCCCGCCGGGTTTTTCTTTGGCTTCAAAAATAGTCACCTGGTAACCGGCTTTAGCCAGCTCGGCGGCACACGACAGGCCCGCCGGACCGGAACCGACTACCGCTACCTTATCTTTCTTTTTCTTTTGTTTTTTAAGCGGTTTGAATCCGGTCGCCCAACCGTGTTCTACCAGGAACCGTTGAAGTTTCCCGATTTCGATTGGACGGTCGAGCTCGGTAGCGCTGCAGGCTTCCTGGCAGAGCCGTTCCGTGGGGCAGGTCACACCGCAGACGCAACCCATGACATTGTTGTTCTTGATGGTCCGGATGGCTCCCTTGATGTTTCTCAGACGCAGTTTCCGGATGAACGTGCCGGGGTCCGTGCCGGCCGGACAGCTGTTGCTGCAGGGTGCGTCATAGCACAACAGACACCGCGAGGCTTCAGCCACAGCCTGGCTGAGCGTATAGCCCACTTCCATGTCGGTGACATTTTCTATATTCTTACTTTTTCTCTTAGCAGATTTCACAGTTACACCTTCCCATACTATGGAGATTTTAACGGCTCGCGCCAGTTGATTATATGATAATAAATATTATAGATATCTCGTAATGATCGTGTCAAGCAGCGGTCTTTGCAACTGGTTCCTCTGAGACTGGTTATTCCTTTTTGTTGAGGCTCGGAGGCTCTTAGCGAGGGACACTCACGGCGCTGGCGCGCCTCCGTTCGGGTTATGCCCTCGTACAGAGACTTCGAACCTCAACTCAACGTTTGTCTTAAGGACAGGCTCATAGGAAGATGCTTCGCCTTGTATAGGTCCGGTTACTGATGAGGCTAGCAGGGTGGGACGGAAAGACTTTGTTACTGGATAATATCGCAAGGATGTGTAGATTGGGACAGGCCTCATAGGGTCCTCTTTCTACGCTTCTTGCTTCCAAATCTCAATCTCATTATCTCAAGGCTAGAAAATGACATTTATCTTATCTCTCATCCGAATTACTGATGCCTCCTCCACTCGACTGTTCGCGTTGCGAAAGCGTCGAGTGAGACGAGAGATCCTATATGTTACGTCTATAACAAGAAGCTCAGGGTCAGCGTGTGAGCGGTGATCTTGAACTTGTTGCCGGTAATCATGTGGTCTCCTCGTCCCCAGCTGAACTCGTAGCCGGCGGTGAAGCGGGCCCACCGGTAATAGATCTTGCCGCCTGCTTCCAACTCCATCACCTCGGGGGCGTTTGCCGGTAGGAAACCCTGGTTGCGGACGTACTGGGCGTGGTCGCCGATGACATAGTTGCACGAGAGGGTCCAGGGTGAGAGGTCGAACACCAGCTCCTGCTCCAGGGTGGTGTAATCATCCTTGGACGCGATATTCTCGATGTCGCTGCGGTGAGTGAGGCAGACGGTGGAGTGCAGGCTAAATATTTTTTTATTATAGTAATGGTGCGCGAATCCCGCCTGGACAGCGGTTGTTGTATCGTATACGGAGTAAGCGACCTGCAGACTGACGCTTTCATTGTCCACTGAAAGAAAGTAGATATTGGCGTCGCCCAGGGTTTCTTCGTTGGTGGTAATCCGCTTGTAGGTAAAAGACATTCTGTCTGTACCCAGGGAACTGTACCCCAGGGCTATACCCGTCTCGTTTAACTCGTCTACAGCAGGATCCATATAATCGATTTTCAGCTTGCTGTAAGCGACATCGACCCGGTGCAGGCTATTGTGAGTCCAGGTGACGAGCGCCGTGTCCCCCGAACCGTCATCCTTGACGGACGTGGAGTAATTCAAGATCGTGTGGTACCAGCTCAAATAGAAGGTGTTAAACTCCCGGGACAGATTGCTGTAGATCTTCTTCCATTCCGGGTTTCCCTTATCCCGGTCGCGTCTCAGCCGGGCGTATTTCAGGGCGGTTACCAGATCACCGTTGTAGTAATGCGACCAGCTCAAGCAGCATTAATCCCGTGTCCAGGGCTTCCTGGTACCGGCCCAGCTTGATCAGGCAGTTCTGCTTTCCCAGCAGGGCGGTAATCTCATCGGTCGTGAGAGTGGCGTCTTTCAGGCTGGCCTCGTAATACTTCAGAGCTGCCTCGAAATCCCCTTCGAGAAAATAGCTGTACGCAGTCTCGACATTTTTCTTATAGCCGCTGTAAAACTCGAAAAATGTCTCCCCTGCCCTCGCGGGGGCGCAGGCGGTGGTGATCAGTAGAGAGGATGACAGCAAAGCGATGATGGCAAACGGGATGAAACGGTGGTGTGACATGGGTGTCCTTCCTTTCATGACGGTTTCTGGCCGTCCTTCCTTCTCACTATTTTTATCCGGTCTCGGCCGTGGGTGATGACAGCGGTATCGATGAACGTATTCGGGTGAAGATGCACCTCGCTGGTGGTACGCTGGATCTGCCTGTTGAGGAAAACCGTCCTGTTCTCGCTGGACAGGCTCGCCTTACCGGTGTATCGCAGGGTAACATCGTTGCTCGCCAGTTGGGGATGAACCGACTGCAGCAGGAGCAAGCTTTCCTTGAACACCGGATCCAGGCTGATATCCAGAGGGAGATGGTCCTTCCATTCGATCTGGTCCACACAGAGCGGAACGGACGGCATGGCCAGGTACAGGTAACGCAGCATGGATCTGTTCACTCCCACGTATTTGTAGAACCGGAAGATGTTCTTGTAGGTCTCGAAATAGAGCTTGGCGCGCTTGCTTTTCAGGCAGGACGTGCCGTCCAGATCGAGCTCGACGGTGACGGTTTCCTGCTCCTCATATCGGTTCATTTTTACGATAAAATCAAAGGTATCCCCCAGGAGCAGCTCGAATTGCTTCCGCCGTTTCACGGATCCCTGCAACGCTGATACAACCAGCCCTTTCTCCGGAGACAGGTGCCGGTGGTACCGGTAGTCCTTGTCCATGATCTGCTCGAACACGAACTCCGTGGTAGGAGCGGTAGGCTGGGGTGCAGCCTGGACCTGGACGTGGATATGGGGAAACGGCGAATAGCCGGAGTTACCGCACCGGCCGATCAGTTCTCCCGGCTCTACCACCATTCCCTTGCAGGGAATCATCGAGCCCTGCTTCAGGTGGCATACCTTGACGTAGAACCCGCGGGGGTCGTAGATGACTACGTGGTTCCCCCAATTGTCCTGTCGGTTCACCGAGCCGGGCTCATTGTCTTCCACGGTATTCTTCATCGCCACTACCGTGCCGGCCACCGGTGATAACACCGGTTTGTTGAAAGCCAGGTAGCTGGCTAGCTTGCCGGCCGGGCCCTCGTTTTGCTTGCCCGTTTCGTCCTCGATAACGAAATCAATCCCGTACTTCCAGGGCCCTTTATGGGTGATGGTGTCATCGAATCCCTGGGAGATCATCCAGAAACCATAGAAAGGAAGAGAGATAGCCGGGCACTGGAGCCCGAACCGTTTGATGTAGTTCAGGTAGAAATCCAGGTTCGCCTCCGGATTTTCCAGGTAGGTGTAGGTCCGGAGCTTGGAGTTGATGATGTCCGAGTAATAGATGATGGCCAGCACCACGATGTTGAACGGGAGGGTGAACACCGGGAGACCGTACGAGCTGAACAACACCTCCGCCGCCCCCAGGATGATGAACGAAATACCCACGGCGAACACCGCCACCAGGTATGATTTGAGAGAGGGAATCAAATAGATACTGCCGATGGCGATGGCAATAAGGATGTAGTTGAAATAATTAAGGTTGAGGAACGTGGTGGTGGCGGTAGCGTTGAACTCCCCCGTCAACAGTGCTCCGGCATAATAACCGATTACCGACAGGAAAAACATGATCCGGGAATGGAATAACAGGCCGGCGGCGATGAGTATTCCCACCAGGATGTGAGAAGAAAAAAAGATGGAACCGAGAGACAGAAAATAACCGCTGATCCAGCTGGGAAACGCCGCCCAGACCACCGGCGTATGGCTCTGCAGGTAGTGAGCAAACAGGTTCGAGCTGCGCAGTGTGGCCAGGTAGATAAACGAGCTGACGATGACGAAGGGAATACTCAGAACCGGAAGCCCCGTGTATTTCCGGAGCAGGAAACTCAAGCCCACGGTCAGGATGAAGGTGAATATCGCCGCCAGAAACACCAGCAGAACAGTCAGAAAGGAGAGCCGGAACAGCACCCCGATGGAGAGACCTACCAGCAGGGGATTATAATAGTAAAACGGCTCGAATCCTAACCCCCGGGCAAAGGTCAACCGGGAGAAGAAGTAGGCGGATCCGATGGCGATGATCCCGCACAGACCGGTGTTCGGGTCGATGAACGTGGAAGCGACGATGATGACACCCAGCAGCAGATTGTCCGCGAAAAATATCTCTGAATATATTAGAAAGAATTTCTCTAGCTTTTTCACCACTCGACTTTCAGTCTCTCCGGAATCCGTTCCCGGCGGATGATATCCTCCAGATCCTCTTTCTCTCTGATCAGTTCCAGGTCGCCGTTCTCCGCCACCAGGACGATGTTCGGCCGGTACTCGATGAACTGCATCCACTGAGTCACGCAGTAGGCTCCCACGGGATTGAAGACCAGCGGTGTTCCCAGAGACAAGGGCGGCAGTTTCACAGCGGGGCGAACAACGTCGATGTTCATGCACAGCGGTCCGTACAGGGTGACGTCTTCCGCCGGGCCTTCCATGTCCAGTCCGACCTTCACCGGGATGTCGTACCAGTTGGTGGTGAACAGCAGGTTGACCCCGGCATCCAGTATATAAGATTTCCGTCCTCCCAACAGGCGCTTGGAACCGGTGACAGTAGACAGCAGGTAGCCGGCCTCGTCCACGATGGCTCGGCCGCTCTCCAGGTAGACCGTGGGGAAGTTGTCAGGCGACATGCTGTTCAGCAGTGTTTCCCCGATAGCCTGGGCATAATCGTCTATCGGGGGCGTACTGAACTCGGGAGAAAGATAGACGGCCTTCAGCCTGTTCTTCGACGGGAATCCTCCGCCCAGGTCGATATACTCCAGGGACACGTCGAACTCCTGGTTCAATTTCTCCGCAAACTGGATCAGTTTCTGAGTCTCGATGCGGTAGGCATTGGCGGTGATGATATACGTGCCCATGTGACAGTGCAGCCCGGTTAGCTTGAGGCGGCTGCTCTTGGCGATCCGCTTGGCACCGGAAAAAGCCTGGCCGCTCTCCAGGTTGAATCCGAACCGGGTCCACTGGGGTTGGATTCCCGAGTTCAGGTTGATCCTCATCCCCACCTCGATGGCCCGGTTGAACTTGGCGGCAATCTCTTCCAGCCGGTAGATCTCGTCGAAGTTGTCGATGTTGATCATAGCGCCTTCCTCCACCGCCTGCTCCAGGATACTCGTCCGTTTGTAAGGGCCGTTGAAAATAATCTTGTCGCCGGGCACCCCCATGTCCCGCGCCTTCTGGTACTCGAACTCCGACACCACCTCCGCCAGGCACTTCTCGGAGTGCAGGATGGAGCAGATAGCGCCCAGGTAGTTGGTCTTGTAGGACCAGGCGAACACGATCTTGGGGTAGTAGGTATTGAACGTCCGGTAATAACTCCTGATAGTGGAACGGAGCTTCTTCTCGGAGAACACGAACACCGGAGAGCCGAACTCATCCATGATTTTCTTGATGGGAACACCGTCGATCTCGGTGGTTTGGGTCGCATGATAGCTCGACTGGAACTTGTTGACGAATCCGATGCTCTGCTCGATGAGGATTGGCTTTTCGTAGGATTCTTTCATTGTTTCTCTCCTTTGACCACGATGCCCTCGAAATCAGAAATATCCTTGATCATCTCGCCGGTGTAGCGGATGAGCAGTTTGCCCACCTGGTACTCGTTGGGAAACTCTTCCGAGCCGTCCCGGAGATGCTCCAGGTACCGCTGGGGAAGGTTGACTCCCGCCGCCGCCGCCAGGTACACCCAGGCCGGGAACCGGGGATTGATTTCCAGCAAATAGATTTCTTCCGATTTGGTTATCCTGAACTCCAGCTCGAATCCGCCGGAAAACTTCGTCGCCTCCATGAACGAACGGCAGATCTCCAACATGGCCGGGTTGTCGATCGTGACCGCGGTCCAGATCTTGCCCATCTGGGTAAGCAGCAGCTTTTTTGCCGCCACCGCTCCCAGCAGCCGGCCGGTACCGCTCCCAAGTCCGATGAGGTTGTAATCGTCTCCGCTCACGAACTGCTGCACCAGCACCGGCAGCCCCCATTTTTGGGAAACTTTATTGAAGAGAGAATGGGCGTCGCCGTAGGACTCGGCCCGGTAAGCCTCGTAGAAGCAGCCCTTGATCATAGCCGGGAATCCCACGTCATCCAGGCTGGCGTTCAGCTCCTCGATCGTCGAGACAGGATGTGTGCGGGGCACCTTTATCTCCAGCCGCTCTCCCAGCTTGGGCAGGTTCGACTTGTTGCATTTGGTGTACTGCTCCCAGGAAGGCAGCAGCAGTCCGATATTCCTGCTTTTGAACTCCTCCCGGTTCTTGATGTAATGGGGCAGTTCCGAGTCGAAGGCGGGAATGACCACATCGATGTCGTGCTCCTCACATATATAGAGCAGCCGTTCCAGGTACCGCTCCGAGGAAACCGAGGGGTACGGCAGGAGAAAACCTTTGTCCACATACTGGTCCAGGTACAGGCCGGGGTCCATGGCGTCGTAAGCCAGACCGATACACCGGCACCGCGGATAGGCTTCCTTGAGGCTCCTGATGATCCCGATCCCGGCCCCGGGATTGTCCACCGAGTTAATCCCCGATACCGCCACGGTAGTGGCTTTCACGAGACGAATCCCTTGCTCTTCATCAGCTCCAGGAAATCGATGATGTCCCGTTCGGCCTCTTCCGGGGAGACCTCATACCGGGACGTTATCTCGTCCTGGATCTCCTCGGCGCTCTTCCCGTCCTTCACCATCCTGATAATCTCCAGGCCGGTGATGTTGGTGGTATAAGAGATACCGGTCTGGGGATCAAACAGAAACCCGCTTTCGTTCATGGCCAGGCGCTCAAGCTTTTCACTCATCGGTTCACCTTCTCAGTATTCGTGATTGTGCTGGTATCTTCGGGACTTATTTTTAAAGACGCAAAAACACCGGGAAATATTCACATTTACTTTGCCAGGTACCCTTTGGCTTTGACATTTTCCGGGTCAAGGATAAGGACGGAGTTAAAGACCCGGAACGCATCCTCGGTCTGATCCAGGTTGTAGTAGGCAATGGCCAACTCGTTCAAAAAGGTGGTGTTGGTGGGCAGGATATAGAGCATCTTCTGGGCCACAGCCAGGCACTCCTGGTATTTCTGCTGTCCTTTGTACGTGGAGATCAGGTACATGTTGCCGTAGTAGTTGTAGTAATCGATGGTCAACGCCTGGGTGCACTTCTCTTCCGCTTGCTCCCACTTTTCCTTGGCCAGGTAGACCATCGCCAGGCCGTTCTTCACCTCCAGTGAGGAGGGGGCCAGTTTTTCTGCCTGCTTGTAGTATGCGACGGAATCGTTGTATTTCCCCAGCAGGTAGAAGAGCCACCCCAACCGCAGGTTGATGGTGTAGGTTTCGGGATAGGCTTTGTAGACGGGAACCACCGACCGGATGGCGTCAAGGTAGTTACCGGCTTTCTCATATTTGTAGGAGTCCTGGTACGAGATGGAAACCTTGTCCTCCGCTGCCCGCGCCACCACAGCGCCGGCGGTGACAATAAGCAACAACGCGATGAAAAGAGCTAATCGTTTCATGGTTGGAATTCCCCAAATCTTGTTAAGATAGAAACAGGTGAAATCATAATGGTTTGGCTAGAGAGAAGTCAAATTACAGTTGTACCATTGCGGGCACATCAGTCTTCGAAGAGGCGGCGAAGTGACGTGGTTGCCTCATAGCAGGGCGGCACGGAAAAACATTGCTACTGGACAATGTCGCGAGATGTGTAAGATGAGACAGATCTCATAGCAAGTCTTTTTGTCTCTATTGTCTTTTTGCCCACTACAGTGACTGTTTCTCAATGATGTCTTTCCTCCCACCCTCAAGCAGGAAGCGTAGCTTGCTATATTGGAGTAGGAGAGGAACCGGCTAAAGGGAAAAGGCTATACTCTTTCCTATAGTAGTTGGTGATCCAGCTAGCAGCTGGTCACGGGAAGGAGTATAGCCATGAAGAACATTGTATCTATTAGAGCAGGAAAAAAGCGGGAAGTCAAGGAAAAGAGGCTGATTGTGTCGGTGGACATCGCTGTGGTAAAGCACACCGGATATTATCGTTGCCCAAATGGGAAGGATATCACACCATTCCCGTTCTTCAATAATAACCGTGGTTTCAGCAAGTTTTGGAGAATCATTGAAAAAGCCAGAAAGGATAACAACCTGGATGAAATAGTGGTGGGATTTGAGCCCACCGGCCCCTACGCCGAACCTTTGGTCCATTTTCTCAGCGAAAAGAGAGTGCATATTGTGCAAATCAACCCCATGCACACCAAGCGGCTCAAGGAATTACAGGGAAACTCCCCCTTGAAGACAGATCCGAAAGATACAAAAGTCATCGCCGATGTCATGAGCCTGGGCCACGCTCTGACGGTGGTGATCCCGCGAGGGGCTGCAGCTGAGCTTCGTCGACTGACCCTGGCCAGGGAGCGGGCTGTAGGGCAACGCACTCGCTTCTCCAACCAGTTGACGAGTCTTGTTTACATCAGCTTTCCGGAGTTCATGCACGTGATGCATGGCTTGCGCACCAAGACCGCCAGGTATCTCCTTAGCAATTTTCCGACTCCTCAAGCAATAGGTGCCCTGGGACTGGATAAGCTGGCGGGGATAATCAAACAGGTCAGCCGTGGAAGAATCTCTCCGGATCGTGCAGAAGCTCTCTTGAAAAGAGCCAGAGACTCGGTGGGTATCAAGGAAGGACTGGATAGCATTACCCTTGAGATAACAACGTTGTTATCCTGGATCGAACGCTCAGATCACTATATTGGAGAACTCGAATCGCTAATGGAATCAGCGCTTTTGAAGATTCCGTACAGCCGGTACTTGCTCTCCATAAAGGGGTTGAGCACCGTAACATCAGCCGGCTTGATTGGCGAGGTCGGAGATTTCACTCAATTCAAAACAATACGAGAAATCGTCAAGTATGCCGGTCTTGACCTGTATGAAATCAGTTCGGGAAAGACGAAAACAGGGAATAGAAGAATCTCAAAGCGAGGACGTAGTCTTATGCGCAAGCTGCTCTTTTTTGCCTCGATAAACATGGTTAAAAAGGACGGAGTAATGTACCGTAAATACCGGGATTACCTCGATAGAGGAATGCCAAAAATGAAGGCGCTTGTTGCCATAATGAAAAAGGTCTTGATCCTTGTCTATGCTCTCGTTCGCGATTCAAGTGTGTACGTTGAAAACTATCAGGAGCACAAAGCAGCCAAATATCTTATGAAAGAGGCGGCATAAGTGAGAAAGCCAGGTGCAGGCGGAGAGATTGTCATCACTTTCTTTAAGGCGACTCTGTCGACCTTCCAGTCGTAGCTTCACAACTCTCCGCTTGCATCTTAGCTCCAATGAAGCAAGGTTAGGGCTCTGTTGAGACCATCGAATTACCAGAGTTGAGCAAGATGTGGCACCTGACAAGTTCTCACGACGGTTTATGGATTAAAAGATATTGACAAGAACAAACCAGAAAGTGAGGTTAGAGGAGCAAGCATGAGTTAGATTGAGATTATTGATAACTCCGGCGCTCGAGCTGTTCGCGGAGCGAAAGCGCCTCGCTTTACGAGGAGATTGGCATTAATACAAAGCTATTGGCTATGATTATATTATAACTCAAGTGTCGAGTTTTTCCTTGCTCAGGTGGTCTTTAACCACTCTATGAGGCCGCGTTCTTCATCGGTGCCGGGGATCGTGTTATCCAGGATGAAAGCCAGGATTCCGCCGACAGCCATACCGGTGTTACCGATGGTGTTGATGATATCAGCCAACCACGGGATACTGGCGAGCACCAGAGGATTGGCGGCAAAATACACGGGGACACTCAAGCCCATGAAAAAGGAAAACCCGATAATAAACAGGTTTCGGGGCGAGTTCAGGTCCACGAACTGCAGGTTGGAAATACCCACCGCCGCGATCATGCCGAACAGGGCACAGTACATGCCGCCGACTATCGGGTCGGGTATGGTAGTAAAAATAGCTCCGAACTTGGCGATGGCTCCGAATACGATCATCAGCAAAGCACCGTATTGCACGACCCGCCGGGAAGCTACCCGGGTCAAACCGATAGCCCCAATGTTCTCGGAGTAGGACGTGGTCCCGTTGCCGGTACCGATAATACCGGCGATCAGGCAGCCCACACCTTCCATGCCGATACCACGGTTGATCACCTTTTCATCCGGATTGGGAGCACCCGAGAGCCTGGCACAGGCGTAGTAATCACCTACAGACTCGATCATGGAGGCGAGGTAACCGGAAAGCATACCTACGACGGCTGAAAACTTAAATACCGGCCATCCCCACTGAAACGGGTACGGTATCCTGAACCAGGCGGCATCACCGATGGCTTTCAGATCTACATGCGACGGATGTCCGGCCGGGAACCAGCCTACGTTCGAACCAATCAGGGTAAACATCCAGGCCAGAACAATAGCGATGAGAATGGGAAACATCTCGAAATAGCAGTTGACGTGCCGAAGGTACTGGGAGAACAGAATAATCAGGACGATGGTGAGACCGCCCACCAGCCAATCGGCCCCCGCTTTTGGCGCTCCGTACTGGTACAGGGCCAGGCCTATCAAGGCGATAGTAGGAGCGATTGTGATCGGCCCGATCTTCTTCTTGAGTTTGCCGATCAGGCCGGAATATCCCAGGATTATTTCGACGATGGCACCGATAATAATAGCTCCCTGCACGTGCTGCATTTTCACCTGCCACCCTGCCCCGGCAAGAGTAGCTGAGCCGCAAATGGCGATGGTGGGTGCCAGAAACGAGAAAGTGCCGCCCTGGACTATAGGCAGCCTGTTACCGAAGGTGCTTTGCAATAACGTAGTTATACCGGACACGAAAAACATCGTGGCGATAAGCTTGGCTTTGTCCATGGGATCAGTGATTCCCAGAGGCCCGGACAGAATTAGCGGTATGGCTACCGTGGAGCCGAACATGGTGAGATAATGCTGCAGACCCAGGAATAAACTCCGCATAACCGGAGGTTTGTCATCGATGGTGTAGATCATTCCCGATCCGGTCGTACATTTTTCTTCCATACATCTATCCATGGTATTCCTTCTTTCTACCAAATTTTTTGCGTATAGTGTTTACGATTTCTTTTCTTTTTAATTTATAAACATTTATTCTGAGTGAAATTATATCATACATAAATATATAACCTGGAAAATGCGGTAGACTTCATACTGGAATACGTTCTGTATTCCACCCTGCGGGCTTCACTTTGTGAAGAGCAATTGGGCTGCCGGCAAAATAGTGACTCACAACATCCTGTCGCTCGCCCGAAGGCGCGGGCCCAAAGTCACCACCTTACTTTCTATACTTTTTGCTTGTATGAAAAGTAAGAATATAAAAAGAATCCTGTGGAGTCTTGTATTTTTTTACCAAAGGTTGGTACAAATATAGTGACGCCCGTAGGGGGCGAAACCAGGATGGCTTCGCCTGATGAAGAAGGCTACTGCATTTCCCGGGTTAATCAATAATTACCGGACATATCAGGGATATTGTACCTGCCCATGTAGGTGCTGTAAAACCGATCGTCAAGAATCTTGCTGAGATTTTTCATGGATATAATACCCACCAGGTTACCGTCTTTCACCACCGGAATGTGCCGGACGTTTTTTTGAACACAGATATGATAAGCAACACCGACACTTGTTTCCGGCTCAATGGTAACAACCTCCCTGGTCATCACATCCCCAATTGTCACCGTAGTCAGGTCCCGGTCTTCCGCCACTACTCGCTTCAGCATATCTCTCTCGGTGAAAATACCCACCGGCTTACCGGTTTTGACTACTACCATAGATCCGATATCATACAAGGCCATTTTTTTCGCTACCACAACCACATTTTCATCTTCAGTACAAGTCTTTACCTCAGTATTCATGTGCTGTTTAATTTCCATAACCTGGATCCCCTTTCTCAATTAACCCGGAAAATGCAGTAGTCTTCCAGTCCAGCTTGAAAATAGATTCGCAATTCCTCTTCCATTATAATAGAACTATCAACTACTAATCCACTACTCTTATATAATCCGTATGTTTCATCAGTCTCCGTTGTGGGGACAGCCAACGGAGCATAACGCAGAAAATGGAAGTACATTTGTGTCCGCGGACGGTTAAATTTTAGCAACCGGGACGGAAAACATCGTATAATGGATTTTCGTTATGCAGGAATAGAAGACGTGAATGAGCATTCGATATCTGGAGGGTAGACACCATGCGCGTTAACAATCGCACCAAATGACCGCCGGGACAGTGCTGCAGTTCGGCAGTAGACGGCGTAACGATGGTAAGATTTAGCGACGACGTCGAGATCGGCGTCTACAAGCTGCTCAGTGCGTTCGAAGAAGTCCGGGACCTCAACGTCGACGAACCCATCCTCATCCCGGAGCTCCTGGCCAGAATCAGAATCCACAACTGGATCCCAAAAAGCAGGGAAAAAGAGCTCGGTAAAATAGCCCTGAACGAGTTCAACCGCTTCCTGTCAGAAGGGGACGACTATTAACCTCACCACGGAGAGATTCCACGCCCGTCATCTAATCTTTCCTGTAAGCCACCGTGTCGGAGGTTTCGCGAACATCCGGTTACCGCATGGAGGTAGTTAAGAAGCTGTTGTCTGAGCCATGGATGGCGAGTTCAGCGTACAGGATGTACAGCGCTGCCGGAAAAGGTTACGGATGTCGAAATCGGAGACTTGTGTGGCTATAAGGAAAGATTACATGACGGGACAGGAACTACTTACTTCTTCGCCTTCTTCTCCCGTACCCGGCGGATACTGTTGCTGCTGCACTCGGGACACATACGTTCCACGAGCCCCCCGTTTTTCTTGAAGGGCCCTTCATACTCGTGCCCGCACCGCATGCATTTGAAATTGCTGTTTTCTTCCATGGCTATTTTTTCGCTTTCGCTGATTTCTTCTTTTTCTGTTTCTCTTCTTCTTCGGTAAGAATCCGGATGGTCTCTTCGATCTCTTCTTTGGTGACCTGCTCGCGCATCCGTTCGGCCACCGTCATGATTTCCTGCCACCGGGACGCTTCCGCCGCTGAACACCATTCCAGTTGCAACCGCTCCGGCCTGATCCCAAGCTTTTCCAGTTTATCCCAGAGAGAGTCAATCCGCTTTACACACCACCGGTTGGCGTTGATGTAGTGGCAGTCGGCAAAGTGACAGCCGGTGACAAAAACCACGGGAGCACCCTTCTTGAAGGCGTGCAGAATGAACTCCGAAGACACCCGGCCACTGCACATGACCCGGATCAGACGGGCGTTGGGCGGATACTGCATCCGGGAAAGACCCGCCAGGTCCGCGCCGCCGTAAGAGCACCAGTTGCAGGCGAAGGTGACAATCTTTTCTTCAGGATTATCGGCCAGCATGGCGTCGATCATACTCAAAACCTGCTCATTTTTAAAGTGCCGCATGGTGATGGCCCCGAACCGGCATTCGGCCCCACAGGTGCCGCATCCTTTGCAGGCGGCTTCCACCACTTCTATGGTCTTGGCTTTCTTGTCCACGTGAATCGCCCCATACGGACAGACCTTGGCACACAGACCGCAAAGTGTACAGATTTCCTTATCGATTTTGCAGGTGATCGCCGGCACTTTGACCTTGCCCTGCGAGAGGAGTCGTTCGGCCCGGCCGGCGGCACCGGAAGCCTGAATAACGGAAGCTTTGATATCTTTCGGTGACTCGCAGCACCCGGCCAGAAAGACGCCGCCGGTAGGAGAGTCGATGGGATTTAACTGGTAGTGGGCCTCCGCCAGGAACCCGTCCGGTGTTTTCGACAGGGTCAGCAACCGTTGGATGTCGGCTGTCTCCGGGGTAGGCTTGACTCCCACCGACAAAACAACCATCTCGAACTCACGTTTCTCGATCTTACCGGTCGTGGTGTTCTCTACGGTGAGTATCAGGTTCTTTGTCTCGGGAGTTTCTTCGATATCCCCGGGAATACCCCGTATGTACTTGACTCCCAGTTTCTTGCTGCGGACATACAGTTCCTCGTACGCTTTGGAAAAACACCGCATGTCCATATAAAAAACCTGGCAGTCCATCTCAGGATGGTGATCTTTGAGAAAAAGCGTGTCTTTAACGGTGTTCATGCAGCAGATATTACTGCAGTAGGATTCTCCCCGTTTACACGACCGGGATCCGACACACTGGATAAAAGCAATATTCTTCGGCATCTTCCGGTCGGTGGGGCGGACTAGTTCTCCCTTGGTAACATAACCCGGACCGGTCAGAATTTCATATTCCCAGGAAGTGATAACGTTTTCAAATTTAGTATAATGGTATTCATCCATTATAGTGGGATCGTAACCGGCCATACCGGTGGCCACTACCACCACGCCTGCATCAAACTCTTCGAACTTGTCCTTGTCATCGAAATCTATACATTTCTTGTCGCAGGCTTCCGCGCACTTGCCGCAGGCGATGGGATTAGTGCCCAGGCAGTCTTCCATATTGATAACATATGAGGAAGGCACAGATTGAGGGAACGGAATATAAATAGCTTTCCTGGTAGCCATACCCATCTGGTGTTCATCAGGACATATCTCCGGACATACCGACACACACTCACCGCAGGCAGTGCATTTATCCTCATCCACGTAGCGCGCTTTGTGGCGCACTTTCACATGGAAGTTGCCAATATACCCGGTTACTTCCTCAACCTCTGAGTAAGCCAGCAATTTGATTCGCGGATGTCGACCGACATCCATCATCCTCGGACCGAGGATTCAAATAGCTCAATCCATGGTGGGGAAGGTCTTGTTTATAAAAGACATTAACCCACCGATTGTTGGCTCCTTCTCAACGAGATACACTTGATAACCGGCATCAGCCAGGTCCAACGAGGACTGGATACCGGCGATACCGCCGCCCACTACCAGGGCAGACGGGTGGACCGGGACCTCCAGCTCCTCCTGAACTTCCAGGAGCCGGGCTCTGGCCACCGCCATTTTCACGAGATCCTTTGCTTTATTGGTAGCAAATCCCATGTCTGCGTGCACCCAGCTACAGTGCTCACGGATATTGGCCATCTCGAAGAGATAGGGGTTGAGTCCGGCATCTGCGCAACACGCCTTGAAGGTCGGTTCGTGCATCCGGGGTGAACAGCTGGCCACTACCACCCGGTTCAGGTTGTGCTCGTGAATATACGATTGTATCTCCTGCTGCCCGGGCTCCGCGCATGAGTATCTGTTCTTGACCGCGCAAACCACATCAGGCAGGGCCAGCGCGTAGTCCACCAGATTGACACAGTCGACTGTCGAGGCGATGTTTATCCCGCACTCACAAATAAAAACACCAATTCTCAGATCTTCCGCCAAAAAATTGATCACCTCCTTTCGCTAAGCGTTTATCGGCCCTGAAACAACGAGCCGCCTATTGTAACTCCGGGCTATGTACAAGTCAACGCTCCGGAACGTTAATTTCATCAGGTGCTACTCGTATCTTTCAACTGCTCGGCCACCAGGACCGTCAGGTCTTTAATTTCAATCCGTGCTGCCGCCGGCACATCTTCATCGTGAAGCGCGCAGGCAAAATGTATAGCGCATTTCGGACAGGCGGTAATCAGCATGTCCGCACCGGTATTTTTAGCTTCCGTCAAGCGGTCGGTCTGGATCTGCTTGTTGCAGGTGCCGCAGTTCAGCCAACCGGAGGTGCCGCAGCAGATGGCGCTCTTGCGGTTGCGGTTCATCTCACACAATTCCACACCTTCGATAGCAGAGATAATTGTCCTTGGCTCCTCATATATTCCGCAGAATCGGCCCAGCCGGCAGGGGTCCTGGTAGGTCACCCGCTTCTTGAGCGGAGCCAGGTCAAGATCGGACAACCTGTTGGCCAGGAACTGTGAAAGGTGAACGACCTTTGCCCCCAGTTTCCCGACATATTTCGGATACTCTACACTGAGCGTGTGATACACTTCAGGGCAGGCGGTGATTATCGTTTTAGCGCCGGTAGCCTTGATGGCCTCAGTGTTCAGTTCCGCCAGTTTTTTGAAGGTATCCACATCTCCGGTCCATAGCAAGTCGTGTCCGCAGCATCGCTCGTTGGGCATGAGCACCGGTTCGATACCCAGGTGATTCAGTATTTTAATAGTGCTCCTGGCGATATCCAGTGGTTGGACGTTTAGATCGGTGAAAAACCGGTCGTAATATGGCAGGTCTTCAACCAGATAGATAACGTCTCCTTCTTCTTTGATCTTCAGATCTTCCGTCACCCAATCCAACCGCTTCTGTTTGAGATCCGGGTCGGTCATCATGGTCATCCACGAGTGAAGGGTACCTCCGTGGGCATAGATCCCTTCCCGGCCGATTTTGCGTGCTTCCACCCGCAGATCCCGTACAAACTCGTGGAATTTTACTTCCAGCTCGCAGCGTTCGTAGCAAAGACCGCAGTTCAGGCATGACCAGAGAAGCTCGTCTTCCATGAGCACTTCCGGTGACTCAATAAGCGCCTTGGTCACGGTAAGCCGCGGCAAACACTCATTGTTGAGCAGAGAGATAGGACAGACGGCGCTGCATTTGCCGCAATCCAGGCAGTTGTACGCCTGGGTGGCGGTTATGATCTTCTGTATAGGATCTTGTTTTTTCTTTGCCATCGCTTCTCTTTACAGATTCTTTATGGTATTAGCAAACGAACCCATGACCTCCTGTAGTCTGGCGGGATTATCCGGTGTAAGCCGTTCGAATCTCACCCGCTCGGGCTCCAGCCCGAGGGTGGACAAAATATCCTGTGCTTTCTTGAAGTTTTTCTCCGTTGCCTCGTTGCCCTTCACGTACTGGCACGCATCCGGGGGACACCCGATCCCGATGACGCCATCCGCTCCCTGCTCGAAAGCCTTGACGATGAAACCGGGATCGATCTGTCCGGAACACATGACCCGGATCAAATTCTGCCCCGCCGCTTCCTCAAAATCGGTGCGCATATTATAGGCCCAGTTACAGACGAAGGCCACGATCTGTTTATCCGCCGCTGATTCTTTGGATAATTCGTTTATCCGGCAGCGGTTGTAATGGTTCATATGAATTGCACTGGAAGGGCAGACGGTGGCACAAATCCCGCAGCCCTTGCACAGGGCCGGATCGATCCGGGAGATATTCACGCCTTCTCCTCTGTCTTCGAGCCCGGGAGCAGAATACACACAAACCTTGACGCAATCACCGCAGCCCCGGCAAAGCCGACTTTCTACCACGGCGGTAAGCGGTTCGATCACGACCGGTACCATCTGGTCCGAGCCGCACGACAGCCGTCCTTCAATCGGTTTATTCTCCAGGGGGAACAGGCATGTATCAAAGGGTACTCTCAGCAGAATACTCTGATCAGACCCCGGCACAACCAGGGCCGCCAATTTGTTCTCGCACTCGGCCACGCACTCGGAACACTCCTGGCAGGGACCGCAACGCAGGCACCGGTTAGCTTCTTCGACAGCCATCTCTTTGCTCAAACCCAATTCGACCTCGTTGAAGTTAGCCCGGTCTTCCAGGGGGATAGCCGGTATGTGAGCACGAGCCTTTTTGGTGGTGGACTTGAAGGTGACGGCGTACTCTATCTTTTCTTCCGGCGCGGCGGTGCCCGTGATATCTTCGCCTCTCAGGTAGCGGTCCATGGACCGGGCCGCCGTGTGACCGGCGGCTATGGCTTCGATGACGGTTTGGGGACCGGTGACCGCGTCACCGCCGGCAAAGATCCCCGGCTGGTTAGTAGCCATACTGTCTTCATTGATGACGAAGGAGTTCCACCGCGAAATTTCGAGCCCGTGCCCTTCCGCCAACCAGTCTAAATCGGGTTCCTGGCTGATGGCCGGGATGATCAGGTCCACGTCGATCACGAACTCGGAGCCCTCCATCGGTACCGGCCGGCGCCGGCCGCTGGAATCAGGTTCTCCCAGTTCGTTTTTGATACATTCCATACCAACCACCCGGCCGTTTTCACCGATAATTTTTACCGGAGACGCCAGATAGTGCATCTTGATTCCTTCCTTCTCTGCGTCTTCGATCTCGTGGAGGTTGGCCGGCATCTCTTTTCTCGAGCGGCGGTAGACGATGTGCACATCGCAGCCGAGCCGCAGGGCGGTACGGGCGGAATCGATGGCCGCGTTGCCGCCGCCGATCACGATCACCTTACAGGGTTCAGGAATATCCTTTTCCCATATATTGACGTTCATCAGGAAGGTGATGCTGTCCAGGAATCCTTCGAAGTCGTCTTCCCCGGGAATACCGAGTTTCTTGCCCTTGTAAGCACCGGTAGCGATGAATATCGCTTTGTATCCTTCGTTCTTGAGATCTTCCAGAGTGTGGTTCCGGTCGACGGGGGAGTCCAGCTTGATCTCCACTCCGAGCGCCTTGATTGAGTCGATCTCGGTCAGGATGATGTCCCGCGGAAGCCGGTAGGAGGGGATACCACTCGTGAGCATGCCGCCGGCCACCGGCAGTTTCTCGAACACGGTTACCTTGTATCCCATCCGGGCCAGGTCGTTGGCGGCGGTCAACCCCGCCGGACCGGAGCCGATAACGGCTACTTTGTCGCGGTCGGCCCTGACGGCAAGCTTCACCTTTTCGGAAGGATCCAGGTTGAGCTCATAATCGGCGATAAAACGTTTCAGAGCGCAGATGGCTACCGGTTCATCGAGATCCACCCGGTTACATTCACTTTCGCAGGGATGAGTGCACACCCGCCCGCATATGCCGGGCAGAGGGTTGTCCTGGCGCACAAGCTCCAGAGCCTCGTCGAACTTGCCGGCGGAAATGAGTCCCAGATAGGCCTTTATCTTGACGTCTGCCGGGCAGCCCACGGCACAGGATGACTTCTTTATCCTTTCGATGGAATATTCCACCGATGGATCCGCCGACAGGGTCAGGGTGGCCTTACCCTTCTCGAGCATATCCAGAATACTGGTTGTCAGCTCCCGATCTTTGTCTGTCATTCCTGTCGCTCCATATCGTCCCTGATGATAATGTTTCTCTTGCTTATGAATCCTTCTCGATCAGCTTAATACCGTGTTCGTATCCCTTGTTAAAAGCGTTCAAATTGAGCTCGATAAATCTCCCGGGTACCGATTCCGGAACGGCTTTTTTCATAGCCTCCACCGAAACCACGTCAGTGAGGGCGGTAAAGAAGCCCAGCATCACCACGTTACCGGCAATCCTGGCTCCCAGCTCTTCGGCGAACCTGGTAGCCGGGATGGGACAGATTTTTATCTGTCCCCTTTTTTCTTTCAACTTGACCAGGTCCGAGTCATACAGCAGCATCCCGGTCTCTTTCAGTTCCGGTTCGAACTTCTCGTAGGCCGCCTGCGACATGCCTACCAGGATGTCCGACTTGAGGATATACGGGTAAAGAATTTTCGTGTCCGATACCAGGAGTTGGGAACTGCACGCTCCTCCCCGGGCCTCGGGACCGAATGATTGGTTCATAGTGGAGTTCTTGTGGTCATAGATCGAGGCCGCCCGGCCCACAATAATTCCGGAGCGGATGATTCCCTGGCCTCCAAATCCGGCAAATCTAATCTCAAACATGTTAGACTCCATAGGGGGTGAACTTATCCCCCAGCACCTTGCTCAGTTGAGCGTTGTACGTTTCGATATACGTCGCTTGTTCTTTTTCAGTGAACTTGCCCACTACAATTTTCTCATCCGGAGTAATCCCCAATTTCTTCGGGTCTTCGCCGTTTTTCACCACCGAGTTCTCGAAGTAGAACTTCAGCAGTTCGGCTTCAAAGTTTCCGATGCTGGTGTAAAACGTCGGGCCCGGGAAAAGGACCTCGATAACTGAATACCCTTCCTTCTGTAGCGCCTCGCTGATGGTCTCCGCCAGTTCCTCAGTATGAAGAGCGGTCCAGCGGGCGGTGAACACCGCTCCGCAGGAGTTGGCCAGATGAGGAGTGTTGAAGGGTTCTTCGAAGGTAGCAAAAGGCGAAAACGACTCGGGAACCGCAGGAGCGGAGACTCCCCCGATTGTCCGATACACGAAATTGTTCACGCAGATAACCGTAAGGTCCATGTTTCTCCGGCCGCCATGCACGAAGTGGTTGCCTCCCAGGGTCATGAGGTCACCTATAAAGGGAACCACCCGCAGAGCCGGGTTGGCCAGCTTAAGGCCTGTCCCGAAGGCGATGGCCCGTCCCCGGTTGGAATGGAAGAAATCCACCCCCAACTCCCGGACCGTGGCCGGCTCGAAGGGAATATCCGACACGACCGCCACCCGGGCCGGTTCTACTCCCGACCTGTTCATCCCTTTGGCAAACGCCGTTATTATCGGGTTCACTCGCTTACCTCGTACCCCTCTTTAAAAACCAACTTCTCGAGCTTCGTCTGGTGCTCGATGACTCCTTCTATTCTTTCCTTTTCCCGGGCGGCGGACACGATGGCATCGCATATATCGTCCGGGTTGTGCACCCCGGCGCCACCGTGGGGAACCAGGACGACATTCGCCTCTCCGTGAGCGCTCCGGTCCACCTCAAAGACAACCTGTCCGTAATTGATCTCCGGAACCACGAAAGCTGTGACCGTTTTCGCCAACTCCGCTATCCGCTCGTCAGGAAACGGCCAGACCGTGACCAGCCGGAGACTCCCCACCTTGACGCCCTGCTCACGAGCCATCTCGATTCCCTTGACCGCCACCCGGGAGGTGATACCGTAGGAGACCACTACCACCTCGGCGCCATCCATCTGCTCTTCCCGAAGCTCGATAATCTTGTCCTTGTTGAGCATTATCTTGTCCACCAGACGTTTGGTGTAGACAGATTTGTAGTTCTCCGCTGTGACCGGATACCCTCTCTCGTCATGGACCTGTCCGGTAATATACAGGTTCAAGCCGTCGCCGGCCTTGGCCATGAGAGGAACCAGATTCTCCGCCGGTTTGAACGGCAGATATTCATCCGCCGAGCCCTCGAAAAACCGCCGGGGCTCGATCTCTATCTCATCGGCCTCGGGGATAACCAGTTTTTCCGTCATATGCCCCACACACTCGTCCGTCATGACCATCACCGGGCAGCGGTATATTTCGGCCAGATTGAATGCCTTGATAGTATATTCAAACAATTCTTGGGGAGAATCCGGTGCTATGGCGATAACTTCATAGTCGCCATGCGAGCCCCAACGCGACTGCATCATGTCACCCTGGCCCGTTTTAGTAGGGAGACCGGTTGACGGGCCACCTCTCTGCACATTTAGCAGAACAAACGGAACCTCCATCATGGCTCCCAACCCGATGGTTTCCATCATGAGGGAGTAACCTGGTCCCGAGGTAATGGTCATCGTTTTGGTTCCACCCCAGGCGGCCCCCATTATGGCCGCCACGGATGCCAGCTCATCCTCCATCTGGATGAATAGGGCACCGGCTTTAGGTGCTATCTTGGCAAAAGACTCCGCCGCTGCTGTAGACGGGGTGATGGGATAGCCGGCAATGAACCGGCAGCCGGCAGCCAGCGCTCCCTGGCCGGCGGCATGGTCGCCGTCCACGTAGTACACCCCGGTATTGACGTTCCTGGGATCAGCTTTCATGTCTGGTTTTTCGCCTCCCGGATCTCGGAGAGCCACTTGTTGTAGGACTCGGTATACGTCGGCCGTTCCCGGTCCACAAATTTGCCCATGACTATCTTGGTCTGAAACCCGATATCGAGGTTCTTGGTATCCTCCCAGTTTCTGACCTCCGAGTTGTCGTGATAAAACTTCATCATGGTGAGCCCGTCACCCAGTTTATTGATTCTCGAGTAATACATGGCGCAAGGAGAGATGGCCTCTATCACGGAAAAGCCCGGTTTATTCAGGGCCTCGGTGATGGAGTTGGTTAATCTCCGGGCATGGAGGACCGTCCACCGGGCCACGTATACAGCGCCAGCGGATTCCGCCAGGTAGGGGATGTTGTACGGAGGTTCCACGCACCCGAAAGGTGATGTCGTGGCGTAGGCCCCCAGCGGCGTGGTGGGTGCTACCTGTCCGCCGGTCATGGCGTAGATGAAGTTATTGACACACAACACCATCATATCTATATTTCTGCGGGCAGCGTGGATGAAGTGGTTGCCGCCGATGGAGATCAGATCGCCGTCGCCGGAGACTACGATGACCTTCAGCTTCGGATTCCCGAGCTTGATCCCGGTAGCGAAGGCAATACCCCGGCCGTGGGTGGTGTGAAACGAGTCGGCTTTCACGTAACCCGCGACCCGGCCGGTACAGCCGATGCCGGAAACGATGGCCACGTTATTCATATCGATGCCCGACTTCTCCAGGGCCGCCGCCAGGGCGGAAACCGCTATCCCAATCCCGCAGCTGGGACACCAGATGTGCGGTATCCGGTCCATGCGGAGAACGTTGTCCATCGGATGAAAATCCTGCTTATCAGCCATCCTTAACCGGGTCCTTCCATACACCTACTTGGCCGCTTTCACTACCGCCGCCAGGATGTCTACCGTGTTATCTAATCCTTTTTCACCGTGAGAGACGAAGACCACGTCCGCTTTCCCGTGAGCGCACCGTTCCACTTCCAGCACGATCTGCCCGTAATTCATCTCCGGCACTACCATGGCTTTCACCTTCCCGGCCAACTCGCTCACCCGTTTTTCCGGGAACGGCCACACTATGTCGAGCTTGAGACTGCCTGTCTTAAAACCGGCCTGCCGGGCTTCTTCAACCGCCCGCAAGGCGGCTGGCGATGTCCCCCCGTACGAGACCACTACCACATCGGCTTCTTCCGTTCCTGATTCTGTCACTTCGATAATCTCGTCCGCCTTGTTGCGGATCTTCCAGACCAGGGGGTGGACGTTGTACTCCTGGCACTCCTCGTTCATGACGGGATACCCTCGATCGTCATGAGTTAAACCGGTAACATGAAATCGGTGACCTTGACCGATATCAACCATACGGGGAACGAAATCATCATCCCGTTTGTACGGTAGATAAGTACCCGGAGGACCGTCAAAGTAGCGCCGGGGTTCGATGTAAATGTCGGAGGGATCCGGGATAGTGACGTCTTCTTCCAGGAAAGCCACGTAAGCATCTGCCATCACCGCCACCGGAATACGGTATTTTTCCGACAGGTTAAAAGCCTTGACAGTGAAGTCAAACATCTCCTGGGGAGAGCTTGGAGCCAGGGAAATGATTTCATAATCTCCGTGGGACCCCCACCGGGACTGCATCATATCACCTTGGCCGGCACGGTCAGGTATACCAGTTGAGAGACCGGCCCTTTGAACGTCAACGATCACACAGGGAGTTTCCAGCATGATACCGAGCCCCAGGTGTTCCATCATCAGTGAAAGACCCGGTCCGGAGGTGGCGGTCATGGCTCTTCTCCCGGTCCAGGCTGCTCCCAGGACGGCTGCCAGGGCTGAGATCTCATCCTCCATCTGGATGAAGGCTCCGTCGACATCCGGGCACCGGCGGGCAAACCGGTCCACCAGCTCCAGCGAAGGTACGATGGGATAAACTCCCAGGAATCGGCAGCCGGCGGCCAGGGCACCTTCGGCGCAGGCCTGGTTACCGCTGAGGCGGTGCGTACCCGTCAACACTCCTCCGGAATCGGTTTTCATGGTTCACCCTTCACTCATCTTCTGCTTTTTTAGGAACGAGAACACTGTATATGGCAAAATCAGGACAGATCATCTCGCAAAAACCACAGTTTACACAGGTATCCTCCTTGGCAACACAGGGAGGGTGATATCCTTTGGAGTTGAAATCATCCGACATCTTGAGTACATCAAGAGGGCAGTACTCAACGCAAAAGCCACAACCTTTACACCGGTCTTTGATAATATGGATTTCGCCCCGGGTAACTTCAACTTTGTCGGCGTCAAAGGGTTTCCGCCAAAATTTCGCGTTCGACTGCATCAGAGATTAACTCCCTACAGGTGAAAAAGGTGCTAAATTATATCAACTACCTTCGTCTACGTCAACTTATATTTCAAGAGATATTAAGTAATATATTATTAGCTAACAGGAACCTTACCCACTTGAACATATTTCATCGGTTAGCACGGCGATGAAGGCTATGCGTGTGAGTGGAGTTCTGGACAATACTTTGGAGAACGATTATTATGTAAAATCTAGCAATATGCTTAGTTAAATTATAAATTTCCTAATCACAACGCTATGGAGGTTAAACCAATGTTTGGAATTTTGGAAAAACGTATTTTATCTGATGGCTCCGTAATAATGTTCCGAATCAAAGCCCCCAGAATAGCCAAAAAGATCAAACCGGGGCAATTTGTTATCTTGAGAGCAAATGAAACCGGGGAACGTATTCCTTTGACGATAGCCGAAGCACATCCCGATCAAGGCTGGCTTAGAGTTTATTTTCAAGTAGTTGGGAAGACGACCGCCCTGCTGGCCGGTATGAATAAAGGGGAAGAAATCCTCGATGTAGCCGGCCCTCTGGGGGAGCCCAGTCACCTGGGAAAATTCGGGTCCGTCATATGCGTGGGAGGGGGGATGGGTATTGCCGTCATTTATCCGGTTACAAAGGCTCTCAAGACCCTGGGAAACCATGTAATTGGAATCATCGGAGCCCGAAACAAGGACCTGCTCATCCTGGAAGATGAGATGCGGGGAATTTGTGATGAATTTATTATTACCACAGATGACGGGAGTTACGGTGAAAAGGGGTTCGTCACCAGTCCGCTGAAAAGATTTCTGGACGGAAGAAAAGACATTTCCTACATCATGGCCATCGGACCGGTCCCGATGATGAAAGCTGTCAGTGAGACTACCCGGTCATATGGAATTAAAACGATGGTCAGTCTCAACTCGATCATGATTGACGGCACCGGCATGTGCGGGGGGTGCCGAGTGCAGATCGGGAATAAGAGCAAATTCTGTTGTGCCCACGGTCCCGATTTCGACGGTCATGAGGTTGATTTCGATGAACTGACGATGCGTCTGAATATGTACCGGGAACAGGAGAAAAAATCATACGAGCACTTTATTACTCAGGCCGCTAAAGGAGGAAAAGCTTTATGACTGCGCAGGGTAAAGTAAACAAGGTTCCCCGCCAGCCAATGCCCGAACAGCCCGGCCAGGAACGGATAAAGAATTTCAAGGAAGTCCCGCTTGGATATTCTCACGAGACGGCCAGCCTGGAAGCCGGCCGGTGTATCCAGTGCAAGAAGCCTTTCTGCGTTCAAGGCTGTCCGGTGGAGATCGATATTCCTGCCTTTATAAAGCTGATTACCGAGGGAGATTTTTCCAGGGCAGCGGATAAGCTCCGGGAGAAAAACGCCCTGCCCGCCGTCTGCGGCCGGGTTTGTCCCCAGGAGGACGAGTGCGAGAAGGTTTGTGTCCTGGGCAAGAAAGGTGAAGCGGTGGCCATCGGTCGCCTTGAGAGATTCGCAGCGGACTGGGACCGGCAGTACGGCACCTTTTCCATGCCGAAAATCGCACCAAAAACCGGTAAGAAAGTGGCAGTGGTGGGGTCCGGTCCCGCCGGCCTGACTGTGGCCGGTGATTTGATACTACGCGGACATGACGTGACCCTGTTCGAGGCGTTACACGAGCCTGGAGGCGTGTTGATGTACGGCATTCCCGAGTTCAGACTGCCCAAGGAAATAGTGAAAGCAGAAGTGGAATATCTCAAAAAACTGGGGGTCATCATCGAGTACAATACCGTTATTGGTAAACTCATTACTGTTGATGAACTCCTGGAGGAAGAGGGTTTCGACACAGTTTTCCTCGGTCTGGGTTCTGGCACTCCCAAGTTCATGGGGCTGCCCGGGGAGAACCTGTGCGGAATCTACTCCGCTAACGAGTATCTTACCCGCTCGAATTTAATGAAGGCGTACCTGTTTCCCAAGTATGACACTCCAATCGCCATAGGCAAGAACGTGGCCGTGCTCGGTGGCGGGAATGTGGCCATGGATGCCGCTCGAACTGCCCTGCGCCTGGGTTCCGACAAGGTACACATAGTCTATCGCCGGTCTATGGTGGAATTACCGGCCAGGAACGAGGAAGTCCATCACGCTGAAGAAGAAGGGATTATCTTCGATCTGCTCTGTAACCCGGTCCGGTACATCGGTGACGAACGTGGCTGGATAAAGGGGATGGAGTGTATCCGAATGGAGTTGGGAGAACCAGACGACTCCGGGCGGCGGCGGCCCGTTCCAATAGAGGGTTCCGAATTTATTATCGATACGGATATGGTGATCGTGGCCATCGGGACCGACGCCAATCCCCTGGTCCCCAGCACAACTACCGGGTTAGATGTAAATAAATGGGATTACATCGTCACTGACGAGAAAGGACGGACCAGCAAGCGTGGCGTGTGGGCCGGAGGCGATATCGTTACCGGGTCGGCAACCGTCATCCTGGCTATGGGCGCCGGGCGGGACGCGGCCAACGATATCCATCATTTTTTAACTGACAAACCGGCAGAATGGGTTAGAGGCGACCCGGTCAATTAAACTTTAAGTTTACGTTTCAGCGGCCACCATATTCTCACAGATGACTTTGGCATATTCGGAGCATTTCAGCTTGGTCGCGGCTTCCTGCTTGGGTCATTACAGTGCGTCGATGATAGCGTTGAGCGTTGCGCTCGGGCGCATGTGCTTCTCGCAGAGCGCTGCATCAGGGAGATAATACCCGCCGATGTCAAGGGGATTACCCTGCGCAGCGAGAAGCTCCTCTGCGATCTTCGCCTCATTCTTCTCAAGCTCTCTGGCCACCTGGGTGAAACGCTCCTTGATGGCGGCATCCTTGTCTTGCGCAGCCAGCGCCTGAGCCCAGTAGAGGGTGAAATAGAAGGTGCTGCCGCGGTTGTCGATTTCGTTTACCTGGCGCGATGGAAGCTTCTCATTGTCCAGGTACTTTCCAACAGCCTCATCCAAGGTTTCTGCGAGCAGAGCGGCCGTCTCGTTCTTGGTCTTCTCGGCAATGAGTTCGAGAGAGGGCACGAACGCGCAGTATTCGCCCAGGGAGTCCCAGCGCAAATGGCCTTCCCTGAGGAACTGCCGCACGTGCTTGGGTGCTGAGCCACCCGCACCGGTCTCGAAAAGCCCCCCGCCATTCAGGAGCGGCACAATGGAGAGCACGCGCGCGCTGGTACCCAGCTCGAGAATGGGAAAGAGGTCGGTGAGGTAGTCTCTCAGCACATTGCCTGTGACTGCGATTGTGTCCTTGTCCTTGCGGATCCGGTCGAGCGAGAACTGCATGGCCCCGGCCGGCTCCATGATGCGGATGTCGAGGCCCTCCGTGTTGTGGTCGGGGAGGTAATTCTCCACCTTCTTGATGATCTCTGCATCATGGCCGCGCCGCTCGTCGAGCCAGAAGATGGCCGGCGACCCCGAAGCGCGCGCGCGCGTGACAGAGAGCTTGACCCAGTCACGGATAGGTTCGTCCTTGGTCTGGCACATGCGGAAGATGTCATTAACCTCGACCATCTGCTCGAGCAACATATTGCCTGAAGAATCCACGACACGAATGGTGCCGTCTGCTGGCGCCTCAAAGGTCTTGTCATGCGAGCCGTATTCCTCGGCTTTCGCCGCCATGAGGCCCACATTGGAGACATTGCCCATGGTCGCGGGATCGAACTGGCCCTGGGCCTTGGCATCCTCGAGGATCGTGGAGTACATGGTCGCGTAGCTGCGATCCGGTACCATGGCGATGCAGTCCTGCAGCTCGTCGTCGTTGTTCCACATCTTGCCGCCGTCACGAATCACATTGGGCATGGATGCGTCAACAATGATGTTGTTGGGCACGTGGAGGTTGGTGATGCCCTTGTTTGAGTCCACCATGGCGAGAGCCGGTTGCGGCTCGTACACGGCCTTGATGTCCGCCTCGATCTCGGCCTTCTTGTCTGCAGGGAGCTTGTTGAGCTTGGCGAGCACATCGGCCAGGCCGTGGTTCACATTGGCGGCGATTTCCTTGAGCGCATCCGCGTGCTTGTCAAGCGCTTCCTGGTAGTACACGGACACGCAGTGGCCGAACATGATGGGATCCGAGATCTTCATCATGGTAGCTTTGAGGTGCAGGGACAGAAGCACGTCATCCTTCCTTGCCTCCTCAATCTGTTCGGCAAAGAAGTTGCGGAGTGCGGCCACGTTCATGACGGCCGTGTCAATGACCTCGCCCTCTTGAAGTTTCAAACCCTCCTTGAGTACAGTACTGGTGCCGTCCTTGCCCACGAACTCGATTGTGACCTCATCGGCCCTGGTCATGGTTGTGGAGGTCTCGCTCTCAAAGTAGTCCTTCTCTTTCATGTGAGCCACGCGGGCCTTGGATCCAGAGTCGGGCCAGGGTTTCATGAGCGCGTAGGGGTTCTTCTGCGCATAGCGCTTGACCGAGGCTGCAGGCCTGCGGTCGGAATTGCCTTCGCGCAGTACCGGGTTGACTGCAGAGCCGAGAACCACGGAGAACCGCTCCTGCAGGGCCTTCTCCTCGTCGTTCTTTGGCTCCTCAGGATACGTGGGGATGTTATACCCCTTCTCCTGCAGTTCTTTGATCGCAGCCTGAAGCTGTGGGATGGACGCGCTGATGTTGGGTAGCTTGATGATGTTGCCCTCGGGCGTCTTGACGAGGTCGCCGAGCCGGGTCAAGTAGTCGGGAATCTTCTGCTCGTCGGTGAGATTGTCAGGGAAGTTGGCAATGGTTCTTCCGGCCAGGGAGATGTCTGCAATGTCCATCTCCACGCCAGTGACCTTGGTGAAGGCCTTTAGCACAGGGAGCAATGCGTACGTTGCCAGGGCCGGTGCTTCATCGACCTTTGTCCAGGTGATCTTCGCGGTCATGCTCTCTCCTTCCACACAAACCTCCAGTGTCCGGGTTCCGGTTCTTTCAAACTGCTTGAAGCCTCAAGCCCTAGTTTTCAGCTTCGAGTCCCTCGGCAGACGGTGATGCCTCACCGCTGAGTTTTTCTCGGAGAAACCCAAGCCGTCCGCCGGCTTTTAGAATATTTCGCTCTTCCTCGGATAATTGGCAGGTAACAGTGTATTCCTCATTATTTTCGAGGTTCTTGAGCACACCATTTCCACCGGTCAGCAGACCGGAAACGTTTTCTATTACCAGGTTGTCATTATCATTCAGTTTCCCGTGATCGGTTTCATCGACAAACAGCAATGGGAGAATTCCGAAATTGATCAGATTCGCCCGGTGAATCCGCTCCATGGACTTTGCTACTACCGCCCTCACCCCCAGGTGGCTGGGACAAATAGCTGCATGTTCCCGAGAAGATCCCTGCCCGTAACTGAACCCCGCCGCCACCAGGTTAAAAACCCCGGTGTCGAGGTTTTCGCGGCACCGCACGTGGAAGGATGGGTCGAGCGGCTCGAAGACGAACTCCGAGTATTTATCTACATTGGACCGGTACTTAAGGCGCGAACCGGCCGGCATGATGTGATCAGTGGTAATTTTGTCATCCACTTTGAGCACCAAACGTAGTTTCAACGTTTCGGGAAACGGGCTGCCCACCGGCGATTTGCCGATATTTGGTCCCCGCAGTATCTCGATATTCGAAGAATCAGCCGGAGGGAAAATGAGCATGGAATCATCCACCAGGAACCGTTCCGGTTCTTCTACCTGCGGGTACTCGATTCCCAGGCTGCGGGGATCGGTCATGGTACCGCTCAGGGCGCAGGCCGCTGCGGTCTCCGGAGAAACCAGGTAGACCTGGGCACTCTTGGTGCCGGAACGTCCCTCGAAGTTCCGGTTGTTGGTCCGGACCGAAACCGCGTCTGTCTCCGGAGAGTGTCCCCGGCCGATACAGAAACCGCACACACACTCGCCGAACCGGGCGCCGGCCGCCATCAATTGTGCCAGATGCCCGCTATCGGTAATCATACGAAGAGCCTGCCGGGACCCAGGGGTGATGATCAGGCTCATATCCGGTCTGATTCGTCTGTTATTGAGAATCTCCGCCACCCGAACCAGATCGGTATAGGAGGAATTGGTACAGCTTCCGATACAAACCTGCTGAACAGCCAGTCCCTCGAGTTCCTTCACTGTCTTCACGTTACCCGGGCTGTGAGGGCAAGCCGCCATGGGCACAACCGCCGAGAGATCTATTTCCAGCACCCGATCGTACGCGGCCCCGGGATCGGGTTTGAATTCCATGAAATTCTCTTCACGGCCCTGGGCGGCCATGAACTTCCGGGTAACTTCATCGGCGGGAAAGATGCTGGTGGTAACACCGGTCTCGGCGCCCATGTTGGTAATGGTAGCCCGTTCGGTAACCGACAGGGTCTGTACTCCCGGTCCACCGTACTCCAACATAGTGCCGACATTGCCCATGGTAGATATCTTCTGAAGAACCGTCAGGATGACATCCTTGGCCGTACTCCAGGGTGGGAGTTTCCCGGTCAATTTGACCAGCGTGACTTTCGGATACTGAATCCAGAACGGTTCTCCCGCCATGGCCGCGGCGATATCCAGGCCGCCGGCGCCGATGGCCATGGAACCGATACCGCCGCCGGTGGGAGTGTGGCTGTCAGCCCCGAGCAGGGTCCTGCCGGGCCGGGCAAAACGCTCCAACTGTACCTGGTGACAAATACCGTTCCCAGCGCGAGAGTATACCGCACCGAACTTCGCGGCAGTGGTGCGCAGGTAACGGTGATCGTCCGCGTTTTCAAAGCCGTCCTGAAGAGTGTTATGATCGACGTAACTCACCGAGAGTTCCGTTTCGACACACGGTACTCCCAGCGCTTCGAACTCCAGGTAGGCCATGGTCCCGGTAGCATCCTGGGTCAGGGTTTGATCGATTCGGATAGCCACTGCCTGACCCGGAACTTTTTCACCTCCCTGGAAATGCGCGTCAATGATCTTCTGGACGATGTTTCTGGAGGTCATTCCCCACCACCGGCATCACGTTGTTTTGGGGGCGCTTCGATAGCGTCTACCATTTTACGCATCCAAGTGGTTGACACCGATTTCGGGCGCGTTATGGCTGCTCCCATAGCACGATTGACGACCAACTGGGACAGCATACCCATAGCCCGGGACACGCCGAAAAAGACCGTGTAGAAACTGAACTCGGTAACCCCGTAGTGGTACAACAGTGAACCCGAGGCAGCGTCCACGTTCGGCCACGGGCTCTTGGCCTTACCATGTTTCTTGAGCACGTCAGGCACTACTTTGAAGAGCTTATCCACAATCTGGAACACCGGAGAGGCCGAGCAGTACTTCAGCCCAAACTCGTGGAAGGCTGTGTAACGCGGATCGGTGGTCCTTAGGACAGCGTGCCCATACCCGGGGATAACACCGGTTTCGAGTTTTTTCCAGGAGTATTCCCGTAACTGTTCGTCGGTAGGAACACCGCCGTATTTCTTCTGTATCCCCAGCACGAACTTCAAGCACATCTGGTTGGCTAGTCCGTGCAAGGGACCGGCCAACCCGTTCAAGCCGGCCGCCACTGCGTAAAACGGATCGGACAAAGCGGAACCCACAACATGGCAGGTGTTGGCACTGACATTGCCCCCTTCATGATCACAGTGGAGCACCAGGTAGAGGCGCATGAGATTGGCAAAATCGCCATTAGGATCATCCACCCCGAGCATATGGGCAAAATTGCCGGACCAATCGAGATCATCCCGAGGAGCAATACGGTCACCCTTGTCGAAGCGCATCCGGTAGATGCCGGCAGCCAGTCCGGTCATACGGCCCAGGACCGTGATGGCATCCTGGAGAGCCGGAATCCAGTAGTCGGTCTTGTTCATACCAGCGGCATAGCGTTTGCGAAACTCCGACTCCCGTTCCATGGCCATGATACCGACGCTCAGCATCGCCATGGGATGCGAGTCCTTGGGTAGCGCTGACAACACGTCCCACACGTATTGAGGTACTTCCGCGTGGGTTCGAAAATTGTTCTGCAGTAACGTGAGCGCCTCGGCGCTGGGAAGCTCACCGGTGAGCAAGAGATAAAAAATCTCTTCCGGTGTCCGGTCCTTGAGTTTTAAAATGGAATTACCCCGGACGGATAACCCCTGGTTCGGATTCACTAATGAGGTATCGCAAACCATCCCCTTGACCCCGCGCATGCCGCCATATGCCTGGGCTATGGTAACCTCAGATATAACAGTAGATCCATATTTCTTGATAAAAGACTTGATGTCTTCTCGCAACTGAGGAATCTGACTAGCCAACTTTTCTTGTAATGTAACCATTTTTAGATCTCCTTTCAGCAGCCTATTTTGTCCCTTAAATAAATGTTTTTTGCCTCACCTTATAGTGAATAACACCAGTGGATGGATGTAATATAAAATCAGGTGATCCGCGCCGTGGTTTTCCATCTTTCACAGCTCCCTTCTCTCAACGGTCTCCAACCACTTTAAAACCTTCTTGTTCCCAGGACTTCCAGAAGTCCCGAAGATCTCAAACATTACCGTAAAGGAGTCATTATCGACGCTTATATAGTATACAAAAAGCACCACTCGGATGTCTAGGTTTTCCTTATCAAATAAAACCTACCGTGGAGCTGTCTCTTCAACCAGCCAATTCAAATAATCCTTGTTTCCATCTAAGAGCGGCAGCGACACGACGCAGGGACAGGTATAGCTGTGAAGAGATTTCACTTTCTCGATAACCGAGGGGACGAGAGATTCGGTAGTTTTGGCAATAATCACGGCTTCGGTATCGTCCTGGACTTTTCCTTCCCACCAGTACAACGAGGTCATCCCATCGATAATGTTGACGCAGGCAACCAGCCTGGACTCAACCAGTACCCTGCCGATAGCCCGGGCTTCATCCCGGTTGGCAGCAGTCATGTAAATCATATTCGTTCTTGTTACCATGTGAATTCCTCCTCTATAAGTGCCTATTCAATCTGTGCCGGGTAGCGGCACATTGTCAAGTACTCTATGCGGCTGATAATTGCATATTGCATAATGACGGTAACTTTTTATACTATGTAAACTCTGAGATCGTAAAGAGAGGCAAAGAGGAGGAATAACAATGTCGTCAGAACAAACGTTTCTTATGCTGAAACCCGACGGAGTTGCCCGGGGGCTGACCGGAGAAACCATCTCGCGGGTTGAAAAAAAAGGTCTGACCATCGCCGCCATGAAACTGATGAGAATTACCCGGGAACTGGCGGAAAAACATTACGGTATTCATAAAGGAAAACCGTTTTACGATGAGCTGGTGGAGTTCATTACCTCGGGTCCGGTCGTGGCCATGGTTATCGAAGGTCCGAACGCCATCCGTATCATCCGGACTATGGCCGGCGCCACCAACCCGGTTGAATCGGTGCCGGGAAGTATCAGAGGCGATCTGGCTCTGACCATTTCTCACAATGTGGTTCACAGCTCCGACGGACCGGAAACCGCCCGGTTCGAGGTGGGAAACTTTTTCTCGGATCAGGAAATACTAAGTTACCAACGAGCCGACACCAGGTGGCTGTGAGGTAAGAAGCCGGTTCACTATCCTGCCGCAAAATAAATAGAAGCATCCTCGTAGAGGCATTATCTCGTAGAGACGTTATATGGAAAAGCCAAAAACTTTTCTATCTATTACCTTTTATAGCTTATATCTCGCGCGCCTTAAAATAACCCCATATCCTCCTCAAAGAACACACTCCTCAATAATTACACCCCATTTAAAACGTAGAATTTCACCAGTTATCCTTCAAATAAATAAAAGAAGGATAGAAAGAGAGAATGGTAAAAAGTTTACCTTCTTGAGCATGATCATGCATAAAAATGCAGCAGAACTCTAAAGTTTTACCCGGATATGACGAAATACCTAGAGAGTACCGTGTCAGTATAGCATTGTATGTGATACGGCTTTTTCCATTGAACATAGGAGGTCATACCTGATGAACAGGAAATTGATCACGCCGTTGGCTACCGCCATCGCTCTCTTTTTAGGCGCATCCGGAGCCTGGCCCGCAGTCTCCATTAAATCAATCGATCCAAAGTATGTCATGGACAGCCCCACTATCATAACCATCACCGGTGAAGGGGTAGAAGAGGCTGACAGCGTCGTAGAGGTTAAAAAAGACTCAATCACCACCTATTTCCCGGTGGCGGACGGTCATTTCTCGGGCAGTATTGAAGCCACCTTCTCCACTATTGGGCCACAGACATTCACGGTGCAAGAGTTCTCTACCGAGGCCGGCATTGGTCTCGGAAGCACCGCGACCGATAATTCTGTGATCTACGACAATGAAATGGCGGAAGTCGGCGGCGTCACCTCGGCTCCCAGTACGGTTAATCCCGGCGAAAAAGTCACCATTACGGTGAAATGGACCACCTCCGCCGGTATCGCCGCCAATCCTATGGACACAAACGCGCCCGCTGAAATCAGGATACAGACGTTAGACGGAGAGTTTCTGGCCAAGGAGGTAACCTGGGGCGGGACAGATACGTTAACCGGGACTTTCACGGTGCCAGACAACTCGACCGCCGGACCAACCATTATCAACGCGATCGCTTATACCAAATGCGGCGTTAAATCCATCCAGCCGGGGAATCCCGGTTTTACCATAGAAAGCGCCCTGACCACCAAACCAAAGCAACTTAATCCCACTGACAAAAAAGTGATCAACAGCACCACCCCTACTTTTTTCTGGGATGGGACCACCGGCGCAGTCCGCTACGAGCTGCAAATCGACGACACCGAAACCGAGTTCGAGCAAGAGACACCTGATTTTGATTTCATACAGCAGGCTTCGTCACCGTTTCAATTGCCGGACGGCGTAGCTCTTAACGGTACCACCTATTACTGGCGGGTGGAGGCTTTCGATACAGGGAACAACTCCATGACCAGTGAGGCACTGTTCTCATTTTCCGTCTACACCGACCCTATAGTTATTACAGAGCCGGCCGAAGCGTTTAGAACCAACAATTCCCGGCCCGCTTTTACCTGGGAAGCCATATCGGACGACACGGATACCACCAAGAACGACTGGCGGGTCCAGCTCCAGATATCCATGGTGTCCTCATTCGAAACGCTGCACCCGGCCTCCAGCGGCTGGCTGGCCCCGACTGTCAGCACCTACACGGCGGACGCGAGTCTCAGCGTAGACGGCGTGTATTACTGGCAGGTGGTGGCCAAGGACGGGGTGGGGGACCACACCACGGACATCAATATCCACCTGAATAATGTTTCCGCTCAAAGGACACTGATTTACGACACCGAGGGTCTGCTGCCGCCGGACCTGGTTTCTCCGGCCACCGGTACGGTAACGAAAGATCAACCGATCAAGTTCACCTGGAGTAAGGTATACGACGCCGTCAGCTATGTTATCGAAATCGATCCTTCCGGAAGCGATTTTAACCACACTGCAGCCAACCCGTTACTTACCGCCGAGGTGACCGCCACTTCCACCGTGGGAGCAACAGTCGAAACCTATAGCACTAATCTTTTAATTGACGAGAAGCTGTACCGCTGGCGGGTCATGAGCCGGGACAACACGCCGCCGATGGGAAATCTTTCCAACCCCTCAACCATATGGTCCCTACGGGTCGACCGCACCCCTGCTCCGGTGGGAGGAATCGTGCTGGTCAAGCCTGATAACGACGATATTAGCAACGACAACACCCCCCTGTTCAAGTGGACACACGAGTATGAAACAATACCCGGGGAAGGAGACCAGGCCCACTCGTACACTATTCAGTGGTCTGACAGCCGCTTGTTTGATTCCACCAATACTCACACATACGATTTCACACCATCCAGTGAAGACAAGGCCGGGTTCTGGTCCACCACGGGAACGATCCTGAGCGGCGATAATGTGACGAAATACTTATCTCATGATAAGTACCGTATCTATCTGCTCGCCGCCGACGACAAAGTCATGGCAGTAGATATCAAAGACAAGACCAACCGGAAAATCGATACGCTGACTGGCATCGGAGTAGGCCTGGTGGGCACCTCCTCAACGACCGGGCTGCGGATAAAGAACCTCTCGTCAAACTCATACGGCGACATTGCCGAAGCCAGCATCACAGTCCAGACCGTCAAGGGAAGCTTCAATTTCGAGTGGGAATTCGATGATACCAACTATACCGCCCTGACCGACGGAGTCTGGTACTGGCGGGTCAAACCGGTGGACGAGGCCGGGAACCAGGGAAGTAGCGAATGGTGGAGTTACGACAACAAGTTCACCATCGACACTGCGGCCCCGGAACCGCCGGTTATCGATTCCCCCCAGAACGGCCAAATGATTACCGCCACGACGATCGACGTACTTATCAGCCTGCTTGGCTCCGACGCATCGCAGGTCAAGGTCTATGGAGTAAACACGGTGGCCGCCGGCAACGTCTCGAGTTCGAGTATCGACGAAGCCAACCTGATCGGAGGACCGGTGGACGTGCCGGTGGGAGCGACGACGGTCACCATTACGGTTGAACTTTCTCCCATCGACGGGACGAAAACCATCGCCGCCACCGCCATCGACAAGGCAGGCAACGTGAGTGAACCTTCCGTGCCGGTCAGTTTCATACTAGACCGGACCGATCCCAAGATCAACCAACTGGTCATCCAGAGCTACAATCCCGGTTCGGGCTCGGTCACCGATCCGGACTGGTCGGGTAAACTGCTGGTTATCGTCGAGTACTCTGAAGAAATGGACTCTTCCACCGAACCCACCGTCACGGTCACTCCCGACAACGGATCAGGCGAGGGGCTGACCGCTATCGGTATGGCCTCCCTGGGGTTGGGAGCAAAATCCTGGAGCGACACGGGGACCACCTGGACGGGCATGGTGCGAATACCAAAAGGACCCGGTTACGATGGGTTGGCCACGGTAACCGTGGGCGGCCAATGTAAAGACCTGGCCGGAAAAGTCGCGCGGTCGAGAATGTTCCCCGGGTATTTCTCGATCGATACCGCCCCGCGCTTCACCATACGAATTTTCTACAACCCGGCGGACGAACGGGATGTCATAATCGGTCTCGAAGCTTCGGAACCGCTCAGGTTGACCCCGTCCTGCCAGGTCACGGTGGCGGGCCAAAAATTCGATATCATGATGAACCATATCAGCCAATACATGTATACCGGTGTTCACCGGCTCACCACCGATCAAGTCGGCCGGCTGGATGTACAGGTATTCGGAACCGACCTGGCCGGGAATACCGGTGAACAGACGAAGTCTTTCACCCTGGGCCGGATAACGGTGTTCAAAGGTGGTGTGCTGGCCTCGGCAGACGGGAAACTGGAAATCGCCGTCCCGGCCGGCGCCGTGGAAGAAGACAAACTGGTGGCGTTTCTGCCGGCTTTCGAGACTGCCAACGAAGCAGTCGCGCTCAAACAGTTCGGGCAAACCGCCGCCAAACAGTCTTCATCTATCAAGAGTGCAGCCAGACAGGGGCTGGTGATGGCCGGTCCGGCACATAATCTGGGACCTTCCACGGTAGAGTTCATAGATTCCTATACCGCCAAAGGGCACCTGGATAACGAACAACAGGGCGAAATTCCGCCCATAGACAAGATAGGAGTCTATCTGTTCTCAGGAGGAGTCTGGAACTACCTGGGCGCCATCCGGGAAGATGAAAACACTATTGCCGCCAAGGGCCGGGGGACAGGGCTACTGGCCCTGATGGCCGATCTCAGAAAACCCGAAGTGGCACAGACCTATCCCGACGAGGGAGAGGCCATGGATACCGCCCAATCGCAGATCGAAGTATGGATCGATGAAAGCGGCAGCGGTGTCGATCCGGCCTCCATCAAGGTCATGATCAACGGCCGAAAAGTCAAACATTCGTTTGAAACCGCCGGTAATCATATCAGCTTCAAGCCCGCTCATCCGCTGGCAGAAGGAGACCACGAGCTGGCAGTTGAACTTTCAGACAAAGCCGGGAACAGTCTGGGCAAAGTGCTGGTGCCGCTCCAATCTCCCGGACAGTTCCGGTTCGACTCACTCAAGAACTACCCGAATCCGGTTAACCCGCAGATGAATGACGTCACCATCAGTTATATCTTTAATCAGAATACTTCCCGGATCGATATCGACATTTTCGATATCACCGGTGATCTCGTACGGAGTTTCCAGGACGCCACTCAACCGGCTGCTGCCGGGGTCGTGGGGGATGAAGACTGGGACTGCACCAACGACTTCGGCGAAGCGGTAGCCAACGGTGTTTATATTTACCGGATCAAGGCCATCAATGCCGCCGGAGACAGTTCTTCAGAACGGACAGGTAAGATTGCCGTTCTGCGTTAACACAAAAAACATGGAAGTTTTGGAGAAAGGAGGCTATTAAGGTGCGGAAGAAAACCGTCGCGCTTTTAATAACACTCGGACTCTCATTCTGTCTGCTAGGCTGTGGAGGGACCATCGGTGAAATCGGAGGGACTACGCCGGGCTCGGCAGCGGAATACAATTCCCTGGGATGGGAATCTTTTGAAAAAGGAAGCTATTCCAACGCTGAAAAGAATTTCAGCAAAGCTCTACAAGTCAATCACAGCCAAGCCGAATACGCCAACGCGTATACCGGACTGGGTTGGACTAAAGCCAAAGTTAACGGTATCCGGGCCGGGATCAGCTATTTTGAAAAAGCTAAAAACTACAACCACGACGCCAGGGTAGGCTTGGGAGGAGCGTTTCTTTCGAGCACGAATAAAACCGACTACGAAAACGGCGTTTTCCTCCTGGAACAGGTCGGATTGTCGAGCCTGGACTACGTGTATAAATCCGCTCATGATATCGGTGTCACCAATGCCGAGGCGCATGCTATTCTGGGTATTCTTTACTACTACACCGGCAATGAAGGCGCCGGCCTGGCCCAGATACAGAAAGCCAAAGAACTCGACGACAACATATCGTCGGCAGTTGATTCCATAGCGGATGAGTTCATCCAATAAATTAATCGGGTCGTTTAACACTAAACGGGCGGCTTTCGAGCCGTCCGTTTTTACGTTCTGCCGTTTTAACCGTCGAGCAAGGTACAGATTTTCGACGGAATTTTATACCGCTTGATAAAATCTTTCATCCGGTCACCGGCAATAATGGTGAAGGTGTCCGCAAAACGGGCGGCTTTTGCCGGCGGCGCTGATTTCAGAGCAGAGAGAAGAACCGGGATGGCGTCTTCGCCAAAATTGGTAATCGACAACTGAATATCTTTCAGAAGAACTCCTTCAGCGGTTTTCATCCGGTCGATGAGTTTTGGAATGACATTTTTCTGAAAACACGTCCCCAAAGCCCGTACCGCTTTTCGAACGACCTTTGCGGAGGGATCGTCCAGAATCCCCAACAGAGTATCAACCACCGTACTGGCACCCAATGACTTGAGGGCGTCCACAGCGGCGGCCCGCACATCAGGTGATTCTTCGGATGAACGAATTATTGTTATGAGCAGTTTACGGGACTTACTATCGCGGATTTCCTCGATGACCTTGATGGCCATGACTTTGATATCGGGCTCTTCTTTGCTCCTGATGAGACGCCGAAGAGGGGATAGACACCCGGGATCACCAAGGCGCAGAAGCACAATCAGAGCACTGTATCGTCCCAGTTTGGTACAATGAATCTTCATTATTGCCTCGTGTGCTGTCCGTTTGAGATCTTGATCGGAAGAATTGAGAACTCTCTCGAGTGCCCCCAGACACCGGGTATCTTTCAGCTCTCCGACGGACCGTATCAAACGCAGTTTAAGTCGTTTATTCAATTCAGACGAAAGACGTCCAAGCAGACTGGAAGAAAACCATGTCTGGCGTTCAAGCAGATTGAGCACCGGTTTCAGGGCTGGTTGCCCGATCCTATCCAGTGTTTCGATGGCGTTTAACCGTACATCGTAATACCCGCTGCCAAGATGATTCAGAGCCGGAAACACACAAGCAGGAGAAGCGATCATGGCAAAAATCCCCAGGATGTTTCTCTTCAACCTGGCAACGGGTGTCCGGTCGAGAACGTGTGTCAACCTTTTTACACAATCATCCCCATAGGCGGCCAAAGCCTGCGCAGCGGCCTCCGCCACACCCGGGGTAAAATCGGTGAGACACTTGATCAAAGGATCCAACGCTGTCGAACTGCGACGGGTCACCAGGGCTTGCACCGCGCTGAGCCGGACCTCGGGGTGTGGATCTTCCAGCAATCGGATGAGAAGCGGAACGGGACGCTCACCGGGAAAATGGGACAGCGCCAGTGATATACCTTTCCTGATCCGGGCGTTGCTGAGAAACAGATGTTCTGACAGCAGCGAGAAACCTATTTCGCCAAGCCGTGAGAAGGCTTTAACCGCCCAGGTGTAAACCGTCCTGTTGCTGGTGGACAGAATCCGGAGCAACCGCCGGGCAGTGCGGAGATCGTGTTCTTTCACAATGCGTCTGATAAATTCCAGCATTATTTCTTCGACGGCGATTCTGACACTCCACTCGGGGTCTTCCAGGGCTTTGAGCAGTACTTCCATGACTCGCAGGTCGCCAAAGGAGCCGAGTGCCTGGACGGTAGCCTCCCGAACATCCGGACTCGCGTGCTCCAAAAGCCGTACATCCAGCAGGAACGGAATGGCCTCGGAATTTTCCAGGCGGCTGATGGACAGTACCGCTGCCCGGCAGACATCGCCATCCACATCCGAAAGCCGTTCCAACAGGTACGGGTACCCGGCCTGATCCTTCTCCCGGCCGATGACCATCACGGCTTGGCGGCGTACCTCCCAGTCGGGATTAGTCAGGTTCTTGATTATCGCCTCGGTAGGTATGACGAATCACTTTCTCTCCAGAGCACCCTGGCAGAAATTCTCCAGAGGATTGCACTTCGTTACCTGAAACACACAGTCCAATCCCGCCAGGAGCTTAACCGCTCCACTAAAGCAGCCCAGGCGGGCGCATGTCAGGCTGGTAAGAGGAAGACCGTCATGCAAGAGATCGCTGCACTTGGACTGGTACGGACATTCTCGGACGGTGATTTCCAATCCGTCTTCCGAGGTCGACTTTAATTCGAACTGGCTGATATTATCGAACAGACCGGCATGGATTCCGACGTGAATATAGTTGCGGACGGCGCCCTCGATGGTTTCGGCCCGCTCAGCGATGATCCCATACTTATTAGCGAGAATACGCAGGAAATTCTCGGCGGCGTGCTCATAGGCCTTGGAGCAGAACTCCTGGGGAATGATTCCCTGAAGATCAAGGGCCGCTTTTTCGAATGCGGCCAGCCAGGTGCGAAGGAGTACATCCAGCGTTTGCTCCGAATTCAGTTTGCGTTCAGGTTCACCATACATATTGCCACCTCCTTTTTATAACTGGTCACACACACGGTCCCAGCCGGTCCCCTCTTCCGCCACCCGTGATACTTCAGTTTTGATAACCGCAGCCGTCTCTAGAGCTATCTTGAGCTCTTCATTGGTGGGAATAACCAGAACCGTCACCCGGCTTTTGCCGGTAGAGATGATGGTCCTGTTCTCATTGTTATACTTTTCTTCAATCATCACTCCCAAAAATTCGAGTCCCGAACAGGCGTGTTGGCGAACCCAGACTGAATTCTCGCCTATTCCCCCGGTGAAGGTTATCGCGTCGACTCCCCCCATGATGGCAGCGAAGGCGCCGATGTATTTTTTTATCCGGTAGATAAACATCTCCATGGCCAGGGCAGTTTGTTCATTACCGGCCTGCATCTCCTCCACTATTTCCCGAACATCGTTACTGACCCCGGAAACACCCAGCAGCCCGCTGCGCTTGTTGAGAATTTTCATTACCTCATCAACCTCCAGGGTCTCAGCATCCATGACAAACGGAATGACAGCCGGATCGAGTTCCCCGGAACGGGTTCCCATGAGCAGACCATCCAGCGGCGTAAATCCCATGGTGGTTTCCACTGATCGCCCCCTGTCAACCGCAGCCATGCTGGATCCGTTGCCCAGATGACAGGTGATTATCTTCAGTTCATCAAGAGATTTTTCCATTGTTTTTGCCGTCTTTTCTGTCACGTAAAGATGTGATATCCCATGGAATCCATACTTTCTAATTCCATGTTTCCGGTAAAGTACCGGCGGAATACCGTACAGATAGGCGTAGTTGGGCAGCGTGTGGTGGAAGGCTGTATCGAATACACCGATCTGTTTCACGTGAGGAAGGAATCTCTTGCAGATATAAACACCGTTCAGGTTATGCGGATTATGAAGCGGGGCCAACTTGTTGTACTTCTCTATCTCCGCGATCTTCTCCGTGGAAAGCAGTACCGAGGCCGTGTTTTCCTCACCGCCGTGAACGATCCGGTGTCCTACCGCATCGATCTCCTTTATGTCTTTGATAGCGCCTAGTTCCGGATGCATAAGAAACTTGATTGCCAACTTGATGGCGGAGCGGTGATGCGGGACTTGGTGCATCTCCCTAATCTCTTTTTCCCCCGCATGGTAATTAACGACGGCGCTGACCGAACCAATTTTTTCTACGACTCCACCGGCCAGTTCTGTCCGTGAGTCAATATCAAACAATCGGTATTTAACTGATGAACTGCCGCAATTCAACGTGAGAACTTTCACTGCTGCCCACACCTGCCTTCGTTGCCGATATCATTCAAAAAGATAATGGATATGCTATTTATCCAATGGGCACTATAACGGCGTTAAATAGAGATGTCAACCACGTTTTATCCGTTACCTCACAGAATGACAAAATACCCGAACAACCATTATTTTGAGAACAAGATGCTCGCAGCACTTACTCCTAATGACTTCAGTTTCTGTTTCCATTTCAGCGCCGCACTGATGAGAGCGATTCCCAGCACCAGCCAGGGAATACTTTTCAGTGGCTTAGGAACATGGATAGTGTCTAGATAGACGGGTCTCCTGAAGGCAAAACCCCGCTTACGGTACTGAGCGGCTACCTTGTCCTCCAGTTCGCGAATACGGCCTTCATAGGTGAATTGACCTTCCGGGGCCCCGTGCTGGATATCTTTTCCTACCAGGACCGGAACATGTACCGGAGAACCTTTCGCCGGCGATGCAACCACATAAAAACTGACCACCCGATCTCCGGAGAAGAAATATTTCACGATACTGTCCGGGACCGTCTTTCCCGTTATTATGATATATGTTCCTACCGCTAAAAACCCGGATGATTTCGAACTGGTATTGAGAACCCGGTCGATCAAGGTTTCCTCCGGCAGCGGTGTCCAATGCCAGATAGCCAGGTTGATAACACCTACAGCCACCAGTAATAACCCGAGAACAATAAGTATCCTAAACGGTCTAGCGACAATCGGCCTGAGCAGTGAACGTATCGATTTTTTAAATTTCATACCAAATCTTATTCTACCGCACCTCAAGCAAGAAGTGTAGAACGTTAGATGGATTCGCCGTTCAAGCCGGCGAATGACTCGGATGCCGGCCGGAACATGATGACGATTCATTGACGGTTCACGAGCACAGTGCTATATTTTTTACCAGAAAGGTTCATCATTTATGGGTACTACGGTTCCGTTTTTTTCTTTTCTGGCACTGCTGTCCACGGCAGTGAGTACCTTTCTGGCGTTTTTTGTATACCGGAAAAACCCTAAAAAGAAGGCTAACCAGATCTTTTTAGTACTGATGGTCTGTTTCATTTTCTGGGCGCTGCTGGAATTAAAAATCATCTGTACTCAAGGAACCAAGCAACTTTTCTGGATTCGGGCAATGCTGGCAACTGTTTTGTTTCTGGCGCCGGCTTTCTATCATTTTACTTTCGCGTTTCCCCGGGAAGACGACCGGTTACTCCGATACGGCAAGGTTTTCCTCCTTATTTATGTACCGTCGGTTATCCTGACGGTTCTTCTGCTCCTTCCTCCCGGGACTTTGCCGGTTTTCTCTTCGTTCCAGACCGCTATCCAGCTTTTCGATTGGGGATTTTCAGTTCCCAATCATTTTGTTCTGAAACTGTTGAGAGCCTATTTCATCTCTTTCATGATTCTGGTCCTGATCAACCTGAGGATCAAACTCTCTTCCGCCGAGGAAAAAAAGGAAAAAATCCAGTTAAACTACATCATTTCAGCCCTACTTTTTCCGCTGACTATCGGCAGCGTCGTGCTTCTTATATTTAAATACATGCTGGTCGGCAGAGGGTATGAAAACCTTACATATTACATTTTCGGCCTGTTTCCCACCATTTCGATTATCATGTCTATGGTGCTCGCTTATTCGATCGCCCGCTATAATCTCATGGGTATCAGAATTATTATTAACAAGACCCTGCTCTATACCCTTATCACCGGCAGCCTGGCAACCATATACGTAGCGGTGGAAGAACTGGTGGAGACACTGTTCCAGCGGCTTTTACCAAACGATATCTCATTCTACGGTATTATCGCCGCGCTGGTGGTAGCCCTGATATCCGCTCCCCTGCACCAGCACATGTCACGAATAATCGACAATCTGTTCGCCCGAAAAAAACGGAACCGCCATGATCTTCTCAAACAGGCAGTGGAAAAACTGGGTACGACCCTCGATAAAAACCTGCTCCAGGAAATTATTCTTGAAATCATGACCGGATGGCTGGGAATAGAACGTGCCGATCTGTATCTGGAAGGCAAAGCGGGAGAATTCAAGCTCTGCTCTGCCAGAGGACTGGCGGGAGATTTACCCGCCCGGCGGACCTGGAAACTGAAGGATGAGTCACATGCCCTCCTGTTGAAAACCGGCCAGCCATTTGTGCTCACCGGATCTGACCAGGACGACAGTCCCGCATCCAGGGGGCTCGAATTGTTCTGCCGCCGGTACGGTTATGGGATTATCTGTTCTTTTATTATCAACAATAGCATCACCGGTCTGGTTGGGCTTGGCGGCAAACTCAATGGGGAACCTTATAACCAGGATGACATCGGGCTCCTCTCGGTACTCAGCCGGCAAGCAGCCTTACGGATGGAGAATGTTCAACTCAACGAAAAAGTCTCTTCGTACGAACAATTCGAGAAAGAGTACGTGGTGGCTCGGTCGCTGCACAGCCGTTTCATCCCGGATAGTTCTCCTTCTATTCCGGATTATTCAATTGCCTTTTCCTGCCTGCCAAGTCCCGATATCCGCGGCAATTTTCTCGACTTCATACATTTCGGCCCGGGGCGTACCGGAATCGTGCTGGGCGACGTACCCGGACGGGGAGTGGAAGCCACTACCAGAGTAGCGCTGGTGTACGGACTGGTGAAAGGAGAAATAAAGGAAGATAGAAAACCCGGGACGATCCTTGAAAGTCTCAACACGGTACTGGTGGACATGGAGGCCAGGGAGACTGTTTTTCCTATTTTCTACGGAATTCTCGACTATCATCGTCATCTGTTCTCCTTTTGTAACGCGCACGATACCCAACCCTATCTGATCAGGAAAGACCAGGCCATACCGTTGGAAAGAAACGGCGAGCTTCCGGGACTGAGAAAAGAATCGTCCTATCAGACCGGGGAGATTACGTTCGAGACAGGTGACACGCTTCTTTTATATTCCAAAGGGGTACCGTCAATACAGTCGGTTATTTCACAGCTACAGGGAGACTCCGTCACCAACGAGCGTTTGACCGCTTTAATCGGCTCTGAGTCGACCACCACTGATTGCTGTGTCATCGAGGACAAGACGATCATCGTTATCAGGCGGGTGTAACTATCGAAGGTCTGACCAGGTGATTGGTTGTCCGGAAGCCATGGCCGAACGTGTCCTGAGACCCATTATTTTTTCTTTATCACGAGGAGCGATTCCCGCCGCCGGTCTGACTACCGTTACATCTTCTTCCGTAATTACCGAACCGGCGGTAATATCCCTGGCTGCGTGCAGGCTCCTGCGTCCTTCACTTCTAGCGCCGGCCTCCGCGGCCACCGGTTTCTTTTCTTCTGAGCCAAGAGCGGCTTCCACCCGGCGAATGGATGCAATCATAGCCTTTAACTCTTCCGGTTCCACGGAAACGGCATGGTCGGGACCCGGCAGGTTCTTGTTAAGGGTGAAATGTTTTTCAATAACACACGCTCCCAGCGCCACGGCGGCCAGCGTTGTTTCCATTCCCAGAGTATGGTCAGAATAGCCCACAGGACGGTTGAATTTCCGTGCAAGTGTACTCATGGCGCGAAGATTGACATCCTCTACCGCCAGCGGATAACAGCTTCCGCAGTGCAGCAATGCCACCGGGCCGCAACCGGCCCCCTCCAGGATCTGAAGTGCCTCGCTCACTTCATCAAGTGTGGAAGCGCCGGTAGAGAGCAGCACCGGCTTACCGGTGGAAGCTACTTTTTTCAGCAGATCGGAGTAAGTGATCTCGAATGAGGCTATCTTGTGAAGTTGTACGCCCACGGATTCAAGAAAATCAACAGAGTCCGGATCGAAGGCTGTAGAAAAAAATACTACGTCATGGTCGGCGGCCGCCGCAGCCAAGCGTTCATGCCACTGTCGAGGGAGTTCCCATTCCAAGAAAACCTCCTGCCAGCTTCGCTGCTTGGCATCCCGCCAAAGCGATGGCGGGGCCACCGGCTGTTCGGAGACCAATCGGGAGGCCTTAAAGGTCTGAAACTTGACCGCATCTGCGCCGGCTAAAGAAGCCGCCTCGATCAATTCCAAAGCCTGGTCGAGACTGCCGTCATGGTTGTTACCGATCTCGGCCACTAGGAAACACGCCTGATCCGGGCCAACCACACGATCACCCACAGCCATTGTAGGCTTAACCCGGACCGGCTGTTGACCCGTAATTTCCATCCCGACACTCTTCCCTTCCGTGGAACACTCGGGCTATGCTACCAGAGCCGCAAACGGAGCGCAAACACCTTGGTAGCTGCCAATAACCGTGTTACACTAACCTCGTTAAGAAGGTGAGGTTTTTTTGTCTCACGAAGCTGTTTCCTCTACAAGAAATTCATACGGTCAGACTCCCTTGAATATGGCAACCAACATCATCTGTTACCTGTTCGTTATCGTCATCGCTATCAGCCATTTTCCGGATAAACCGCTTTTCCTCCTGTTTATAAAACTCCTGGCAGCCGGTCTGTTGGCGATGATCACTTATTATTTCGGCTCATATAGCTTTAAGAACCAATCGATTGACCTCCGGCAATTCTGTCAGCAGTGTTTTTGCGAACCACCGCTGATCCTGTTTTTAACCATCGGTGCCTCGGTGTTTTCGTCTCTCATAGCCAACAAGCTGCACCTGACGCCCTGGTTGAGGAGCGGGCAACTCATTAGCACCGTGGATATCTCCTGGCTCTACTACCTCTACCACCTCCTTCTCTCCCTGATAGCCATTCATTTCACCATGAAAGGGCAGAGTTTCGAGCGAGGGATTTGGTGCTCGACCTTTCTGCTGGCCGCAAGCGGCATCGCTTTCAACGTGAGTTCACCGATGCTCTGGCCAATCCTCATCGCCATGTTGTTCTCCATTCTGGACAGCCGCCGGTGCGAACTAGAGATAGTGTACCGGGACCGGGGGACCCGCTGGTCTATCTCCTTCCTCCTGGTTTTTTTCATCATCTGTGTCATCTCCACCTTCAGTTCTACCTGCTTCTGGGAAAGCTTTCAGCACCTGGGGAGACTATTTTTCTGCATCAGCTTCTTTCTGATCATCGTTAGCTTTACTACCACCACGAGCCGTCAACAATCCGTTATCTACAGCTTGTTGTTCACCGGCTCGATCATCTTTGTCAGCTGCGTTCTCACCGACATCACCGTCGTCTTTTCCGGAGTCAATATATTCAAGATGCTCTTTCTGCACCTGGGCGGGGCGGGAATGAGAGCAGCAAATCTGGAGTTTTATTCGTACTTCGTCCTGCCCCTCCTACTGGTGGTTTTTCTTTCCCGTACGGGACCGCTCAAGATCTTCGCGGGAGGAATGCTCCTCTACGGTCTTCCCCGGCTTTTCTTCTGCGGTTACAAGAAAGTTTTTTTTACCGCTCCCTTCTGGCTGCTGCTGTTTGGAATCCTGTACGCTCTGCAGACCAGACTATCGGTCAAAGCGGTGTTCAAGAGTACCGCTGTTGTCCTGCTCATTCTGGCTGTCATCTCTCCTTTGTTTTACAACCAGGTGAGCGATATGCTCCACCGTCTGGCGGGAAAGTTATCTTCTTTCTCCAACCTCAACCGGATCACCGGCTGGATACATGGATTCAAAGTTCTCAGCCACTGCCTCTGGTTTGGGAACGGTTTCAATAACCATCACGCCCTGGGGAGGTTCATCGATTTCAATATTCCACCCAAGGATCTACTCATCATGAAAACTTTCCTGAAAGGACACTTCCACAACTCCGTTTTTCAAATTCTGGAAGGAGCGGGTCTGATGGGACTGGTGAGTCTCGTTCTTTTCATCGGTACCGTTCTCTACCGGTCCGTGTGTTCGGGAAAACACATTGATAATATTTTTCTCAGAATAAGCGCTATCGCCTTTATTGCCGGCATCAGCGGCAACATTTTTTCCAGCTTGTTTCACGGTTCGCATCCGGTTATTAATGATCTTCCCTTCGAAGCCTGGATCGGGCTGGGGCTGCTCTGCGTACTGACCCACCCAAAATCCAGACCGGAGGGAAAGAACGTTCTTCCTCAGAAAGGGAAAAAAGTTTTCCGGTTGTGTTTTTGGCTCCTTCTCGTCCTGTTTGCTTTCTGCTGTGGGCTCCTGCCTCTGTTCAACCGTACCATGCTTGCCAGAGCCTCCTTTTTGGAGCAGCAGGGAAAGTCCAACTCGGTCGAATCGTGTTTGAAATGGGCAACCATACTCGAACCATTAAACGCCGACCGGCGAGTCAGCCTGGGTGATTTCTACAAGAATCGAGGAAAACTGTCCATGGCACTCGGAGAGTACGAAAAAGCCCTCCGGCTTAATCCTTTCTACTCGCCACTGCTCTCAAAAACCGGTAGGGCTTCTCTCAAGCTCAATAACACCGGCCAGGCACTATTTTATTTCAAACGCGGCGCGGACGCCGACCCATACGGTTTTTTAAATCAAGATGTCTATGTTGAACTGGCCCTGGCCCTGGCCTTACAAGGTGACTATTCCGAAGCTAAACAGGCTCTGACAAAAAATATCATACGACAGGGCAGTCCGCTTTTCTATCAATACTGGCGTAAGAACAGCAATAGTCCGCGATCCATCGATTCCTATTATTTTGATCCCCTGCTTACCCCCGGGACAGAGCCGGGATTTCTATTCTCTCCGCAGCCGAATTCCCTGAAATTGGAATACAAATATCGGCCGGAAGTCAATCTGTTCGGACAACCGCGGAATCTCTCTGTTTTCGACCAGATAGCAAACGTCCCAGGGCTGGATAACGGGTCTCTGTCTCTCAGGAAAATTGTGAACCTGGTGAAAGAAGAAATGGAGTCATGGAGTAAATACGATCATCGAAGTGCGTATATCATCAATTCAAAATTACGCGGGTTGTTCCGGTCTACGGGATTCTATGCAGAGGAAAAAGCCCTGGTGGAATCGTTCATGGAAAGATCAAAATCGGCCCACAACAAAAACTTTGTAATGTACGGTCATTTCTCACTGGGGGATATTTACGCCTGCCAGGGTTTGTACGACAAGGCCCTGAAAGAGTTCAGAATCTACCGTGAATGGAGTGGCGTTCCTTTGCTCCAGGAAATAGAGCTGAGACAAAAGCTCGGAGACGAGGAAGGATTCTTCCAACTCGCGCTGAACCTGAAAAGAAAAGAAACTTTTTTCATTAAGCAATATCTGATCAAGTCCAATGCCGCACTCAAGGAGAACCGGTACGGAGACGCCGCGGAAGCGTTCAGACAATGCCGGTTGAGGATTAATCCCTGGCGGATCAACGAGCGTATCTATTTTACCGAATCGATAGGCAAATGCCTGGTGAACAACGACAAGTTCCAGGAAGCCAGAGAGGAGTTCAGAAAGAGCATCTTGGTGCTCTGTCAACAACAGAACTATGCCTCCAGCTGGGATGAATTCCTGCGCCGGACCGCCGATCTCGTTGTTACCACCCACCTCAATGAAAACCATGATCTTACTGAGAGCTTATCCAGTGAGTTACGGTTTGTTAAAAAACTCGGCCCCAGTGATTTCGCCACGGTCTACCTGGCCTATGTGGCTCTGAGTATTTTAGAAAACCAATACATTAACCTGGTCCTGGAAGGAAAGGATCGACTGGCCGCCGAGAATTTTGTAGAAGCCTCAGACGTTTTCCAAAAAGCCAGCCGATTGTTGAAAAACCATCCTATCGCCTATTATCATCTGTCCCAAACATATCGGCAAGCTGGAGACCACCAAACGGCCCGGGAATATATGGATAAATATTTTCAAAAACTGAAGAAAGTTATTCCCCGGGGTCAGAAGATCAGTATCACACCAATGGAATAATATTTTTTCTCGGTGCGAGACCTATGAAAAAATCTCACCATCGAAGGTCAATACGTTATCTTTCCAATCGTAATGCAAGGCTTTCCTGGTCTCTTTTGAGACGATTTGTCCCAGATGAGCCGTGATGCGCTCAGCGCCGTCAAATTCAAATCCTAACAGTTTGATCTCGCTACGCCAGGTCGTATGGACCAGGTCGATGAGCTCATCGGTGTAATATGAGCGGTAATCCTTTCTCTCCCCCACACGCTGCCGTTCTTTACGGGTATAAGTACACCGATAATATTCCGCCAGTTTTCCCAGGTCTTCATCAAGTGACCTGGTACTGTTCAACCAATCGACAATCAGATCTCCGGAACTTGAAAACAACTGGCAGTGAATAAACTTCCGGCTGGGCCACTGATTTTCGCGGTCAGCGATGGTTTTCAGGAGATACTCGAACCCTTTGTTGGCCACCTCGTAATCATAATGCTCGGTATCTCGGTACCGGGAATTCCAACCGCCGGCGTGGGACGCGTAACTGACCAGCCAGTCGAAAATATTCCTGACCGTGGAGAATACATGATAATATTCTTCGATCTTTTCCCTCGCGATGACCGATGTTTTAGCCCTGGCCGGGTCATGTTCCAGATAGATCACATTGTGGTCGCCGGGGCGGTCGATAACAAATTTGTGTCCCAGATACTTGACGGGATGGATGACCGCTTGATCATCTGTTTCCCGCTGGCTGATATACGTACCACCTGTTTTAGGGATGTGGAGGTAGGCCGGGATTTTGCGCGTCTTTATCATGGCGACGAGATTACGTATCGTTTTCTTCATCATGGTACGCTCATTGGTCGGAACTGTTTCGGCTTTTTACAATTAGAGGGCAAAAAGCGCCAATTTTGTCTTTGCCTCGGGCTATATGAGGAAGTAGCAGTGGTTCATCCACACAACTGGCACTAAGCTCAAAACCAATAATAGGATCCCGGTTAAGAATGACATCCCCCTGCACAGAAATACTCAGGATAAGCGTATAGGAGCCCGGAGTAAGCCGATGATCATCCACTTCCAGCAGCAGGACGTGGTTTCCCGCGTCCAAACTGTCGATTCTCGCTTTCGTAGTCAATAACTTTGCGCCCAAAGAGTTTCTAAAGGCCAACAACAAGTATATGTTGTTCATTGGCTGTTTGAGTGACAAGGTCAACTCAAACGGAAGCCTTTTATTGAATCCCAATTCGACCTGATCTGAAAGAAAAAGAAACTTTTCCACCTGGAAATTTTCGTCATGAGTCCGTAACTCTATAGAGAATTCCTTACCACTCACCATCTCTGAATATTCTCTGACTACATCCTCTGTTTTAGAAATTGTTCGGACACGGCCTTTCTCCAGGAGAATGGCACGATCAGTCAATTGAAGAATAGAACTCATGTTATGGCTGACAAATAAGACGGTTCTCCCTTCCCCGGAAATGGTTTTGATTTTCCCCAGGCATTTCTTCCGGAACGCCGCGTCACCGACCGCCAGCACTTCATCAACCAAAAGAATTTCCGGTTCCAGGTGGGCGGCTACCGCAAAGGCCAGGCGGACGTACATACCGGAGGAGTAGCGTTTAACCGGCGTATCGAGAAATTTTTCCACTTCGGAAAAGGCCACGATCTCATCGAACTTATCCCGTATCTCCTGCTTTCCCATCCCAAGCACCGCACCGTTTAAAAAGATGTTCTCCCGGCCGGTCAGTTCCGGATGGAACCCCGTCCCCACCTCCAGCAGACTCGCCACCCGGCCCTTAAGCGAGATACTCCCGCTTGATGGTTCGGTTATTCGGCTCAACAACTTCAGGAGCGTGGTCTTGCCCGCCCCGTTACAGCCGATAATCCCAATCCTTTCTCCTTGCTCTACTTCAAACGACACATCATCAAGTGCCCAAAACTCTTCAACAAAAGGATTATCCGATTTTTTTCCAGAACGTAACCATTGCAGAACTCGAGCACCGGCACCCTTCGTTTTATCGACGATAGCTTCGCGAAATGTCCGGTATGAGTTAGTTTGTTCATGTCGGATGATGTATTTCTTACCGAGATTAGACGTTTTTATTACCGTTGACATAGGTTTAAATCACATCCGCAAACGTTCGTTCCGACCGCCTGAAAAACCAGACTCCCAATAGAAATAGGACAATAGTAACCACGGTTGAACAAACAAATCCCAACCAGTTGACGTTATGGCTGCCGCCCAGAACTGCCCATCTGAATCCGTCGATGACTCCGACCATCGGATTCAACGAGTAAAGCAGGCGCCATTTCTCCGGAATAATGGTGCTGCTGAAACCGACGGGTGAAATATAGATTCCGAACCTGACAATGAACGGTGTGATATAACGGATATCCCGGTACTTGACATTGACCGCGCTCAACCAGAGCCCCAGCCCCATGGATGTGAGCAGCGCGGTTAACATTAAGATCGGGATGAAAACAATTTGCCAGGAAGGAACATACCGGTACCAGATCATAATACCGGCGAAGATGACTATTGATATCAAGAAATCAATGATACTGACGATCACAGTACTGGTAGGAATAACTATTCTTGGGAAATATATTTTGGAAATGAGATTTTTATTGCGTACCAGGCTGGTAGAGCAATCCGAAAAAGATGTGGAAAAAAACTGCCAGGGCAGCATGGCGCAATAAACAAGGATAGGGTACGGAACACCATCCGATGGTAATTTGGCCAGTTTCCCAAAAATGACGGTAAAAATAACCATGGCCAGAAACGGCCGCAGTACACTCCACATGATTCCCAACACGGTCTGTTTATATCTCACCAAAACATCCCGCCAGGCTAGAAAATAGAACAACTCCCGGTATAGCCACAGATCTTTCCAATAATATTTGCCCGGTTTTTCCGCTTCTATCACCAGGGTGAATTCAGACTCATTGGCCATAAAAAATCACGTCTTCCAACCCATAAGAGCAGATTATTGTATCGTAAGCAACTTCAGTGAGACAACTTTCCTTAAATAAGTATATCACTGCTTAATCCAACCGAAGAGCATATCATTCTGGAAAGAGCTGTTTTTAACAGTACCATCAAATATTGCCGCAGACCATTATTTGGTGTAAACTTGCTAAACGCTGCAGACCGCTGTGAATGCGAGGTGAGTCCATGTCTAAGATCGCTCTCATTACCGGGATTACCGGACAGGACGGTTCCTATCTGGCAGAACTTCTTCTCAACAAACAGTATGAAGTTCATGGAATTATACGAAGGGCTTCCACCTTCAACACCAAAAGAATCGACCACATCTACGTCGATCCCCATGAATCTCAGGCCAAACTGTTCTTGCATTACGGAGATATATCCGATGCCGAACAGATATCGAACATCATCCATAATGTCAAACCTGACGAAATCTACCACCTGGGGGCACAGAGCCATGTCCGGGTCAGTTTCGATGTCCCGGAATACACCGGCAACGTTACCGGCCTGGGCACGACCAGGTTATTGGAAGCGATCAGGCGAAGTGAAAAATCAATTCGGTTCTACCAGGCTTCAAGCAGCGAAATGTTCGGCTCGTCCCCGCCCCCGCAGTCAGAAACAACCCCGTTCCATCCCCGCAGCCCGTACGCCTGCGCCAAGCTCTATGCCTACTGGATGACTCACAACTATAAGGAAGCGTACAATATTTTCGCTTGTAACGGTATCCTGTTCAATCACGAGTCTCCCCGCAGAGGTGAAACGTTTGTGACCAGGAAAATCACCCGCGGACTGGCGAATATTATTGCAAAAAAAGAACGCTCCCTTTATCTAGGAAACTTAGAGGCAAAGCGGGATTGGGGTTATGTCCCGGAATATGTGGAAGGCATGTGGAAGATGATGCAGCGCCGGCAACCGGAGGATTTTGTTATCGGGACCGGTGAGACCCATTCGGTCCAGGAATTTGTAGAGGAAGCTTTTGCCTATGCCGGGCTGGACTGGAAAAAACATATAAAAATAGATCCCCGTTATTACCGCCCCACGGAAGTAGTCTCCCTGATAGCCGATCCCGGCAAAGCCCGAGAAACACTGCAGTGGAACCCAAAAGTAAAATTCAAGGATCTAACCCGAATCATGGTTGACGCCGATATGAGAGCCGCCGGTTTGAAGCCCATCGGCGAAGGTGACAATATCTTGAAAGAGCGGTTTCCCGACCGGTGGTGGGGAGCTGACTGACATGACGTTCTGGCACAATAAAAAAATCCTGGTAACAGGCGGGGCGGGTTTTCTGGGTTCGTTCCTGGTACGCAAATTACAGGAGAAGGGAGTAGCGGCAAACAATATCCGGATACCGCGCAGTAAAGACACCGATTTGAGAAATTGGGACAACTGCGTGGAAGCCGTCCGGGATATTGATATCGTTATCCATTTGGCGGCACGGGTCGGTGGTATCGGATTCAACAGGGAATATCCGGCGACCCTTTTCTATGACAATGCCATATCCGGGATTCAGTTGATGGAAGCTGCCTATCGGGAAAACGTCGAAAAATTCGTGGCGCTTGGAACCGTCTGCGCCTATCCCAAATTTACGCCGGTACCCTTCAAAGAGGAAGATCTCTGGAACGGTTATCCGGAAGAAACAAACGCTCCTTATGGACTGGCGAAAAAGATGCTGTTGGTGCAGGCTCAGGCCTATCGGCAGCAATACGGTTTCAACGCTATCTTCCTCTTGCCGGTCAACCTGTATGGTCCCGGAGACACGTTCGATCCCGAACGGTCCCACGTCATTCCGGCCCTCATCCGGAAGTTCACGGAAGCCGTGGCGGGAAACAAAAAGGAGGTTGTTGTTTGGGGAACCGGGACGGCGTCTCGGGAATTTCTGTACGTAGAGGACGCTGCCGAAGGAATTATTCTAGCCGCCGAACGGTATGATAAACCAGATCCGGTGAACATAGGGGCCGGGTTCGAAATAACAATCAGAGACCTGGCTGAAATGATAGCCAGGTTGGTCGGATTCCACAGCACCATTGTCTGGGATGCCGCCAAACCGGATGGACAGCCGAGACGTTGCCTGGATGTCAGTAGAGCTTTACACGAGTTTGGTTTCGAAGCCGGAATCGGCTTCGAGGCCGGTTTGAGAAAAACGATTGACTGGTACCGGAAACAGACCCTGAACGTGAACCATGTCCCGTGAATAGAGTCCGTGTGGAATTATTTAATGTAAGGGAATAAAACGATGCGCAGACTGTTCACTCTTCCTTTACGTTATTTACGAAAGATATGGAACCGATACCACCACTATTGGAAACAGCGGCAACAGTACAAGAATATGCTACGGTTTTATTCTCGATTCATCAAACCCGGCGACCGGTGTTTCGATGTTGGGGCCCACAAGGGAGAGAGAACTGAGGTATTTCTGAAACTCGGTGCGGAGGTGGTAGCCGTGGAACCGCAGGCGCAACTGGCTACGCTTCTCGAAAAAAAATATGGGACTCGACCGGAGTTTTCGATTATCAAGAAAGGTCTCTCGGACAGCCTGGGAGAGCTCCCTTTCTACATCTGTGACGAGGCCACCACGGTCAGCACCTTCTCCGAGAAATGGAAAACGGGCCGTTTTGACCGTTTCGAATGGAACCGAACGGAGACGGTTGCGATTACTACCCTTGATCAGCTCGTAGAGGAATTCGGTCAACCGGTTTTCTGCAAGATAGACGTGGAAGGATTTGAGCTAAAGGCTCTCCAGGGGTTGTCCAAACCTCTCCCCTGTCTCTCTTTCGAGTTCACCAGAGAGTTTTTCGATGATGCCAGACTTTGCGTGGATTACCTGACCTCCCTGGGTTACCGGGAATTCAACTGCTCCAGGGGAGCTTCACTGCAGATGATTTTCACCACATCGTGGCCGAATCCGAACGATCTCTTGCATACGATAAGCCTGATAGAAGACGAACATCTGTGGGGTGACATCTACGCTAGATTCCGGGAAGAAGAGACATGAAATCAATCGGGCTTTTCCGCATGGTAAAAAAACTCATATGTCTGGTTATTACCATCAAGCCGCACAACATATTGCGAGGGCTGAAATTCATCAGGGATTTTTCGAGATACCACCGCACGACCGAAAACGGGAAACGACCGGCTTTGCAGGACATCTATCCCTGCCTCGAGGACAGGACCTGGAAAACACCCTTCGACGCCCACTACTTCTATCTGGGAGCGTGGGCCTTTACGCGCATCCAAGAAAGCGGACCAGACAAACATCTGGACATCGGCTCGGACATACGGTGGGTAGGATTACTGAGCACCATTACTGATGTTACCTTCCTGGATATTCGTCCATTCGAAACCGACCTGGAGGGACTGACGGTAAAAAAGGGAAGCCTCCTGGCGCTCCCATACGAAGATGGAGCCGTCAGCTCCCTCTCGTGCCTGCACGTGGCGGAACATGTTGGTTTGGGACGATATGGCGATCCCCTGGATCCGGACGGAACGGAAAAAACCTGCCGGGAATTATCGCGGGTCTTGGCGGTGGACGGTAACCTTTATTTTGCCGTTCCCGTGGGCAGGGAAAGAACATGCTTCAATGCACACCGGATCTTCCATCCCCGGACCATATTCGATTATTTCCAGGAGCTTGATCTCATGGAGTTTTCAGGGGTTACCGACGAAAAACGCTTTATTCGATACGCCGATCCGGATGTCCTGGCTCAATCCAACTACGCCTGCGGTTTGTTCCGGTTTACCAGGAAAAAAGAGAAGTTGCCGTAAAGGAACGGATATGAAGATACTCCTGTTGACAGTGGGAACCATCAATTACAACTGCGATATCAATTTCTATGAACCGTTAAAAGATATCGGGGACAGCGTCATCAGGTACAACTACATCGAGCGCTTGAATGATGTGGGAAAACGCTCGATAAATCGAGAAGTACTGGCGCTGGCCGAATCTGAGAACCCGGATTTCATTTTCTTCATCACCTACCGGGACGAGATATCCAGGAAAACCCTGTTCAGGCTCAGGGAGCGGGGACACAAGGTGGTCGGCTGGTTTTCCGACGACCACTGGCGGTTTGACGACTACTCCCGGCACCTGGCCAGGGACCTGTTTTGTTCCATCACCACCGACAGCGAAGCGGTGGACAAATACAAAAACTACGGATTCAATGTGATCAAATCGCAATGGGCCTCTAATCCCGAGTACTATCACCCGGTGGAATCGTCTGAGCAATACGATGTTACCTTTGTCGGGCAAAGCCACGGCATACGGGGTGAAGTTATCAGTTTTCTCAAACAAAATGAGATACCGGTAGAAGCCTTCGGAAAGGGGTGGGGTTCGTTCCTGCCTTTCGAGGAAATCATTGCCATCTTCAGCAACAGCAAAATCAACCTGAATATTTCCGCCAGCTCACGGGATCCGCACCGCAAACAGATCAAAGGTCGGGTGTTCGAGGTTCCCATGTGCGGCGGATTTCTCCTGACTGATTACGTGGATGAGCTTGAAAATTATTTCGATATCGGCCGCGAGATCGTCTGTTATCAGGACCGGGAGGATCTTGTGCAAAAAATACGGTATTACCTGAAGCATGAGAACGAACGGCACCAGATAGCGGAAAACGGGTACCGGGCCTGTCTCGAACAGCATACCTGGAGCAGCCGGTTTCGTGATATTCTAAAAGAATTGAACACCATGCCGCGGCCGGAGCCGGGACCGGAGAGCTTGTTTGATACAATAAGAAACATATTTCGCTGAATAAGAGGGAGCGACATGGCAGAGCGGGCGCATCCTGAAGACAAAGGATTTCAAGACCGGTGGTTCGGTTTGAAAAAGAGCAGGTACAAGCAGAAACTGTACGAGCGGTACCGGTACTGCAATCCATACATCAAGGGGAAAACAGTTCTGGACATCCCCTGCGGAACCGGTTGGGGAACCAGTCTGCTCAAAGGGGCTGCCCGGATTACCGGTATCGACGTTTCCGAAGAAGCTATCACTTATGCTCAGGAGCACTACGAGCGGAGCGACCGCCGGTTCGTTACCGGGGCCATGGAATCAATTCCTCTTCCGGAAAACGATGTTGAGGTTCTCATCTGCCTGGAAGGATTCGAGCACGTCACGGAAACGTTTGGAACACAGTTTATCGAAGAGGCTAAACGGGTACTCATCGACGGCGGGGTGTTGATTATGACCTGCCCCGTCTTGAATGAGTGCGGCGAGACCACCAGTAATCCGTATCATTTCTGTGAGTACGATGAACGCAAGCTGATCGTTATCCTGAACGACAATTTCAGGATACAGCGCCTGGAGCGAATCCAAGGACCAGACGGCCCGGAGTACCGGGCTGTTTTAATCAACGTGAAAAAAGGCTGCGCGGAATAAAACGTAGAAAGTGTGAGCAGAATAAACATTCTCTTTACCACCTCCGCGGCACCTGAAAAGAGCCCGTTTTTCACTACTGAAAAGCGGCCGCCGCTGGGTGTGGGGTTCATGATATCCCTGCTGAAAAACCAGGGACACACCGTATTCTTCATCGATAATTACCTGAAACCGTCACGCTTCATCGAGGAAGGATACCTTCAAAAAAACCGGATCGACTACGTAGGAATCTATGCCAATACCATCTGTTACCGGGACACGCTGAGAATGTTCAACGCCATCGAACAGCTCCGTCAGAAAGGAGTTTGGCAGGGGAAAATCATCGTGGGCGGACCTCATACGGCGGTAGCCCCCCAGACCATCCCGGAGTTTGTCGACCATATCGTCCTGGGTGAAGGTGAACAGGCGATACAGGACATCCTGGATGGGACAACATCGGACAGGATTATCAGGCACCCCCGCCTGGAAGACCTGGACTCCCTGCCCTTTCAACCGTGGGACATCTTTACCGCGCTGCCGTACGATTTCACCTGCCCGTGGATGGATATTCAACCGGTCTTCACCATGAACACCAGTCGGGGGTGTATGTACACGTGTAATTTTTGTTCCGCCAGCGTCATCTGGGAAAGGAAATACACCTGTTTCAGCGCCGAGCGGATTATCGCCGAAATAGAGTATCTCATCCGCGAGCACCAGGCGAAAGGGATTTATTTCCGGGAAGACCATTTCACCCTCTCAAACAAACGTACCCAGCAGTTCTGCCAGTCTTTGCTGGATAAAAGCATCTCCATCTCCTGGGCCTGTGAGACACGGGTTGACAACCTGGACGAAGAGCTGATCGAATTGATGAGCAAATCGGGATGCCGGGCTCTTTACCTGGGAGTCGAAAGCGGCAGCCAGCGCATGCTGGATGTCATGAAGAAAGGTATCACGGTCGATCAGATAAAAAACGTCATTACCTGGTGCCACAACTTTAATATCAGAACCTACTGCAGCCTTATCACCGGGCTGCCCGGCGAAACCCATGAAGATTACCGGCTGACTAAACAGCTGATGGAAGAGCTCAAACCGTATAAGTACAGTTTCAACGTCTTTGTGGGAATTCCCGGAAGCCCCCTCTACAAACACGTAGTGGAGAAAAACCTCTACGAACACATGGATGATTTGAAACTGGCTTATCTACCAGGATATAACGTTAAAACCAGGTTGTTTTACGATCGTGACAGTAAAGAACTGGTCGATCATACGTTTTTAAAATCAACCGAATTCGACCGGAAACTGAAAAAAGAGCTCTGGAGAAGAACCATCGGGAGGTGGGCGGGGATAGTGCGTAAATGTATCGGCCGCATGCTTCCTTCCCCGCTAAAAGAAAGAATAAAGTCATGGATACAAAAGTCCGGCTGACTGTTCTGATGTCTGTTTTCAATGGAGAAAACTATGTCTCCAAAGCCATTGACAGCATCCGCTGTCAAACCTGGCGCGATTTTGAATTTATCATTATCAACGACTGTTCAACCGATGGAACCGCTGAAATACTTCAGGCCTACACCGATCCCCGGATACGAATACTCGAAAACACAGAGAACATAGGTTTGACCAGATCGCTGAACCGGGGGTTGGCCGAAGCCGAAGGGGAGTACATTGCCAGGATGGACGCGGATGATATCTCCCTACCCGAACGGTTGGAAAAGCAAGTTGCGTTTCTCAACCGGAACGAGAATGTCGGACTGGTAGGATCAAATTTCTTTCGAATCGATGAAAAAGGGAATATTCTTCACGCGGTAAAACAATGGGCAAGCAACGAGGAAATAAAAAACCGGTTACTTAAAAGCAACAAGTTTGCCCATGGTTCGGTCATGTTCAGAAAAGCCTGCATAGACACAGTCGGGCCGTACCGGCTGGCGTTCGTATCGTCGCAAGACTATGATCTGTGGCTTCGCATATCAGAGTGCTTCGACGTGGCTAATATCACGGAGTTTCTTTATAAGTGGAGGCTGGAGATAGGATCCATCTCCGTGGCCAGGAGGAGTGGGCAAGACCGGCTGGCCGCTTTGGCGAAAGAGCTGGCCGGGGAAAGGAAACGCCACGGCCAAGACCGCCTGCAAATAGCCGACGAAAGAGGAAACCATCTCTCCCTGGAAGATCAACCAGAAGATCATCGCGCAGCCACCGGGGCCGATATCGTCCAGGGATACAATTATTGGGCTCGCAAACTCCTGGTCAACCGAAACTTTGGTTATTGTTTTCGCATGCTTCTAAAATCACTGGGGAGAAAACCGTTTTACAGCCAAACATGGCTGCTTGTTCTTAAACTGCTTTATATCAGCGCTCTGAACACGGTCAAACGCCAGTTTAAACCACCGGTTAATTGCTCTTTTTCCATCGAAGATATCGGACCCGGAACCGATTACTTTGAACACCTCGATCAAACATCGGTTATCGCTCACACAGCCGTTTTCGGGACCGATCCGGAAACGCCGGCAGCGTCTGTTATCATCGTTACCTTCAACCCGTCTCAAAAACTGCTCAAACGATGTCTCCGGACATTACATACCCAGACTGGAGCCGGCCAAAACCGTTTTGAGGTACTGCTGATCGACAATAACAGCCGGATAGCTATTGAAGAAACAGTGAAAGGATTTAACCTCAGGTATATCAAGCTTAGAGAAAACTACGGTCTTTCCCTGGCCAGAAATGTCGGGATACTCCAGGCCAGGGCTCCTATCCTCATTTTCTTGGATGATGATGCGATTCCCGCCAGCAACTTTATAGAGGAGCATCTTAAAGCTCACCAGGAGCTTTCAATTCACGGACTCCGAGGAAGATGCCTGCCCCGTTCTCCATCCGTGTACAATTGCCTGCAGCACCATTACGACCTGGGGGACCGGATCATACCGAACTACATCGATCTGGAAGGCAACTCGTCATTCAAAAATGATATTCTCCTGACCGTCGGCGGTTTCAATCCCGAACTGAAAGGGGCGGGAGGCGGTGAAGGGACCGAGCTTTCCTACCGGATAATAAATCATTGCCGGGACCGGGATAAGCTCATCTATTATCCAAACGCCGTGATCTACCACGACTATGCCACCGGCTTTATAAAATATCTCATAAAAAAACTGCGTCACGCCCGTTACCGGGAAATACGGAAAGAGCGGTTTCCCGATATATTCGAGTTCGTTTCCCGGTACGAACGTCCGGTAACCTATCCTACCCCCCCAGGGGTTATTTCCCGAGCCAGGCTCAAGATAATAAGGAAATCGGTTAAACTGCTGGTTCGCTTGTTCACCTGACCGGTCAAGTCCGGACACCTTTTCCGGCTAAAAACCTACTCGTCTTCCATATCCCGGAGTCTGTCTACAGATAACCGGACCGCTTCCTGCAAAAGCTCCAGGCAGGCATAGTAGGCGTCGTCAGGATGTCCGAGCGGGTCTTCTATTTCCGGGTCACCGTCAAGACCGGCAAACTCCTTGAGCAAGTAAATCTTTTCTTCCACCCCGGGCGCGATAGACAATATCTCGTCACGGTGACGGTACTCCATCACCAGTATCAGGTCTGCTTCACGAACCATATCCGGGGTAGTCTTCAAAGCTTCATGGCCGGCCGCGTCGATACCCTGGTCCCGGTAAATTAACTCCAGCACGCCGTATACCCGGTACCATGGTTGAGCCCTGGTTCCGGAAGAGAAAACCTGGATACCGTCGAGACCGGCAGACCGGATCGCCTGCTTAAGCAGCGAGCAGGAAAGCACGCTGCGGCATATGTTCCCGGTACACACGGTCATGATTCTCATGGCTGCTATTCACCTCAACGAGTACCCTAGCAGACCCCACCGGCCTTCGTCAACGTCAGTCGGCTCTCTTCTCCCGGAAATAACCCGAATAATTCACAAATAATCTGCTGCGGCTCGAAAATGACTGCACCTACTGCGTTGCACTTGAAAAATGTTCTCAACGTACCTACGGGTACGCCTCCGAGCATTTTTCTGCATGCGCCTTGTATCTGCAGCCATTTTCTTCACCTCGCTACGAAGATTTGTGAATTATTCGGGATAAAAAACAATCCATCATATTGACAGATTGAAGTATATACTTTATATTTATATTGTAATTACTTTTGAGAGGAGAACATCTAATGAAGATATCCATTATTCGAATCGGAAATTCAAAGGGAATAAGGATTCCACAAGCCATTCTGCAGCAGTGTCAGATTGAAGAAGAGGTGGACCTCGATATAATTGGAAGAACTATCAAGCTCACACCTGTAGAGAAGAGGAAGTACGATATGACCTTTCAAAACATCTCCCGAATGAACGATCAAGACATCCAGTCAATGTTGAAAAGAGTAGATCTCACTACTCTGGCTTTCTCCCTGGTCGGAGCTGACAAAACGATAGTAGAGCGGATATTCCGAAACATGTCCCAACGAGCGGCCAATCTAGCACAATCGGAGATCGACCGTCTAAGCGGTATGGATCCCAAACAACTGATTATTGAAATGCATCGAGCACGGATAAATAACGCAATCCAGGAAATTCAATAATGATTGGCTGAAAATCTATTAAGCATGGTCATTTTACAGATAAAATAACCGCACACAAGTGAAAGGAAAAAGAAATGAAAATTATAAGACATATCGGTTCGATGGCTTTCATCCTGGGCATTTTCACCGTTATATTCGTCGGAGTACCGTGGCACATGATGGCTCAGAATGATCCGGTGATACCCCTGTGGCTGAGGACAGCTGTTTTCTGTCTCCTGGGAGGATTTATCGTAGTCATGCTAACCGTAGCCCTGGAGCAATTGATAAACAGGCCGGCCCCGGAAACTCCGCCTTCGGAGGAAGCCGATCAATCCGTTCTGCTGCTGAACTCCGATAAAATCCCCGGCCGGACGACCAACGAAGTTCTCGGTCTAGTCCAGGGACACACGGTGTACGCCATCTGGCTTGGCAAAGACCTATCCTCTATTGTCAGACTGATTCTCGGAGGCGAACTGGTCGAGTACACGGAGATGATGGGACAAGCCCGGATAATGGCTACCAACAAGATGGTGGCTCAAGCAAAAGAGGTTGGAGCAAACGCCATCGTCAACGTCCGTTACATGACCACCAGTGTCATCGGCAGCGCCGCCGAACTCCTGGTATACGGCACCGCCGTGAAACTGAGTTGAGAATGTAGTTATTAGATTGAGATGTGTAAACAACACAAAGTCACGCCGAGCGAGCGCCTTTGCGAAGCAAACAGCCAAGCGAAGAAGAGACATCCGTAATCAGAGAAGCACTAAGAGAAACATCACTTTTCAAACTTGAGATTATGAGATTGAGATGTTAAGCAAGCGTAGGAAAAGGACCCTATGAGGTCTTTCCGATCCTACACATCAGCGCTGCATTGTCCAGTAACAAAGCTCATCTGTCCCGCCCTGAGGTCATACAAAAACCACACTACCCCGCATCCAATCCCCCAGCAACCAAAGTCCCACCAGGCTCAGCGCCTTTGCAAAGCAAACAGCCGAGCGGAAGAAAAACAGCAGTAACCAAACCTATACAAGGCGAAGCATCTTTTTATGAGCCTGTCTTACAAATAAACATTGAGTTGAGGTTTGGAGTCTCTGTACGAGGGCATAACCCGAACGGAGGCGCGCCAGCGCCGTGACGCCCGAAGGGTACGAAGCCAGGATGGCTTCGTATGATGCGTCCCTCGGGAAGAGACTCAAAGCCTCAACAAAAGAAACAACCAAGCGCAGCCAAACACGTTGCAGAGACCGCTGCTGGACTTTTTTGGGTTCACCGAGGTAGGATTATAGATATATCAAGCCTTTGAACACGTCCGGAACCAGACTGAAACATGGAAGAGGAATCAGCGTGGAGATCATCATCAGCCATCTCGGCACAGACTTCGATGGTCTGGCCTCCATGGTGGCCGCTCGCAAACTCCATCCCCGGGCCCAACTGGTGTTCACCGGGGCACAGGAGCGCAATGTCCGTGAGTTCATGACCCTCTACCGCCATCTCATTGAGACCACCCGTGAGAAGTACATCGATTTCGACCAGGTCCGGAAGTTGATCATCGTCGACACCCAGCACACCTCACGGCTTGGAAAATTTGCTTCGCTGCCCGGAAAAGAAGGAGTAGAAGTCATCATCTACGATCACCACCCGGAGTGCTTGCAAGACATAAAACCTGCGGCTGCCTATGTGAAAGAGTACGGGGCCACGGTAACTATCCTACTCCAGGAGATCAAGAGGCGGGCTATTCCTATCTCGGCCTTTGAAGCGACGCTGTTTACCCTGGGAATCTATGAAGATACTTCATCTCTTACTGCTACTTCGGTAACGACAAACGACCTGGAGGCAGTAGCTTATCTTCTGAAATGCGGAGCCAGCCTGGCCATGGTCACAGACTTTATCAGCCGCGAACTCACCCAGGAACAAATCAAACTTCTCAACCAACTTTTGACCAATACGGAAACTTATTTCATCAACGGCACGGAGATCGCAATCACCACCGCGGAAACCGGTGTATTCGTCCAGGATTTGTCTCTTCTTACCCACAAGCTGAAGGATATCGAAAACCTCAGCGTGGTTTTTTGCATCGCTCGAATGGGAAACCGTATTCACATGGTGGGAAGAAGCAAGATAGAAGAGGTGAATGTCGGTCAGATATTGAACGCCTTCGGCGGCGGTGGGCATCCCACTGCCAGTTCAGCGATTATTAAGGATACCCAGTACTCGGTTGAACAGATAAGGGAACAGTTGATCCAGCTGCTGTTCAACGAAGTCAAACCGATCATGACCGCAGCGGAGATTATGACTGCCCCGGTAAAAACAATCAACCTGACCACTCCTATCCGGGAAGCCAAGAAGATTGCCGCCTGTTTCAACCTCAAGGGATTGCCGGTCATGAGAAGTGGTAAATTGGTGGGAGTAATCACCGGTTCTGACATGGATAAAGCTATCCACCACCGGCTGGGTCATGCCCCGGTGAAAGGATTCATGTCTTCCGATATCATCACTATCACTCCAGATACTACCCTGTCGAGAATCCAGAAAATGATGATCAAGCACAATATCGGGCGGCTCCCAGTTATGAAAAGCGGTAAATTAGTGGGTATTGTCACCCGGACCGATCTCTTACGGGTGCTCCACGACGACTTGCTTAAAAAGCCATTCTCCAAGTACGATCTTGAACATGACGAACACCTGGTTTCCAGCCGCAATATCGCCGACCTGATGAAACTCAATCTGCAGAAAAAACTCTACAAATTGTTGGTTCGAATCGGAAAAACAGGTGATAAAGAAGAATTACCAACGTACATCGTCGGCGGGTTTGTGAGGGATCTGCTCCTCAATGTTAAAAACTTGGATATTGACATCGTGGTTGAAGGAAATGGTGTCATGTTCGCCAGAAAACTGGCCAGGGTACTGGGAGGACGCGCCAGCATACACAAGAAATTCAAAACCGGAGTGGTCCTGTTGCCGGACGGATTCAGGATTGATATCGCTTCGGCCCGCTTCGAAATATATGAGTACCCGGCCGCACTACCCCAGGTGGAAACCGGTTCCATCAGGAACGATCTTTATCGGAGAGATTTTACCATTAACGCACTGGCGGTTCAGATCAATAGCGACAACTTTGGTAACCTTCTGGACTTTTTCGGAGGACAGAATGATCTCAAGGGAAGTGTCATCCGCGTCCTTCACAACCTCAGTTTCATCGACGATCCTACCCGCATATTCCGGGCCGTGCGTTTCGAGCAACGTTACAATTTCCGCATAGGCGATCACACCCTGCATTTTATTGAGAACTCGGTCAACCTCAACTTGCTTGACCGTCTTTCCTATCCGCGGGTATGGAACGAGATCTCCCACATCTTCATGGAACCAAAACCGCTTAAGGCAATCAAACGGTTGAACATGCTCGGAATACTGCGGTACATCCATCCTGGTATTTCGCTGGACAAGAAGCTGATTCTTACCTTGCGCAATGTCCAAACCATGATCAAATGGTTTTCCAATACCTTTTCCGATAGCAATCTGAAAATCCACCTCATATATATGGCGGCGCTCCTGTCCGGGCTGGACGAGTCCGAGATTATGCTGGTGCTGGAGAAGTTCCGTTTCTCAAAACGTGATCAGGACATCGTCAAACGAGCCGCATTGAACACCGCCACCCTGCTAGCGACTTTGCGCAAAGCGGTGAAACCAAGTGATCTCATAGAAATTCAAGAGAATGTTCCTCTGGAGATTCTGCTCATAGCTAAAGCCAAAGCACATGACGTTTCAACCAAAAGGAAGATAACCCGGTACCTCAAAGAACTACGGTTCGTAAAGACCTGCGTAGACGGCAATGCTCTGATCGAGGAAGGAGTGGAGCAAGGTCCCGGTATTTCCGATATTTTACGGGAGATTCGGTATGCCTGGGCCGATGGAAAAATAAGCAGTACGGAAGAAGAACAAAATCTTATGATGGAAATAATTGCTGCTAGAAAAAAGGAGAAAAGTCCGGAAAAATAGCCGGGACTATTGCCGAAATTGGTTGTAAATATCAGAGTTTGATCACGTTCGTGGCATGTTTTCCTTTTGGGCTTACGCCTATTTCAAATTCTACCGTTTGACCTTCTTCAAGCGATTTGAATTCTTCGTCTTCAATGGCCGAGTAGTGCACGAAGATGTCCTGCCCGTCTTCGGTAGAAATAAAACCAAACCCCTTCCGTTCATTGAACCATTTCACCCGGCCTTGAGGCATGCTTTTACCTCCCTTCACGCTGAATTCGTATAAATTATGGTACCTGGATATATACCAAAAAGGACTGTGATAATCAAGCAATACGTGAGTAAAGGGCGGCGTCCGCCTTGCGGTTAAAAATATATAAATGGTATAATGTGTGTTGTTTTTTCGATAACTCACACGATTTTCGAGGTTGCATCCATGGAATTTTATAATCGGCCGACAAACAGTCTAACCGTTAACGACTTGAGAAGAAATGGTTTCTCTATCATTAACGCTATTACCGAGTGTATTCCCATTCGAAATTCCAGGCTGCTGGTAACCGGGCTTAAAGAACACCCACTGCTTCGTGACGAAAACGATCCGCTGGAGACAGAATTAGTTCTGCCGTCTATCCCCACGGAAAAAGCGATTCTACTCACACAGGAGAATTCTCCTCCGGTAGTTTCTATTCCGCTGGTCATCGACAACACCTACATCGGACGATTGGTGGGTATCGTTCCGGAACAGTTCATCCTCTCCTCCCGGGAAGCCCGCTTTCTGGCTATATTCGGGAGCTACCTGTTACATCGGATTCACGACAGTAAACGCCTGGTATGCGACCGTATGACCGGACTGTATAATAAGGAATTTCTCTTGTCGTTGCTTAAATCGCGATGTCTCAACGTAGTAGAAACCAATCGAAAACAATGGAGAAGAGAATCGTTTTTCACCGGTGAAAAAGGCAGGCGGCAAGAAATCGCCATTATCATCCTCGATATCGATAACTTTAAACGGTTCAACACGCTGTATGGTCACCTGGTTGGTGATGTAGTTCTCGTGTCGGTAGCTAAAACAATTTTTGAAACGTGTCAGTCCCATCCCTCTCTTACCGCTCGCGCGGGACGGTTTGGTGGAGAAGAATTCTTGGTAGTGCTCAACGTGTTCGATAAAGGCGAAGCAATAAACTTCGCTGAGAAACTGAGAACCGAAATTTCCCACGGAGGAGTTCCACAGCAGGGAAAACTGCAACTCCCACCCGGTTTAGATCAGCCGGCCGGTGTTACCTGCAGTCTGGGTCTTTTCCTATTCCGTCCGGAAGAAGAGGATCTTTTCCGGGAGATATATCTGACCGAAGCCGTCCGGGAAGCTATTGCCAAGGCGGATTCAGCCCTGCAAGTTGCCAAGGAAACCGGTAAAAACAAAACCGTATGCTATGACGAACTGCTCCGGTTTGCCGGGCGTGTATTGCGTCTTATTGGAGAGAATGAAGTACTCATCAATCTGGGAGATATCCATGGTGTTTGTCCGGGAATGACATTCGATGTATACGATACGGAATTCGATGGTAAAAACCGGTTCTTCTACAACGACAGCAGTGCTCACGGAGTTTTTCCAAAACGAGTGAAAGCTCAGATACAGATAAATGCCAATAATCCCGATTCCGAATACGAACTTCAGGAAGCTATCTCGGTGGGGGTGATAACCAGCGTAAAACCCGGATGGAAGGTCGCTCCGGGAGACCCCGTATCACTCAACCAGGAATCAACGTATTCTCCTATCGACCACCTGGAGGAACTGGTAAATTTATTGCCCAGAAAGGACCTATTATCTCACCTGGAACCGCTCGATTCCGCGGCCGTTATGCTCTGTGAACTGGCGCATCCGGAGCGACTCGATAGAATTTACGGATCCGATGCTCAAACCAGTTTCATCTGTGAACTGGAAGTATCTATCCGGGATAAACTCGAGCAGGGTGGCAAGGTTTTTTCCCTGGGTCGTCACGGTTTTTGTATTCTGCTGCCGAACGCTTCTGAAAAGCATACCCGCCAATTGGCAGACCTTATTCTGGAAGAAACCGCCAGCCGGGTGGCGCTTAGTTTCCGTACCAATATCGGCTATGCCGTATGGCCCGAACATTGCCCGGCGGACGATTTGCTCGAAGCCGCGGCCCGCTCCTGCCTGATTGCCCGTTTACACTCGGGGGGAGAACCCATCGTCTACTCAGCCGACACCCTTAACGAAGTAGGTAACTATTTCTTTGAGAAAGACCGCATCGAGGAAGCATTCAGCGAGTATCAACGTGCGCTGGTGCTAGATCCGACCCTTTCCAGAACTCACAACAACATGGGACTCATTTATTGGGAACTCGGGCTTACCGACCAGGCAATCTCCTCCTACAAACAAGCCCTGGAATTGAATCCGGAAAACGCTTGTGCGCTGAATAATCTGGCCTATCTTTACAGTCTCGAACCCAATAAAAGAAAGGAAGCCATTCGTTACTACCGTGAAGCCACCCGACGAAATGTTGACTATCCACCGGCTTACAATAACCTGGCCCATCTCTATGTGCTCGAAGGCAAACACCTGGAAGAGGCACTTGAACTGGCTATTCATGCCATTCATCTGGAACCCTCCTGCGGACTTTTCTGGGATACTCTCAGCCGGGTGCTGCATACGCTCAATCGCTTGGAAGAAGCTCACCAGGCCATTCTCAAAACCATCGAACTTGAAGGAGAAACCTGCGAGATTTTATGTCATTTGAGCCGTATTCTCAAAGATCGAAACGACTACAAGGGAGCGGAAGAAACACTGACTAAAGCGCTCCTTCTCAATCCGGACTACCGGCCGGCCAAACGATTAAAATTCGAATTGGCTGCCCGGAGAGAGTATTTGAAAAGCAAAACCACGTTTGAAAATCCCTTACCGACAGCCGAGGATCATCCTGAACACGGACACCAATAAGCTTACTTTCTATGCTTCTCGCTCAGCGTGGAAAGCCACAGTGTGATATGAAATAGTAGTTGTAAGCGTCTATTGAGTGGATGGAACAGCAGTGTCGCTGAATATCTCGTCCAACACGTAACGGGATATTTTTCCCCGGTCTATATCAAAAATAGCGGAAAATTTGATACCTGCCTGCCAACGAGTCTCATTGTCCGTATGAATTATGTCTACCCGGACAATCCGTCCAACAACCTCATGCAGTTCTTCCTCGAGAAGCCGAAAACTGAGTATCAACGAATCGTTTGCTTCTACCTGTTTTTTAAATAGCAACAACGCCCCCGAGCCGCTCAGGTTAACACAGCAGGCATCTAACTTTGCATCATCAAGAGTAAATGAACCTTTGAAGACACGGCAGGATATCGGCAGCCCGAGGCCGATGCGAGGATACCCCCGGCGCTTGAGATGAAAGACCGCTGACGGTTTGGTAATGAATATGAGAGGATCGGGCTTAATCTGCAACTGGCTCACGGTGGAAGAGAACGAGAAAATACCGTTTATAGTAAGAAAGTTGGTCTGGATCCTCCAGCCCTGCTTCAGCATGGCCAAACCATCTTCCCCCTCTCCCCACGGCCAGGTTATAGCCAAATGCTGGTCATGTACCTGTTCCAACACACAGAAATGAACAGAGCACCATGGTCCCCGGTCGAGTGTAACCTCCAATACCTGCCCTGTCCTGAACTTCAATCCTCGGGACGAATCATCCACCGGACGGGTGAGATCAGCCATTCCTTCCCGGGAAAAATTATAAAGAGCTGCGTCCGCGCTGGGGTAGAATGAGACATAATCCTGCACATGATACGAACGTAGAATCGAATCCACTTCTGTAGCTGGGGCAGATACGATCTTGACCAGAATACCGTACTCTTCCTTGAGATTAGACATCCCGCGCAGAAACAAGGCTCCATGTTGATCCACCTGTTTTACCCCGGTCAGAGAGAGAAGGAGTTTTCGATACCCTTGAGAAACAACCAGCGATAGGGCTGAATCGCATCTGGAAAGAGTCTCCATCACCATCTCGCCGGAAACATTAAATATGATGACATCGTCCTCGATAACGGCGGTAAACTTGATCAGACCGGCATCACTATCCGTGAACATACTCATAAGGAACCCGTTCCTCCCACTCGAGAAACTATTACATGCATTATATCAAAATATCAAAAAGACAGCCAATCGTTGTAGTCACTCCCGGTAAATTGAGGAGCATGAAGGGAGGAGAAAATTGCATTTACCGTGCTTTACCTGCACTTTTAGGTTGATTGTTGTTGATTGTTGCAGAGTATATTAGATACAATTCGTGCAAAGTTAAAATCTCATCTCCACAAAAATGGAAAAGGGGAGTTTTACCATGAAAGAAAAGATGTACCCGATGGATGGGAATACCGCTGCAACCCATGTAGCGTACGCTTTCAGTGACGTAGCGGCAATTTATCCGATTACCCCGTCGTCCTCCATGGGCGAGATGGCAGACTCCTGGGCAGCGGCCGAGCGGAAGAACATCTACGGACAGATTTTGGATGTTATCGAGATGCAATCAGAAGCCGGCGCCGCCGGCGCGGTACACGGTTCGCTTTCGGCCGGGGCCTTCACTACCACGTTTACTGCGTCCCAGGGACTGATGCTCATGCTGCCGAATATGCACAAGATCGCCGGTGAGATGCTACCTACGGTGTTCCACGTGTCGGCTCGTTCGCTGGCCTGCCAGTCGCTCAGTATCTTCGGCGACCACTCAGACGTGATGTCGGCCCGCAACACCGGATTTGCCCTGGTGTCAGCCAACTCCGTTCAGGAGATAATGGATCTGGCCCTGGTCTCCCACCTGGCTGCCATCAAATCAAGCGTACCGTTCGTGAACTTCTTCGACGGGTTCAGGACCTCAAGCGAGATACAGAAAATCGAGATCATCGACTACGAGACTATGGCCGAGCTTGTCGACCAGGACGCTGTGGAAACCTTTCGCCTGCGAGCTATGAACCCCGAACACCCGCAGGTCAAGGTGGGCGCCCAGAATCCCGACGTCTACTTCCAGGGACGTGAGACGGTCAACAAGTACTACAACGCCTGCCCGCAAATCGTGCAGAACTGCATGGACCTGGTGGCGCAGAAGACAGGCCGCCAGTACCATCTGTTCGACTACGTGGGTGCTCCTGATGCCGAAAAAATCGCCGTGTGTATGACCAGCGGCTGCGAAGTCATCGAAGAGACTATCAACTATCTCAATACCCGCGGTACCAAGCTGGGGCTGGTTAAAGTACGCCTCTACCGTCCGTTCTCAGTGGAGCACTTCCTGAAAGCCATCCCCGACACGGTGAAGAAGATCGCCGTACTCGACCGGACCAAGGAGCCCGGCTCCATCGGTGAACCGCTTTACCTCGATGTCGTAGCCTCCCTGAAGAACCGGTCCACCACCATTATCGGTGGTCGTTACGGGCTTTCTTCCAAAGAATTCACGCCTTCCATGGTCAAAGCCGTCTTCGATCACCTGGACGGGAAATGCACCCACGGCTTTACCGTGGGTATCACCGACGACGTGACCCACACCTCTATTACTATCACGGACCACATCGATACCGTCCCCGAGGGAACCATCAGCTGCAAATTCTGGGGACTGGGCGCCGATGGCACGGTGGGAGCCAACAAAAACTCCATCAAAATCATCGGCGACAACACCGACATGTACGGCCAGGGTTACTTTCAGTACGACTCCAAGAAGTCCGGCGGCATCACTCGCAGTCATCTCAGGTTCGGCAAGAGCAAGATCCAGTCGCCGTACCTGGTGGAAAACGCCCACTTCCTGGCCTGTCACAATCAGGCTTTCATCGGCCGCTACGATGTGCTTCAGGGGATCAAGGAGAACGGCGTCTTCCTGCTGAACTCCAACTGGGACACGAACGAGGTGTTCGAGCACTTCACCCGTGACATGCAAAAGACCATCACCGAGAAGAATGTCAAGGTCTACAATATCGATGCCCTCAAGATTGCCAATGCCGTAGGTCTGGGTGGTCGAATCAACACCGTCATGCAGACCGCTTTCTTCATTATCTCCGGTGTGTTGGAGAGAAACGAGGCCGTCGAGATGATCAAGAAAACCATTAAAAAAACCTACGGCCGCAAGGGTGACGAAGTGGTGCAGATGAACTTCAACGCCGTGGACAAGACCGACGAAGCCCTGGTCCAGGTGGAGATACCGAAGGAACTTCCGGAGAAATACCTGGAGCCGAAGAAACTCGTACCCGACAACGCTCCCGCCTTCGTCAAGAATGTTATCGAGAAAATCATGCGGGAGAAGGGCGACGAGGTGCCGGTGTCGGCCATGCCCTACGACGGGTTCGTGCCGAGTGGAACCACCGCGCTCGAGAAGCGGGGCGTGGCTCCCTTTGTGCCGCATTGGATCGCCGAGAACTGTATCCAGTGTAACCAGTGTTCTTTCGTATGCCCCCACGCCGCCATCAGAACCAAGCTCATCGACCGGAACCTGCTTAACAATAAGCCCGAGCAGTTTACCACGCTCAAGGCGTTGGGCAAGGACGGGGCCGAGCACGACTACAAGGTCCAGGTCTTCATCGAGGACTGCATCGGCTGCATGAATTGCGTCAACGAGTGTCCCAAGGGCGCCCTGGCGGCCAAAACCCTCGAGGAAGAGCGGGAAATCGGCGAGAACGCTAATCAGGTTTTCTTCTCCTCGCTGCCGGAGGACGTACTGAGTGTGCAGGTCCGGGAACACTCGGTCAAAGGCAGCCAGTTCAAACAACCGTTGCTGGAGTTCTCGGGTGCCTGTGCCGGTTGTGGAGAGACCCCGTATGTCAGACTGATCACCCAGCTTTACGGGAACCGGATGATCGTAGCCAACGCCACCGGCTGTTCCTCGATCTGGGGCGCTACCTTCCCCACCATCCCGTATTGTAAAAACAAGGACGGGCATGGTCCCACCTGGGCCAACAGCTTGTTTGAAGACAACGCCGAATACGGTTTTGGGATGCGCCTGGCGGTAAACGCTAACCGGCGGCAGCTCAAGTACAACGTGGAGAAAGCCTTGAAAGCCGGAATCGGCGGAGAGCTCGAGAAAGCCCTGGAAAAAGCCCTGGAACTGTGGGATCAGACAGACGCAGAAGCCAAACGGAACACCTACACGATCAAGTCATTACTCCCGGCAGCCATTGAGGCCGCCGCCGGTGAACGGAAGCACTCGCTGAGAAAACTGTACGAGCTACAGCGCTACTTCGTGAAGAAGAGCGTCTGGGCCTTTGGTGGTGACGGCTGGGCCTACGACATCGGCTACGGCGGACTGGACCACGTGCTGGCCATGAATAAGGACATCAACGTGCTGGTCATGGACACCGAAGTCTACTCCAACACCGGTGGCCAGTCTTCCAAGGCCACACCACTGGGCGCTATCGCCCAGTTTGCCGCCGCCGGTAAGCGGACTGTCAAGAAGGACCTGGGAATGATGGCCATGACCTACGGCTACGTGTATGTGGCCTCCGTAGCCATGGGCGCCAACAAAAGCCAACTGATGAAAGCCATCACCGAAGCCGAGGCTTTCGACGGGCCGTCCCTTATCATCGCCTACGCACCGTGTATCAACCACGGATTTGATATGGCCAAAACCCAGCAGGAAGAAAAGGCCGCAGTGGAATCAGGTTACTGGACTTTGTACCGCTTCGATCCGAGACTGAAAGCTCAGGGTAAAAACCCGCTACAGCTCGACAGCAAAGAGCCCAACGGCAAGATCCGCGAGTTCCTGGACGGTGAAGTCCGCTATACCTCCCTGAAGCGGACCCTGCCCGAAGATGCCGAGCGGTTGTTCTCCCAGGTACAGAAGGACGTGGTGGAACGCTACCTGAAGTACAAGCACCTGGCCTCAATGGATTACAGCCAGTTCCAGCAGGAAAACAACTCTGATGAGAATTCCAGGGAAATGATCAACGAATAACTGAAAATTTTCAATCAGCAAACGCAAACGAGATAGCGCGGACAGTGAGCGCCATCTCGTTTTTTATTCTCAAGCAATATGGAGTTGGAGATTAAGATTTTTACCCGGGCGAAGGCTTATCCCTTCCTCTAAACGTATGAGCAAACATTGAGGAGTAACGGTAGCCGGGTGGTCCCACCCTCAAGCAAGTAAGGATAGAAAGTTAAGTTATTCAGGAACCATCACTACCCGGCAGGTGTTGTAATTGATACCGTTGACCGGATTGAACCGGGCCCGGTTAGCCGAGCGGCATTCATCTGCCGTTACCAACCAGCCGCCGCCGCGGATTATCCGGTCATGCCCGGTGGCCGGTCCCGGAGGATCATCCAACGGGCTTGAACTGTAGTAATCTTTCCCGTACCAATCCTGACACCACTCCCAGGCGTTACCGTGCATGTCATAAAGGCCCCAGGCGTTCGGTTCCTTAACTCCTCCGGGTTGAGGTTTCAGTCCTGAGTTTTTTATGTACCAGGCATGATGTTTCAGCTGATCGACATCATCGCCGAAAGAGTATTCTCCACCGCTGCCTGCCCGGCAGGCGTATTCCCATTCGGCTTCAGTAGGTATACGGTACGTATGACCGGTCTTTTCCGAAAGCTTCCGGACAAACTCCTGGCAATCAAACCACGATATCCGTTCCACCGGCCGGGAGGTTGTCTGGTACCCACTTGGATTAATACCCATAACAGCCAGCCACTGTGCCTGTGTTACCTCGTACTTACCCATGTAGAATCCCCGGGATATCCGGACAGTATGAGATGGTTTTTCATCCTCATGATTGGTCTCTGAGCCCATGATGAACTCTCCGGGAGGAATCCATACCAATTCCAATAATACTTCGGTATCAAGTTTCTCCACGAAAAGACGCTCGAATGCAAACTCGGTTGTTTCTCCGGTTGATTCTTCTTTAACGGCTCTGGTAGCCATACCTGATAGCTGCGAGAAAATGCAAAACGAATCCAATTCGGGACACTGATCATCTATCTGTTTTCCGGCTGTGACGCCGGTGGTAAAGCCGATAAATAAAGCGAGGGCCAATACGGTATACGAGTGTTTCATAATATCCTAATCGTATGTAAAAACCGGAGTTTTGTCAATACTCGTTACTGCATTTTCCGGGTCAATATATCGCTGAGAAGCAATTGCGCTAATCGGTTGTCCGGATTTCTTGTGAGCACACTCTTAAGTGTGCCAAAAGCTTCCTCGAAACGTCCCGCCTGAGCATAAGCTTTTCCCAATAACACCCGTACATCCTCCGATTGCGGATACTCCATGCGAAGCGCCACGAAAACAGACACCGCTTTGTTGATATCGCCACCAAGGGCTCGAGGCAACTCCAGTCTAACCGCACCATCCAAAATCCGGGCCAGGAGATGATCCGGATACGCTTTCAAGCAGACCGTGGCGATACGTTTCGATTGCGCCCCATACATAAGACAGTCCTTTCCCTTACCACGAGCCATGAACAAATAGACCAATCCACGATAGATAACCGGTTCGATCGAGTCCGGATTAGACTTTTCTGCGCGCAGAAGGGCTCGTTCCGCCTGGCGGCCATACTCTTTAACTTTATTCGTATTTCCGGCCACATACTGGACAAACTGCAACCGCTGTAAGATCAAACCCTCTCCGAGATGGTGCATATACTCTTTTTTGCCACGCAGGCGGCGTATGATATGTAAAGCGTTTTCAAGCGTTTTCAGATCGTAAGTACGAACACCTTGCTCATACAGGTTGACGGCTTTTTCAAATCCGCCGGCACGCAAGACAAGAGGAGCCGCCAACACAATACTCAGCAATATAGCTGCCACAATTACTTTTTTCATTTTAAATTATACGATCCTCAGGAGGTTTGATATGAATGCGAACTGTCTTCGTCTTCATCCACTGATCGAACTTGTAACGCAAGTATCGTTTAAACCAGTAGCGGGTGAGCGGGAACAGGATAAGCAGACCGGCGATATCCGTAATAAATCCGGGAGTTAGAAGCACGATACCGGCGATAAAGATGAGAAGAGCATCAAGCATATCTTCCGCCGGCATGATTCCCTGGTTCAACTTGGATTTCACTTGGCTCATCGTGTGAGCACCCTGCATCCGGGCCAGCGCCGCGCCGAGCAGGGCGGTGATAATTACCACACCAACAGTGGTGAGCGAACCTATACGGCCGCCAAGCTCAATGAGCACATATATCTCGGCTATAGGTATCAGCGCAAACGCCAGGAATAGTTTCAGAAACATGTTTATATTATACCACCAACTGCCGCCCGTTTATTACGTTTTCTATGCCTTCCGTTTTGACCACGCAGCCTTGTTTTAAGCACCTTAACCGAAGGCAAACATGATAGTTGCACCCATATCCGGACCACTCCCTACAACCGTTCGTTGACAGTGCGGGAATAGCGATGCTAGAATAACGATTATTTGGCCCAGTGAAAGGAGTGCATTCGCTCCTGCGAAAAAAAATATTTATCATTCATGGGAAAGGTGTCAAGGACGGGTTCGGACAGGAAGGCGGTGGTGATCTCGACACCATCGGTTCCAACGTATTTTACGGGGCCTGGTTCGTTGATCAATTTAGAAAAGAACACGGATCCGACCCGGTCTACGGTGAACATTACGAGTTTGATTTCGTTAACTACGGTAACGGGATAGCCCACCTGGCGGTCCATCGGGGCTGCGACATCTACCTTCCCGATTTTCCTATCGACGCTATGGCGGCCCGGCTGAAACTGCTTATAGTGAAAGACCGCAACGAAGTAGCGGCACGGGTTGCTTGTTTTGAGTGTATGAACGAAATCCGGGCTCTGGCTCTGAAAAACGCCGCCACTCTGAGCGGTGATGTCAAATCGCTGGCCAATAACGTACTCAAAACCGGAAACAAAGTTCTCGGAGAAGGAACATCCATTTACGATATTACCTTTTATTCTGCTTTCCTCGAAGTGCTAAAGGCGCTTCTGGAAGCGGATTATAAACTCGATGCGGAGGGTCCCGGGCTGGAAATAGAAACCCGCATGAACCGGGAAGACTACCTGGTTGACGTGATTTCGCTTATGCAGGAAGAGAAACTCGAAAACCTAAAAATAGCGGTAGACGAAGCCCTTTCGGAGATGGACAAGGAACTTGACTCGTTTTTCAAAGGAGTATCAGAAAAAGAACTGCTGGATATCATCCGCGATATCGGCCGTTACGGATTTATTATGGGCATGCGGGCGGACCTCTTCTCTGTCTTGATGGAGTGTATGACCTTGATCAAGACGCTTTCCCAGGCAGAGAAATTGGTAACACCCGCCCGGCAGTCATCCATTGCGGGAGCCCGGGACAAGATCAAGTTCCTGGTGGAAACGGTTTTTGATGATGTCGCTCTGTTCAAAAAAGGTCTGATAGACGTCGAGGCAGCAGCTGAACCCCTGGAAGCCGCGGTAGCTAAACTCAAGTCAGCGTTTAAAGCTTTGCTCGCCGCCGCCGACTCCCCGGTTACAGATGATGACAACGACGTTCTTACTTTGATGTTATGTGAGGAATCCAACGGCCGGCCGGTAAAAGGAATTGATGTTACGGTGAAAACCGTACTAGGTAATGCTCGTCTCGTACCATTCGGTAAGACAGGGGGAGGTACACCTTCTATTACTGTTCCGACCGACACTGAAGGCGCCATCCAGGTTTCTATAGTCGGTGACCAATCGGATTATCTCCTCCAGGGCACATATGATAATCTTAACACCGTCTACTACCCGGAAACCGTCGAAGTGCCCGAGGAAATTCTTACCGGAGACATAATCGAAACCGCCAGTGAAGGCGGCGAAACGAGCGAAGAACTTCCCGAAGTGGAACGGGCACAGCTGGTCGGGCTAAAGCTGGTCGAAGAGGATTTCCGGTTTCTGGCAGAAAATGATGTATATGTCCGGAGAATCGACGATCACCATCCTTACACACCGGTTATACTTCAACTCCTGGAACGATTGAAAGATGAGGGTTTAATAGAACACATCAAACTTTCCAGTCTTCCCCGGGGGCAGGAAGAACCGCCCGAGAAACAAAAGTGCGGGGCCGACCTGATCTACGAGCAGCTGATCCAGGGTAAGGAAGCCGACAATGACGGGATGACACACCTGCGCTACCTGGCTCACGTCCAGGATCTTCATCTGGAAGAAAACGATGACGCTATTAATATATCCAAGCTGATCGGTTCCGGGTACAGCAAGATAGCTATGGTCCGCCGCCTGGCAGAGGTCAAATCACTGGCCGAGCTTAACGACCTCATCGCCAACGAATGGATGATGCGGGTCAAGAAGTATGAGAACGGCCTGGCCAAAGTGCTTCCCCGGTTGGAGAAATGCATGGAACGGATCCATCTGATTACTCCCCGCCCGGATGGCGATTACACCTGTAATCTGGGATTGCGGGCAAAAATCCGTAAGTGGTTCTCTTTCCTCTTTATGAGAGATGAAAAACAAAGACTTACATACATTAAAGACCTTTACGCTTCTCAGCCGGACAATTCGCTCCGGGTGATGGCCGTGCTTTCTCCCTTCACCGACGTACGGGCCGGGGAGACCAAGATCAACGTGGCCTCCGCCATCAACTACTTGAAAACCAAGTATACCTTTGATTACTTCTTCTATTGTTACGGATCGTCACTCATGACTATGCGGAAGTTTACCGAACGTGAACTGCCGCTCGATCTCTCCATGTGGTCCCAGTTCGTGGGTTCAAAGTCCGATGGCGGGCACGCCGCGGCCGCTACCTGCAAACCCGGCAGTAATCCGAAGTTTCCACAGAGAACCCTGGAAAAAATCAATGACCTTAACTTTCCTCTGTATGCAAGCTACCTGGGAACCCGGCTATCAGATCACCTGGATCTCGAACTCTATCAGGTACAGGAACCTTCCCGGAAAGAGTTGGAGAAAACGATAGCTATCGAGGCTGCCGAATTGGAGTCTTCGTTAATGGAAATGATTATGGAACCGCCAGGAGGCAATTCCGGTACACCAGTCAGAATATTGGCGGCGCTGGCTCCCACGGGAGGCAGGATGACATTTCCGCTGGCGATGAATCACATCAACAACCGGTATCAACCCGACTACCTCTTTTTCTGCCGCGGCAGCTCTGGATTGGCCATAAGGAAAATGTCCCCCCGCGCCGGAACCATCAATATGGAAGCGCTGGTAGGGCTGCTCGGAACAGAAGAAGATCATTGGACCGATACCGCCGCCACCCTTTCACCGGCTAAGAATCCCGCGTTTCCTCGAAAGGCTTTCCAGTTCGTCAACGACATACTCTACATACCCTACCTGGAGTACGTCGGGAAACTCGTGGAAAAATCATCACAACTGAAACTGGTTTCTCTGCAGGAAATGACCGGCAATCCCTATTCACCGCTCCAGGAAGCTACTATCCAGCGGACGCTCGCCGACGGAAGACTAATTACCCTGTCTTCTCAAGAAGGAGGCCTGGTAGAACGGCTCAAGGGAGGAAAACTGAAAGTCGCGGTAATACTTTCACCGTTTACCGACCGCGAAAAAGGAGAACCGCGCGTGCTGCTACCGCTGCTGGCTCACTATGTCCGGAAAAAGAAGGGAGCCGATTACCTGTTCCTGTGCAAAAGCGCTTTCAACATCGCGGCCAGGCGGCTTAATCCCAGCGAAACGTTTCTCGATCTTAAACAACTGGCCAACGAGGTGGGTGAATCGGAAAGTGTCATTTCCGAAGACTGTATCGTCGCCTATCCACAAAACCATCCCCATTTTCCGATGAGCAAGTTCCGCCGGGTCAACAGGCGTAATATAGAGGATTACACCCAGTTTCTGGCCACTAAAACGTCTAAAGTATGCGGGCTTAAACGGATTACGGTAACTAAACTTTCCGAATAGGATAAAGCCGTCCGGAATTTTTCCATCTTAAGTACTCTTCCGAACATGCCGATACTGCTAATAACGGAAGCAACGGGATGGAGAATAAAAAAAATGACTAAGCTGGTACACAACGAAGCGGTAACGAGTTTTTTGAAACTGTCCGGTATTATAGCCATGCTGGCGGCAGCCCACGTGTTCCTCTAAAGAAACACCACTGCCCGATACCTGTGGATATCCCTTTTACCATAATAACCGTGGCTATCAGCTACGGCCTGCTGTACTTTCTGCTTACATCGCTGAGAGAAGCGAATCGAAGCAGGGAGAACAAACGCATGTTTTTTGAAGAGATAACTCTGCAGACTTAGCTCCGCCAGTCCTATTCTTCCCCGGTAAACGTACCATGCGAAGGTCCTCCGATATTTACACACTTGACAAAGATCCGGCCGTCGGCTTTTTCCTCTATAGCATAAAATCCCTGAGTCCCCCGATGATATTTACACCGCGGCCGAGGTTTTTTCAAGTAACCGCGCTCTATCAACCGCCTCACCATCAGGTTTTCGCCTTCTTCAATTTCTTCTGCCGACCGGTACCATTGAGCGGTTTCAAATATCTTTCTCATATTCATCATGCAGGCTTTTGTGGCCACCCGTTTCCGAATATTCGAGTACCCAAAGGCAGCGATGCCCGTTAACAGCCCAATAATGGCGATAGCTACCATAAGTTCCACAAGTGTGAAACCGCGACCGCTCATACGCGTCTTGGACATCGCTGCACCCCAGTCTCCAAAGGCACTGTTTTCACTATTTTCTGCATGGTCTCAATACACACGTTTAAAACGTGGGGTTGGGTATGTTCAGATCGAAAACTTCATCAGAGGTTACATGTTTGAATATCAGCGAACGCGGCGCCGGTCGTTCGGCACCGACGGTGAACGCTTCCACAAATTGTTTGCCGGCCACCTCGGCTGACTCTTTTGAGTTGGCATGCAACACGCCCAGAGGGCTGCCAACTGACACTTTATTTCCTACCTTGGCTTTCATGATGATGCCCACCGCCAGATCGATAATGGAGTCCTGAGACACCCGGCCTGCGCCCATGGAACAGGCAGCCAGTCCAACCTGCAAAGCGTTGATGTCCTGGATATACCCGTCTTTCGGAGACGTGATTTCCACGATGTGCGACGCAGAGGGGAAAGCGGAATAATCTTCAAAAGAAGCTGTTGAACCACCCTGGGCGGCGATCATCTGCTTGAACTTCTTCAGGCCTTCGCCGCTCTCCACCTTCTGATCGATCATTGTCCGGCCTTCTTCCCAATCTTTGGCCTTGCCGGCCATGACCAGCATACGTCCACCCAGGTACCGGGTGACTTCCATCAGATCCGCCGGACCTTCTCCCCGAAGTGATTCAAGGGTTTCCCGCATCTCCAGGGCATTACCAACAGCTCTGCCCAGCGGCTGGTTCATGTCGGTGATCAGGGCTTCCACGGTCCGGCCCATGGGAACGCCGATACTCACCATGGACTGGGCCAGGCTGAGCGCGTCGTCCACCGTCTGCATGAAGGCGCCCTGCCCGGTCTTGACGTCCATGATCAGGGCGTCGGGACCGGCGGCCAGCTTCTTGCTCATGATGCTGCCGGTAATAAGCGGAATGGAGTCAACCGTGGCGGTGACATCCCGCATGGCGTACATCTTGCCGTCGGCGGGAGCGATATCCGCCGTCTGTCCGATGATGGCCACACCGATATCCGCCACCTGCTGGCGGTACTCATCTTCCGTCAGCTGCCAGCGGTAACCGGTGAACGACTCGAGTTTGTCCAGCGTTCCGCCGGTGTGCCCCAGGCCGCGGCCGCTCATCATGGGTACCGGGACCCCCCAGGCGGCCACGAGCGGTGCCAGCACCAGGGACACTTTGTCGCCCACACCACCGGTGGAGTGCTTGTCCACCTTGATGCCCTGTATGTCCGACAGGTCGATGATCTTACCGGAGTTCATCATGCACTCCACGAGCACCGCCGTCTCCTCACCGTCCATGTCCTTGAAATAGACGGACATCATGAAAGCGGCCATCTGCTCGTTTGCCACAGTGCCGGCGGTAAAGCCGTCCACGATGAACCGGATCTCTTCGGAAGTCAGTTTTCCTCCGTTGCGTTTCTTGATAATTATGTCGTATGGTCTCACTGTCTTTTTATTCTCCTTTCGAAGGCCGAAAAAAATCGTGAATTATTCGGCCTGATAGCACCGGCGGCACACCGGGATATAAGCATCGCCGGCGCCGATAAGCACTTTTTCTTCACTCTGCACCGTCCGCTTGGACTTGCTGGCGGGATTGCCACACTTGACGCAGACGGCATGCACTTTCGTCACGAACTCGGCGGTAGCCATCAAAGCCGGCGCCGGTCCGAAAGGTTGGCCCATGAAATCCTGGTCGAGTCCGGCCACGATCACCCGTTTGCCTTGATTGGCAAGCTGGTTGGCCACCTCAACAATGTCGTCGCCGAAGAACTGGACCTCGTCGATGCCGACCACTTCGGTGTCGGTTTTCACCATATCCATGATGACTAGAGGATTCTTCTCGTCCACGGCTGTAGAAGGAAGCTCGGCCTTGTCGTGAGATACCACAGCCTGGTCGCTGTAACGGTTGTCACATTGGGGATGGAAGATCTGAAACTTCTTATTGGCGTACTGGACGCGCATGATCCGCTTGATCAGCTCTTCCGATTTGCCGCCGAACATACACCCGGCAACCACTTCAACCCATCCTGAATTAACTATGTTTTCCATTGTTACCTACTCTCTCCGGGCGTTTAAGCGGTAGCTGTAAGCTGTCCGTCTTCAAACGCCATAATTTAAGCAGCGGCACCAGCCATCTGCTTCTCTATCTCACACTTCACTTTCCGGGCGCTTAAACAGCAGCGCCAGCTGTCTGCCTTCAAGCGACCATTACTTATAGTGCTCGCTTAACCTATTCAGTATAGCTTCCCGGGACGGGCAGATAGTAGGCCCATCGGTTTCCACTGCCAGTGAAGAAGCGGCGGTAGCGTACCGGGCTGAATAGACGACGTCCTTGCTGCGGCGGTACTCGTTGAGGAACGATACTGAAAAGGTATCACCGGCACCGGTAGGATTTATATTGTCCACCCGCGGCGGAATGGCTGTGATGAATTCGCGGGTACGTTGGCCGTCTTTGGAATAGCTCATGAAACACCCGAACTTGCCCAGGGTGACAGCGATAATCAGTGACTTGTGGTCAACCGCTTCGGCTTTTTCTTCCAGTACCGCCACGGCTGCTTTAACGCTCTCGATCAGCGCTTCGTCTTCACCTTCAACCGGTTTTCCCGTCAATACAGCCAGCTCACCCTCGTTTACCTTCAGGATATCGAGCGCGGTGAGGAGCTTGTCGATATGGACTGGCGAATCATAAAAGACCCGCCGGGACGGCTGACGATTAGTCCAATCCTTCACCAGTTCACCCGGGACACCTTCCCACTCATCGGGAGTGCAGTCAGCCGCGGGCTTGAGGAAACGCAGGTTTCCCTGAATATCCATCATATAGGTGGCAGACGGTTTCTGCTGTTTGAGCTCCATCACCACATCAGCGGGAATTTCATTTATCAAGGGCATGAACAGAAACGCGTCTGATTTCAGGTACTGCTCGGGAATCATGTCCCGGGATATCTCCGGATTGTCGTCCCAGATCATACCGATAGTGAGTTTGCGATCGTTGTTGGGATACCAGACCTTGAGGTCGGGCATCTTGTCGTAGGAGAATTTCACTCCGGACAGGTCCACACCGGGATTGTCTCCCAGAGCGGTGTACATAGGATCGCTGAGAAGTTCCTTAGCACCGAAAGAAACCAGCCCGACCTTCTCTCCCTGAGCCGCGGCCGCGAGACCGGCGTATGCGGCGGCGCCACCCAGGCTTTCCGCAATGCGGTACTCTTCGTCCACTTTCTGCTCGATGTAAATCATATCATGGTTAATCCTGCCAATAGCTATCAATGTAGGGATTGAATTTGTCATGCAGGACACACCTCCTTACTTTCTATCTTTTCTTGCTTGAGGGTGGGACCACCAAGCTTACGCTAC
>CAZQHK010000004.1:106947-112936 GCA_964593455.1 uncultured bacterium
TTCTAATTTTCCAGACCTATCGATAAATCTATCGGCTCTGGGTTTAAAACCTGCTTGGCCGTGGCAATCTTCTCCTGGACTTTTTCCGTCTGTGCTTCCTTCAACGGGCCGGCCACTTCGCATACCAACGACGATGCCGCCGTGGCGTAACGTCCGGCGGCGATGGGATCACGAGACCGGCTGTACTCCGCCAGGAACCCGGCTGCGTAAGTGTCTCCGCCACCGATGGTGTCGATGACGTTGGTAGGTATAGTGCCCATCTTCATTACCTTACGAACGCCGGCGTCATTGTAAGCTATCAGGCTGCCTGCCGCACCCAGAGTTACCACCGTAACCAGGTCTTTGTTGAGCCGGTTGGCCCTATTTTCCAGGTCGGCCAGAGCATCCATGTAGTTTTCCAATCCGGTCATCTGGCATATCTCATAGTTGTTCATCTTCAGGATATTGATGTGGGGAATGAACTGGTCCATTTCTTTCCACGGTCCAGGATTGTCCACCTCGTATTTGCGTTCTTTCCACAGGGCTATTTCCTCGTCGGTGGCCCCCAGGTCCTTGTACCAGGTGAACATTTCCGGAGGCACCAGGTTGATGTCCTGGCAGTTCCGGACATATCCCTGGGCGTCCAGGCAAATCACGGCGTCGGACCGTTCCCGCACTGATTTCACCGTTTCCGCGGGAACCTCGCCCACCAGGGCACCGATGTGGATACCGCGGACTTTCAGGTAGGAATCAGGAACATGGTGAGGGAGAATATTCCCAACACTATACATCCTGACACCGAAGTTATCGCCGTCATACCGGATGATAACAAATATTTCATACGTTACCGGGGCCTCCATGCAGATGCCCTCCAGATCGATTCCCGAATTTTCCCGAAGCGAATCGAACAGGGGGTCCTTAAAGTCCGGACCCACCAGGGAACAAATACCTGTCCGCTCACCGATAGCGGCGGCGGACAGGGCAAAATACGAGGCCACGCCACCGTTGCTGATATAGGCAACCCGATCCCCCTGACGGTCGACATTGACTATCTCGTCCCTGGTAACATATCCAATGATTGCGAGATCAATAGTTTCACTACTCATAATCTATCTGTAATCTACCTTTCTAGTCATTTCGTTTCTTAGCAGCTTTTTTTAGCTTTCCTCTACAAATACTTTCCGATCAACAGATCCACCGCTCGTCTCGTTTCCGGCGGTATCTTGTCCTTCGAGGTCATGATGGCTCCCTGCAACGCTTTGCCACAGAAGCACGCGCGCGGGCCAAGTGGAATCCTGGGAACTACCGATTCTACCATACGTTTGACATTCTCGGTGTTGGCCCGGAGATTGTCCAGCACGGCTGTCACGGAAACATCCTCTTCACCCTGATGCCATACGTCGTAGTCGGTGACCAGCGCAACACAGGTGAAGCAGATCTCGGCTTCGCGAGCTAGTTTGGCTTCCTGCAGGTTGGTCATACCGATGACGTCCACTCCCCACTGCCGGTAGATCCGCGACTCGGCCCGGGTGGAGAACTGCGGGCCGTTGATGCAGACGTAGGTCCCGCCCAGATGGGATGTAAGGCCCAGATCTTTGCAGGTCTGGTGCATGACTCCGGACAAGTTCGGACAGTACGGATCGGCAAATCCTACGTGAACTACGATGCCATCTCCAAAAAAGGTGGAAGGACGGTCCTTTGTGCGATCAAATAACTGGTCGGGAATTACAATGTGGCGGGGTTCGTACTTTTCTTTCATACTCCCCACAGCGCTGAAAGCCAGCACGTGTTCGACACCCAGCTGTTTTAAAGCATAGATATTTGCCTGGTAGTTTACTTCCGCCGGAAAGAACCGGTGGCCCCGGCCGTGGCGGGGGACGAAAGCTACCCGGCGATCGCCGATGTTTCCCAGCAGGATATCATCCGACGGTTCCCCAAAGGGGGTGGAAATCCTGACCAATTTCGTATCGGTCAACTTCTCCATCTCGTAGACACCGCTGCCGCCGATGACACCTATTTTAGCTTCGCCTTTCATCTCCCTCACCTTACTTTCTACACTTTCAATTTCTACCTACACTTTCTTTCTCTTTCTATCACGCGGTCTTCAACCGCATTAGAATCGTCATTGCCTGACTCGCTTGGTCAGTGGATGACTGTTTTATTTAGCTTCTATTCCGAGAGCGGCGAATTCGCGTGTATACTCCTCGATCAATTTGTTTTTCATCTCGTTTGGAACAAACGCCGCCCGCAGGCCGTTCAACTCTATTCCGGCAAGCTCTTCCAGGGACAGTCCGTACCTCGAATGCGCCAAATCTAACTCATGGGTGAGTGTGATATTAGAAACTCCCGGATCGTCGGAGTTGAGTGTAACATACACGCCGCTGCGGTAATACTCCGGAAAAGGATGGGTATCCAGATCGCTCACCACCTGCGTCTGCACATTGGATGTTAGACACATCTCCAGCGGGATCTGCCGATCGATAACGAGTTGCAGCAGCTCCGGGTCGTCTTTGAGATGCACTCCATGCCCGATACGAGTAGCCCCCAGGTTGTGTATGGCTTCCTTGATGTTCTCAGAAGTTCCGGCTTCGCCGGCGTGAATAGTGATGGGGATACCCTCGCTCATTGCCAGATCGAAAGCTTTGCTATGGTGATGGGCAGCGGCCCCTTCGAAGCCGGCCAGGTCGATGGCGACGACTCCCCTGTTCAGAAACTCCTTGGCTATCTTCACGGTCTCGATAGAACTCTCGGGTGCCTCGGTACGGTAGCAGCAGAGGATGATTTTGACATCCACCCCAAAATCACGGCCGCCGTTTTCCAAGCCGGCCAGGACACTAATCACCACGTCACGCATGGAGTACCCTTCCGCTTCTTGGAGTACCGGGGCAAAGCGTACCTCCACGTAGCGGGCGTTCTCCGCGGCCATGTCCTCGCAAAACTCATACGCCACACGGTTCATGGCGTCCCAGTCCTTCAGTAGCGGATAAAAGACATCGAAGGTAGCCAGAAAATCTCCCAGACTTTTACAATCCGGTGATACCCGCACCTTCGAAGCAAGATCTTTTACATTGTCCACCGGAAGAGGGTGGTTCATTTTCTTAGCCAGATCCCATATTGTCTGTACTCTGAGCGCACCGTCGAGATGGACATGAAGGTCCACTTTCGGAATTTTTTTCAGTGTATTTTTCAAGTCATCGTCAGTTGTTACAATGTTGGTCACTCAACTACTCCTTTCAAGTTACTCGCTGCTCACATACGGCATTGAAATCGCATTTGAGACATTTTTCCGATAACGTGTGGTTCCGTCGAATATTCTTTTTGGTGACAGTGCTCTTAACTACCTGCTCGATTAAACCCATCACCTGTTCCTCATCCTCACGGGTAAATATAATTTCACGTTGTTCCCGGCCGGGGTACTTGAGTATCCCTTTGGGCGGTTTCTTTCCTAGTTTTTCTTCCAATAAAAACGCAAAGGAGGTGATTTCCATCCTGGTTATTTCATTGAATTCTTTGAGTTTCAAGGGATCGTCGGGGACAGTTAGCACCCGTTTTACCGGAGCCGGTTTTCCATCAACCGGAGCCAAACCATCAGGCTGGCCGATCAACACAGCCTGGCCTATCAGTTTTTTAATAACTCCCTTATCATCGGATTCCATGTCGCTGGAGACGAGTTGAGATTTTGCCATGGGTGTTTGTTGAATTCCCGGTCCATGCAGGACTCGATAACCAGCCAAACCGTAAAAAACCAACGCCAGAACACCCATAGCAGCGGCAATAACAAACACGTTAACTCTCTACCCCTCTCTACAACAAAGCAACCAGCGCCAGAGCGGCACAGGTTGTACCCAGAGCAAAGAAAAACTTGGCAACGGGATCAACCGATAGGGCAACTCGGGATCGTTCGGAAATCCCTTCCCCAGTTTTTACAACTTTTTCCTGACTGGCAACCAACCGTTGAAACGTACCCAGATCCCGTTTTTCCAATGAGGAAAGATCACTTCTCGCCAAAAGTTCCTCCACCTTCAGTCGGAGCAAAGATGGTGATAAATTCCGGGTTTTCCTCCAGAAATTCCACTTTACGGCACAGAAACCAAATATCCCGACATCACGAGGAGTAACCCGAACCGGCAGACGAACTTTTGCTTTGTAATACCGACCCATAGCGGTTATCCTCTTTCTTTGTATACCCGGACTTCTTCGCCGTTGCTGACGAAAATGATAGTGCCATTGTAATCCGTGCGAAGCAGTTTTGTGCCCATTTCGATGTATTCTTCACACACCGTGGGGGAGGGTAACCCAAACTTGTTGCCTCTACCCACCATGATAGTTCCATAGTCCGGATTGACAAGTTTCATGAACCGGGGGCTGCTGGCTGTGTCAGAACCGTGATGGCCAATTTTCAAAACCGTACTTTTAAGCTGTTTTCCATACCTGATCAGTTCGCTCTCCAACTCGCTCTCCGCGTCACCGGTAAACAGAAAACTGGTCTTCCCGTACCGCATATAGAGTATCACTGAATTATTGTTCGTGTCTGAACTGGTTCCTTTGGACAGTTTTTTCGGTGCCAGGACCTGGGCAAACACATGTTTACCCCAGCTTAGTACAGGTTCGAATCCCTTATCGGTAACCTTTCGATACTTGATCTTCTTCTGTTTGACGATTCGCAGGAATTTTTTATAAGTCCCGGAAGGATAGGGTTCCCCAGATTCGAGAACTTCTCCCACTTTTAAATTTTCCATCACCTCCAACAGCCCGCCGACATGATCGGAATGAGCGTGACTCATTATCATGGTATCTATTTTTTCAATACCCTGCTGCTTAAGGAAGGGAAGCACCACATCGCGGCCGCCGTCAAAAGGTGAATATTCCGTACCGCGGTCGCCGCCATCGATCAGCGCCGTGTAATTATCCGGCGTCCGGATAAAAATGGCATCACCCTGCCCCACATCCAGCATTGAAACAATAAGATACGGCGGGGCACCTTCAGCGGGAGCTCCAACCGCTAGATCACCTGATTTGTAATCGATAGCCAGAGCGGAAAACACCAGCGTCAAAGAAACGAGCAAGATCACTGCCAGGTAGGACGCTATACCGAAACTAACTTGAGTAGGCTCGACCGGTCCGTCCGAACTTTCCTCTTCAAAAAGGTCGTAAAGGTCGGCGTAATCTTCTAATCCGTTTTTATTAGCAACCATAGTTCTCTTTTACTTTCACTCTACCGTCACCTGTCCCTCAATCTGCTTGATTATGGCCGGGGAGAACCCGGAAATATTCTGCAGTTCGTCAATCGAAGAAAATTTCCCGTTGCTTGTTCGATACTGAATGATTTTTTCAGCGGCGCCCGGACCCACCCAGGGCAACTGCATCAGTTCTTCGGCCGTGGCGGTATTGAGATTGATCTTTCCCGTCGATTTGACCGCTGGTACAGGTTTCCGCGCGGGTTCACCGCCGGAGGTTGGTTCCCGCACTGTGGATGATGACCCGCCCCCTTCCACAGTGATCAGATGTTTAAACTTATCGAAGGAGGACTGACCGAGTCGCGGAACTTCAAGCAGTTCCTCTATTTTCTTGAAGCCGCCGCGTTCTTCACGAAGTTTGACTATTTTCTCCGCGGTTCCTTTGCCTATCCGGGGCAGTTCCATCAGTTCTTTCACCGTGGCGGTATTGATGTTCACCAGGCCGGAAGTGGCCGGCGGCGTGGTTGTAACCGGTGCCGGTGACGCGGGTTTTGGTTTGGGCACCACTACGGTAGCAGGTTTTTCCACCCCGGTCGACGATCCACCCGCTCCCACGGTGACCAGATGTTTAAACTTATCGAAGGCGGACTGACCGAGCCGCGGAACTTCAAGCAGTTCCTCGATCTTTTTGAAGCCGCCGCGTTCCTCACGAAGCTTGACTATTTTTTCCGCGGTGCCTTTCCCTATCCGGGGCAGTTCCATCAGTTCTTTCACCGTAGCGGTATTGATGTTCACCAGGCCGGAAGTGGCCGGCGGCGTGGTTGGAACCGGTG
>CAZQHK010000004.1:113036-156089 GCA_964593455.1 uncultured bacterium
GCGGTATTGATGTTCACCAGGCCGGAAGTGGCCGGCGGCGTGGTTGGAACCGGTGCCGGTGACGCGGGTTTTGGTTTGGGTGCCACTACGGTATCGGGTTCTGCCCCCCCAGCCGGTGTACCGCTTCCTCCTAAAGTAATTAAATGTTTCAGTCCATCTAAAGCGGACTGGCTTAGTCGCGGAACTTCAAGCAGGTCCTCTATTTTCTTAAACCCGCCGCGTTCCTCACGAAGTTTGACGATCTTTTCCGCGGTTCCCTTGCCTATCCGGGGTAGTTCCATCAGTTCTTTCACCGTGGCGGTATTGATGTTCACCAGGCTGGGAGTGCCCGAAGCCGATACCACCGATGAAGGTTTCGGTTTGGGCGCAGAAGCCACAACAGTTCCCTGCTTAACTGCCGATGGACCGCTTCCTCCTACGGTAATTAAATGTTTCAACCCATCAAAGGCTGATTTGCTAAACCGCGAAAGTTCCATGATTTCTTCGATATTTTTGAATCCGTTGTGCTGCTTTCGGTATGTTACTATTTTTTTCGCTGTACCTTTACCTACTCGTGGCAGCTTAATCAATTCTTTCACCGTAGCGGTATTGAGATTGATCAGACCAGCGGTTGAAATCGCCGGGCCCGCCACCGGTTTAGACGGTTTTCCACTCCCGGTGACAACTTCCGGCGGTGCGGTCGTTGTTACCGGCGCAGGTTGGGGAACATTGCCGACGGTAATGAGGTCTTTCAAACCGTCAAAGACCGATTGACCAAGCCGTGGTACCTCCATAATTTCTTCGATCCCTTTGAAACCGTTATTTTCCTCGCGATACTTGATTATTTTTTCCGCCGTCCCCTTCCCGATCCGTGGAAGTTGTGTCAATTCCCTGACCGACGCCTTGTTAATATTGATTTTCCCGGCGGCGACACCTTTCTCGTCGTCGTGAAGTTCGAAAGCCACGGCGTCCCGGGCGTCGGTATGGACTCCTTCCTGCCCGGTTTTTCCCAGTGGTGTACGGTTCGTCTCTTCAGGCATTAACCGGGTCAGACGAGTCTGACGATACAAAACGTCGTCCCAGCTTTCAAACACTTCTCCGCCTACCCGGTACCAGGTCATAGCTACTGCGCAGACCAGATTGAGTATCAGAAGCAGTACCACCACCAGTTTCATAGCAATCCCTTACTTTCTAAACCTATCCAACACTACCGGTCTTAACTAATGTATTTTTCCACGAAGCAATGAATTTACCATCGGGGTTTCTCCGTCGGAGATGATCTCCACCGCTCCGTGATTGTTCCTGTCGGTAACCAGCGCTTTGACGCCAAGCTTCTTGTACCGCTTGCTGGTGTCCCGGTCCCATTCGAACTGCAGACCTTTCTTTTCCCGGTTATAGCCGAACTGAAGCACCGCGTATTGTGGCGCCACCGCTTCAACGAAATCTTTAGTTGAAGCTTCCTTAGTACCGTTGGCCGGGACACTCATGAAATCACTCCTGAGCTTTTCACCCAACGATTTCGTTAACGATTTCTCTCCCTTATTGTTGAGATAGCTGGCATATAAAACAGACACTTTATTGTGGACGAATTTGACAACCAGTGATTTGTCTTCCAACCCTAAATTACTTCCTGTGGGCTGGTGAAATTCGAGCCGGCAAGAGCCTGATTCGATGACGTCCCCCTCCCCTACCTGAATCAGCGGAATACTTTTTTCGCCGGCCATGGACAGGATCGCCTTAAGGTTGCTGCACATCTCCCTAAGAGATCTGTTTCCTTTGCTGCGTTCCAGCAATTTATCGCCGCCGAGTTTCCTGAGCAGATCCTCGTCCGAGAGAGTTGCGTCCTCACTGCTAATAGGTAGACCAGTAATTATTTTTCCAATATCGATTTCTTTTCCGTGCCGGTCAACTAAAGCCTGGATACCTCCGGCGCATGGCAGCAGTGGAGAGGTCATAATCACATCAATCCGGGAGATACGTTTACCAAGCAGAACCGGGAAAAGTACTCTTTCACCCGAACTGAAGGTTTCCCGCTCTCCGGTCTCCATATCATAGCGAATATTGAGATCTCCGGCGTCGATGACTACCGCCCGCTGCCCGGGTATCTCGATCAGTACGGAATTACCCAATCCCACATCCAGGAACGACAACTTTACCAGGGTCTCCCGGGAAGCCAGGATGCTGGCCGGCAGCAAAACAACGGTCAATGCTATCACCAGGGCCAGTTTGGAAAAAGCCAGGATTTTTTTCCCTGTCGAAGCCATCCCGGAGCGAATCGACTCGAGTTGAATGATAAAAAACTCCCCGATTACTTCCCTTTTTACAAAAGCCATAAGCACCAGGTAGTAAATCACCAGTTGCAGTAACGTTGGTTTGGGGACCCAGGGATACTCCATCAGCACAGCAAAAAAGTGGGCGATAAAGAGGAATAATTTCACCAGCAGCCAGTTGCACGCATTGAGCGAGAGCGCGAGCCACGGTCCCACGACCGGAATAACACCGAGCAAACTGGCAATCATGCCGATCTGCACGATAATACCAATCAGGGGGATGGCGACGAGATTGGCAAAGGGTGCCGACAGCGATATCCGCTGGAAGTAATAAGCGGAAAGAGGCCACATCATTCCCAGCAGGATAGCGCCCTGCGCTCCGATAAAGCCTTTGAGAAACTCCGGTAGGTCGGTGAACCTGGTTTCATTGACAACGGGAAAACGACCGCCTGAAGACAGGGGACGCATAATCCAGGCGGCTTCAGGCATCTCCTGGAAAAAGGTGGCGGTGATGATAAGACCGATGGTGCCGATCATCATCATAAAATGGAATTTCATGGTATAGACCAAAGACGGGATTGACGAGATCCCTGCCGCCCAGACCAGGACCCCGGCAAAAAATACCCAGAGCGGTATCCCATTGAGATGCCGGTCCATAAATTCGGTAACCGGATCTGTCAAGATGGCCAGGGACAAAATAGCCACGAAAGAAAGCGTGAAACCGGGATCAAAAGCCACCAGCGGGCCACCGAGATTGGGGTTTGCCAGAACAACGATTCCCGCCACGGAAACACCGAAAACTATAGACGATTTAAGAGCGGCGCCGGAATAGACCATTAACAGCAGGGCCAGGCTGTTCATCATGGCTGCCCGAGACGTGGACGGCCGGCAGCCGGTAATGATGGTAAACACCAGCAGGAAGAAGATTATGAGAGGGACACTGATCTTTGAAGGAACCCGTAAAAGGTAGAATATAGCCCAGAACATTGCGGTAATGATCGTTACGTGCAGTCCCGACACCGCCAGTACATGCGAGACACCGGAAGAACGGAAATCCTCTTGAACTTCCGCTGATACTCCACCCCGCAAGGCCAGTTGGACCCCTCCCAGGAAAGCCGACTCCGGGTACGGCATGGTCATCTTGATCAATCTGAGAAACTTTTGTTTGATACCCAACGAAAACCGTACCAGGAAATTCGGTTCTGCCTGTCCCATGATCTGTATCATATCCGGACGGTTGACAGTCATACTGGCGGAATACCCCTGGTTCCTGAGAAACCGCTGATAGTCAAAAAAGTTTGGGTTGGTAGCCGCAGCGGGCATGGAGAGGTTACCACGTAGTTTTACCTCCGTACCGAACTCGAGCTGAAAATACTTACGACCGATCTCCGGTTTTACCGAGACCCACACCAATCCATCATGGATCTCTTCAACTCCCCCTCTGATAGCTCCACCCCGCCGGCCTCGTTTGGCCAATTTCTGGATTTTGTTCGGTTTGACAGCCAGATAGGTCTTTCCTTCCCGGATATCCGGGTCTTTAACCACTTTTCCCCACAATACCGTCTCTTCCCAGGGATTCATGTCTTTAAAATGTGCTATGTGTTTCTCACTGCCCACTCCTTGAGTAGCAGCCAGTTCGTTTCCGTAAAGACCTATGCCGAAGATGATAGCCAACAGAATCAGGGCTATCTTGTCGAGGTCATACCAGAGAGTTGCCCGGAACTGTATTTTTAAGAGAAGAAATACCAATATGACAGCCTGAACAACGCAGGCGACCCACAGGGCAGGAGTGTACTTGTAGGGCACCTCAACCACGGATCTGATGGCAATACCCACCACCAGATAGGCCGCTGCTATCGGCATAAGTTCCATCAACTTGCGAATGAATGTCTGTATTTTACTCTCTTCGTTCATAGTCTTTAAAAGAATTGGTCTACCGGAATCATTTACAGCTTCAAGGAGTCTTGGTTTGTTCCTGGGTTATCCCGGCAACCGGCTTTATCCTGACACCTTCCGGATAATATTCGCGGTTCGTTTTAAGATTATTATCGAATCGATATTCGGGGATAAATACACAAACCAACAAACCGACCAACATAGCGCCAGCGATCAGGAAAACAAGAAATCGTGTCTGTGACTCCGTGTCCTGCAAAGAAACACCTTCCTTTATATATATTGTATAGCTTTATATTATAAAGATAAAGCCAAACGAGAGTCAAGGAATTGCAGGGGCAGAGGGGAGCAGGATCATGTCCCGGCCTGACCGGGTAATTTGTTCGAAGATGCGTGTGAATTCGTGGTTTTAGCAGTAGAACTGGTAATATATGCGAGTTAGATATCCAGATCCGGCATTGTTAAAGAGAAGCTGTCCATTCGCTGATAGAGACGATAGCCGATAGAAAGACCTACGGAAATTAATACCAGCGGGCCCAGGATCGAGCTGATAATACTCAACACATGCTGGACTGAGTCTTCCATAAATACGGCAGAACGGTCGAGGTTTTCACTTACGGTACCTGATTCTTCTCCCACCCGGATCATTTCGAGCGTTTCAGAGGGAAAACGTGGAACCATAGCTAAAACACATGTCAATGTACCGCCGGCACTAATACTTGAGATACCTTTCAGGACCGGGTTTGAAAGCGGGGGATAATCCATGGTATTGGCCGCCATTTCAGTTGCCCTGGCCACCGGTACACCGGAAGCATACATAGCTCCCAGAATACGAAGGAATCTGGTCATAGCTATTTTTCTGAGCAAACTGCCGATCAGCGGAACGACATTGAGAATATAGCTAAACGGGATCCAAGCTGGGCCGGAGCGCAAAATCTTAATAAGAATAGTCAAAACCACCGGTATCCCAAGAAACAACAAAGCATTCTGACCGACCGTCTGAAGGTAGACATAAAGGCCATCGGTAAAAAAAGTGGGAATTGGAAGTAGAAACAACGATACTATCAGAATAAATATTGGATAGATCAGTGCTCTGACTATCTTGGCTTTCAGCGCGGCCTCATGCTCGGCAGACCTGGAAAGAACACCGAAACATTCATCAAGCCGGCCGCTTTCACAGGCAGCGCTGATAATATCCACCTCGTATGTTCTGAACAACTTCCCCGCACGTTTGAATATCTCGTCGACGGATAGTCCTCTGGACACATCCTCTTTCATCTGACGGGCGGCACGTTTAAGATTCAGGGGATACCCCCCCTCTGCCACCATGGTGAAACTGCGTTCGACCGGGACACCACTGGCAAGAAGACGTTGCATAGCTCCAAAAAAGACGGCCGCATTCTTTCGAGAAAGCAATTAACTTATCCTCCTCCTGTCAGGATACTCCCCATAGGTATGTTAAACAAGCACCCAAATTATCTTTCATGTCACAAATTTTTTCCATAGGAATAAACCATGACCGATTATGGTGACCGCCGGAAGAAATAGCACGAGCAACGCCGGTCCCACAGCTGACTTGAAGTAAACATTCCCGGAATCGTCCAGAGCCGGAGAACCGGGCAGGCTGTTCAACATGACGGCTGCATCAGGCTGGACCGGGTCGTAGAGTAATTGCTCCCGCTCCTCATCCTCTAGCGTTTCCGGCAAATGGGTTTTAGCCACTGCCTGGTAAGATTGACCGTTTGGTGCTTCAAATTCGAACGTCAGCTTGTAAACCATACGTTTGTTTATCCTGGTGTTGGTCGTCTCTTTCGACTTCAATGATCCCAGAGCCAGACGACCGTCAGTCAGCAAACGGTTTGCCTTTAGACCGTTTTTCACGCCAACAATAATAAATACGGCGCCCACAAGAGGGAAGATAATGACAAACCCCACAATCGGACCGAAGATAGCTCGCCGCATATTCTCGATTCGACTTATGGACGGGTTTCCCACCGGGTACTCAATGGTGACACACTGATTGACCTTGAATCGTTTACCTGTGCGATACGACACACCGGAGAACTCCACCTCGTCCAGAAAAAATGTGTAGCGATAGGCATAGATAGGGGCTCCACTACTACTCCGGCTGCCGCCCTCTGACGCACCGGTTTTTTCTATACTGTTTATAACACCCTCAAGATTCTTTAGCGGTCCCCGGAAAAGAAAGAGTGAGCTGAAATCGGCGTTGAAAGCAAAAAACCATACGAAAATCAGGCCGAACCCGAAAAACAACCAGCCAAATTGATTGAAAAACCCGCCAAAAAGAACTCGCAGCCGTACCGAAGACGGCACATACCGGGGCCGTGAACCGTGCATATAGGGGTTGTTCCCATACATCCTATCACCATACTTTCTGTCATCCCTGCTCTGTCGGTTCGGTTTTTAATGTCCCGAGTATGCGGGATATCTCCTGGAGGACTTCCTGTTCTTCAGGAAACAGACGTTCTTCTGTTTGGCGGATAATATCGGTTAAACGTTTGAGCTCACTTATCCGGTTCCGATACACAAGCACTGAGTTGTTGAGTTCAGCAGCCACATTTTGGAGACTATCTCCTTTACGTACCTTGAACGTTACGGACAAGTCACCCTCCTTAAATTTTTCGGCCACGCGCTTGATTGATGTGGCCGGCCCGGCTATCTGGTGTGAAAAAAACAAACCGGCAATAAAAGCCAGGAGTAAATCGATTCCCAGGAGAAAAATGACTTTGCTCCGGTGATTGTCCCAAATCTCATTTTTCATTTCACCCCACACCTCCACCAGAGCTTCAGCCGGAAACTTATCGCTCAATACCAAACGGGCGATGGCAGCCATGTACCAGATAGTGATAATCTGAGAAACGATGACTAACACCAGCATAAGCAGCGAAAACCGGAGCTGGTAAGGCTTATCGATAAAATATTGTACTCGCCTATTCTTCAAATCGCTCCAACCTCACTTTTCTACACTTCTTGCTTGAGGGTGGGACCACCCGGCTCACGCTATGCCTCAATGTTCGCCCTCACCTATGGCGGACTGGACCAGCCTCCGCCCGGGTAAAAAAATCTCAAATATCTTTCTTGCTTGACTATCAGCGTCTATCCTACCCTATCAGTAACATGGCGCCAGCATCAACTTTCAGCGACGTCCAAAAGTATCTTTTCATACATCATGGCGTGCTGATGACGATTAAAATATTTTTCTGCGAAAGTTCGGGAAGCATGGCTTATATTTAATAACTCACTTTTCGGTTTTGCAGATAAATCAATTGCCGCTCGGACAATGTTATACAGGTTGTCCGGTTCGACTACAATACCGGCACCTGCCCGCTCTACCAGTTCCGCCGACACACCAGCCAGGGAAGCAATGACCGGTTTTCCGCAAGCCATTATTTCGGCCAGTTTTGAGGGAACCGCGTCTTCTAAAACAGGGACTCCCTTGAGCGGTACGACAACCGCATCGGCAGCCGCGTATACCCAGGGCATTGAAGCCCGGGGTTGACTGGGTAAAACAACAATATTCCCGAAGGAGTTCCATCTTACGTTGCGCTGGATGCGAGAGCGCTGGTTGCCGCTGCCAATAAGCACTATTTTTATAGAATCCGGGAGATTCCGGGCCACTTGAACCAGCATGTCAATTCCCTGAGCTCGACCCATGTTGCCTGCGTACAACAGGACAAAAATATCTTCTCCCCATCCATGCTCCTCCCTGAGCCAGTTCATTCTTGGCAACGGTCTGAAGAAAGAAAGATCAGCCCCATGAGGTACCACCGTCATTTTCGCCGGAGATACTCCTTTATCTCGAAGCCGATCTCCAAATTTTTTTGTTACCGTCACAACGTGATCGGCCCGAAGATAAGCCGTTTTGAGCACACTCTCCACCAAAAACGGTAGCGGACCGCAGGATGGAAAACCAAGGGAAACGAGTTCATCGGGCCAGATATCCCGCACTTCTAGAATAAAAGAAGTCTCACTCATGTATACCGCTGTCAAGGCGGGAAGCAGCACTGATAGTTCCGGTACGGAAGCCAACACCACATCCGGTTTCCAGCGACGGCACAGGGCCATAGTCAAAACCGCTGCATTACCGGCAAATACAGCTTGTCCGAGGATTTGTTTCAACGGTCCTTGAATACCGACTGATGGAAGAGGACATCTCAAAAAACGGACATCGCCGGATCGTTCATGAATGAATTTATGGACCTGATAACCCGGTAATTCAGCCCCCGTACGGAATCCCGGCACAGCCGCCACAACAGTTACTTCGTGTCCGGACTCAGCCCACATACGCGAAAAATCAAAGCTTCTGACAGCTGGTGCTCCGGGATCGGGAAACGTATACTGCGTAAAATACAAAATTCTGAGCGGCCGCCGGGGGTTAGCCTGCATATTTCATGAGCCTCCGTCGCGAGGTTGCGGAGGCGCCGGCGGGTTAAAGCGTGAGCCGTCCATCAAACGCTCTCCCCAGGGTCAGTTGATCGGTGTACTCGATGTCGCCGCCGGCGGGGAGACCGGAAGCAAGCCGGGTAACTCTGGTAGGACTGCCGGAAAGCAAACGGGCGATATACAACACCGTAGTTTCGCCTTCAACGGATGGGCTGACAGCCAGTACAATTTCCCGCACTTCTTTTCCCGGCAAACATCGTTCAAGCAGGGATCCGATCGCCAGTTTTTCAGGGCCAAGACCGTCCAGAGGCGATATCAAGCCTCCCAGTACATGATACAGTCCCCGGTATCGGCCAGTCATCTCGATATTGACAACATCCTGGGGTTTTTCCACCACACAAAGGAGTGTGCTGTCGCGGCCAGGATCGGAACAGAACGGACAACCTGTTTCCTCTTCACAAAAAAACCAGCATACCCGGCAAAAAGAGACGTTACTTTTCAGTTCTTTGAGAGCCTCAGCCAAATAATCAACATCTTCTTCGTCCCAGGAAAGCAGTTTTAACGCGAGCTTAATGGCAGTTTTACGGCCTATAGTGGGCAGTTTAGACAGATGGTCAACCGCCCGTCTAAAACTGGGAGGATAGATGTTTTTTGAATACGGCACCGGTAAAACTCATTATACCTAAAATAAACCGGGAGGAAGCATACCGCCGGTCACTTGATTCAGCTCCTTGGTAGCCATCTCCTGAGATTTGGAGAGCGCATCACGGACAGCACAGAGAACCATATCCGCTAGCATCTCCGCATCTTCTTCGCCTATTTCCGTTCCTTCAGGAAGGGATAAAAGATCGGGCAGTGCACCTGATTCAATAGAAATGGACAAGACTTCCTGTTTTCCATTTGCTTTTACTTTGATGACACCACCACCGGCTGCTCCTTCCACTACCTTTGCCGCCAAACCTTCCTGCGCTTTCTGCAAATTTTCCTGAACCATACGGGCCTGCTTGAGAATATCCCCCATACCGCCCATACCACCAAATTTGCCCTTGCCCATGATTAGTCCTCCTTTATTCCAACAATCTTACCGCCAAATAATTTCTGTACTTTTTTCACTGTAGGATGGTCCAACAGGTCTTTTTCCATTGCGCCATCCTCCTGTCTTTCAGGTTCGCCTGCTTTTTTTGTCATGATTTCGGCCTCAACCCGGTAACTGTCACCAAGTATCTTTCCTACCATGTCTTCCAGAAGGAGCCTCTTGGAGTCGGTTTTAAGTTTCTCCACGTGAAACCGGTATTTATCCGGGAAATAGATATGCATCGTCTCACCAATTACTTTTTCTCCAACGGCTTCCTTTAAGAGCGCGTGGATCTGCATTTTATTGTTCGACTTGAGTTTGTCCATCAGCTGTGACAAAACAGAATTTTTTGCCCCCTCGGCGGCGGGAAAGGATACGGCTTCCGGCACCGAAGGCGCCTGGTCATGAGACAACCTGAAAATTTCTTCTTCCGCACAGCTAACAGCGTCCTGAACACTTTCCCCTTCTTGTTCTTTTTCCGAGGACTGGCGAAGTTCTTTCGCTAATTCGACCGCTAATTCGGGGAGCGGCATTTTTTTACGACGTTGAACTTTTTCATCCGGGACTTCCAGCACCGGCTTTGATTTCTTTTTTACCGTTGCCTGTTCTTTCACGGCTGCCTTCCTGGATACCGGTTTTGGTTGGTCATAACTCTTTTTCTGATCACCTGTTTCCTGAAGAGGAACCTTACTATCCAGAACCGGTGTCTTTTTTGCTTCGCCACGGCTGTTGATGAGTTCCATCAACATAAGATCAAGCGCAACCCCTTCTTCTTTCGTGAGACGCATGTCTCGGAGACAGTTGAACAACGATTCCATTATACCGGTCAATTCGGTAACCGATAGCGAAGTAGCGTCTTTCCGGTCATTTTCGTAGAATCCTTCCCGATCAACACCCAGCCGTACACGGATCATCTTCCGAATATGCTCTGTCAGGGCGCCGACCAACTGATAAGGGTCTCGGCCGGCGGCCATGAGATTGTCCACCATCTCTATGAGCCGGTCACGTTTGCCGTTGACAATGGATGACAGTATCTCTGAACATATTTCTTCCCGGACTGTGCCGAGAAGATCTTCCACGGTTTCGAGGGAGATCCGTTTAACCTCAAAAGACTCAACCTGGTCCATAAGACTGATGGCGTCCCGCATACCGCCTTCAGCTCCCCGGGCGATCAGCGACAGACACTCATTGGAAACTTCGATATCCTCGGCGTCGGCGATCGTTTGCAGGCGGTTGACGATATCCGGTATACTGATCCGCTTAAAATCAAACTGTTGGCAGCGGGAAAGAATCGTCTCGAGAAACTTGTGAGGTTCCGTGGTAGCCAGTACAAAAACCACATGCTGAGGAGGTTCCTCCAGGGTTTTGAGGAAAGCGTGTGCCGCCGCTCCTCGAAGTTGATGCGCCTCATCGACGATGTAGACCTTGTATCGTCCTCGGGCCGGGGCGTACCGTACCTTTTCCCTGAGATCACGGATATCGTCGATGCTGCTGGTTGAAGCGGCGTCGATCTCAATGAGATCGATAAAGGCCCCTTCGTCGACAGCCCGGCAGTTATCACATCGACAACATGGCTCGCCATCTTTATGCGACAAACAATTCAACGCTTTACCCAGTAAGCGGGCGGCAGTGGTCTTCCCGGTGCCCCGGGGTCCGGAAAATAGGTAGGCATGGCTTACACGGCCAGTTTTGACAGCGTTCATAAGTGTTTTTTTTGCTACTGTTTGACCGACCAGTTCTGAAAATTTCCTGGGCCGGTATTTACGGTAAAGGCAAAGAGAAAGATCCATTTCTACAATCCAAACCTTACTTTCCACGTTTCTTGCTCTGCTGCGCACCATGAGTTTTAACAAATAACGAGACAGCAACCGTGCACCCAGTCCTGCTAAAGGACCCCCAGGCGATACCCGTAGTCCTGGCTCCAGCCAGGCACCCCTGCGGCACCCGAAGTAACTTGCTTACCGCTGCTTCCTCCCGGACCTGACGGGATTCACAAGCCTCCGCCGCGCAGGACCCGGCCTTCAACACCCGAATCTCCGGGCCGGCCCTGAAAGACTTCATCTCAACTGGGAATTCAACCCCGCTAGAGCGGTTTGCGGGTTACAGGGCACCGCTAGCTCCCCACCTAGCACGGTCACTGCCATAGTTTTCACCAGCACGGAGAGGGAGGGATTCGAACCCTCGGTACAGGTTTTGCCCGTACACTCGATTTCCAATCGAGCCCGTTCGGCCACTCCGGCACCTCTCCTGAATATCAAACTCATTAACTTCACGTAAATTTAGCAACGGAGAGAGAGGGATTCGAACCCCCGAGGCCGGGCTTAACCGGCCTACCCGATTTCGAATCGGGCGCGTTCAACCGGACTCCGCCATCTCTCCCACTTTCTAAACTTCTTGCTTGAGGGTGGGACCACCCGGCTCACGCTACATCTCAATGTCCGCAATCACGTTTGGAGGAAAAACCAGCCTCCGCCCGGGTCCCCTTTCCACTCTCACTTTCTATTTCCACTCTTACTTTGTTCTGAGCTCATGAAAAAACCGGTTTAACAACGCCCGGCATTCGTCTTCTAAAACACCTTCAACCACCTGTACCGTGTGGTTAAACCGTCCTCCACACAAAAGAAGATGGGTTATGCTGCGATCCCATCTCGTCTCAGGGGCTCCATATACCAGATCAGGAATCCGCGATTCTATCATAGCCCCGGCGCACATGACACAGGGTTCCAATGTTACAAAAAGTGTCGTCCCCGTAAGCCGCCAACCTCCGGTGACAATGCATGCTTGCCGTATTGCTTCACACTCGGCATGCGCCGTGGGATCAGAGCGTTCCCGGACCCGGTTGCTTCCCCGGGCGATGATCACTCCATCACGGACAATAACCGCCCCGATAGGAACTTCCCCCCGGGAGAAGGCTGTTTCCGCTTCCCGGTAGGCTTCGCGCATGAAGGCTTCGTTAACGTTACTCACCGTTTTGTCCAGCACGCCTGAGAGGATTCGAACCTCCAACCCTCGGATCCGTAGTCCGATACTCTGTCCAGTTGAGCTACAGGCGCACGTTTCCTAAAAAAATTATAGCGGAGAGAGTGGGATTCGAACCCACGGTGGAAGTTTGTGCCCCCACACTCGCTTAGCAGGCGAGCGCCTTCAGCCAACTCGGCCATCTCTCCTCAAACCTAGCTACTGCCAAGCCATTCGAGTATAGCAAAGCATATCTGAGGTGTCAACTACCGAGATTTGGCTACAAATCAAGCGGCTGGTTGCGCTTAAACATCAGGGGAGCCAGGTAGGCGGCCAGCGGTCGGTAGATTGTTCCCTGTTCCGCGTAGAAGTTGGGGAAAGCACCTTCGTTAGAGTGGTAATGGCAAATCCCGATTTTTGCAGATTCAGGAAACTGTTCCATCTTGTCGGTTTCCCCGGATCCGGCCGGTTTATTTTGCCGGGGAAAAGAATTCCGGAAACGTTTTCCTAACCGTATTGAAGGTGATCGCTTTCCCAATCTCAACCCGTGTCATCAACTTTCGGCACCGGGCAGCCAGTTCCGGTTTTTCCAGCGAGGTAAAGATTGCAAGCATCGTCTGATAACTGTAGATGAATGTCGGATCAATTTCCAGCGCCCTGAACAATTCCTGTAGGCTCTCGTTCACCATGCCCTGCTTCGCGTATATCTGAGCCAGATTGTGGTGACTCTGAGCATACGTATCATTTAATTCGATGGCTCGACGGTAGTGAACAATCGCGTCCTTCAACTTTTCCCGTTCCTCATACTCCATGGCCAGGTTGTTGTGCATCCGGGCTGAGGTTTCGTTGTAGACAAGCTCGTGTTCATAAAAACGGGCTATATCAGACCAATCAGCATTTCTAAAAGCCGTCCGTACTCCAAGCAGCAGCAAAATGATACCCAGCACGATAAATGTATTTTCCCACTGTATCTTTTTCGCCGACCACTCGCAGAATACCGCCGCCAGCATGGCCAGGCCAACTGATGGGAGATAGAGCCAGTGGTCCAAATACATAGCATTGAGCGGAACCACCCCCGATACCGGCAGCAAACATATGTATACCCAACTCCAGGCAAAAAAGACATACTTCCTGCCTTGTAACGAACGCCAGGCGGTAACGGCTGCCACGATGAGAATACCAAATCCCGCCATTCCTTTTATATCAAAGATATTCAGGTAGGCCTCATATGGTTTCTCGAAAAACATGTGGAGCGGAGCCAGCAGCATCCCGGCGTACTCCGCCACCGAATGCACAAAAGTAATTGCCCTCACCAGCAAGGAACTGGTATAGACATTGTCCGCGCCGGTCAACCCGAAGTTACCGGTAAAATTGAGCACAGTGAACCGAAAAACCACGTATCCAATACATAACAAACCTGTCAGTCCGCTCATAAGAACAGCTTTTTTCTTTTCGTCGACGGTATACGCGTTCCACCGGATCACGGTGTGAAGCACCAGCAGAGCAACAACTATGCTGGCAGTCTCTTTCGAAAACAAAGCGGCCACAAAACAAAGCAGCGCTACCGCTAGCAAACCGTTCTTTTTACGTTGAAAAGCCGTTATATAAGCTAGAAAACCAAGCAAAATAAAAACCAGACAAAGCGGATCACTGGCGCCTGAAATATACGCTACCGCCTCTACCTGCACCGGATGAACCAGGAATAGAGAAGCCCCTGCCAGACTTGCGCCGTGAAAACATCCTAACAGGACCAGTAATCGGTACAACAAACAACTGTTTATGATATGAATCAACACCAGTACCAGGTGATGCGGCCAGGGCTTCATGCCAAACAAAAGATTGACGGCTGCGTGCAGGAGCGACTGCATGGGACGGTAAAAATTACCTTTGATAAAAGCCCCGTCGGTGGTGCTTCTGGTGAACATTTCAGGGATATGGTTAAACGACTGAACATACCGGTTCTTGACGATAAAATGTTCGTCATCGAAAAGAAACGGGCCGCAGAAAATGACCTGACTATACAGAAGAAGTCCCGCCAAAAGAAGCCCGGGGAAAACATATCGCCCTTGAAAGACCGGGCCTTTATCGGGCTTTAGGGACGAAGCCCGCCTGTGTTTTCTTCCTTTTTTAACCAATTATCCATTCTCTCCTGCTTGCTTGCACCTCATTGTATAGCAAAGTAACTCATTATCTCAAAGAGAGATAGTTTGACACTCGCTTTAGGTAGAAGTAAAATCTCCGTGAGAGTAATAAGCTAAAGGAGAAGATCATGCTACCTCACTCTTCAAAAATCAAGAAAGAATCAAGAAAAACAGGCATAGAGTAGAGAGATACAATTATGACAGCGAAATGCGATATTATAGATGAAGTTCCTGATTTAGACCGTGTTATCCGGCTGATTCCCTTTCGCCATACGAAAAACGTTGCCTTTGATATCGTACCAATGAACCTGCTGCCCAGAATCAGTGCCGTCGATAGAGTTATCCATGGAAGTGGCGCGATATCACCAGGCCTGATCGGTGATGTAGAACGGCCCTGGTATATGCATCCTTACCAGGATGACAATCTCACTGTTCTCCATGGTATTCGACATCAGAACAAATTTTAATAGATATGACTGTTAAGGTAAAAATGGAAAAACGTTGCCGGTGCCCCTGGGTTGATCTCAAAAAACCTGATTATGTCGATTATCACGATAGAGAGTGGGGAGTCCCCGTACATGATGATCGACTGTGGTTTGAATTTCTCACCCTTGAATCAGCTCAAGCCGGCTTGAGCTGGTACACCGTACTCAGAAAACGGGAAAACTATCGAATAGCCTTTGATGGATTCAATCCGGAAATAGTCGCCGGATATGACGATAGGAAGATACAACAACTTCTGGGAAATCCAGGAATTATCCGTAACCGCTTGAAAGTGCGTGCCGCCGTCAACAATGCTCAAAAGTTTATCGAAATCCAGGAAGAATTCGGTAGTTTCGATGTGTACATATGGCGTTTTGTCGGCGGCCGACCGATAGTCAATGATATAAAAACCATACGTGATTACCCGACCAGCTCACCACTATCAGACGCCTTGAGCAAAGACCTGCGTCAAAGGGGTTTTAAATTCGTCGGGACCACTATTTGCTACGCTCATATGCAGGCTACGGGAATGGTCAACGACCACACCATCGACTGCTTCCGCAGGCAGGAAATCATCGACCTGAATTCTACCTGAAGCCAACTGACATATTGCGTATACTGATCGGTGGATACATAATGGACCAACCTGGTTTCAAGTCGCGAGCTATTGAAGCGGAATATGAAACAGTTGAAGCAATGATTCAACTGTATTGCGAGAAGAAACATATCGAAAACATCGGGTTATGCGAAGAATGCCGGAATTTATTGGAGTATGCGGGAGAGAGGCTGGATAAATGTCCGCGCCGTGAAAACAAAATACCTTGCAGCCAATGTAATATCCATTGTTACAGCACGGAATATAGAGAAAAAATAAGAGACGTGATGAAGTTTTCCGGTCCCAAGAATGCTCATTCGACATCCGTTGAAGGCTTTGAAACACATACTTGACAAACACAACTCCCGCTGCTGAAACAACAAGGAGTAGTATCCTTTACCGGGTTTTAGTTCAGGCTTCCGCCGCTATTTCGTCCGACACCACCTCGTCCAGCATTACCGGGGTGCCTTTTTTCCGGATAGACCGGTCGGCGCCGACCAGCACCTTGAGCACTTCGAGGCCACTGGCGCCATCGGTGACGGGTTGTTTACGTTCACGTACACAGGTCAAAAAGTGACTGCACTCTTCTTTTAATGGCTCCCGCGACGGAAGTTTAGGAATATTGATGTCACCGATACGGATAGTCAACGACTCTCCGTAGGTTTCATAGGTAGGCACTCTGTCCACTCCCTTATCGTAAATGCGAACCTCGGCTCCCGCGGTATCATCGAATACCATCATTTTCTTGTCGCCAACTACGGTGAGACGGCGAACTTTGTGGGGATCAAGCCAGCTCACGTGACAATGCGCCAAAGTCTCGTCCGGAAAATGAAGCGTCATAAAAGCCACATCCTCTATACCGCTCTGAAGGTAGGCCGCTCCACTGGCGCTCACTTTATCGGGAGTCCTCCCCAGCAGGTAGAGAATCATCGATATATCGTGGGGTGCGAAATTCCAGAGTGTGTTTTCGTGTGTCCGGACTTTTCCGAGGTTGACCCGGGTAGAATAAAGGTAGTATATCCGGCCCAGTTCGTTTTTATCGATCATGGATTTCATATACTGTATGGCCGGATGATAAACCATCAGGTGTCCCACCATGATTACCAGGTTACGATCACCGGCCATTTTAACCAGGATTTCGCTTTCTTCCACCGAGCAGGTCAGCGGTTTCTCCACCATGACATCTTTGCCCGCTTCCAGGGCAGCCTTTGCTATCTCGAAATGAGTTACAGCCGGAGTGGCTATCACCACGGCCTTTACTCTTTTATCAGCTAGAACATTATTAAAGTCGGGTGTCGTGGACACGGAAGGATACCGCCTGGATATTTTATCGAGGCTGTCCTGGGAGAGGTCCGCCACCCATAACACCTCTGATTCTTGGAGTTCGTGGAAATTCCGGATCAAGTTTGGTCCCCAATAACCGGCCCCGATCACGCCAATACCTATTTTGTCGTTATTCACTTTTTGTTGGCTCCTTCCTCTTCGACCGGAACAACCAGGATCTCTCCCGGTTTGACCATTTTCAATCGTTCTCGAGCAAGCCGTTCCAAACCTTGATCACTTTTTAATTCGTCCCGGACTTTCCTCAGCTTGCTCAGTTCCTCTTCCTTCATAGCGATATCCTGTATGACAGCTTCTTCTTTCTTCATAAGCGTATCGATGGAGAGTTTCTGCATCCGATAAGCAGAATAAGCAAACGCAAACAATACCAGGAAGAGAATGAGAATGAACTCACGGGAAAAGAGTCGTTTCATCAGTGTCCCCCAGGTTTTACTCTTCCTCTTCAATCTCGTCTTTTTGGAGATCTATCTTTTCGAAGGTGACCACCCGGTCCTCTTTATTGAGCCTGATCAACCTGACACCCATGGTCCGGCGGGAAATGATGCTTATGGCTTTGACACTAATCCTGATCACCATGCCGTTCTGGGTAATCAGCAAGCACTGGTCATCATCGGTCACGCTGCTCACGCCCACCACCATGCCGTTTCTCGGAGTGGTACGGATATCCAGAACACCTACCCCGCCCCGTTTCCTGATCGGGTAATCCTCCACCGCCGTTCGCTTTCCGTACCCTTTCTCGGTCACCGTCAGCAGACTGGTGCCCGGATGAGCAATGGCTACATCCACCAGCGTGTCATCGTCTTTAAGCCTGACACCTCTGACCCCGATAGATGCCCGGCCTACCGACCGCGCATCGGTTTCGCGGAATTTCAAGCATCGTCCGTGCCGGGTACTGATTATAAGCTCCTGGTTACCGTCGGTGAGCATGACAGTGCGCATCTGATCACCCTCACGAAGCCGGATGGCAATGATCCCTTTCTGCTTATACCGGGCCACCATGGAATAATCGGAAAGCTTCGTTTTCTTGATCAGGCCGTTTTTAGTAGCCATCACCAGATTAAAATCTTCGGAGAACTCCCGGACCGGAATCATGGCGGTGATTCGCTCATTATTCTTGACGTCCACCAGATTGATAATTGGCCGTCCCTTGGCCAGTCGGCCGCCTTCGGGCAACTCATAGATCTTGAGAGAATACACCATTCCATGATCGGAGAAAAACAGCATATAATCGTGGTTCATAGCCACGAAGAGGTGCTTGACTATGTCCTCTTCTTTTTGTTTGCTGGCTACCACCCCTTTGCCGCCGCGGGCCTGAGCGCGATACGTGGAGAGCCGCATCCGTTTAACGTAACCCGAACGGCTGACGATAACAGCCATTTCATCGTTGGGAATCAGGTCTTCAAGATTGAATTCAACAATCTCCCCAACTATTTCAGTGCGCCGTTTGTCACCAAACTTTTTCTTGATCTCTAAGAGTTCATTCTTAATGGTTTTATCTATTAGATCCTCGGATTCAAGCAGCGCTTTCAGTTCCTTGATAAGTTGTGTAAGTTCGGCCAGTTCATCCTCGAGTTTTTTCCGCTCAAGCCCGGTCAAGGTCTGCAACCGCATCTGGAGGATGGCCTGGGCCTGCACTTCGGAGAGACTCATCTCTTCCATCAGGGCTGTCCGCGCCTCGCCCGGATTATCCGATCCGCGTATGATCTCGATCACCCGGTCGATGTTGTCCAGGGCAATGAGCAGTCCTTCCAGGATGTGCGCCCGGGCTTCGGCTTTATTGAGATCAAAGATGGTCCGGCGGCGAATGACCTCACGCCGGTGTTTCAGGAAATACTGAAGCATCTTCTTGAGTGAGAGCACACACGGCCGCTGGTCTACCAGCGACAGCAGTATCATGCCGAACGTGGTCTCCATCTGGGTGTGCTTGTAGAGCCGGTTTAGAACGACCTCTGGAATAGCGGTCATTTTCAGGTCTATTACTACCCGGATACCATCCCGATCAGACTCGTCCCGGAGATCGGCGATCTCGGTGAGTTTCTTGTGATTGACCAGGTTGGCTATTTTTTCCACCAACAGGGACTTGTTTACCATGAAAGGAATCTCGGTAATGATGATCCTGGTCCGCTTGTCCCGCTCGATGGTAGTTCGGGCCCGGACCCTGATTTTACCCCGCCCGGTCGCATATGCATCACGAATGCCCGCACTGCCGTATATCTGACCGGCGGTAGGAAAATCAGGACCGGGGATGTGCTGCATGAGATCCTCCAGTCCGGCCTCCGGGTGGTCGATGAGATGAACTAAACCGTTCACTATTTCGCTCATGTTGTGGGGTGGTATGTTGGTAGCCATTCCTACGGCAATACCACTTGATCCGTTAACCAACAAGTTCGGTAATTTGGCGGGGAGAACCGTGGGTTCTTCCATGCTGCCGTCAAAATTTGGCCGCATATCCACGGTTTCCTTCTCGATGTCCGATAGCATCTCCATGCTCAACTTATCCAACTTGACCTCGGTGTACCGCATGGCCGCGGCGTTGTCACCGTCTACCGAGCCGAAGTTGCCGTGGCCGTCGGTAAGCGTGTAGCGCATGGAAAAGTTCTGTGCCATCCGGACTAGAGAATCATACACCGACTGGTCACCGTGGGGATGGTATTTACCAAGCACTTCACCAACCACACGAGCGCTTTTACGGTAAGGGCGATTAGGCGTCATGCCCAGTTCCCGCATGGCGTACAGGATACGCCGGTGCACGGGTTTCAAGCCGTCCCGCACATCGGGGAGAGCCCGCATGACGATAACACTCATTGCATAATCAATAAAGGATGACTGCACCTCATCTTCGATATCAACAGGTATGACCTGTGCGGCAAATTTCTGTTCGTTGTCCTCCATCTGCTCCGCTGTTTCCTTTCAGTTATCAGATATCAAGATTACGCACCTTGTGGGCGTGTTCTTCGATGAATTCCCGTCTGGGTTCTACCTGGTCTCCCATCAGGGTAGTGAAAATATTATCCGCTTCCACGGCGTCTTCCATTCTCACCTTGAGTATGATCCGTTTATCCGGGTCCATAGTGGTTTTCCAAAGCTGGTCGGGATTCATTTCTCCCAGGCCTTTGTACCGTTGTATGTCATACTTCGCGCCCTCGAGCTTTTCCAGGTACTTCTCCAGGTCCCGGTCCTTATAAATATATTTATTCTTCTTCTTGACCCGCACCCGGTAAAGCGGTGGTTGAGCGATGTAGATATATCCTTCGTAAAGAAGCTCGGGCATGTACCGGTAGAAGAAAGTGAGAAGCAAGGTCCTGATATGGGCTCCGTCCACGTCGGCGTCACACATGATTATGATACGGTGATAACGGGCTTTTTTGATGTTGAAATCCTCGCCTATGCCAGTTCCGATAGCCGTAACTATGGTCCTGATCTCCTCGTTGCCCAGTATCTTCTCCAACCGGGCTTTCATGACGTTTAAAATTTTGCCCCGCAGCGGCAGGATAGCCTGGAAACGGCGGTCCCTGCCCTGCTTGGCGCTGCCGCCGGCGGAATCACCCTCAACCAGATAAACTTCGCATTTGGTTGGATCACTGATGGAACAATCAGCCAGTTTTCCGGGAAGCGCTGAAGTTTCCAGGGCCGATTTTCGCCGGGTCAATTCCCTGGCCTTCCTGGCCGCATCCCGGGCTCGTTGAGCGGACAGGGCCTTCTCTATAGCTCTTTTGGCAATTCTCGGGTTTTCATCCAGGAATATCCGGAGCTGTGCGATGACAATACTTTCCACAATAGTTTTGACCTTTGTATTACCGAGTTTTGTTTTTGTTTGCCCCTCAAACTGAGGCTCGGGCACCTTTACGCTGATGACCGCCGCCAGACCTTCCCTGGCATCGTCACCGGAAAGCTTGATCTTGGAGTCTTTGAAATGCGGAGAACTATCAACAAACTGGTTGAGAGTCCTGGTCAGCCCGGCTTTGAAACCGCTGAGATGCACCCCGCCTTCCACGGTATTGATGTTATTGGCAAAGGAGAAGATACTTTCCGAGTAGGAGTCGTTATACTGCATGGCGATCTCCACATCGATATTGTCCTGAACCTTGTGAAAATAGATCGGTGTGGGATGGAGCGGGTTCTTGTTGTGGTTCAGGTGCTCAACAAAGGAGGCTATTCCCCCCTCATACTGGAAAATATGCCTTTTCCCCGTATTTTCATCGAATATTTCTATTGTTATGCCGCGGGTCAAAAAAGCCAGTTCCCTGAGCCGCTTGGAAAGAATATCAAAACTGTATTCCCGCTCCTCGAATATACTCGCATCAGGCAAGAAACTAACTTCCGTGCCGGTGCGGGTGGTAGATTCGAGTATTTTCATATCACCGAGAGGCAGACCCTTGGAAAATTTCTGGTAGTAAATTTTGCCGTCCCGGTAAACCTTGACTTCCAAACACTTTGACAGGGCGTTTACCACCGATACCCCGACACCGTGTGTGCCGCCTGAAACCTTATAGGAAAGGTTGTCAAACTTGCCTCCGGCATGCAGTTTGGTCATGACCACGGTCAGAGCCGACATGTTTTCTCGTTCATGGTGGTCTACCGGGATTCCCCGGCCATCATCGGTCACGGTGACCGAACCATCCGTATGTAGCACCACTTCGACGTTTTTACAGTATCCTGCCAGGGCCTCGTCAATAGCGTTGTCCACCACCTCGTACACCAAGTGGTGAAGTCCACGAGAGCCGGTACTCCCGATATACATACCGGGTCGTTTACGAACGGCTTCCAATCCTTCAAGAACAAGTATACTGTCCGCTCGATAGTGTCCTTTTTCTCGAGTCATCCGGTCCACGTCCTTCTTTCTCACGTTATATGGCTGCTCTTACGTGCCGAGCGCACTCTTTTTTTTATTGTGCTGGTTGCCACCAGCGACAGATATATTATACCACCATCAGCTAATATCAGCGACTTTGCATTATCAGGAGAAACTCCCTCGACAGAATGTCCATGAACAACACTTCTCAAAAATGACCGATTTTCACTAGATTCCTGTAGTCGTTGATAGTTAAATAACCCTATAATCCGGTCAGAATGCATCACATCGCCGGATCCGACATGTATAAACATATTACTCTACACCTCCATTGATACACAGCCTGCCATGCATACTACAGGGAAGGCAGGTCGTCCCTTTGCCGGTGTGCCAGATCCCGCAAACGGGGCATTTACTACCGCCGGCCTGCTGTACTACCTTAAGCCGTTTTCGTTCCTGCAGAAGAATTTTCAACACCCGGCGAGCCATAGGGTCGTGGTCTGCCTTATCTTCTAGTGTAGCCATAAAATCATCATCCCAGGATGAGACGAAGAAAAGTTCATTCGCGTGCTTTTTCATTTCCGGTATGCTCGGCGGCAGAGGAGATGGTTGTTTTTTTACCGAACCTACTTTAAAGGCCAGTTCGAGCACTTTTTCTCCTCCGGCTTTAACCGCTGCCTTATTAATATTTTCCGTAATTGTGTCCCGGTTGACCGTCAGTTCATGAGCCCAGGGTCCCGAGGGAACGATAACCACCATTCTACCCCGGTAAAACGATACTACCCGGGTACGGCCGGCTATTTCCTGTCCCACCACCTCGTTCCAGAGCGAACTGGTGATCCACTTTTTCAGTCCACTCTTTAACCGGGGTCTTTTCAATAACGTCTCGATAGCTTCGGCAACGTCTTTCATCGTTCGCAAAGGACCTCGCCTTCCGATACCATAAACCGATATGCGTTATCTCCCAGGTTGCCGGGGATCTTTTCCGCGTTGGTGGTAGTCAAAATAATCTGTGGTCCCTGATTCATGAGGTTTATTATACCTTCCGATCGGTCCAGATCGAGTTCCGAAAACACATCGTCCATAAGTAACACCGGATAAAATCCGGCTGACCGCCAGACGAGCTCGACCTCGGCCATCTTAAGGCTGACAGCCACCGACCGTTTCTGTCCCTGAGACCCGAACCGGCGAACATCAAATCCATCGAGCGTTATCTTTAAGTCATCCCGGTGCGGTCCAATGAGATTTCTGCACTGGCTCAGTTCTGCTAAAACCGATTCCTGCAACTTATGTCTCATCATGTCTATAAGATCAGACCTGTCAAACAACCGATCCAGGTTCAGATTACTTTCATATGAGAGCGCCAGAGTTTCCGAACCACCGGTGATTTTCCGGTGTATCTCGCCCGTTACCATCTCCAGTTCGGGCAGAATGGAAAGCCGTCCTCTGAGGATGGTCGTTCCCATATTAATAAGCTGTTCCGTCAGCGGTTCTAATAAAAGCTTTACATCCTTCATACCGTAGTATTCTTTGAGTACAGCCGAGCGCTGCGCACACACTCTTCCGTAATCAATCAAGGTATCCAGATACAGCGGGTTACGTCTGGCCACCTGTACATCAAGATAATTTCTTCTTTCTCGCGGCCCCCCCTGTACCAAAGACAGGTTCTCGGGGGCGAACACCACAACCTGAATATACTGAAGAAGCTCAGACAAACGTCTCAGGTTTTTGTCATCGATAACAGCCGTTTTTCGGCGGCGGCGGCCGAGTTTTACTTGCAGCGTCCTTTTGATGGAATCATGTACTACCAGCCCTTTGATGCTGGCCGCGGAACAGCCAACTGATATCATTTCAGAATCTTTTGAACGGCGAAAGGATTTGCCGGTTCCCAAAAGGTAAATTGCTTCCAGGATATTTGATTTTCCCTGAGCATTAGGACCAACCAGGACATTAACGTGCCCGAACTCAAGGAGGAGATCGTTCCAGCTTCGAAAATCCTTGAGGCAGATACTCCGGATTTCCATTCCCGGCGCCTCAAGTTTTCATAATTTCAATCAGTTCCTGTATGTCCCCCTTGACTCCGAAGCCCCCGGAAACCATATTGGCAATCTTTTCCTGGGCATGGTGAACTGTCGAATGATCTTTCCCACCGTAGGCCGCGCCGATAGCTTCCAGGGAACTTTCCGTCAGTTCCCGGGATAAATACATAGCCACCTGCCGGGGAAATACGATAGTATTGGTTCTTTTTTTCGATTTGAGATCCTCAACGCTAATATCGAAATAATCAGCTACGGTCTTCTGGACCTTGGCTATCGTTATCCTGCCTTTATTGAAGGAACCAATCTTACGGAGGACATCATCAGCTTTTTGGATTGTGATTAAGCCCCATTTTTCTAGAGAAGCCTGGACAACCACCTGGGTCAAAGCCGATTCCAGATCACGGATGTTGTCTATTATTTTCTCGGCGATATGGGCTATCACCTCATTCGGGATACGCGTGTCGAACTCATCCGCCACCTTGTTAAGAATAGCCATTCGCAATTCAACATCGGGTTTTTGGATATCTCCTACCAACCCGCTGGCGAATCTGGATACCAACCGCTCTTCCAGATTCTCGAGTTCTTTCGGAGGCCGGTCACTGGAAAGGACGATTTGTTTTCCTTCCATAAACAATTCGTTAAACGTATGGAAGAACTCTTCCTGCGTCCCTTCTTTTCCGGAAAAAAACTGCACATCATCCACCAACAGCAGATCAAGTTTCCGGTATTTTTTCCGGAAACTTTCGGTGCTCTTTCCACGCAGCGAAGTGATCAGTTCGTTCGTAAAGCGTTCCGATGATATATAGGCGATTTTCGCATCTTTCCTATTTTCCAGGCAGTAATGACCCACCGCCTGCATAAGATGAGTTTTTCCGAGTCCAACCCCGCCATAAAGAAATAGCGGGTTGTAGCGCTTTCCCGGAAACTTGGCCACGGATTCCGTGGCCGCATATGCAAACTCGTTACTTTTACCGATAACGAAACTATCAAATGTGTATTTCGAATTAAGATACCCTGTCAAACGTGGAGACCCGCTCCATTCTCTCCCTTTGTTTGCCGGTTTCTTTGGTTTTACAAGAGAGAATTCAACTCTCCTGAACCTTCCCGTAACCCGTTCCAAAAGAACTTCGATAAGTTCTCGGTATTTTTCCTCAAGCCGGGATTTCATAAGCTTGCTGGTCACGCCTATTATAATTACTTCTTCGTTGGCTTCCAGCAAATCTACTTGCTTGATCATCCCCCTGAACTTCTCATCGTCGACCTCATCTCCGGCTACCCGAAGAAATGCGGTCCAAACGTCTGTTTTCAACTTTTCACCGCCTCTATCAGTTTCTCAAACAACAATATCAGATACGGAACTACCCTTACAAGAAAAAACATTTGGATAAAACCGTGGATAACTTGTGGATAACCTGTAGATAGTTTGTGGGGGGAAAAACCGACTGTTGGCACTTTGGAAAACTTTTGCCAAACCAGCTTACTTTTCCAAAACTTTTCAACACCTGTATCTCTTTATTTATCGCTGCTTTTTGTCAGTTTTCAACCGAATACCGGTCCCTACTACGTACTACTACTGTACAAAAACAAATAATGTAGTAGTAGTAGAGCAGGCTTTTCACTTTAGATCCATCAGTAAATTAACCACTCTTGAGGGTTTATCTCGCTGAAATTGCCTTTTCCCGGGAGAGGAGATTTCGTATTGTCTCGTTGCTCTTTCTTAATCGGTCTGAAAATATCTCGATAAGTTTCATGGCAAACTCGGGTTTTTGTCTGACCATTAACCCAAAATTTTCTTTTCCCACAGCAATGAGCATTGTTTTCTCGGAAGCAACGGCGCCGGCCGAACGAGGTGACGAATCGATCAGGGCCATTTCTCCGAACAGATCACCGGGAATAAGTTCAGCCAATATCATGTCCCGGCCATTTGGTAGTTTCTTCACAATCCGAACGTGTCCGGACTTGATTATATAACATGCGCCGCCGTGGTCTCCCTCTTTGAATATGCTCTGTCCCGGCTTGAAGGTGTCAGCGAATTTTTCCAGTGACTCTTCCTTGGCACTTTCTTCTATGGCTCGAATTACAGCTTTCTTTACCTCCTGGTCATCGAAAGGTTTAAGCAGATATCCGGACACCTCTAACTCGCTGAGTTTGGCTTTTTCCGCCTTGTTGATGTGGCTGAAAAAGACGAGTACCGGAAATTTTTTGTGTTTTTTCCGTATTGCTTCCAGCGTTTCCGCTGCCGAGAGTCCCGGGATACTTTTATCTATGATGAGGAGGGCTGGTAATCCTTTACTTATCTCAGTGAGCACCAGTGGTCCAGTGGTTACTTCAGTGATTTCGTACTTATCTTTTAGTATTTTCTCAATTTGCAGGCGGGAAAGATACACATCAGAGGCAAGTATTATTTTTTTTCCTGTTGACAGTGATCTTGCCTCATTCCGGTACATCTTCATAAGATTCCCGGCCAGTGTGGCATCACCCATTTTTTCCGCAACCAAGATAGAGTTTTTAAGCAATACTTTATCGTCAGGGGTAGCGTGTTTGGAGATCAGGGCATGCACCTTTTCTTTGCCGAACAGGCCGAGAGTACTGATAATCAGTTCCGCTACGTTTGCATTGGCATTTGAGATACCGTACAGGAGCGGGAGAATAGTAAGCTCATCCTTGAAACTGCCGATTAGATCGAGACAGGCCATAGCTACCCGCTCGCTATACGCTTTGACGGCATAAAGCAGACTGTTGACACATGCCTTTTCACCGAGCTTGGCAAACCCTTGAACAGCGGTAAGTTTTACATTTTCGCTTTGATGTGTCATCATGCGCCGTAAAAAATCGAGCGTGAGGGTTGGCTCGCCTACTCTGGCCAGGAGCTTCCCTATGGCAATCAGGTTAAATATTTTATCCTGGTCGTTGAAATACTTCAAACCCATTTCCACATATTTCGGGGTAAACCCTGCTCCATGGAAAACGGTCTTGATTTCTTTGACCATCTCCTGGTCAGCCTTATCCAGCCGCTCCTGCCACAGATCAAGCAGTAAGACATCTTTCATATTGCAAAAGATGTTTAAAATCTGCTTCTTAATAGCAACCTTGGGAGCGAAGAGGGCATCCAGGAGAACGGTGTAACCTTCCTGATTTTCCACGTTACTTATCGCGTTAAGAGCCTTAATCTGCTCGACGTCAGTGCCGGTAAGCAGCAAAGCCTTTACTGCATTGGGTATTTTCGACAACTTACTTTCCCCCTATTGTCGATACTATCTTGTTTATCATCCTTTGCAGGTCTTCAAAACCGGTGTAAAGATCTTTTATTTGATTGCTCATGCGGCGAATTCTTCCAGAACATACCAGGATGAGCTTTTTTGCAAAATCAGGGCTTTGAGTAATCATAGTGTCAAAATTGTTACTGCCCACCACGACCATGATACAGTCGGTTACGGCTATAGCGGTAGCTGAACGGGGAGATTTGGTGATAAGGGCCATCTCTCCAAGCAGGTCTCCGGAAGTCAATTCAGCCAGAACCAGTGGTTTAGCACCACTTCTTTCTTTCATTATCCTGACTCGTCCTTGCTGGATCAGATAACAGCAATTACCCTTTTCTCCTTCTCGGAAAAGAGACTCGCCCTTGGTAAACGCTTTCACGTACCTGTCTATCTTTACCGTCTTCTTGGAAGAGTCCAATGACTGGTTGATAACCGTGAGTACTTCTTCCTTGTGGAACGGTTTTATCAGGAAATAGTTTATGCCGTGTTTGCGGACTTCTTCCTTTTCATTGTCGGAAAGGTTGGAAAAGAAGAGTACGATAGGTATAGAAACCCCAATTTGCCTGACATTTTTCACCAACTCGTTTATTTTCATGTTTGGCAAGTTCTTATCGGCTATGACCAGGTCTATATGCGTATCTTTCATCGTGGTAATTGCTTGGTTAGCGTCCTGTGCTTCGGAAATGTTGTAGATCGGAGCGAGAATTTTTAAGAGCGTGAACCTGGAGAGAAAAATATTGCTGATAATAAGAATAGTTTCCTCCCTCCGGATCTTCTCTTCATCTCCCATGGCGGCTTCCTTGATATCGCTGGCCAGGTCCGAGACACCATGTTTTTTAAACAATTCGAGGATATTATTTTTAAATTCCTCTTCTTCGTTTTTCAGGGCTTCACCCAGAAATTTTTTCAATTCCTCCCGGTCGGCACTACTCATAAAATTAATGGTTTCCTTCTGTACTTCTTCACTTTTATCCATGAGAGAGTGAACCAGTGAAACGGATTCCTTGGCCATATTTCGTTTTTTGAGTATTTCAACTACTTTCAGGGCGACATCGTCGTCTTCCCGTTTATAGGTGATCAGGAGCGTGTTGGCTATTTTGGAATACTCGAGTTTGTCGAGAGCTTCAAGTGTTGCCAGCTTTACCGGTGTCTTGCCGGAAGAAACCAGAGGGCTCATTACTTCACAGGAAGCCGGGTCAGCGATATGAGTGAGAAATTGTATATGCTCGATTATCGTGTCAGAGTCTTCTTTCGCTTTGACAGCTTCTGCAAATAGGTCCTGGTAATACTTGAGAACTTTCTTCTGCTGGAAAAACCCGGTAAATATCTCCAAATGTTCGGCCGGTGGTGATGAAGAGAAAAATTCATTCAGTAATGGTATTTTATGAGCCTGCTTGATTCCATGAACAAGATGCAGCAACTTACCCTGGACGTCCTTGTTGACCTTGGGAATGGATGAAAGCATGAAAAGGAGGGTTTCTTTGTCTTCCATGCTGGTAAGCGCTTTGAGGGCTTTTTCCTGCTCCTCGATGTCTTCAGAGAAGAGAAGATCTTTTATATTCGAGAGATCCTGTGCCATGGCCTTCACCATTCCTCAGGGATAAATTTATACTTTTCACCAAAAATTTGCTACGATAATTCACCAACAATTATAACATTGTATAGATGTACTGTCAAAAGAGTCGAGCTTTACACGCCGCATTCCACTATGATATAATACGCCACCGATTTGACCGTTGCATCAGGTCAAAATTAATAGTAACCAAGAGTTGAGGTTTTAACAATGAAGCGGACTTATCAACCAAAAAACAGAAAACGTCAAAGAACCCACGGTTTTCTCGTGAGGATGCGAACTCGTGGAGGTCGGCGGGTCATCTCGGCCCGAAGACGCAAAGGGAGAGCTAGCCTGGCTGTTTAGGACCATCATGAAGCTACCGACACTCCGGAAAACCGGTGAGTTTCGTGAGGTGTATTCCCGAGGCCGCAAGGTTCATACTCGCTTTTTCACTATGTTTTTTCTTGATACTCCCGAGCGTGAATTCAAATATGGCCTGACAGTGTCGAGAAGGATTGGCTCTCACGTTACCAGGAACAGGGTGAAAAGAAGATTGAGAGAGATAATCAGGTGGTGGGCTGGCAGCAGTCGGCCGCCTTGTCATATAGTGATAGTTGCCAAAGACCAGATAACGGCAGCCACTTTTCAGGATCTGCAAAAATCGTTTTCTACGTTGATGGGACGGCTCCTTAATGATTAAGCAGTTTGCTCCCAGAACCTTACTCGTGTATTTGATAAAGGGCTACCGGAAGTTTATCAGTCCTATCTTCCCTCCCTGTTGCCGGTTTGAACCGACGTGTTCCGCATATGCTTTGGAGTCGATAAAAACCTACGGATGTCTGCGGGGTAGTTGGCTGGCTTTCAAACGACTATTACGATGCCATCCTTTTTATTCAGGTGGGTATGACCCGCTTTGTTGAGGCAATGTTGGAGAAATATGTAACATGAACAGAATAAATGACAGTCAACAAAGGTTTTGTTTACTAACAGTGGTATTTTTAACCGTTTTCTTTATCTCTCCCGGTATGGTTATTGCTTTGGAAGTCGAAGAAAGCGAACAAGAAACCACGTTGAATACCGACCTTTACAGTGTTAAATTTGCCAATAAAGGTGGCGGAATAACCAGTTTCAAACTTATTGAGCCCAAGTATGGCCTGGACCTGGTTCGAGTGCCTGCAAAGGGGGGGCCTGTTTGTCTGTCATTGCTTTCTCCTGACAGTCCGGGTGACTCTTTCATGTGTGAGAGTATATTAGATGAAGATTCTGTTTTTCCGGTGGAAATTGATGTCCAGGGGGAAGAGGCCAGTATCACCTTCGGTTATACCATCCACCAAACTTTTAAAAAAGGGAAAAACGGGATTATCAAGTTCGGGGGCGCTCCCCAGGATATTGTTATAAAGAAAACATACCGGTTTACCAATGGAGCATACCGATTTGCTTTTTCCCTATCTATCAGTGTACCACCGGAGCAGGAAAAAACAGCCGGATCCTTTGTATTCGGCTGGTTTCCGGGACTTGAATCCGAACAGCCGATCGTCGATAATCCCAGTCTTGATGATAAACCAGGTTACCTTGATAAAACCAAATTTGACGACGTGAAACCTGGAGCAGAGGGGCAGTTTAAGGTTATCGACCAGAAAAGCCGGCTGCTCGGGATGAACGATACCTATTACGCAGCGGTGTTTATCCCTCGTAAACCTTTACCCGACGCCAACCTGGTTGTTTGGCGCGCTCCCGAAACAAAGAAGGATATTTTAGCAGGAGTGAAAACACCGGATTTCGAACTTGTCGGCGGGGAAGAAACAGTATTTGAATATGAGGGTTACATCGGCCCAAAGGAAGAACACCGGTTGACAGGAGAACTGACTTGCCTTCGGCAGCAGGGTAAAATAGTTCCCCATATTCTCCGGCTCCTCAAGTATCTGCATAGTCTGACCAACAGTTGGGGGTGGTCTATTATTCTCCTTACTATCCTCATCCGTCTGGTGCTCTTGCCTCTCACCATCAAGCAGGCCCAGAACATGGCTAAAATGCAGGCTATCCAGCCGGAATTGAATGAGGTGAGGAATCGCTTTAAAGATAATCCCCAGATGATGAATCAGGAAACCATCCGGCTTTACAAGGAAAAACAAGTCAACCCGCTTGGCGGGTGTTTGCCGGCGTTCGTTCAGATTCCTATCCTGTTCGCGCTATTCTGGGCCTTGAGAAATTCCATCGATTTGAAAGGAAGCGCTTTTCTCTGGATACCTGATCTTTCCATCGCGTCAAAATATTTTACCAGGCTTGGGTATACATATCTAACCGCTTTACTTTTACCGACACTAACTGCTTTAACCGCTTTTTGGCAGCAAAAGCAGATGAGCACCAACCCGCAGCAGTCCAAGATGATGGCCTTTTTCCCGGTGATGATGTTCTTTTTCTCCTGGACCCTGCCTTCCGGTGTTGTCTTGTACTGGTTTGTTTCAAATCTGCTCTCAACCGTCCAACAGAAAATTATCAATTCGAAAATGACGCCGTCTGCAGCCACGGTCCTTCCGTCGGTGGCACTTGGTAAACAACCTAAAAATCAAAACAATCAGGAATCTGAAAAGAAAGAAAATATCGGGGACGCTCACCCTTCTTCAAATGAGTATTCTGAGGAATCACCTCAAAAGGAAGAGCCGCCTGCAAAGAAGAAACGGCGGAAACGGCGGAAGAAGAAATGAAGGAGCGCGCGATAACAAGCGAGGTGAGAAGTGTGAATAGTGTACTACGGGAAATCGAATCCGAAGGTGTGACTCGCGAAGAAGCGATAGAATCAGCTCTCAAACAACTGAATCCCGGAGAAAACGAGCAGTATGAAGTGGAAGTACTGGAAGAAGGTAAAGGGGGTTTTCTGGGACTTATTGGCGGGAAACCGACTCGTGTCAGGGTTAGTATTTACCGGGATAATGTCGGTGAGGGGCGCACGTTTCTGGAAGCGTTGATGAACCTGGCTGAAGTCGACGGCGATCTAGATTTTAACCGACAGGGAAAGACACTGAATGTTGAGGTGAATGGCGAAGATGTTGGATTTCTTATCGGGCGGCGGGGACAGACGCTTAACGCTATTCAACATCTCTTAAATGTCATAATAAACAAAGGGAACAAGGAACGGCTGCGTATCAGATTCAATGTAGCCGGGTATCGCCAAAACAGGGAGCAGGCACTCAAAGAACTGGCCAACAAGCTTGCCAGTACAGTAAAGAATAAAGGTAAAAAGGTAGAGCTTGAACCCATGAGACCTTACGAGCGCCGGGCAATCCACGTGGCGTTAAAAGATGACCAGGAAGTTAGCACGTATAGTAAAGGTGAGGAACCTCATCGAAAAGTTGTCATTACAACTAAAAACGAAGCAAAAGAAGAATAAGTCGCTCAAATAGAAAAAACGACTGAGGAGGTGGACCTGGGTGCCCTCTGGCAGAAAACGGAAGCTTAACAAGATTAAAACCCACAAGCGCAAAAAGAAGCGTAAAGCCATGCGTCACAAGAAGAAGTAAGCAGTGAAGAGACTTTGCTCTGCGGCCCAACTGCTGGGTTTGGCGCTAAATAGTGTAAAATTGGAGCTTTTACGTGCTTATCGGGATCGTCTTCTCTCCCGGGGACAGACAGCAGGCTTGGTGTCGCAACTCTCCTGTGAGGAACTTGAAGTTTATCATCTTGTTGATTCTTTAACCGTTATACAAGCTATCCCGAACATTGCCGGATTAGATGTAATCGATGTCGGGACGGGTGCCGGTCTTCCTGGTCTACCCTTAAAAATAGTTTTTCCAACAATCAATTTGACACTTCTCGACGCTAAAGAACGAGCATGTTCATTCCTCCGAAGTACGGTTAGGATCCTTGGGATTACGGGAGTTGAAGTAGTCCGAACCCGTGTTGAGAAATTTGCCCGCACACCGGCAGGAAGAGATCAGTATGATCTAGCTCTTTGCAAAGCGGTAGCCGGAATTGAGGAGACTCTCGAATACACGCTCCCACTGGTTAAACCGGGTGGGCAAGTTATCTTGATGCGCGGAGATGTGTCCGAACTTGACCGGGACAATGTTATCTGGGCTGCCAACGAGCTTGGGGGACAGTTGATGGAAATACTCCGCGTTGAGTTGGGCGGGCTGTTTAAAAACCGTTTTCTTCTACGGTTTCTGAAGAAGGAACCAACACCGGATCGCTATCCACGAATGGTAGGGATTCCGGGTAAATATCCTCTAAATCGGGCACAGCTTCGATAAAAGGATTACTTTCCTCTTTTATTAAAACAGGTTTTTCCTGTGTTATACCAAACTGTTTATCGGACAGCATTTCCAGCATTTTGTTTACCTGAGTAATGTAAGGAGTGCCTGGGTATGTCGTGATAAGTTCCTGCAAGGTCTGTTGGGCTTGACTTTTGAGCTGCTCGTCTTTTGTTTCGGCTGCCTCCTCCAATTGAATTACACCGATGAGGAAAAGGGCCTCGTCTGCGAAACCCGAGTGAAAATAATTTTCAACGATGGATTGATAATAGGGCAGGGCGCTCTTTTTTTCTCCGACCTTGAAATGAATGAGCAGCCCGGAGAGAAAGTTGGCTAGCGGGGCAAGATCGGTTGTATGTTTAGCACATTCATTAAATGTGTTAAGGGTTTCACGTTCCATGTAAGGAATTTGCAGTTTTAAGACAGCCAGCCTTAAATAGGCCAGTCCCGCCAAAGGGCTGTGGGGATAGTGTTTGACAAAATTACTGTAAGCAGTAACGGCCTGGTTTATTCCATCAGGTTCGGCTTCGGAAGTTAAAGCCAGGAAAAAAGCAGCCATATGGTCAACACGTGTGCCAGGATATTTGTCTAACACTAATTTCCAGGCTTCGCGGGCAACATCGGTCTGTTGCAGAAAAAAGTGGTTGATGATAGCTATTTTATTCAATGCCCGGCCGGCTTCAGGAGTGGCTGGAAACTTGAAAATAAGTTGCTTAAGAGCGGCGATGCTTTTACGATAGTCGACTGCAGATCGGCTGCCAGTATTGAAAATAGTGAAAGCTTCCCTGAACTCATTCCTGATCGTACGTTCAAGTTCTTCCAGATCGAGGAAAAGTGTTTTAGAGGTGTTCTTTTCCCGTATTCGTTTAAGTCCTCTGGCGGAAGCTTTTCGCGCCAGAGAGTTGACATAAAATTCATAATGCTTTTCGTAAGCCAGGCGTCCACCGAGAAAACTGCCGATTATCTCGCTAACGACACCGGTGTACAATTTGCCCCAATCGGCGAAAACGCTCACGATAAATTTTTGGTTTATATCTTGATAAATTTTCAGAGCTCCCTGGTAATCACGCAGCCAAAACTGTTTGATTCTAGCTGATTCATAGAGAGCTTCGTCAGAAGCACCGTACAAACCGGGGTGAGTTTCCATCCCTGGCACGAAAGAGGAAACAGATTCGAGGGCTTCAACCGCTTCCCGGTATCGACGAAGAAAGACCAGTGCCTCCGATTTGGCCAGGACGGCAGTATCGTAGAAGTGATTTAGTGGTAGTTCAGCCACTTTCTGGAAGTGCCGGATTGTTTTTTCCGGAAAGGCTTTGATTGAAAGATTGACCAGACCCATCCCGGTATGGGCAGCGGCCATGGTTTCGGGGAGTTCCTGGTGTTGGTCAAGAACATTTTCAAAAACACTGATTGATCTTTCCAGTTCACTACCGTGGAGTAAATAAAGATATCCAAGTATAACTCTGGTTACCGGTACTAACTCTTCGTAGGTTGACAGATGAGTGCGTAAAAGTTCTTTGGTTTTTTCGAGCTTTCCCCGGGCCAAAAGAGCTACGACATTTTCGAAGTTCTGCACGGCCAATGAACCATGAAGTTCAGGAATAGGAATGGAGTACTGGGAACCCGCTTCGGCAGCGGGAGTAAAACCGATAATAAACACACCAATAAGTAAAGTTATTATTTGGGATTTCACCATAGCGGGATTATTCTAGCATGCTGTCTCAAGCAGGCGCAATAGTTAGGCTTTTATCCAGTGGATTAGCGGGTTTTGATGCACTATAATAGGTACACTTCGTGAAACCTTTGTGGATAATGTGGAAAAGTCTGTGGATAACTATCAAATCTACAACCTGAGCTGCGGACAGTTTAGGATAGAGGAAATGGGCAAAAATGTACATAATTCAAAGAGCCGTTCAAATATGAAACATTGGAATACAATATGTTTTAAGGCGGCACCTTAGTGGATAATGTTGAAAACTTTATGGATAACTATAAACACTGGCTTTTCGCCACTTTTAACAGAGAAAACATTGATAAAACTAGCATCAATAACTACAACTCGGTTTGAGAGATAATAAGTAATAAAAACAGCGTTCTGAAAATACTATTAAAGTGTGTCGAAAAATGATAGAATTAGAGGGTGGGCAGCCAGACAGAAAAGGAAGAAAGTTAGGTAGAGTTCGTGGACCGGATTGAAATACGATTCCCGAGTCGATTTGAATATGTAAAAATGGCGGCGAACATCCTGAGCAAAGTTTCAGAAATGGTTGGCTTGGGTGAAGAAGAAAGTATTGAATTGGTCAGCTCGGTTGTTGAAGCTCTCAACAATTCCATTGAACATGGATACAATCTCAGGGAAGATGGAATTATCGAACTGAAGGTAGAGGACCACGGCAATAAACTCCTGGTGTCTATTAAGGATGAAGGGCAGGGGTTTGACCGGGAAGATCTGTCTCCCTATTGTCCGGACCGGGCTGAGCACCTGTTTCGTTATCGGGGCAGGGGTGTTTTTATGATGGAAAACTTCATGGATGAAGTATCCTTTAAAAACTGTCCGGAACGGGGAATGGAGGTGATAATGGTCAAATATCTCGATAGAAAAGGGCAGGATACGTAATCGATGGTTATCGGTGTACTTGTTTTTCTCGTTATATTTTTGCGGGACCTCCTCCTCGGCAGTAAGCTTGGTTTTTCCACCAACCTCGACGTTTTTTTCATACTCTTAGCCGTGCCGACGCTTATTGAAACTTCTCTCGGAGCAGCTGCAGCGGCTTCTCTCCTTCCCCTTTTCGGTATTAGTCACCGTCGGCAGCGTAACACCGGCAGAGTTCTGTGGCAGGTAGTAACCGGCCTTGGCTTTTTTCTTCTCTTGATTTCTATCCCTTTTATCGTATGTCCGTATACCATTATCCGTTTTCTGTTACCTGGGGTGATTCCCGAGCATTTCACTGAGGCGGCCGATGCCGTACGGGTCGTTGGCTCCATGTTGCCTCTGGCTGGAATATCCGCGGTATTGTCAACCGCGCTGGCTTCCAGTGGTAAACAGCGAGTACCAATACTTGCACGTGCTCTGCCGGCTTTGGCTGTAGGTTTAGCAGTTTTCCTGATAAAAATCTCGAATCTGGCGACCCTTCCCCTGGCCTTGCTGGTTGGTACGGCGGCGCGGTTCGGAATTTTGCTAATGGCGTTGTTGTCTGCGAAGATATCCTTTAAACGTCCCCGTCCATTGTGGAAAGGCGGGCGTGTTCTTCTCATTTTTATTGGTCTTCCACTTATTGTTTTTGTATTGAGAAACCTTCACATTGTGACCGAACGTGTCCTGGCTTCAACAGCCTTAGGTAGTTCCGGAACAGTAGTATCCATTGTTCTGGCCTTCCTTCCTTTGACGCCGTTTTTAGGAATGGTAGGGTCTGTGACAACAATAGTATTGCTGCCTTTTATAATGCGAAGCGGACTGGCTGGTGGGAAAGAGCAAATCGCCCGGTTGATGAGTTTGGGGCTTCAGTTGACACTGGCTCTCTCGGTCCCGACGACCGCTTTCCTTCTAACATTTAAAAGTGAGATAACTGAAGTTTTATACGGATGGGGAGCAATACGTGTAGAACAACAGGTGATAATCTGTTCGCTGCTGGCCCGCTATGCTCCGGGTATCGTAGCCCTGGCAGTCCTCCCGGTTCTTCTCCGGGTTATGCAAATTACACGTTCTGTTCTGTTTCAGATGAGTACTGCTGTCGGCGGATTCATCGTGACTTTCGGACTGCAGTGGATATTGCTATGTCGTTACGGACACCAGGGTATCCCTACAGGCACCGTTCTTGGAGCGTACCTTTTAGGTGGTTTCCTCTTTATTTTTCTGATTGTTGATCTCGGCCGGGAGTCGCACCGGGACATTCCCGGTTTCCTTGGAGCTTTGCTGTTCTCTTCAGTGATTTCCGCCTGGGTGGCCAGTAAAGTTTTTGAATGGTTGTTTGGGTGGATGGAGTTGCTCTGGTTCCCGCTGATCAGTGCCGGTTTTATATTTAGTGCCGGTTTTTGTATTATCCTGGCAGCGTTAACCTGGAGCCGCATAATGAATTTGATGAGTGCTGTTATGGGGAAAACACCGGTGGATTAACCATGGTAAGAGCTTATTGACGCTATTCGCAGCCTTTGATATAATTAATATTCTATTATGGGTGTGCGTTTTCGTCTTTACACTCCTTCTTGAACGCGCCATCTCACCGTGAGAGGAGAGAACCCAAAACGGGTTTTACCGACGTGAAGTACCGATCTCTGCTCGCCACCGTTTTTGTATCTGTTTTCATGGTATGGTGCGGTTTTCTGGAGGCATCAAGCCAGGTCAAGAACATCAAGGTGTGGAAAGCTCCTTCCCATGTCAGGATCGTTCTTGATTTGGATAACACCGTCACCCTGAGTGAGGTAGCTTCGGAAAACGATTCTTTGTTTCAAATTGATATCGAAGGCGCCACCATCGGTCCTTCCGATCAGGAAGTCCTGGTTGAAAGTATCATCGTGGAAAAATTCGTTTTGACGCAACGAGAGAAAGATGTGGGCAGGGTGTCTGTTTGGTTAAAAGCGGGCGCTGAAGCAAAGGTATACCAGCTTGCGCCTTATCTCAATCGTCCTCCCCGGGTGGTCATCAAGATAGAGGGAGATGAAATACCGAGTCCGGAAGAAGTATTTAACCTTCTGGAACCCGAGGCTCTTCGAAAGAGATCCGAGGAAAACCTTCCGGTGGTAATAATTGATCCCGGCCATGGGGGAGAAGATCCTGGTGCTCTGGGACCGACTAAGCTTAAAGAAAAAGACGTTGTCATGGATGTTGCCCGGCTTGTGAAAACGTATCTTGAAGGGCGAAAGATTGTTAAACCTGTTCTGACCCGCAGCGGTGATTATTACATCACACTTAGAGACCGGATCTCTATTGCGGAACGGCAGGGTGCCAGCATGTTTATCAGTTTGCACACTAACGCTTCAAAAAATCACCGTGCGGCCGGTACATCGGTTTTTCACCTCTCGCTGGAGGGAGCCACCGATGAGGCAGCCAAACTGCTGGCTGAAAAGGAAAACGCCGCCGACATGATTGCGGGCGAATACGACCCCAGCCATAAGGACGTAGTTTTTGGCATTGTGGTACAGATGAAACAAACTGCGATGATCAACGAATCGAGCCTGTTAGCGGCAGTGATGCTGCAGGTGTTGAAAAAACAAATAGAGACAGTTGGCCGAGGGATTCGACAGGCGGGATTTGCCGTGCTTAAATCGATGATGTTTCCATCCGTGCTGGTGGAGCTGGCGTTTATAACCAATAAACATGAAGAGCGTAAACTTAGGAGCAAGCGATTCAAGAAAAAGCTGGCGACAGCTCTAGGAGTCTGTATCGAGACCTACGTGAATAAGCGTCATATTAGCAGGGGAGCACGGGAGGTGCTTCCGGTGCTGCCATCGCTTCCTCAACAGAAAGTGAAACCAAAAAGGGAAGTATATACAGTAAAGAAGGGAGATACACTCTGGGGAATAGGACGGAAATACGGTGTGCGGATAGCTGACATTCTTCGGATGAACAACCTGAAAAACAGCAATATGCTCACAATCGGGCAGAAGTTGTTTATCCCTTCTTTTTGAAACAGAAGCTTTTTTTACCTGAAGTATTTACTGTATGAAATGAAAATGAAAGGGAAGTGATCTATATATGCAATTCGTCATATCAGGAAAACATCTACGGCTGACTAATTCTCTCAAAAAGTACGCAGAGAGTAAATTGGCCAGGATAAGCAAGTATTTTGACCACATTATCGAGATGGATGTTGTTCTTTCGGTAGCGGCAAATCGTGACCGTGACAGCCGGAAAGTAGCGGAAACAACTGTTTGGGCAAACGGTATCGTGTTTCGAGGACATGCCGTTCATGAAGATATGTATGCAGCTATTGATGAACTTTCTGAAAAAATTGAAAAACAAGTCAGGCGGTACAAAGAGAAGAAAAGGAATCGAGGGCGGCGGCGGGGAGAATCCAATGAAGCTATACCGGATATGGGAGGTCGACATACCGTTGTGTCTACGGAAAAGGGCAAACCGAGTATCGTCAGGACCAGGGGATTTATCATGAAGCCGATGTTCGTAGACGATGCCGCTATGGAACTTGAAAGTCTCAAACAAGATTTTCTTGTTTTTTCCAATGCCGAAACAAAGAACGTAAATGTCATGTATAAAAGAGCAGACGGTAATTACGGTCTGATTGAGCCTGAATTCTGAAAGGGGGATGAATAGTGAACCTCCACGCATTTCTCAGTGAACCTCTGGTTGATCTTAACCTCACAGCCGGTTCCAAAGTTGAAGCTATTGAGGCGCTGGTTGACCTTCTCGTAAAAGAAAACAAGGTGCTGGATAGGAAATCTTATCTGGATCTGGTTCTGGAACGTGAAAGGATGGGGTCGACGGGTATAGGCAAGGGAATAGCTATACCGCATGGAAAAACCGATGCAATTAAAAGTGTTGCTATTGCCTTTGGCCGTTCAAAACAAGGGATTGATTTCGATTCCCTTGATGACCAGCCGGTAAAATTGATTTTTCTATTAGCCGCCCCAAACGACGCCGGCCCCATTTATCTGAAGGCGCTGGCCCGCCTATCCCGTATTCTTCGAAAGGAAGATTTCCGCCAATCTTTGCTTAAAGCAAAAAAAGAAAAAGCAGTACTCGATTTGATAGAAAGTATCGAGGAAACCATTTAATTTAGAGCCTGAATAAGAACCAACCGTCTTAATTTACTGGAGTTTATCCCCATGTTTTCGTTATTGAAAAAACTTTTTAAAAGCAGGAATGAGCGTGAACTGCAGCGTCTCTGGGTGATTGTAGAAAAAGTTAACCGGCACTCGGAACGGATAGCCGGCCTTTCCGATCAGGAACTATGTGGCTTGACCGATCAGTTCCGAAGTCGACTGGAAGAAGCCCGTCAGCGGACATTAGCTGACGGGGGTGAAATTGACGATCCTGACCTCAGAGATTCCGTGCTTTTGGAGGTAGAACGGGGAGTACTGGACGAGATTCTTCCGGAAGCCTTTTCGGTAGCCCGGGAAGTGGCGGACCGCAGACTGGGATTGTGGAAGATAATTAATCTTTCCCAAGAAGAAATACACTCTCTTGAAGACCGCGAATTAGCACCCAGGGTGGCCGAATTGAACCGGTTGTTCAAACAAGCGGACAGTGATAAGGAAATCTATCTTGACGCTGATTTCTACCGCCGGATAAAAGACCTTAACCGCCAGGAGTTAAGATATCGTCCATTTGATGTGCAGGTACTCGGTGGAATAGTTCTTCACGAAGGAAATATTGCAGAAATGAAGACCGGTGAGGGTAAGACGGTGGCGGCCACAATGCCCGTCTATCTCAATTCACTGAGCAGTCGTGGAGTCCATGTGGTAACGGTCAACGATTATCTGTCCAGGCGTGACGCCGGCTGGATGGGACCCGTTTATCATTTTATAGGAATAAGCGTAGCAGCCATCGCTCATGAATCTGCCTTTATTTACGATCCTAACTATTACGATTCCAAGGTATTGGATGATAAAATCAGGCATTTGCGGCCGGTCAGCCGCCGCGAAGCCTACCTGGCTGATATCACATATGGTACCAACAATGAGTTTGGTTTTGATTATCTTCGTGACAACATGGCGTTTACCAAAGAACAGTTATCGCAGCGCGACCTTCATTACTCCATTGTTGACGAAGTTGATTCCATTCTTATCGATGAAGCTCGTACACCACTTATTATCAGTGGACCTGCCGATAAACCAACCAATCTCTATTACAAATTCTCAGTCCTGGTGGGAAAGTTAAGCAAGGGAACTGATTTCGAGGTGGATGAGAAGGCGCGGACGGTGACCTTGACCGAAGAAGGTATTTCCCGGGTGGAGAAGATCCTCGCTATAGATAACCTTTACGATCCCCGGAACACCGAGATATCGCACCATTTGCTCCAGGCCTTGAAAGCCCAGAATCTCTTCAAGCGGGACTATCAGTACGTCGTCAAAGACGGACAGGTAATCATCGTTGACGACTTCACCGGCCGACTGATGCTTGGCCGACGGTACAGCCAGGGGCTCCACCAGGCTATTGAGGCCAAAGAAGGGGTCAAAATTGAGCAGGAGAACCAGACACTGGCGACTATCACACTCCAGAACTATTTCAGGATGTATCAAAAACTGGCCGGTATGACAGGTACCGCCGCCACCGAAGCGAAGGAATTCAAACACATTTACGGACTTGATGTGGTGGTGGTGCCTACCGACGCTCCCATGATCAGGATGGATTGTTCGGATGTCATCTATCGCACGGAAAAAGAAAAGTTTGAAGCGGTCGCTCTGGAAATAAGCTACTACTATGAGAGACAGCAGCCGGTCCTGGTGGGAACTGTTTCCATCGATAAATCTGAAATTCTGGGAAAAATACTTCGATCCAAAGGTGTACCCTGTAACGTTCTTAATGCCAAGTATCATGAAAAAGAAGCCAGTATCATCACTGAGGCGGGACAACCGGGTACGGTGACCATCGCTACAAATATGGCCGGCCGAGGAACAGATATTGTCCTGGGGTCGGGGGTGGTCAGATGTACGTTGCCCGGGAGTGGAGAGCGACTATGTTGTGTGGGCTGCCGTGACGATTGCAAGGTGTGTTCGAAGGGGAAAAAAATAGAGGAATGCTTTCAGGATATCCCCTGCGGCCTTCATATTATCGGTACCGAGCGGCACGAGTCCCGGCGTATAGACAACCAGCTTCGGGGACGGTCGGGCCGTCAGGGTGATCCCGGGTCCACCCGTTTTTTCCTCTCTCTTGAAGACGATTTAATGCGACTTTTTGGATCTGATAGAATCTCCGGTTTGATGGAGAGGCTGGGGATGGAAGAAGGTGTCCCCATCGAGCACAGAATGGTCACCCGGGCCCTCGAGCACGCCCAGAAACGGGTCGAGGAACGTAATTTCAGTATAAGAAAGCATGTGCTCGAGTACGACGATGTTATGAATCATCAGCGGGCGGTTATCTACAACCAGCGGCGCAAGGTTCTGTTTGACAAGGATCTCAAGGAGAGTGTCATCTCCATGATCGAAGAGGTGCTCGATGACAATCTCGATACGTATATGAGCGAGGAACAGGATTATGATCAGTGGGATTTCGAGCGGTTGACAGCCAGGCTCAACCATTTCTTCCTGCTTTCCCTTCAACCCGACAGCATCAAACACATGGAACGTCTTGATCTCAGGGAACTGGTGTTAAAACAAGCTCTCGATACCTATGAGCGAAAAGCCAGGGAATTTGGGGATTCCAGGATGCGTGAGGTGGAAAAGTTTATCGTGTTGGGAGTAGTTGATCACCGTTGGAAAGAGCATCTTATGGGTATGGATAACCTGGAAGAAGGAATAGGATTAAGGGCTTACGGGCAAAAAGATCCTCTTATCGAATATAAAATAGAAGGATTTCAACTTTTCGAGACAATGATCGATTATATAAAAGAGGAGATTATAGAACGGTTGTTTCGGGTACAGACCCCTGTGGAGAGGGAACGAGAGGAGCGTAAAGTCCCGTCCGGCCTTATTTTTGGACGAGGGAAAGAGCTTCCGGCGATCTCTCCGGCGGGTCGGCAGCATCAGGGGACAAAACCGGGAAAGAAAACAAAAAAAATATCGCAAAACGCTCCTTGCCCATGTGGGAGCGGTAAAAAGTTCAAAAAATGTTGTGGTGGCAAATAAAATGTATATTTCGAGTCTGAATTTGAGATTTTAGCCAGGGCGGAGGCTAGTTCTTTCCTCCAAACATGAGTGTGAACATTGAGGTGCAGCGGAAGCTGGGTGGTCCCACCCTCAAGCAAGGAGCGTGGAAAGTGAGGTTGGAGATTTTGAAGATTGAGTATTTGAAAGATTCCACTACAATCTCATTGTATACCTTTCTTTCTACGCTGCTATTCCAGAGGGTGGGAAAGAAGATATAATCAAGAACAGGACACTGTTGTGGGAGGAAAGATGCTGGATT
>CAZQHK010000004.1:156189-158646 GCA_964593455.1 uncultured bacterium
ATTTGAGACGCGGAAAATATTTGTCATTGTTGGTGGGTGCAGGTGTTGTTTGTTTTTTAATGATGGGGACTGGTGTACTGGCTGAATTATATGAGTATGAGGATGCTTTCGGTACGACTCATCTTACCAATACCCCTCCCGATGAGCGCTACGAGAAGGTTAAAGTAGAGGATACCGTCTACAAAGTCGAACAGAGTTGGCAGAAACAAAACGATGTTACCCAAAAACTCATGCAGATAATTAAAGAGCTCCAGTCTACTGAAATCAAGGTATCGATTATCGAGAGCCAGGAAGATGAAGAAGAAGATATTGACGATATTGACGATCTGTTCGGGACAGAAGTAGGGGGAGGGGAAAAAACCAAGGAAGAAAAATCATTGGAAGATGAAGAAGAAGATATTGGTTTAGCTTCCAAAAGACCCTGGTTTGGCATCCAGGTAACCGCTATTGACCGGAAGTTGCAGGAGGAATATAAGCTGGATAACAAGACAGGCCTCCTGGTCAAGGACATAGCTGTCAACAGTCCGGCGGAAAAATCGAAGGTCAGGATCGGCGATGTGATTACGTCTATCACCGATATGTACAATGACGAAACAACCATCAAAGATCTGAATGATCTGAACAAAGTCCTGGATGAAGTGGCCAAAGAAGACCGTATCAGATTCACTATCAATCGGAAAAGCAACCTGTATATACTGCTGCTGGCGGTAGGTGAGAGACCGAGTAAGCTGGCAGAGGGCGAATGGTACTGAGAACAAACTTCAAACACGCATTAAAAACAGCCATGGTGGCGCTCGGCTGTTTTTACTGTATCATATTGCTCTCGGGATTTTCTTCCGTTGAACAGGAGAAAGCCTACCACTGGTACCAGAACGCCAGGTATTTTTTCAAGGTACGCACAGAACCTCTAAAAGCCTATCAGTGTCTGGAAAAAGCTCTTGAACTGGACCCCGAAAATCTTAAGATACGGCTTCTCATGGACGAAGTCAGCAAAAATCTCCAGATGGACCGGACGCCGACCCCGGTAGAAAAAGAAGACGCAGTACGTTGGACTCAAAAAGGATTATATCTCAAGCGGTCAGATGCAGTTGATGATCTTAAATCAGCTGCTAATTGTTTTGAAAAAGCGCTCTTGTTCAACCCGTCTCTGGAAAAAGCCCGTGAACTCCTGCAAGAGGTAAGAGAACAGCTCAAGTTTTCCCTGGAAGACGAAGTGCTGGCGAATCAGGCCGAGGAACGGTTTCAAGAAGGGGAGCAGAAATTGGCTGAAAGTGATTGGTCGGCGGCGGCAGAACTCTTTGGGGAGGCCGCCAGGCTTGATAAGCGCAACCTGCCGGCACACTTGAAACTGCTCATGCTGGCCCGGCGGTCGGGGGATACCGGGAAAGAAAAAGCAGAGCTTAAACTGGTTATCAAGATCATGCGTTTCACCAGGGTGTCCGAGAAACAGAAGGAGAGGGTGAGTGAGGCTTTATCCTGTTTGTCCGATCAGAATCATCTTCAGGCGATAATGGAGGAGCAGGGATATCTGGTTGGGACCCGCAAGAGTTCGTGGGACGACGTCATCGAGCGGTTCTACGACCCTCTGCCGGAGGCTATAGCCACTGCCCGTCAGGGATTAAACCAGATTCCGACCGGTCTGGATATTCCTAAATTTGTAGAAGATGGATTACTCCTTACCGCTCCGGAATGTACTTCCGGAGGTAAATATTTTCTGACCGGTGACGGTGTTGTGTGGTGCACGGTGCATGGACTCAAGCCTCTTCCTGAAGGAACTCTGACTGTGGAAGAAGCCCGTAAAGCTCATCTGGCCGGCCGCCATTTTCTTGAACTGGGCCGCCCGGAAGACGCCCGGAAACAGTTGGAAAAAGCTTTGCAGTTGCTGGCCGGAGACGGTGAAGTGATCAACGACCTGGGAGTCGCTCTTCTCAGGCTGGGTAAAACCACCGAAGCGATGTCCCAGTTCGATGAGGCGGTCAAGATTGCCCCGGATCTGCCCGTGGTTTATGTTAACCGTTCCGCCGCCCGACAGAGCATCGGGCAGTTGGATGAAGCGGCCGCCGATCTGGAAAAAGCGTATCAACTGGGCGAGGATACGGTGGAACTCCACTACAGTCTGGCGTACCTGGAGATGCAGCGGGGCAACATCAAGAAATCGCTGATTGAGTATCTAAAAGTAGATGATCTGTTGCCCGCCGGCGATCCCCGCAAAGAACGGGTGACGCAGCTGATCGTGAAACTGCGGAACCTGAAATAACATAAGCGCGGTCTTCCCAACTGTTCCAGTGAGCCTTTGGTTACAAGGTCCAATTGATATCTCCTTGCGAGGAGAATTGTCTCCGAGTTCGACATTCGTACGCCTCGTTTCACGGGCGCGCACGTCCTGTGCGCTGAACTCGCCATCGTGGCTCGAACAACAGCTTCTTGCCCGCTTCTCTTCGGCTACGGCTGGTTAGC
>CAZQHK010000005.1:0-20660 GCA_964593455.1 uncultured bacterium
TTGGAACCTGTAACACTAACTTTGGAAGTGGTACAATGATTGGGGGCAGGTCATTATTCCACTGGACATATCCGGATCAATACTTGAAAAATACAGTTAGCTTCGTTACGAGGCGATGAAAACGGCTTCAGATACAAGGCACGCGACCAAAGCCACCACCTTACATTCTATACTTCCTGCTTGAGGGCGGGAGGAAAAACATCATTGAGAAACAGGCACTAGTGTGGGCAAACAAACATTAAATGACAAACCAGCCTGAAACAAGATAATTACAGTGAGGATGGCTGACCGAGCGTAACACAGTAGCTGAAGTTGTTTACGAGCCGTAGTAGAAGGTTACTGTATTCTTCGAGTTAATACTCTATCCCGCCCAGGACGTGAAACACGAAGGCAAACTTGAACGCGATCTCTTTTAAGAAATTGTACCGGCCGGAGGCGCCGTCGTGGCCGGCGCTCATGTCGGTTTTCAAGAGCAGCAGGTGCTCACCAGTTTTCTGCTTCCGCAGCCGGGCCGTGTACTTGGCCGGTTCCCAGTACTGTACCCGCGAGTCGTTCAAGCCACCCAAAACCAGCATGGGCGGATATTCTTTCCGGCCGATATTGTCGTAGGGCGAGTAGTCGAGCATGTAGCGGAAATACTCTTCATCATTGGGATTTCCCCACTCTTCATACTCGTGAACAGTGAGCGGGATGGAGGGGTCCAGCATGGTGTTGATCACGTCCACAAACGGCACGTCGGCGATAACGGCCGAGAACAGTTCGGGCCGCATATTGACCACCGCCCCCATTAGCAGACCGCCGGCACTGCAACCGCTGATAACCAGCCGGTCCTTTGAGGTAAATCCCTGCTCGATCAGGTGCTCGGCGCAGGCAATGAAATCGGTGAAGGTGTTCTTCTTGTTCAAGAGTTTTCCCGCCTCATACCAAGGCCGTCCCATGTCACCGCCGCCCCGTACGTGGGCAATGGCGTAGACAAATCCACGGTCAATCAGGCTCAGACGGCTGGAAGAGAAATAGGGGTCGGAGCTGAAACCGTACGACCCGTAGCCGTGAAGCCAGAGAGGGTTGCCGTCAGCCCGTTTTAAATCCTTGCGGTACGCGAGAGAGATGGGAATCTCGGCGCCGTCGGAGGTCCGGGCCAAAACCCGTTCCGTTCGATATTGTCCCGGATCATATCCGCCCAGCACCTCGTACTGTTTCAGGAGTTCACGGGTAGAGCCGGCCAGGTCGAAATCGTATACCGACCGTGGCGTTATCAGGGAACTGTATGTGAACCTGAGCAGCCGCGAATGGTAATCGGGATTTTTTCCGGGCCAGATGGTGTAGACCGGTTCCTGAAACGGGATGGGTTGGAAAACGGAGGCAGTAAAATCATAATACCTGATGGTTTTCAGTCCCCGCTCGCGTTCGTAGATCACCAGGTAGTCACGGAAACTTTCCAGCCCGTCGATTTTCACCTCCGGCCGGTGGGGGATGAATTCTTCCCAGCCCGACTTATCGAATCGCGTCACCGGTGAGCGCATCACCTTGAAGTTGACGGCGTCCTCGTTGGTGTGGATGTAAAACGTATCCTCGTGATGCGTCACGTCGTATTCAACGCCGTGGAGCCGGGGATTAAAAAGTGTGAACGTTCCCTGCGGCCGGTTCGCATCCAGTAGCCTGATCTCGCTGGTGGTCGAGCTTTTCAGGTAGATGAACAGGTAAGCCTTGCTTTTGGACTTGTAGATGATAACGAAGTAGGCTTCATCCGGTTCTTCAAAGATCAGCTCGTCCTCGCCGGCGGCCGTGCCGAGGACGTGCCGGTAAACGCGATACGGCCGGTGAGCCTGGTTGCGAACGGTGTAAAACAGGGTGCGGTTGTCGTTGGCCCACTCCACGCCGTAACCGATATCATCTATCCGGTCGGAGAGCAGTTCACCGGTTGTAAGGTCCTTGACGAACAGGGTGAACAATTCATCGCCGCTGACGTCGACGGAGTAAGCCAGGTACCGATGATCGGGACTCACCTTGTTGGCGCCCAGCTTGAAATATTCCTGGTCCAGCGCGAGCTCATTTCCATCCAGGAGGACTGTTTCCTCGGCCTCCAGGCTTCCTTCCTTGCGGCAATGAATACCGTACTGTTTTCCTTTTTCAGTCCGGCTGTAATAGTAAAACCCGTCCATTTTTTCGGGAACGGAAAGGTCGGTTTCCTTCATCCTGGCCACCATCTCCCCGTAAAGCCGTTCCCTGCCCTTCTCCGTCGGTTTCATGATCACATCGGTGTAATCGTTCTCCTGGTGCAGGTACTGGAGGACATCTTCGCTCCCGCGGTTTCGCAGCCAGTGGTAAGAATCTATCCGCTCTTCGCCGTGGATAACATGTTTCCAGACTTTTTCCCGGGCAACGGGCGGTTTCGGTTTCTGCTCGTCAATCATCGTTATTTTGATTCCTTTCCAGCAATCTGAATTATTGCTGAAAGCCACCTGGAGAATGATGCAGTTGAGAAAAGCACGGTATCCGCTGCCGCAGGGTGGCTTGTGGGATGGTCAATTGTATCAGACATTTGCCGGCAGGCAAAGTGAAACGTAGAAACTAATCTATCTCTACTCTTCCATGTCCCGGCGTTTGGCCATCAGTTCCTTGTCCCTGGCGAGATCTGTCAGGCCTTTGACGTAATAGCCCTTGCGCCAGGCCCATCGGAGCTTGGTAGCCACCGCCCGGTGCGCCAGGGCGTATTCGTAGAGACGTTCGATATTAGGCGCTTCCTTGGAATGGCCACCTTCGTCGTACCATGTCTGCCCCAGGGCAGTCAGATGCCGCTCCCTCTTCGGGGTATACATGTAGTCAAGGAACTCGTTGGAGATATTATCGAAGTGTTTGTCTTTGAGTTGGAGCGGCTCGGTCCTCACTTCCAGTCCCTCTTTCTCGTACTCGTAACGTTGCAGCTTGGCCCGGAGAAGCCGGTTCTGGTCATCGGGGATAATCTTGCCCATCTCGTTCACCAACCGGTCAAGCTCCACCCAGGTAAAATAGGAGCAGTCGTTGTATATCCTGGCCGCCTGGTGAAAATATTCATCCAGTTTGACATCCTTGCTGATGGCAGGCTCCCACTCCAGCAGGAATTTCACCGACCGGCTCTGGACATAAAGGTTCTTGAAACACTGGACCAGCCGCTGCAGGAAATTGAAAACCCGGGGATTGAGGTCCTGGACATTGTGACAGCGGTCACTGAGCTTGACCATGATGGTCCTGAGCTTGAGTCGGACATTGTGGGTGTGGTCGAATATGTAATTGATGGACTCGGGGTAATACTTGCTCTTTTTCCTGGTGAGCGCCTCGTCGATACCGATGATCCGCTCGATATTGAAATACATGATGTTGAGGGTGTACAAAAGCGCTCCGTGCTCCTCGCCGATACCGTATTTTTCCATCAGCCGGTCGGTCAATCGGGCGGCGTCCCTGGCGCTCTGGCCTTCCCTCAACTTGTAATCAAGATTATCAACGTCCAGTCTGAAATGACCCGACTCCATGTGGCTGCGGAGCCGCATCAGGGCCCGTACCTGCCGGCCGAACTCGGCGTCGGTAGGATGGCAGAGCTCTCCCCCGTGGCCTGGATGATCGGTCAGATGAATATTTCGCATGTAGGTGGTGATGTCACGATAGATCTTTGGCAGGTAATCCGGTTCTACCTTCATCGTATCTTCCAGGTAAGGCGTGAATGTCTGTTTCCGGAACTCCGTTATAAGCTTGTTCTCTATACGCTGGAGAAACTTCGTCTCCTGGACCTCCAGTTCTTCGTCGGACGGGATCCGTCGGTTCTGCTCCCGGTAGCGATCGAAGTACTTGTCCACGGAATCTTCGATGGAATCGTGCAGGAGCCCGGCACAGATGGTGATGGAATCCGCCCCGTGGCGGGCCAGTATCCGGGCCACGTTCCAGGGATGCACGAACCGGGTGGTTTTACGGTCTTTGCGTTTCTTGTTGATGTTCTCTTTGTACGACATCAAGTAAGTGATCTCGATGAGCGCCAGTTCGTGGGAGGCGAAATCGCTGCCGGTAATCTCTTTCCTGTCGAACCGGATGTTCTCCAGGGTCAGGTCATCGACCGACTTTTTTACCGGTTCGTATTTGATATTCTTAGAGATATTTTTGGAATCCATAGTATTTTTATTACCAGATTTGAAGAAAATAGTCTACTATTTTACTCTGACTTGCTCTGAGATTACTCGGAAAAACCGCTGGACGTTGTCCGCGAGCGGGGTACGGCAATCAGTGTCGCGGCAGCTCCATCAAAGGTAAAATCCCAGCCTTTACGCAGGAGAATGCTGACGGCCTCGCCGGCGGTGCTCTTATCCATGGAGATGGAAACCGTCTCCTCACCGGTGATAAAAGTAAGTCCTTTCACTTCGAACCCGACGACCTCGGCCAGTTCCATCAGATACTGAGCGCGGTTGTCGCCGGAAGCAATTTTGAACTTGATGACCGTGCTTAAAAGATCCCGTTTATTGCCCACGGGGGTCAAAACCTCCACAAACCCCCTGAGACGGGAACCGGGGGAAACATCCCCTGGTTCGGGAACAACAAGGCTGCCGCCGTCAGCGGCGGGTCCCGGTTCAGGAGGACGTCTAACGTCCAATACTGCCCGGGTGAAAGAATATACCTCTTCAAGTTCCAGTAGCGCCGGCCCGATATTGACCGGCAAATCGGGTTTCAGGCTGATCTGGAACGGCCGGCCGGCCGGGGACACTTTTATATCCATCGAGTGACGCCCGTCCGCGGGCTCGTAATTGACAGAGAGGACTTCCACGTAATAACCGTTCCCGATGGAGATAATATCATCCACGGACAATTTGAAATACTGTCCATAGCCGCTGTAAACGTCCCAATTGTGATCTTCTATCTCGATGCTGACCGTTGCATCGTTTCGATCGAGAACGGTAATTTTCCGGGAATTCAAGAGGAGTTCGTCACCGGGTTTGAAGTCCCTGAAGGTAACCAGGGGATTACCCGATATCTGCTCAATGACTTTAAGTACCGGTCCGGAGACGCTCCCGGTCGATTCTCCTGCCGCGAGCTCATACACGTACTCCCCGGATTTGATCTGTATCTCTCCGGATAGTGACAGATCAAGCACCTCGGCGTGACTTAAACCGGCTGCCAGGGCGGCCATGATCACAACAGCAACGATACCAGCTGATCGGCCGTGTTTCATTTTTTACCTTCACCTCTCCATCGGTAATCCGGTGATTTCACCTGCCTGCCGTTGTGAAACATCCGGATTGTCAGTCTAAAAGCACTATATCACATAATCTCAATTTTCAAGTTGACAATTGCCATTTAAGTCTCTATACTTGACTTGAATCAATACAGGTGTGTCTGTCAGATTAACAAGCTGCGAAATTGAATGACATGACGGTACATCATTCATTTATCGCTTTTTTTTTCTCTATATGAAGTAGTGGAGCGAACGAAATGAATACTTTTTTTAATCATTGTCTGGCCGAAGGAGAAAAGAACGGCATCCTGAGCTACAAATGGATTGTCGATTCCCTGCCTGCCAATGCCGAATCAGATGATGTAAAAATACTTATTGCTTCATTGATGGAAGCCGGGATCACCGTACAGGACGAACAACTGCGCCAACAGAACAGGACCAGGGCCGCCAAGCGAAAAAAGCCGGCCTCGACTCAATTTTCCACCGAAAATACGAAGGAAGTTCTGGAAGACTCCATCAAGATGTACTTGAAGGCCATCGGTGAAGTGACACTGTTGGAGGTCGCAGAGGAAAGACGGCTGGCCATGCTGGTCGAACAGGGCAATGATGAAGCCAAGCAGAAACTTCTGAATGCCAACCTGCGGCTGGTGGTCAGCGTAGCCAAGAAGTACACCAACCGCGGTCTCTCTTTTCTGGACCTGATCCAGGAGGGAAATAAGGGACTGATCAAGGCCGTGAACAAGTTCAAATACCAAAAAGGTTACAAGTTCTCGACCTACGCTATCTGGTGGATTCGCCAGGCCATCACCCGGGCCATAGCCGACCAGGCCCGTACTATCCGGATTCCCGTTCATATGACTGAAACCATCAACAAACTCCGCAAGATTTCCCGGCGCTTGACTCAGGAACTGGGACGCAATCCCTCACACGACGAGATCGCCCGGGAAGCCCAGTTACCGGCGGTAAAAGTTGAAAAAATCTTCAAGGTGGCCATGATCCCCGTGTCGCTGGAGACGCCTATCGGCGACGACGACAGCCATCTCGGAGAGATTATCGAGGACAAGAAGGCTCAATCACCGCAGGACACCGCTTTCCAAAGCATGTTGAAATCCCATGTACGGCAGGTTCTGGGAACCCTGGACGAGCGGTCGGCCAAGGTCATCAAATACCGTTTCGGTCTGGATGACGGCTGTCCTCATACCCTGGAGCAAGTAGGCAAGATGTTCGGGGTCACCCGCGAGCGTATCCGTCAAATCGAGGCCAAAGCTCTCAGAAAACTCCGTCATCCTTCTCGAAGCAAGCAACTACGGGAGTATTACCTGGATTAACTAACTGTTCCCTACCGTACGATACACTCCACCACGGTCTCTTTGAGCTTCTTTTCCAGATCGGCTACATCATCCGCCGCCAGGCTGGAGAGTTTCATATGACCGCGGTACAGGGTCTTGATGGGAATACATTGTTGAAGTGCATAGCGGCGGGCGGTCTTGATGGTGTCCCCAATACGAAGCACGTCGTCCGGAGAGAGATATGGCCTGGCCAGGGTGGTCCTGAACTCATACTCCACCTCCGACTGCATGACGATGTGAATACTTTTCCTGATGTTCCGGGTGTTGACCGGGCAGTTGACCACATCGCTGTACCGGGGAATCGTGGTCTTGATATCCATAGCTATAAAATCCACCAACCTCTCATCGAGCAAAGACTCGATGATGAAGGGATTGCTACCGTTGGTGTCTAACTTAATCAGGTAGCCCATGTCCTTAAGGCGGCGGGCAAAGACAGGCAAATCCTGTTGAAGTGTGGGTTCACCACCGGAGATGGTTACGGCGTCAATCTTTCCCCGGCGTTTCTCCAGGAAAGTTACGATCTCCTCCAAGCTGATGGGTTCACGGAACAGGCGGGGGTTCACGAGCTCGGGATTGTGGCAGTAGGGGCAGCGAAAGTTGCATCCCTGGGTGAACACGGTGGATGTAAGCTTGCCCGGGTAATCTATCAGTGAAAATTTCTGGAAACCACCTATTTTCATGACTCTCCTCCTACCGCGAATGTTTTCCTCATCTTGTATTCTTCTTTTTTTCCTTCGTTCCACTGGTTGACCGGCCGCAGATATCCCACCACCCGGGAGTAGATCTGGCACGGGGCGGCGCAGGTGGGACAGGTTTCGTGTTCCATGGCCAGGTAGCCGTGGTTGGGGCAGATACTGAAGGTGGGTGTCAGGGTGAAGTACGGCAGTTGATACCCCCGGCAGATCTTCTTCACCAGGGTTTTAACACTCCGGTAATCCGTGATCCGCTCACCACAGTAGAAATGAAGCACGGTGCCGCCGGTGTAACGGGTTTGAATCTCGTCCTGAAGCTCGAGTGCCTCAAACACGTCGTCAGTGTAGTTGACCGGAAGCTGCGTGCTGTTGGTGTAAAATGGTTTGGCGGCGGCGCCGATCTGTTCTTCGTTGGCCACGATGATCTCCGGGTATTTTTGTTTATCGAGCCGAGCCAGCCGGTAGGATGTACCTTCCGCCGGAGTGGCCTCCAGGTTGTAGATCTTGCCGGTTTCTTCCTGGTATTCCATCAGCCGGTCGCGCATGAAATCCATCATCCTGACGGTGAAATCCCGGCCCCGCTCAGAACCGATATCCTCCCCGAACAGGTTCAAAAGAGCTTCGTTCATCCCCACCAGCCCGATGGTGGAAAAGTGGTTTTTCCAGTACTGTCCGTACCGTTTCTTGATGTTCCTCAGATAGAACCGCGAGTAGGGATAGAGACCGTTTTCTGTCAGGTTTTCCAGCACCTTGCGTTTGATCTCCAGGCTTTGCTGGGCCAGGTCCATCAGTTTCCACAACCGTTTCAGAAACTCATCCTCGCTTTTTGACAGATACCCCAACCGTGGCAGGTTGATGGTCACCACGCCGATACTGCCCGTGAGCGGGTTGGCGCCGAACAGGCCTCCTCCCCGGGCCTGAAGCTCGCGGGTATCAAGCCTCAGCCGACAGCACATGGAACGAGCGTCCTCGGGATTCATGCCGGAGTTAACGAAGTTGGAGAAATACGGAATACCATACTTGGCGGTAGTCTTCCACAAGAGATCGAGTCGCGGGTCATCCCAGTCGAAGTCCCGGGTAATGTTGTAGGTGGGGATGGGGAACGTGAACACCCGCCCCCCCGCGTCTCCCTCGGTCATTACTTCCAGGAACGCCCGGTTGAGTGTGTCCATCTCTTCCTGGAACTCCCTGTAGGTCTCATTCATGGGCTGCCCGCCCCTGATCACCGGTTGGTCTTTGTACATGGCCGGAACATTCAAATCCATGGTGAGATTGGTAAAAGGCGTCTGGAACCCTACCCGGGTGGGGACATTGATGTTGAACACGAACTCCTGCACCGCTTGTTTGACTTCCGGATAACTCAAATTATCGTACCGGATGAAAGGCGCCAGCAGGGTGTCGAAATTAGAGAACGCCTGGGCTCCGGCGGCCTCGCCTTGCAGTGTGTAGAAAAAGTTGATCACCTGTCCCAAGGCGCTCCGGAAATGTTTCGGAGGTTTGCTCTCGATCTTGTCCGCCGCGCCCCTGAACCCTACCGCGAGCAGGTCCTGCAGGTCCCAGCCCACGCAGTACACCGATAAAAGGCTCAGGTCATGGATATGAAGGTCACCGTTCAGATGGGCATGCCTGACATTGATCGGGTAGACCTTGTTCAGCCAGTAGGTCTTACTAATATCCGAGAAGATATAGTTATTGAGCCCCTGCAGCGAATAAGCCATGTTGCTGTTCTCGTTGACCTGCCAATCGAGTTTCCGCAGGTACTGGTCCATCAGGTCGACACTGGCCCGGGAGACGATTTCTCTCATTTTGGCATGCTGGTCACGGTAGATAATATACGCCCTGGCGGTCCTTTTATAGGCTGAAGAAAGCAGGACCTCTTCCACGATGTCCTGGATATCTTCGACGGTGGGAATGGTATGGTTCAGGGTCTGCTGGGCCAGGTTGATTACCCGCAAGGTGAGCTGCCGGGCCACCGCGCCGTCACCGTTGAACTCTCCCGTCTCCGCACCCGATCTGTAAATTGCGTCCGTTATCTTTTGTGAATCGAAGGTGACGATTCGCCCATCACGTTTTCGCACTTCACCGAACATGCATACGTCTCCTTCAAATTTCCCGGGTCCGAATCCCGCTATAAAAAAAGCGCAGTCCGACCCCTGTAAGACACCCCGATCAAATGAGAAACAGCAAGAATTGTGCGTGATGTCGTGTGATATCGTTGGACTTGAACCACGTAGCATTGTAGAGCAATCCGGCAACAATATCAAGAGCCCGTAAAACGGAGTTTTTTTTCGACCAATCAGGTGAAAACCACCGATGATAGCGGACTGTTTCACCGGCAAAATTCGTGAAAAAAAATCATTTTTTTTTGTGTGTATTGAAAATGCGTATGGATGTTGGTATGTGTATCAGGTCATACCTGGCGGCGGCGGATAGACTCAAGCACTTCACGTGTCAACGGGAGAACCGAGTAGAGGTTTTCGGCTATATCGTGAAGCGTGTGGTCCAGTTTCGGGATGGGCACGAACATGACATCGATCCCCAGGGTAGAGATGGCGCGGTAGAAAAGTTCCGTCCGTTTCCTGAGCCGGAGCCTCCCTTTGTACGGGAACCAGAGCGTGTTCTCGGGAGCCATTATAAAGTAGAGAAAACGGTGTTTGGGGAACAGGGACCGGAGCGGTTTGAACAGGGTTTGGTGAACATTGTGTTTCACCTTTTCCTCCAGGCCGGCCGTCTTCCCCTTGAGCCAGGCGTTAATGCTCAGCTGGTTGGTGGTACCCCGGGTACTGACCTCGGCGATAATCAGCTGCTTGTAGCCGTTGAAATACAGGTAGGCAATCCCGTCTATCTCAGTGGTTATGAGACCGTATTTCTCCTGTTGATACTCTGAGCGCGGCGAGTTTGACGTTTCTTGCGGACTATGCCCGATCACCCATTTCCGCTGTAAAAACTATAGACAGAGCATACCACCGTCCGGTAATGACACCAAGAGAGCCTCACAGCAAGAAGCGTAGAAAGGAAGGTGGATTATTCAGAAAAGGTGCGGTGGATATCCTCGAAGATACTTGGAGCGTGATCGTAGAGTATCTGGAGAATATCCATGGCGGCCGACCTTATCTCCCACTGGGCGTGACGGTCGCATCTGAGCGCCAGGAAGTGGCGCCAGGAACGGAAGTTCATTCCTACGATAATAGTGTTTCTGACGGCGTTCGGCAGGACGAACCGGGCATCCTGCTTGGAAATTCCCCGGTCAAGCAGAGCCTGGTAGCAACTCCGGCAGCCATCCAGAGCCGCCTGGTAGAGTTCCAGCGTTTCCTGGTTTTCGGCAATTTTCGGAGGGACAACATACGTGCGGTCATTGGTGATTTTCACATACCGTTGGCTTTCCTGGGCATAACTGGCCATGCGGTGACGCACCAGTTGGTGGGTAAAAGCCCTGGACCCTTCGATACTGAAGGTGGCAAAGGCAAACTCAAGACAGGAATGGTGACCTTTGCCGATCAATTTTTTGATAAAGATCCGCCGGGACCCGTCACCCGGTTCTTTCGGTGCCGACTGCCAGCAGTTGCGGTAGGCGGTCTCGACTACCTCCTCAGCCTTCGGTGTAATGGAGACGAGTTGTACTTCCGGCTTCCAGTTCGGCCGGGGCGATTGTCCGCTCATCACGTATCCCCCCTTCTCTCAAGGCTTGCCCGACAACCTTTTGAGTGTAAACATGGAGTTTAACTCCAGCCGTTTGCAGGATGTTTTCGGCAAACTCGTCCGGATACCCACCGCCAAAGACCACTCTTGCTATACCCACCGAGGCAATCAGACGGGCACAGATAGAACACGGCAGATAGGTCGTGTACATAGTGGTGCCCTGGATCGATTGTCCGCCCAGGATGGCTACCTGAAGGATGGCGTTCATCTCGGCGTGAAGCCCCCGGCAGATTTCATGCCGTTCTCCGGAGGGAACTCCCAACTGCTCCCGAAGGCAGCCGGCCTCATCGCAGTGTTTGAATCCCGGTGGCGTACCGTTGTAGCTGGCGGAGATCATTCGGTTGTCTTTAACCACCACTGCTCCCACCTGGCGCCGGAGACAGGTGGAACGCTTACGCATCAGTTCGGCCGTGTCCATGAAAGTCTCATCCCAATCCGGCCTTATCATTTTAGATCACTCCACTTTCCTGCTTGAGGTTCAAAACGAAGTTGCAGACAAGGCGGTCATTCTACCGGCTCGAGGCTGTAAGGTCAATAGGTTGAAGCAGATTATTATTCGGAAAGATTCATCGTTTCGGCACACTGGCCGAATATGGTTTCGGCGGTCTTCTTGTTACGATGCTGGATGACCATGAGCACGATCCCTTTTTTCAGTGGTATCCAGACGGTAACATTATGGAGATTTAAAAAACCGGTCTCTATCATGCTCGTAACAATCTTCGCCTTAAGACCGCCCACGATACCGTCTACCACTTTATCCAGTTGGTGCCCCTGTTCCTTGAGCTGATCACCGTATGCCGAGATCATGAGTTCCAGGAAAGCCGTCCGGTCATCAGCCTTTTCCAGCCCTTCGTCAAAGGGTATGGCGCTGATGATTACCGCCCGGATATCCAGAGTCTTGTTTTTCAGCAATTGACGGCGGGAGCACTCGTATTGTTCTTCCCGGGCGGGCCGCTTGAGCCATTTCCAGCCTTCCGGAAGCGGCAGCTCCAGCGTACAGACGGCGTTTTTGAAGGTGAGCGGACCCGGGCTGGAGATCTTTTCGAAAGCGGCCCGGTTGGTGGCGAGATTCGCTTTTACCTCTGTAACAAAATCCTCGTCGCATTCCTGTTCGGCTTTGGCCAACAATGTTTCCGTTCCATCGAAAAACAGCGAGATGGTATAGATGTCGAACAACTGTTTGTAGGTATCCTGGCGCGCGGCGGCCATGTTGTCGATGGGCGAATCGGCGCCTTCAGTGTCACGAAGCGCCTGCAGGTAATATCGAATGGCCAGGACGCCGCTATTGGATTGATGAAGAATGGCTCCCATGAGGTAGTTGGGGAGAAACGAATCGGGATGGGACATCAGAATGGGGGCCAGGACCCGGTAGGCGTCCTGACATTTGCCCTCGTTATTAAGTGTTTCGGCCTTTTGCATGGCCACCGCTTCCCGGGCAGTCAATGGTTCTCCCCGGACCGCATCACTATGCCCGGCAGCCAGGAAGGCAGCCAGAACAAACAACACCAGTACACAAACGACCCGTCCGGTCTCCATGTGAATATCCTCCTTAACCTTACAGCGGCAGTCGTAACTCCTGAGAATACGGCAGTTGTTCTGCTCTTTTGATTATTTTCATTGTACCGTATCGGCAATCATTTTTCAGCAATTCTATCTCCCGAACCTCTCCTGTTTTGCCGCAGGCCGTTTGCCTTGGCCATATTGGACTGATACAATTATCTTTATGGATCTTAGTGAAATGACCAAAAAAGAAGCGCTCCGAGCGGTGGAAGCCATCATCTTCAAATCGGAGAATAAAGAAGATCTAACCCTGCAGGAGATGTATTTTCTGGACCAGATCTCGTACCGGGTCCAGGAAAAGTTTATCGCCGAAATCAGAGCCCGCCAGGAGAAGATTCCCGGCCTGGATCGCGGCGAACTCGGTTACCTGGGGACCTGGGGAGGGGAGCTCACGCCGGGTTGTAAAAAATGCCTGGAACACTATTTTCACGCCATCCGTTCCGTGACCTCGTGTAATCTGCGTTGTCCATTCTGCTACTACGCCAACAAACACGACCAGCAGTCGCCGCTCAATGACGACCATTTCACTATCGCCACCAACATGGTCCTGACCAGTAGGGACATCAAGCTCATGCTCAACAAGGCCATGCGGGGAGGCGGAAAACTGAGAAGTATCGCCTGGGTCTGGTACGAACCTTTCACCCGTTTTGAAAAGCATCCCGAGATCGTTCGGTACATCCATGACCAGGGTATCTACCAACACCTGTATACTAACGGCACCCTGTGCACCCGCGAAAACCTGAAAGAACTGGCGGAGGCCGGACTGGAAGAAATCCGGTTCAACCTGGCCGCCACCATGTGCGCAGACCGGATTATTAACGCTATGGCAACTGCCCGGGAGTTTTTCCCGTACGTCTGCGTGGAATCGCCCATGTTCAAGGAATATTTTACCCATTTCGTGAAAAAACGCGACCAGATACTCGCTTCCGGCGTGGACCACATCCACTGCGCCGAACTACACCTGAATCAGCATAACGCGGCCAACTTCGCACACGAGGACTGGTACCAGTACAAAAACGGGTATGTGTCGCCCATGTCAAGCCGGCGTTTTACCTATGACTTGATGGACATCGCGGTGGAAGAAAACTGGAAAAACGTGGTCATCCATGACTGCTCCAACGAGGTCAAGTTCTACCGGGGAGTTTCGCGGGAACAGTTCGGGAAAATCGCCTACTACGAGGAGATGGGTATGCCCTTCGTGTGGTTCAAGCTGGCCCTGATGAAGTACGTGTAATAAAAATAGATGTAACTTATTTCAAACATTTTTTGCAGCCGTAAGGTAATACCTGGTGAAACAGCCATGGCCGGATTATGCGCGGTGATGAGAACGGTAATGGTAAAGGGGAGATAACATATGCGCAATTCTAGATTTCTGCTCTGTATGTCGTGTTTGTTCACTGTTCTGGTGGTATTGTTCTCTACGCCGGTACGGGGTCAGAACTCCGAGCCCGAGACAACCGCCCAGAACGCCGTGACCATGTTCCGGGCCAACACTCTATTCAAACGCGGCGCTTTTCTTGAAGCCGCCGGGCTTTACAGGAGCGTCGAGACCGACGACGCGGGCACGGCTTTCGAAGCCGCCCTGGGCGAAATGACCAGCCTGGTGGAAGAAGCAGCCCGGTTCAAAGAACGGGAACGGTATGAGGAAGCCCTGGAGTTATTTTCCCAGGCGCTCGAACTCCTCGATATTCTCAGGGACATGGACACTTCGTTTATGCCTTCGACAGGCTCTAATTTCATCTTCACCGAATTCTTCATCAGCACTTACTTACGCCAGGTGGCGGAGTCTCTCCGGTTTAATATCGCCGACAGCTTCCAGGCGCTGGGCGCTCTGGCGGGGGAAAATATCGATGAACGGGTAGACTATTTCAACGAGTCGTTGGAGTTTGCCACCTTCGCCCAGGAACAAAACGCTCAAGCCCAGATAACCGCGTGCGGAGTATTGGCAGCCAATCGACTGGCTCTCGAGAAAGAGCTCAAGGAAGCCTCGCGTATGTTCGCCGATCTTTCCGGAGACGCGAACCCGGTACAGCAGGAGTCCACCGCCATCCGGGCAGACCGGCTGGAGCTTTACCACGAGGTAGCGCGAAAGCTTAAAGACATTAAACAAGACCTCGAAAATCTCTGTTCCTCGGAGGAGCAGGACGGCTGTGCGAATGAAGGACTGGTAAAGGCCCTGAAAAAGTTCTTCGACTTTCTCGGAGACTTGTTTTTAAACGAATCTGACGGGCCGCCTGCCGGAGACGAGGGACCGGACCATCCGGACACGGAGATTCCTGACCTGAAAATGCCGGATTCCGACCGGTAACGTTCCCTGACCCCTCGCCGTTTTGACTGCCCCGGACCGTGATGTTATACTCTGCCCGCCATGGTTACGCCCGGTGAAAAAAAACTGGAATCAAACTTCAATCTACTGGTTATCCTGGGTCCGACCGCTTCGGGAAAAACGCGCCTGGGCGTGGAAGCGGCCCGGGCGTTTGACGGCGAGATCATCTCCGCGGACTCCCGGCAGGTGTACCGCGGGATGGACATCGGCACCGGCAAGGACCTGGCCGAGTACGGAGACGTGCCGTACCATCTGATCGACATCGTCGATCCCGGCAACGAGTTCAACCTGTTCCAGTACCAACGGCGGTTCTTCGAAGCGTTTGGCGACATCCGCGCTCGTGGTAAACTACCGGTGATGGTAGGCGGCACCGGGCTTTATATCGAGGCAGTGCTTCACCGCTACGAGATGGTGGAAGCGCCTGAGAACATCGAACTTAGAAAAGAACTGGAGAGTTTATCCCACGATGACTTGATTGCCCGGTTGCTCCGGTTAAAACCCGACCAGCATAACGTAACAGATTTGAAGAGCCGTAACCGGCTTATCAGGGCGCTTGAAGTTGAAACCGCCAAAGCGCAGGCAGGACTGAAAGACGAAGAACGGCCCGGCTCACGCCCGGATCAACACAATCACAACTCCCCTGTTTTTCCCGACCTCCACCCCGCCGTGTTCGGTCTCAAATGGAACCGTCAACTTTTGCGCCGGCGGATTACCGCCCGGTTAAAAGAGCGTCTCGACCAGGGAATGATCGAGGAGGTCAAGCGGCTGCTTTTAGAAGGGGTAGCGCCCGAAACGCTTGATCTTTACGGTCTGGAGTACCGCTTCGTCGCCCGTTTTCTCACGGGTAAACTTAACCGGAACGACATGTTCCAGAAACTCAATAGCGCCATCCACCGGTTCGCCAAACGGCAGGAGACCTGGTTTCGCCGGATGGAGCGCTGCGGGACGATGATCACCTGGCTTGAGGGTGACGGGGATCCGTTGGCGGAACTGTTGAAAGTGGTGGAGTCTCAGCGAGATTGAGATGCTGTTCAGCACTCGTGACAAGAGGACTTAATCGTGATATAGTTGTTGTTCTCAGGAGGGGCTTTTTTTACAAACCATATGCAGCTAAAAACGGCTGGCTATATTTAGAAGGGACTGATTTACATGGCTCTGAGAGACTTTGAACCGAAATTGATGTGGCGACAGTTCGAGAAGATTCTCACCATCCCGCGCGAGAGCGGGAAAGAAGAACAAATTATCGAGTACGTTATCGGCGAGGCCAACCGGTTCGGACTCGAGTACCGCCAGGACGAGATCGGCAATGTGATCATATCCAAGCCCGCCACGCCGGGACACGAGTCGAGCCCGGGGGTGGTGCTCCAGAGCCATCTCGACATGGTGTGCGAGAAAAACTCCGACGTGGATCACGATTTCACAAAAGACCCGATTCAAACAGAAATCAAGGACGGGTACCTGACCGCAGTGGGAACCACACTCGGAGGAGACAATGGTATCGGAGTGGCTGCCCAACTGGCGGTGCTTGAAGATAAGGAACTGGTTCACGGCCCCCTGGAAACTCTTTTTACCGTAGACGAAGAAGCCGGCCTGGGCGGGGCTCGAGCGCTTTCTTCCGGGTTTGTCAAGGGACGTACACTCCTCAACCTTGACAGCGAGGAACTTGAGATTCTCTATGTAGGCTGTGCCGGCGGGATGGACACCAACGTGACCTTCAACCTGCCCCTGGAGAGCTGTCAGCCGGCCACCACCGGGCTCAAGATATCTGTCAAAGGTTTGCGGGGCGGCCACTCCGGCTGCGACATCGAGAAGTTCCGGGGTAACGCTGTCAAGCTCCTGACCCGCACTCTTTTCAGCCTGAACGAAACATTTCAAATCGGCTTAGCGGAGCTTCACGGAGGTAACCGGCGAAACGCCATTGCCCGCGAAGCACAGGCGGTCATATGCGTCACGAAAAATAACCTGGCAGCAATCAAACAGGCCGTGACTATCTGCGAAACCTGGTTCAAAGACGAGTACGGGACCGTGGAACCGGGTCTCACCGTCACAGCCGATGAAACAGATCTTCCGCCGGGCGTTTTTTACGGAGCGAACGCCAACCGGCTACTCGATTTCCTTATGGCCGCTCCTCATGGCGTGGCGGCTATGAGTCCCGACATCGAAGGTCTGGTGGAGACCTCTACCAACATGGCCTCAGTGAAAACCAGTAACGACATAGTCAAGATCCAGTTCATGACCCGGTCCAGTATAGATTCCGCTCTAAACATGGTGAGCGGTAGTATCGCCGGCGCCGCACGCCTGGCGGGAGCCCACTTCAAGCACAGTGGCAAGTACAGCGGCTGGAAACCGAATATGAACTCCCGGATACTGAACACTACCGCCCGGGCCCACGAGAACGTTTTCGGATTCGCCCCGGAGATCAAGGCCATTCACGCCGGGCTGGAATGCGGCATCATCGGGCAGCAGATTCCCGATATGGACATGGTCTCTTTCGGACCGCTGCTGGAAAATCCGCACTCCCCAGCCGAGCAGCTGCAGATCGATTCGGTGGAGAAGTTCTGGAAACTCATGGCGGAGACGCTGAGATTGCTGGCCGAGGCTTAAATCCGCAAAGCGGAATACTTCGAAAGACTTCTATTGCCGCCCGAGTGAAAACGATGCCCGGCGCCTGGTCTGGTGCGAGTAAACTTCCACCGAGTCCTCGTCAATACCCATGATCTTGAACTGGCCGGCAACCTCGTCGCCGGGAGCCATCTCCCGCACCACACCGCTTTGCTCGATGAGAGCCAACCGGTGAACGCTGTTGCCCACGATACACAGTATGTCCAGCTTAATTTCCTGGATAACGGGGGGTGAAACCGGAGGTTTTATACCCGGCTCGTCGATGGGAGGAGTAGGCTTTTCCCGTTTCATCCACCGGTGCACCATCGGGAAGAAGGGATCGTGTTCCCGGTGAGGCGGGTTGTAGACTGATACGGTCTGGTCCGGGGTTTCGGCATCACCATCAAAGTTTTCGTACCAGGCATCTTCATCTTCGTTTGTCACAGCCACCGCCGGCCCCATCCACATAACAATCACCAACACCGCCACCAACCCGGCGATCATACGGACGAAACTGTTTCGAGTTTTCATCGCTTCAATCACCTCCGCCACTTACATACGTATTTTCCTCCGAATAGTGTTACGCCTGAAGCGAATACTCCAGGAGCGTTTCGAGTTCAGCGGGATTACCGGGGCCGCCATGCTGATCTGCACCATGCCTTTCACACCTTTATACAACCATTCTTCAACTGAACATCGGGCAGTAGAAGTGTGAGAGATTCAGTTACCGGATTATCAGTTCCAATTAGTTGTCTGTTTGTCTATGCAGAAATGTGCGCTATAATCGCTTTTCGGAAACGGAGGTCGGACAGCAACTTGGAAGTTCGCGTTACTAGAACCGCCGATCTTGGCTACCCAAACCTGTACGCTGCTTATCCCATCGTCGATGTGGAAACACGAGACCTTTTAAAGGAAGTCGAGTGGGACAGCCGCCGGTTAACCCCGTCAGTAGTGGGAATCTTCTTTCAGAACCTGATCGTTCAGATCATCAGGGTGACAGAACAGCGCATGCACGAAATCAAGCGCAAAGTAGCTTACGAGCTTGAGGCGCTGCGCAAACCTTTCCTGGCTTTCAACTGCGATTTCGATCGTTACGTCATTTTCGGACTCTGCGGCCGTTATTTTCCCTTTGTGGATATCCAGGAGTTCTATGGACAAACGAAGGAGCAGGCAAAGAAATATCATCAAATCAAGGTTGCCGACGTGTTCAACGGTAACGGGGTCACCGCCGTGGAGTATTATAAGAAGTACGAGGAAACCGGTGACCGGGAGTTTCTGGAAAAGATCATCCAGCACAACCAGTCGTGTTTGATCACCGAACAGATACTCACCGAGACCCTGATAGTCAACGGCACGCTGCGGCTCCCATAAGCCGGAAATTGCAGCAGACCTTCTGCGACGGCTCGGAAAAGCAGCCGGTTTCGTTACGGGGTGCGGGGTAATGGTTATTCGATTCAAAAGAAGACGGATTCTCCTTGCCCTGGTTTTGCTCCTGCTCTGCGCGTGGCTACTGAGACGTCCGGCGAGTGACCGGAACTGGGCTGAAGATCAGGCCGTCCTTTCCTGGGCTCAGATCGACGGTGACCTGGTCCGCCTGCATAATATCCGCAACTTCACTTACTGCTCTCTACACGAATACACACCAGGTTACTACGACAAAACATTCGATCTCGGGCAGATATTAAATGTTTGTTACGTGGTTGAGCATTTCTCGGATTGGAAAGGCGCCGCCCACACACTCTTGACATTCGAGTTCAAAAACGGAGATGCTCCCGGCGAGCGCGAATTTCTGGCCGTATCGGTTGAGATACGAAAGGAAAAAGGAGAGACCTTCTCGGCCCTGAAAGGGTTGCTCAGGAACTACGAACTAATGTACGTTATCGCCGATGAAAACGACGTCATCAAGCTGCGTACCAACTACCGCAAAAACCCGGTCTATCTTTTTCCGGTAAACGCCACCAGGGAACAGGGCAAAGCCCTGTTCCTCGACATGATCAAGCGGGCCAACAAACTGAGGCGAAGGCCGGAATTCTACAATACCGTCACCAACACCTGCACCACCAACATCGTCCGGCACGTGAACCGGATGAGCCCGGAGCATATCCCCTTTAATTTCCGGGTGCTCCTGCCCGGGTACTCGGGCTGGCTGGCCTACGAGCTGGGACTGCTCGACAAGAGTCTCCCGTTTAAGCAGTTGAAAGAACGAAGCCTGATCACTGACCGCGCTCAAAAATACGGTGACGGCGATGACTTTTCACAAACGATCAGGACAGCCGATAAACGGTAGGTTACAGGAGGCCGGCCACGTCCGCCAGAGCCCGGATGCGGGTCAACATTTCACCGGCTTTGTAGTTCCCGGGATCCTTCTCGCCGTAGACCAGTTTCAGATAGGAGTCGTCGAACCGCAGCAGGTGAAATGCACCCAGAGCTTCGAGCTTTTCCTCGATCCCCGTTTTTTTCAGAAACGACCTGGCTGCCTGCCTGTTCTCCTGGCACTCGAAAAAGTAACGGTCATCGAGGCTCGGCACGCCGACCTCGATCTCCACGGGCGCCAACCCGATATTCTCCATAATCCTGGACAAAAAACTTTTCTTGCCGCCTTTTTCCGCCGTCAACCACATCCTGAAAGGCGACGCATGGTAGACATAGGCTTGAAACCAGGGTTTGAGATAATCGTCGAAACCCGAACTCGCACGGCTGGTTATCCGCCCGGCGATGGCCCGCTGGGTATCGGTGATGGGAGAAAACATCACGTACACCTTCATGCCCCCGTAGGTACCTTTCAGGACGGGAAACTCTATCCGGGGCAAATCGGAAGTTTTGCTGGCAAAAGAGATCTTCCCTTCGGAGACCGTTCCCTCCAGACTGGAAGCCAACACCGCAAGTTCTTTCTCTAATTCTTGTGAAATCTTTTCCACCCGATTGGTAACCGACATTGCTTTCACTCCTTTTCAATTGCATCCCTATTTCTTTTTTTTAAGCTTCATAACACTTTTACACATCTTCCCGAACTGCTTGTCCCGGCGACGTTTCTCCTATTTCTGACCGGACAACAAACGACTCCCTGTCCACAGCCACGACCCTGGCCGGAGTGTGGTTTTCCATCAGCACATCAGGCAGACGTTCCCGAAACCAGTCTGAAAATCCCAGATTTTCCAGTTGCATGAAGCTTGTCCCTTACTATAAATGTAGAGAAACATCCAAATTGTACGTTATGGCAGAAGCCGGTGTCAAAAATT
>CAZQHK010000005.1:20760-29227 GCA_964593455.1 uncultured bacterium
GGAACTGCTGGATCTGTTCGGCGATACTGGGTTTGGCACTCGTAATTTCTATCTCCTCCGTTAGTGCCGAACAGATCACTATCCACCGGGTGGAGCAGATGCCTAACATTCCCCGGCCGTTTAACATGAAAGACTGGAACGCGCTGGCCCGCTCTGCGGACCGGCTGCTGTTCGATCTGGCAGCACAAGGAGATCACTTGCCCCTGGTGTGGCTGGACGAAAGCCGGGTCAACGCCAAACAAACGGGATTCGGCCTGCCTACCTATGTGGGTGACGGACGGTCAGGCGGCGGTGGACACGAAGCCATCGCCACGATGGGAGCCGTTCTGGGCGCTACGGTGGCGGGGATAGATAAAACTGCCGGAACTCATAACTGGGTACTCATGTGCGAGCAGTATTTTAACAGCAAGAACAGCGAAAACCTTGTCCTTAACTACACTTCCACCCGCTCCGGGAACAGTTTCTGGTATGAACTCTGGCCCCACGTGCTGTTCTACGCCCTGGCCGACCGGTATCCCGACACCGGCAAACTGCGGCAGATATTGACCGCCACCGCCGGAGCCTGGTACGAGGCCTGCCTGACCATGGGTGGAGGCACCGGCCCCTGGACGGTCCCCGATTTCAATCACACTTCCTTCGATTTCAAAACCATGAAACCGGTCGACAACACCGACTGGAAAGAGCCGGACGCCGCCGCGGGAATCGCCTGGCTGGAGTATATGGCCTGGAAAATCACGGGAAACAGAAATTTTCTGGACGCCGCGGACTGGGGTATGCAGTTTCTCCACGGGCGGACGACCAACCCGTACTACGAAGTGCTGCTTCCTTTCGGCGCCTGTCTGGCTGCCCGGATGAACGCCGAGCTGGGCCGGAATTACGATGTGGAGAAACTGGTGAACTGGTGTTTTGACGGCGACAGCGTGTGCCGGCCCGGTTGGGGAGTCATTGTCGGCCGTTGGGGCGGCTACGACGTGAGCGGCCTGGTGGGGAGTCTTCACGATCACGGCGGGTACGGGTTCGCTATGAACACCTTTGCCACCGCCGTCGCCCTGGTGCCGCTGGTACGGTACGATGACCGCTTCGCCCGGGCGGTCGGAAAATGGATGCTCAATGCCGCCAACGCCGCCCGCCTGTTTTACCCCGACACCCTGCCCTCCTCTCACCAGTCCTGCCCGGATTGGACCGGCGACCCGGCACATCTCCTTTGCTATGAAGGCCTGATGAAAGAATGGAACGGTAAACGGCCGTTCGCTACCGGCGACGCGGTGCGGGAAAACTGGGGACCGAAAACGGATTTCGCCGTTTACGGAGCCGCCTACGCCGGTTTTTTCGCTGGGATTACCGCCACTACCGGAGACGAGAAGATACTCCGGCTTGACTGCCGGGCAACGGACTTTTTCGGAGATCCAGCCTACCCCACCTACCTGTACTTCAATCCGTACATAACCGTGCGGGAAATCGTTGTGGATGTGGGCCCGGAGCCCAGGAACCTGTACGATTCAATCACCAAGCGATTCGTAAAAGAACGGGTGACCGGAAAAGCCTCGTTTACCCTGACAGGCGATACCGCTGCCGTCATCGTCATCACTCCGGCCGCCGATCTTGAGTACAGCGGGCGTCTGCGGTTGGTGAAAGGCGTGGTTGTGGATTACCTGGCGCCGGTACGGTACGCCCCCCCGGGAGACGTTACAACCCCCTACGGTCATCTTCCGGTCACATGCTGGAACGAAAGACTGCTTGGCAGCATAGACACCTGGACGGTCCCCATGAACGAACCGCTGGTGTCGGTTACGGACAGCGGCCTGCGGCTGGAAACAGGTCCCGATAAGGACTGGGCGGTAGTTGCCGTTCCCAATGTACACCTGCCACCTGAAGCGTCGGCCATACGAATCACGGTCTCCGATATCAGTCCCGATACTTATTGGTCGGTCAAACTGACCTCTGATCTCGACGGCGACGGGAAGCCGGCCGAAGACTGGCTTCCGTATTCATCCAATCTGGTCGAAACGGTCACCCGCAAACTCCATTCGGTCATCCGGGCCAACGTGGATACTCCACTCACCCTCCTTCAGCTGGCGGTTGAAGGTACCGCCGGGAGTTACGCCGTGTTCGAAAATGTGGATTTCACCTATTGATATAAGCGCTCATCCGCTTACCTGTTGAACCATAATCTATCTTCATATATACTAAGCCCCATGAATCGGACCAGGTCATTCCCCCTCTTGCGATTGATCATAATTCTGGCTCTATCCGTTGCTGTCAGCGGCTGCGGGCAGCCCAGCCAGAAGGTGATCTTCCGTTGCGACGGCGGCTGGTACATGCCCCCGGCCTTTCACGGAAACCCCTACGTGGCCGGTGGAGACGGCACCCACATGCACTTCATCTGGAACCGCCTGTTCCTGTTTATTCCCGCTACCGATGAGTACATTCCCCGGTTGGGGCTTTCCCATTCCTTCTCCGACGACCGTACTGAGCTCACCATCAAACTGAGAGAAGGCGTCGTGTGGCATGACGGTACCCCGTTTACCGCCCGAGACGTGAAAGCCACCTTCCTGGTCAAGTACGCATCCGGGTGGGGGGAAGCCATGCGGATTATCGAAGTACCGGACGACCACACGGTGGTGTTAAAGTGGCGCTATCCCTTCGGGAGCATCGACGAGAAGATCATCTTCAACGAACGCATTATGGCCCCGGAACACCTGTACGGCACGTTTGCCCGGAAAGCGGAAAAGATCCTGGTGGCCTCCCTGAGTATGCCGCTCTTTTCCCATGACCTGACGGAAGCAGATATTAAGAGACGTGAAGAAGTAAACCTGAAGAAAGCCGGTTTGATGCAGGAGATCTACCGGTTCAGGCCACAGACGCCGACCGGTACCGGCCCGTTCAAGTTTTCATTCGTCTCCGCTTCCGATCTGGGGATGGAAAAATTCGCCGACAACTGGGAAGCCGAGAACATTAGCGTCGATGAGGTCAGGATGCTCAAGGGCGCCGGCAACGACATGCTCTGGGCATTTCTTATTTCGGGAGAGATTGACGGCTCACACCCTACCACCACGCAGGACGTGACGGAACAGATATTGAAACTCAACCCAAAAATCAAGCTGATTCTCGCTCCCGAATACGGTGATATCGGATTTATCATCAACACCACCAAACCACCCATGTCCGACATCGTTTTCCGCCAGGCATTGGCTCACGCCGTGAACAAAGATAAGGTCCGGATGATCTCCTACTACTATTCCAACACGGGTGAACCGTACAGTACCGGCGTCATTGACAGCCTGAGCAAAAAATATCTGGATCCGGCGGTAATGGAACGGATGACCGCCTACGAGTTCAACGTCCTCAAAGCACGGCTCATGCTCGAGGAGGCCGGCTATAAAAAAGACGAGGACGGTTATTACGCCATGCCGGACGGTACGCCCATCAAGGTTGAGATCGCTTCCGTGGCCGGGTTCTCCGACTGGGTACTGGCCTGTGAGAGCCTTTCCAACCAACTCGGGATACTGGGAGTGCGGTCGCAAATACGGACCTTTGAGGCTTCACTCTACCACTCGATGTTGACGGCCAGCAAGTTCGACATCGCCGCCAATTTCGGCTGTGATTACCGAGGGTACGCCCACCCGGCGCCGAGTTTCGACCGGTTCTTCGGGAAATCGGGGTATATCAAGATAGCCAGCGGGCTGCCGGACCGTTTGAAGAACTCGCAGGGGACAGAAATCGATGTTACCAGAGAAGTCAGGAAACTTTATCGGCTGAATGATGCCGGCGAGATCAAGAAGACCGTGAGCGAACTGGCCTGGATAGCCAACGAGTATCTGCCCTACTTGTCGATGTACGAAAAAAACCTGATGGTGTTCGTCACCGACGGGTCCCGGGTCCGGGGTTGGCCGGACGAAAGCGATCCCATCTGGTCCGCCAGCTCCACCGGTCTTGAAAGCGTTTTCTGTTACCTGATAGCATCCGGCAGGGTGAAAGGAGCACGTCCGTGAACAGGTACCTGTCGTCCGTGATCACCATCCTGGTGGCCATCATTATCAGCTTCTTCCTGATACGAATGATGCCGGGCGATTTTATCCATCTCAGGGCCACAGAGATCCAGCTCCAGCAAAGCATCTCCTACAAGGTGGCCTTACAGATGGCCAAAGCCCAGTACAACTACGATCCCGACGTACCGCTTTACAAACAATTTGGCAACTACATCGTAAACCTGTGCCGGGGCAACCTGGGGCATTCGCTGTTGTTCAGGATTCCCGTCACCCGGGTGATCGTCAAGGCGCTTCCCTGGACCCTGTTCCTCTGTTCGATATCGCTGTTCCTGAGTTTTTCCGTGGGGTGCTCTTTCGGGCTCGTGACTGCCTACCGGCGACGGGAAGGATGGTTGGAACCGATATCATCGTTATTCTCGGTGGTATCGCAATCCATTCCCGATTTCATCCTGGCCCTGATACTCATTCTGATCTTCGCCGTAAACCTCCGGTGGTTCCCGTTCAGGGGCGCTTACGATATGGACACCGTACCGGGTTTCAACCTGGCTTTCATTGCCGGGGTGATGTATCACGCCATACTGCCGGTTTCGGCCTACCTGTTGAGCACTCTGGGGGCCTGGACCCTGACCATGAAAGCCAGTGCTATGACGGTGCTTTCTGAAGACTATATCAATGTGGCCCGAGCCAAGGGGCTCAAGGAGCGGAGAATCCTGTTCAAGTACGTCGGCCGTAACGCGGTCATGCCCCTGGTGCCAGGGCTGGCAGTCTCGTTTGCCACCATGCTTTCGAGTTCGCTTTTCATTGAAAACCTGTTCAGTTACCCGGGTATCGGCTACTTTTTCGGGTACTCTATCGGGAACCGTGATTTCACCCTGCTGCAAGGGATTTTACTGATATCGATCGTGGTAGTGGTACTGTCGAATCACATCGCCGACTGGATACACGCGTTGATCGACCCACGCGTGGAAAGACATTAGAGGCACGTTAACAATATTTAAGTGAGATTTGAGATTACGATGGATGAGCAAGAAGAATGGAAAGAGGTCCCAGTGGCAGCTTGTACAGTTCGAAAACGTAAGTGTCAACACAGTGGTATAGCGAAGCCTGGTGATCCCACCCTGGAGACTGACCTGGTTAAAGGAGTTGTTTTATGAGGATTGTCGAAAGCCTGAAGGACAAATGGAATATCCTGAAACATAATAAACGGGCGTTCTTCGGGTTAGTCCTGCTCATGCTTTACCTCTTTATGGCCGTGTTCGGTCCGTACCTGATCAAACTGGACATGAAGATCAACTACCTGAACCGCTACCAGGCGCCATCGCTGATGCACTGGTTGGGAACCGATTACGCGGGCCGGGACATCTTCGCCCAAATCGTACATGGATCCCGGGACGTCATGACCATCGCCTTCTCCACGGCCGTGTTCGCTACCCTGGCGGCCATCTGCGTGGGAATCTTCTCCGGGCTGGTGGGCGGGAAGACGGACGCTTTTATCATGCGTACCGTGGACATCTTCCTGACCTTGCCGCAGTTCCCCATCATGGCCATCTTCGCGGGACTGTTCCAGATCAAGTACGCCATCGCCTTCGGTGCGCTGCTGGCCTTCTTTTCCTGGGCGGGACTGGCCCGGGCCATCCGGGTGCAGGTGCTGGCACTAAAACACAAAGAGTTCATCGAAGTCTGCCAGATCATGAACCTGCCGAAACGGCACATCATTTTCAAGGAACTGCTGCCGAATATGGTACCGTTCATCTCCATCAATTTCATCAATATAGCCAAAGGCGCCATCGTCGCCAGCGTCGGTATCATGCTGCTGGGTCTGGTGCCTCTTTCGGTTACCAACTGGGGAATGATGCTCAACATCGCCGCCAAGCAGACCGGCGCCATTTACGTACCGCGGGCGCTGCCGTACTTCCTGTCCCCGATTCTTTTCATCGTGATGTTCCAGTTTGCGCTGATCAATTTTGCCACCGGGATCGAAGAGCTGTTTGACCCGAGGCTGCGGTAGGAATAGAGGATTAGTAGAAAGTAAGGTGGAGTTTTTTTGTGATGAGTAAGAACAAAACCGGTAAGACGAAAAAAGTAAAGCCTGACCCCATCCTCACTATCGAGGACCTTTCTATCACTTACCGGACCCGGGACGGAGTGCTTACCGCCGTAGACAATGTCTCGCTGGGATTCGATACCGGCCGCGTCACCGCCATCATCGGGGAGTCCGGCTGCGGTAAATCCACCATCATGAACGCCGTCATGGGTGTACTGGCCCCAAACGGCACCATCGCCAGGGGCTCCCGGGTAATCTTCGATAACCAGAACATCCTGGAGCTGCCAAAAGAGAAACAGCGGCAGTTCAAGTGGCACAAAGCGTCCATGGTGTTCCAGGCGGCCCAGAACGCCATGAACCCCACCCTGACGGTATCGGAGCAGTTGATGGACTCCGCCTGGGACCACTCGAGTTCTCTCACCCGCAAAGAGGTCCAGAAACGGGTCATGGATCTGCTCAGCATGGTCAGGCTGGATGTTAACCGGGTCAAGCGCTGTTATCCACATGAACTTTCGGGAGGTATGCGCCAACGGGCCATCATCGCCATGGCCATGGTGCTGGCACCGAGGTTGGTGATCCTAGACGAGCCCACGACCGCCCTGGACATGATCACTCAGCACTATATTTTCGACATTCTGATGTCGGTACAACGGGAAACGGCCATATCCATGGTCCTGATTACCCACGACATCGCCATCGCCTCCAAGCTGTCGCACACTATGGTGGTGATGTACGGCGGCGAGATCATGGAAGTATCTCCTACGGAAGCGCTCTTCGACCACCCGGTCCATCCTTACACCAAAGGGTTGCTGGACGCCATACCTTTCATCGACGGCGACGTGGTTCACAAGAAATCTATCAAGGGCACCCCACCCGACCTGTTTAACAAAAATGATGCCTGTGTCTTCAATGCCCGCTGCCAGCACGCGAAAGACATCTGCCGCAAGGAGCGGCCGAGGCTTGAAACCATCAAAGGCAACCGGCAGGTAGCCTGCCATTTTAAGGAGCGATTCGCGTGACGGATCAGGGAACACCGTTGGTTGAACTCAAGGACATTTTTATGTTCTTCCCGGTGGGTGACGAGGAGCATATGCAGGCCGGATACAATGTGAGTCTGCAGTTACGTTCCAGAGACATGATAGCGGTGGTAGGCGAGTCGGGCTGCGGCAAATCAACCGTGGGTCGTATCTGCCTGGGGGTACAGGAACCGACCAGGGGGCAGGTACTTTACCAGGGCTCCGACATCTGGGACCCGGCTTTCCGGTGGACGGAAGATCTCCGTTTCTCGGTGCAGATCGTCCACCAGGACTCCTTCGCCAGCCTCAACCCGGTCCGCACCATCTACCAGACACTCTCGGCGCCGCTGTTCCACTACGGACTGGCTTCGAACCGTGATGAAGCCAGAAAGAAAGTTACCGAACTCCTGCAGAGCGTTGATCTGGCACCCATGGAGTTTTTCATCGACAAGTATCCGTTCCAGCTTTCGGGAGGACAGCGCCAGCGGGTCTCCATCGCCCGGACCACTATCCTGAAGCCGAAGCTTATCGTGGCAGACGAGCCGGTTTCCGCGGTAGACGCCTCCATGCGGCTTTCATTACTGGACCTGATGAAAAAACTCAACCAGGAGCACGACATAGCGTTTCTGTATATCACCCATGATCTTGCCACCGCCCGGTACTTCGCTCCGAAAGGACAACTGGTGGTCATGTACCTGGGCCGTATCGTGGAAATAGGTACCATCGATGACGCGGTAAGAAATCCCGGTCATCCTTACCTGCAGGCGCTTCTGACCGCCATCCCACCATCCGATCCACACCAGGCCAAGAAACAGGTCAAGTTACCGCTTAAATCATTCGACATGCCCAACGCCAGCAACCCGCCGCCGGGCTGTGTTTTTCATCCTCGCTGCCCGCACTCCGACGAGATGTGCGCCAACGAGATACCCTTGCTCGAAGAGACAAAACGGTACCCGAACCGGAAGATCGCCTGCCGTTTCAAGGACAAGATCCCGGCCTGGAAGAAATGAACGGTTACTTTTTACTTTTATTGAAACTTTCAGTTATTATTCTAATCCTGTCGATTCTACCGCTTCTCCTGATAGAAGACAAAGCGTCGGCCGAGTTTGTGGTTTCACAGCTCACAGCTTTCATATCGGCAGTGGTGGTTATCGGTTCCGTGATTGCGCTGCGGTTGGTGAGGCGCGGACCTGACGATAACAAGGAGACGAGCAATAACGACCGATAAGACAGATGAACGAGATTGAGATTTTGAGATTTTAAACCTCAGCTTTCCTGCGTTTTATTGTTAGGCAAAGAGACAGGAGATTAAGATTTTTACCCGGGCGGAGGCTGGTTTTTCCCACCGGACGTGAGTGTAAACATGGTGGCGTAGCGTAAGCTAGGTGGTCCCGCCCTCAAGTAAGCAGCGTAGAAAG
>CAZQHK010000005.1:29327-47834 GCA_964593455.1 uncultured bacterium
CCTCAAGTAAGCAGCGTAGAAAGGAAGTTAGTGCCGGACGTGACTAAAACTATAACCATGAAAATTGAGTTGAAAAAATACGATGGTAACCCGATACTGGTTCCCAACCCGGAGATCGGCTGGGAATCACAAGCGGTTTTCAACGCCGGCGTTATCTATCATGACGGGCGCTTCCACATGCTCTACCGCGCCATCGGAGAGTACGAGCACTATATCTCGCGTCTCGGTTATGCGGTGTCGGAAGACGGCCAGAACTTCCGGCGTGTATCCAAAGAAGCTGTCCTCTTTCCGGAACATGAATACGAGCAGTGGGGATGCGAGGATTCGCGGATCATGGAACTCGAGGGGACCATTTATGTCACCTACGTGGCCCTGAACAAGAACGAAAAGGGGCAGATACTTCCCCTGACAGCCCTGGCCCGTACCAACGACTTTTTCTCGTATGAAAAACTGGGACTCATTAACCCGGCGCAGTCAATCAACAAAGACACGGTGCTGTTCCCTGAAAAGATCGGCGGCCGCTACATGATGATCCACCGTCCCCACAACTGGATACAGGACGAAATCAAGCGTGAAAACGGCCGGTTAATGGTTAAACTGCATGACTGTTGGCTCCCCTGGGAACTGGAAGAGGAACCGGACTATTTCCCGGAGAAACCGTCAATCTGGGCAGCCTACTCCGATGACCTCATCAACTGGTACGGACACCAGGTGATGATGGAACCGAAGTTCACCTGGGAAAAGAGCAAAATAGGCGGTGGCTGCCCCCCGATCAGAACCGAGTACGGCTGGCTTCTCATCTTCCACGGTGTCGGACATACCGAAACCGGTAACCGTCGCTACTGTGCCGGAGCGGCACTTCTCGACCTGGAAGATCCTACCAGGATTCTCTGCCGGTTGGAGAATCCGATTTTAGCCCCTGAATGCGACTATGAAATAGAAGGAGACGTACCTCGTGTGGTGTTCCCGGAAGGCGCCGTTCTCTTCGATGACGGCAGACTTTTTGTGTATTACGGAGGTGGCGATAAATGCGTCAACCTGGCCACGGGAACCGTCCGGTTTGGCTGAGATAATTATCGCACCAATTACCAAATTCAAGATCTGACGCCATTGCACTGCTGGTGGAATACTTGTGAAATATGGGGGTTTTAGCAGGCATTGATGGAATTGAAATAACTGGCTACACTTGACAAACCGCACTTTTGGGGTTAGGCTTTAAGTGTAAGTCCGGTGAGTATGTGTATCCGGCAGGACCAGGGATGGTATATCAGGCAGATGGATCTGCCAGACGTCAGTTACTTTGAATATGGTAGGCCGGTCCTGCAGGATGACCAGGGCGGGCCTTTTTAAATATGGTCCGGGAAATCTTGTAAAGAAAGGAGGCGATCAGCTTGAAGATTGAAGACGTTATGCCGCTTATTGAAGCGGTAAAGCCTCGACAACCTGCGGTCCACGAGAAGAAGGAATCAGCTGAAGTACCGCAGCCGCAAGAGGCTATGCAGCAAGTCAAGCAGGCCTCCGTTTACATGCAGCAGCTTTCGCAAAGCTTCAACAAGAAGCTTGCTTTCTCGGTGGATGACAGGATAGACAGGATTTTGGTCAAAGTTGTCAACAAAGACACCAACGAGATTATCAGAGAGATACCATCTCAGGAGTTCGTCGATATGGTGGCGCGCATGCGCCAGTACATCGGCACCATGTTCGACGATATCGCCTGACGGAACCGGCCGCAAAACAATAACACGAACACACGTACGAGACGGGTTTGAACAGCCGTTCAAACCCGTCTTTTATTTCTGTGAGATCACGTTTCGAATTTTGCCTACTCTACAGTGATGGGAAGCGGCATCCTGCAGGAGAAATTTATTTATTTAAAGGTTTTCAGGAAAACAGATGCGTAAGTATTGTGAGGGAACAGCTGCTAAATTAAGTTGACATAGTTGTGAATGCGCATCTAAAATTAGACTGGCTAAGTATAATATATATAGGAGGTTTTCTTAAATGTACAAGTCTATCTCTAATAAACGAGGTATGGCCGTCCCGATCGCGATGGTCGTCGTCCTGTTTCTGTCAACGCTTCTCGTCGGCGGCTACTGGATGTCCAGAACCCAGATGCAGCACACCAGCCTGGCCAGGGACAGGGTATTGGCCTCTTACCTGTCCGAGTCGGGACATAACGCCATCACCAACAGGATAATCAAGCACGGATGGGACGCCGTCTGGTACAGTCCCAAGCACGAGGGGGAAATCTCTGAAACATTGAGCGCTAAAAGCCATATTTACGCTTATATCAAGGATATTCCCGCCAAGGACGGGAGCCTGGACCGAATCGAGATCTACTCGAAAGGAATCCACAACAAGACCGCCCAGCTGTATTACCAGGAACTGGCCTTTATCCCGGCGCCGCCTTTTAACCGCAGCGGAGATTATGTGGCGAAAGACGTCAAAATTACCAACCGGTTCAAGATAACTTCCGGTGACATCAAAGAAGACGTCCATGACGCCAACCTGAAGGATGAAGAAGTCCGGAAGAAAGTCAAGCAAGCAGTGGTGGACAAGATCGTCATCATCATCGAAGAACACGCCAAGAAACAGAGCGATGCCGATGGAGAAGAAGACGTGGAAGGTGAATCGGGCCGCAAGGCGGAGACCGAGTACCTGGCCCGTAAGGGACGGGAGATCTTCGAGAACGATGAGGTTCAAATCGTGGTAAACGGGAGAGAAGATCCTTACAACACGACAGAATCGATCAACCTTCTCTTCGGCGAGTCTAAGAACGGTTTGGGACTGTTTAGACAAAACACTGTCGATCCCGGCAAGTCCCTGAACGACCTGGCCAAAAAAGCCGGTCGCGCCCGCCTGTATTACAGCGTGCTGTTTGAAATGATGACGGAAAACGAAGACGGTGATCTCGAAGTTATACAGAAGATTGCCAAAGCCGAGACCAGTATACCTCTGTATGTCCAGTACGGGGAACGCAAAGATCAGGACGGCCAGCCGCTCACCGTGCCCCTGGACGAATACCTGAACGCCTTGATAAAAACAGTGGACGTGAATGAGGAACCACCGACGGACATTGCCGAGTACAGCCCGCCCGACGAAGACCAGACCAAGTATGATGATCTTAAGGGCGAGATAGACGGAGAATCGGAATTTGAACGGACGAAAAATAACTTTGACGGCTACAAGCTCGGTAGTTCCGATGCACTGACCGGTAACACTCCCGGGGCCGACACGGTAGAGACGCCCCCTTGGTCAGCCGGGAAAAATTATGAACAGTTTAAAGAACCGCCCCGCACCTCCGTCACTATTTTTGTACCGGAAACCGCACTCAAGGATCCAGCCGAGCCAGTCAATACGCCATTGACCGCCATCACCAACGCCGGCAATGCCCAGGAGGCCAACAAACAGCTAGACCAGGCCTTAAACGCAGGCCTTATTACACCCCAACAGGCCAATCAGCAAAGGACCACCATCAACAACTATTACAACATCAACAATGGCAATACCGGACAAACCGGACAAACGGGTGCCGCCCAGGGCGCCGTCGCCGGCGCAGAAGCGGGTGCAGCCGGTACCGGCGACGGTTTGAACCATTGCCCATCCCCTGCCGAAGGAGAGAATCCGCCCGGCTTCTTCGAAAGGTTCCTGACCGGACCTGGCGCCAATGCAGCCGGCTATGTCGCCGGTGGTACCCTGGCCGTGGCTGGTTTTCCACTCGGTCTCCTGGCAGCGGGACCGGTTAAAAACGCCGTCTCCAACGCTATCAAGGATTTCGGGGAGAAATATGGGCCGGGGCTTGACCAGAAAGCTTCAACCGTCAAAAACGCGGCGGTTAACACCGTCAACACCGTGACCAATACAGCAAACAACGTTAAAGATGCGGTGTTTGGCTTATTCTCCAAAAACAAAGATCAAGATGACGACCAGGATGAAGGCGACACGAATTAAGCAATAATCAATTAACATACCGGTAGGAGCAGGCAGAGCGTTCCTGCCGGTTTGATTTCAGACGCGGGCAGCAGGAAAGAGTTTTGAGCAATGGCAGCTGAAAACGGCAACGGCACGAACACAGAAGTTACTTACGACTCCCTGTCCGCTATCTACGAAGATCTCAACAGCAGCGATTTCGAGCAGCGCCTCCAGGCCCTGATATACGTGGGAGAGCACGGCTGGAAAGGCTCACTCGATTACCTGGTGCGTATGCTCGACCGGGAAGACAATAACTACGTCATCGCCACCTTGATCAAGGTTATCGGGAAACAGGCCCAGCCAAAGACCATCGATTTTATCAGGCCCTACTTAAGCTACACCGACAGCCGTATCAGGGCCAACGCGGTCGATGCCCTTAGCCACTTCGACGAAGAACGAATCTTCGACATTATCGCCCCACACCTTTCGGACCCCGACAAACGGGTCTGCGCCAACGCCGTCCGGGCCATCTGGAAGTTCAATCCAGCCAAATCGTTAATGAAACTGGAAGACCTGATCAGGGATGACAGCGCCTCTGTCAGGCGCAGTGTCCTCTTCGTACTGGATGAGATAGAAGACCTGAGAATCAGGAAGATCGTCAAGATCGCACTTTCCGACGAGGACCCGGAGATAAAAAACAAGGCCGAGGCCCTGGAGAAAAAACTGGTATTGAAATTCGCCGAGGATGAAGAAACCACGGCACAACCCGAAGACGAGTTCAGCCAGATTGTTTCCCAGTATTACATCACCAACTCCAAGGGGAAACTCGAAAGTTTGAAAGCCATCGAGAAAAGCGGTGAACAGGGATTCGTGAAACCGTTGATCGATTATCTTCCCCACGAGGAGAACGATTTCGTCGTGGCTTCCATCGTCCTGACCCTGGGAAAACTGGGCGGCAGCGAGGTCGTGCCCGCTTTGAGGGAAGCCCTCTCCCACGAAAACCACCGCGTGCGAGCCAACGCCGTGGAAGCGCTTTCCTATACCGGCGATAAACAGGTTTTCTTCTATATCGCCGATTGTTTCCACGACAGCGACAACCGGGTGCAGGCCAACGTGGCCAAAGCCCTGTGGATGTTATCCCCGCAGCAGTGTCTCGACAAACTCAGGCAGATGGCGGTCTCGTCCAAACAGCTCGACCGGTTGAGCGCCGTGTACGCACTGTCGGTAATCGGCACGCCCATGTGCAAGATCCTACTCAAGGACCTGACCAAAGACAAGGATCCGAAAGTTGCCGGAAACGCCCGGGAGGCATTGGGTAAAATAGCTACCGGGATTGAGCTGGAAGAGGTCGGTCCCGGCATCCTGCAGCAACTGCTGGCCAGCCAGTACGGCAAGTGGCTGATCCCCCTTACCTGCCTGGTGCTCATAGCCACTTCTTTCACACTTATTTACACCAGGCCGGAACTGGAAGAGTCCATATCCGATTCGTGGCGGCTCCAGGTCAAACGGGACAGCACGCATTTTATCCGGGAACAGCGCGTACGCCAGGGCAAGCTGACCCGGAAGCAATTCACGCGAATCAAACCCTATCTGAAAAAGGCCTTGATTTTTGAAAGCAGAGGGAAGTACAACAAAGCCAAGACACAATACCAGAAGGCATTGAAACTGGCCGACAACTGCAGTCTGGCTCACAACAACCTGGGATTCATTTACTTCAGGGAAGGCAGGCTCAACCTGACCAAAGATCATTACGAAAAGGCGCTGGCAATCAACCCAAAGTATGTCAGCACCCTTAATAACTACGGTTTTCTCATGTTCAAACGAAGCCGGATTCCCGTCTCCAAATCATATTATGAAAAAGCCCTCGAAATAGCACCCGACGATCAGATCGTCATGAACAATCTCGGGTACACGCACTACATCGAAGCAAACTTCGAAAAAGCGAGAGAGCTTTTCGAGACGATACTTGACGAGAACCCGCTCAACGCCGTCGCCCGCAACAACCTGGCGGCGGTTTTGATCGCGGAAAAAAACTATCAGCGGGCCGCCACCGAACTGGAAGAAGTCGTGTTGAGCGCGGACGAATCTGATATAATGGGACAGCAGGCGAAACAAGCCTTGGATACCATCAAAGAGACCGTACAATAAGCGTATCACAAAAGGACGAGGTGTATAGATCGCGTGAACCGGCGGAACAACAAGGGATACACGCTTTACGAGGTGCTGCTGGCTATCACCATCCTGGGTTTCGTAGCCACCCCCCTGATCATCCTGTTCCGCACCTCGGTCAGGACTATCAGTAAAGGTAAGAGTAACCTGCAGGCACTTTTCCTGGCCCAATACGTCATGGAAAAAATCAAGCACGACCTGGCAACCGTCCCTAACTATTATAAGAACCTGGAAACTGATCTCCCTGAAGTAATGGCCCCGCTGGTGGAAAATGATGCGGACACGCTGACCTTTCTGGCTAAAAAAGTCAAAGGTTACTCCTCCATGGCCGAGGCCGTAGCCAACCCGGAATTCGACCTGGCAGGCGGTACCATTCCCCCGGTAACATCCAAACACTTCAAGGATTTCGAGGACATCGTCATACCCAAGGGATCATTCGAGATAGGAATCGAGAAGAAGGAAGAATACAAGAAACTCCACAAGATTCTATCACAATATCTCGTATCGGTGCTGGTCGAAGAAGCTGATTTTCCCGTTTCCGATTTTGATGATCCTATGAAAAAAATCACCGTCACCATTCACTGGGTGAATGAGAAAGGACTAGCGGAGTCGTTGAGCCTGTTTGCCTGGGAGGGGCCGCATGTTTCGTCAATGTAATTTTAATTTGGGAAACGAACGCGGGAACCGCTTTGATGGCCGGCGCTTAAAAAGGCCGCGCGGATTTACCCTGCCGGAGATTTTTATTGCCTCCAGCATTTTCCTGCTCGTGGTTCTCGTACTGGCCAGGTTCATGTTCCTGGGGAAGAGAGGATACGAAGAGAGCTTCGACTCATCAGTGCTCCAGGGCGCGTCGAGAAAAGCAATCCTGACCATGTTGTCGGAACTGCAGGAGAGCCGTGAGATTGAAATACCGGATGTTCAGCCCATGGAATTTTTAACGAGAAACCTCGCGGTGGTGAGAAATGGTAAATATGAGCAGATAGAATACGCGTTTAAGGAAGAAGCAGGTTCCATCGTTCGCCGAAATCTTTCCACCGACGATCCTGCCGAAAAGGGACGAAAAGTTATCGTAGAGAACGTGAAGGCTTTGTTCTTCACCCGGTTAAGTGATAAACTGTTGAGCGTTAGAGTAGTGGTTACTACCGACGATAAGGATGATGAAAAGCGAAGGGAGAGCCAGATAATAACGAGCTTTTTTTTGCGTAACAAACTATAGGAAAGGAAGTGTGTGGCATGAAAAAACAAATCTGTCTCTGTATTGCTGTCCTGGCTGTATTGAGTGTGACAGTGTTCTCGGTGGGATGCAGGCGGGGCTCGTCACTATCAAATATCATTTCCACCAACTTTTCGGGAACCGTGGAGGTAAAACCCTCCGACGATGCTTCCTGGCGCGCACTGGAGAAAAGCGGACAGGTGCGGGTAGGATCGACCATCAAGACCGGCGCCGACGGCAGCGGATCCATCGGTTTCAAGGACGAAGCGCTGCTCAGGCTGGCTCCCAACACCGAGGTCAAGATCAAATCCTTCAGTTTGAAAGACGACCAGAAGGAAATCGATATCATGCTCAATGAAGGCGACACCTTCTCTTCCGTCGACAGCGGTTCATGGAAGTACGCCGTGGAGTCTCCCGTAGCGGTCATGGGTGTTATCGGGACCGATTTCCGGGTGACGGTAAACGCGTATTCCGGCGACACCAGGGTGGCTGTTTACACCGGTATCGTGTCGGTGGAAAAAGACGGTGTGACCATCAATCTCGCCGAAAAACAGGCCCTGGATATCAAGGGTTCGGAACCGCTCAGCGAACCGGAAAAAATCATGCTCTTTAAGGAAGTATTCAACAGCGGACCGGTGCTCAACTTCATCCAGAAACTGCAAACCGAGCGTAAAAGAAACATCGACACCAGGGAAATCAAAACAGGTCAATAACAGCAGTGAAACAATTCTTCGCACGTTTCTATCTTGATTTCAAGAAGGTTGTCTATATACTTCTGGTATCGGTCTGTATAGGCCTTGCGCTCCTGCCGACCTACAAGGTCCTCGAAGTGCTGGAGCTCAAGGCCTACGACTACCGGATACTGAGTGATACGCGCCTCAAAAAAAACCAGGGAGGACCGTCGCTTCCGGCCGGTAAACTGTCAGACAAAACCATCCTGGTGGCTATTGACGACGCCTCCCTCAACGCTATCGAAGACAACTGGCCCTGGCCCCGGAGAATGCATGCCGAGGTCATCACCGCCATGAAAAAAGACGGGGTGGCCCTCATCGGCCTGGATGTCTACTTCATCTCTCCATCCAAGTATGGCCCGGAGGATGACCGGGCCCTGGTTCAAGCCATCGGCGAGGCCGGCAACGTGGTGCTCGCCTCGTATTTTGCTATTCCCGACCGCAAGACTGGGAAAAAGCAGCTGATCGATCCCATGAACGAATACAAGGCACAGGCCGCCGGTACCGGTTTTTCCGGCGGTATGCCCGACGCCGACAACCACTACCGCACGATTATACTTTTCCATAAAAAGAACAATGTCACCAAGTACGCGTTCGCGCTCGAAATACTGATAAATTACCTGTCAGATTTGCCGGTCGAAAAGGAACCGGAAGGCGATTCACTGGTGGTCACGTTTCCGGCGGCTACAGCCGCCGAATTGATGACTTCCCGCCTGGAAATACCCGTTGCCGGGGACGGGAATAACGAACTGCGGGTTGATTTTTCACCTGATCCCTTCGTCGGCATTATTTCGTTCAAAGATGTGCTGGACGGAAACTATCCTCCCGGCCTTTTCAAGGACAAGATAGCCGTCATCGGTCCCACCGCCCAGGTGCTTCACGACATTGTACTTACTCCGCGCGGGCATTTGGCCGGAGCAACCCTCCAGACCACCGCCATGCGGACCATGCTCTACCAGACCTATATCTCCCGGATTCCCCGGAGCGTCAACATTATTATCCATTTCCTGTGCGCCGCCCTGACCGCCTTTATCGTGATGCTTGCCAGTCCCATCATCGGTATCATCTGCGCGCTGGTGCTGTTGCTTAGTCACGCCGTTATAAGCTTTTTTCTTTTCGCGAAAGCCAGTGTGTGGATAGATGTCGTCAACCCGCTCCTGGCTATCCTGCTCGCCTACACCGCCATCACCTTACTGAAACTTGTCTGGAGCACACTGGAGAACATGAAGCTCTACAAGCTGGCCATCACCGACGGGCTGACCGACCTGTTCGTCCACAAGTATTTCCAGCTTAAGTTCAGGGAAGAGAGGAGCCGGGCACTCAGGCACGGACTGCCGCTCTCACTCTTAATCACCGACATAGACCACTTTAAAAGCTTCAACGACACCTATGGACATCAGACGGGAGACGACGTTCTGAAAGTCGTGGCGGCCACACTCAAGAAATCCTGCCGAGGTACCGACACGGTGGCCCGGTATGGGGGAGAGGAATTCGGTCTCATCATGCCCCACACCGACCACCAGGGCGCCCTCAACATGGCGGAACGGGTGCGCGTGAACGTGGAGAAAATCAGAGTTCCATACAAAGACACTGCCTTGCAGGTGACAACCAGTATCGGCGTCTCGACCCTGGAACCCGGGGATGACACCGAGTGCGAACAGCTTATCAAACAAGCGGATATGTCTCTGTACCACGCCAAGGAGACGGGACGTAACCGGGTGGTGGGTTTCCCGACTATTCGGGAATTGGTTGATGATAAGTAGCGTCGTTACCACATGATAACAATTATTATCTTCTACAGCCTGGCCATACTTGTTTTTCTCGGGACCGGCCTGTTTACCGGTCTGGGACTCAGGAAGCGAAATATCTCTCAGAAGCAGGCGCTCTTCGGGAAAACACCGGGCTGGCGATACGCCTTCTACGCGGCGGTGGCAGTCTCCATCGTACTGTTCCAGGATTTTCTCCGGACGGACATTTTCTCCCGTCTGCCGGCGGGACTGCTGCTCTTCCTGATCCCCTTTGTTTACGCCGGGTTCTCGTGCCTGATTTGTTTTGCCGGCGGCCTCAATTTCACGTTGTTCTTTCACTCGGATAAACAAAAAGCCCTCAGGGGATCAGTTTTGCTGTTCACGCTGGGAGCACTCATCTTCTTTTTGTTCACCCACAAATACGCGTTTCCCTTGAGACAAATCGGCCACCATGTCGGCAGAAACGGTATCACCTACCAGACTACCGGTTTCAGTTGCGGCCCGGCCTCCATGTCTACCTTGCTCCGCCTCTGGGGAATGGAACTAACGGAACGGGAATTGGGCGAAAAAATGTTTACCGGGCTCGGCGGCACCAACCTGGCGGCCAATCGCCACCTGCTCGGCAAGATCGGGTTCACCGGCCGGGAAATACCGTGCGACATGGCCCAGGCCGCGGCCTACAATTTACCGTTTATCGCCAGTATCGATTTCAGTGGCATCAACCACCAGGTCATCGCGGCGGGAGTCACGCCGGGGGGCGTCATCCTGCTCGATCCCAACCTGGGGTTGGAGATCAAAACCCGCCGGGAGTTCGAAGACTGCTGGTTGGCGGCTATGACAGTGGTACCGTCCGAGTTTGCCGACCAACCGATAGAACCCAAACCAGTTCCCGGTTTGAGTTGGGCGGCGCCGGCCTCGTCACCGGTTCCTACACTCGATCCCCTGTGGTCCGATCTCGAAGGATACCGTATTTCCCCGTATATCCGGACTGAAGAAGAGTTCCTGAATATCGCCCATATCATCGAGGTGAGCGGCTCGACGGCGGCACCGGTGCTGCTTCGCTACCTGTCTTCACGTGGAGTAGCGGCGGGTGTATGCGTGGACACCACGCGGGAGGTCACTGTAGCCCGGAGCGCCCCCCGGAAACCCGTCCGCGTCACCTTCGGGTACCCCGTACCGCGTCGTGATGTTTGGTTTCCACGTATGATCTGTATTACCGATTCCCCGGACATAACGGACGACGATACCGTGGTTTTAAGCTGTAACACAGAAGCCGGCGGTAAACAGGCAATTATCAACGGTCTCACCGCCCGGTTTCCCTTTCTTCAGCCCGATGAACTCGACCTGGCCGAACTCGAAACCTACCTGAAAAACCCGGCTCCATCCGGTCTTGTCTCTATTCCACACACCATATTCGGCCTGCCCGTGTACGATGACACCGGTGGACGGGAAGCGATTACGCTTTGCTTCCAGGGAGAGACGGTGGAAGTAACGTCAATGAAATGGACGAGAATATCTTATTACCAGAGTGGAAACAAGGTCGTATCGTTTCCCCACGAAGCGGCCGAAAGAGCCGTCAAATCGGTTGAAGAAACGTATCCCCGCCTGCCCGACGGCATTAGCATCGAATCCCTGGTCTTCATGCGGCAAGGCGCCCTGCTCTGGCCCGTCCTGAAAACGTACATCGGCGGTACGCCCAACGAAAAATCCAGGCCGCTGTTCATCAACTTCCTCACCGGCCGAACCACCCCCGCCAACTGAGGCTACGTTGGGCACCTTTTTCGAGCACAACGAAGCAGCTGCGTCTGAATCCGCCACCGCAACAGAATGTTCGTGAAACCGGCAGACCTTACATAAATATCCCGGCGATGATAGCCGTCATGAAAGCGGCGAACGAGCCCCCCAGCACCGACCGGAGTCCCAGTTTGGCCAGGTCGCCGCGCCGGCTGGGAGCGATGCCGCCGATACCGCCGAGTTGTATTCCGATGGAACCGAAGTTGGCAAACCCGCAAAGCGCGTAGGTGGCGATAACGATGGACCGTTCGGAGAGAATGACCTCCTTGGCGTTCAGGATATTGGCCAGGTGCAGGTAGGCCACGAACTCGTTAAGCACTACCTTTTCCCCGAGCAGTATCCCGATGGTGGTGCAGTCCTTCCAGGGAACTCCCATCATGTAGGCCAGCGGAGCGCAGACCCAGCCGAAAATATCCTGCACCGTAAAACCGCACGTCTTTAACACGATATAGTTCAACAACGCGATGAGGGCCAGGAAGGCAATAAGCATGGCACCCACATTAAGGGCCAGGAACAAACCTTCGCTCGAGCCCCGGGCCAGGGCATCGATGACATTGGTGTCCTGTTTCTCCACCTTCAGTTCCACCTTGCCGGCGGTTTTAGGTTGTTCCGTCTCGGGCACCAAAATTTTAGCCATCACCAGGGCCGCCGGCGCCGACATGATACTGGCCGCCATGAGATGTCCGGCGATCGAGGGGAAGTGCCGGTAAAGCATCCCCACATAGGCCGCCATCACACCACCGGCCACGGTCGCCATACCGCCTGTCATGACAGCCATGAGCTCGGAGAAGGTCATCTTTTCCACATAAGGCTTCACCACCAGGGGAGCCTCGGTTTGCCCCACGAATATGTTGGCCGCCGCCGACAGGCTCTCCGCTCCGCTGGTTTTCATTGTCCAGGTCATGAACCTGGCCATCACCAGGACGATCTTCTGCATGACTCCCAGGTAGTAGAGAACGGCCATAAATCCGGAAAAGAAAATGATGGTAGGCAGCACGTTGAATGCAAAATACGAACCGGTGTTGGCCACCATGGCGCCGTGCTGAGCAAACTGGTTGGTGGCGGGATCGATGCTTCCCACCGGTACCTGCATATTCACCAGACCGCCAAAAACGAATCTCGCCCCTTCTTCGGTGAAACTCAACAACTTGACGATCACCTGGTTGATACCGGCGAAAAGGATTTCACCCGGCGCCCGCTCGGTCTTGTAGATGTGCTTGATAAGACGATTGAAAGGGCTGTTAGGCAGGATAAGGAACGCGAAAAAAAACTGTAGGCCCGTTCCCCACAAGATAATCCGCAGACTGACGGCTTTCCGTTTCGTTGACAGCAGGAAAGCAATACACAGCATCATGAACAACCCCATAATAGCGGTGATATTTTGAATCATTATGTATCCTCCTTACGGCCGGGAGCGGCAGACCTGCTCCACCCGTGGTTTCGGTTACGATACTATACTGCACCGGCAGATTCCGAATCAACTCACGTGACCCGAAAAAGATGGAAGGGTTTCAGGGCCGGTTTCGGAATCTACTGAATCGCCCCAAAACGGTCGATGAGAAGGCCATGACGCAAACCCCGGTCGCTGATGGTAAGCGATTCCACTCCCATAACCCGCAAGACGGACCGTACGATAGCGGCACCGGCCAAAATAATGTCCGCCCGTTTCGGTTCGAGACCAATAATTTCTTTCCGTTTTTCAAGCGGCAGAACACGGAAAAGATCGATCTGGCGATCAACTTCCGCCGCCGTCAGTACCGTTCCCCGGATGATTTCGGGCCGGTAGTCGCTCATGGCGTGAAAGACGGCTCCCATGGTTGTGACAGTGCCACTGATTCCAATTAACAGATCGGGAGTACTATCTGCCTCACTATCAACCAGGACAGACTCCATATATTCGAGCATACGGTCTAAGGTTTTCCGGTCAACCGACTCTTTTGACAGGAAGCGTTCCGTGCAGGAAACCGCTCCCAGCGGCAGACTCATCCGGTCGGCGATCTCCCGTCCGGAACCGAAAATAAGCTCGGTGCTGCCGCCGCCGGTATCGACAACCGCCACCTTCAAATTCATGTCCGGCAGATCCACCCGAGCTCCCAGAAAAGCAAGCCTGGCCTCTTCCAAACCATCGATTACCGTAATTTTCAATCCCAGTGATTCCTCGGCTTTTTCAACAAAAGCCCGGGCGTTTTCCGCCTGCCGGAGACACATGGTCCCGACCGCAACGATCTCATCCGTTCCATGTTCTCTCGCCCGGCGCAGAAAATCCGCCAGGATATTCATAGTTCCATCCATGGCTTCAGCCGAGAGCGAGCCCGTGGGCAGGAGAGCTTTTCCCAACCGGGAGATGGTGATTTTATCCTCTATAATCCTGACCTTTTCCGCTTCGACAACACCTGCCAGGAATTTCACCGAGTTGGTACCGATATCCAGTACGGCTATCTTCCTCATCCATCGCTCCTCTTACCGTAACGCAATTCATTGCAGCAGTTCTACGGGTTTCCGGAAGATAACCTCAATCATCAATCTTGATCTTGCCGTCGGTCACCATGTTCCCGATTTTCAAGCTTTCCATCTTGCTTTTCATCTTGCCCGTCATCCTCCATGTTCCTTTGTTGTACATTAAGGAAGTGAAGATCTTCTCGACGTTCCCAGACCCGCAAAATGGACAGACCACCTCCGGCTCACCGCCCGATTTGATCATTTGTTCGAACGTAGCGGAACAGTCATGACACCGGAAATCAAACGTAGGCATCGGCTATCAACCTCCTCTTACCGTAAACCGATGGAAGCGCAGCACATCCCGAACATAGTATCATTCCGCCATCACGCAGTCAAAGCGGCTTTGATCATCCCAACAATGATTCTTTGATTACTGGTGAGTTACTTTAGCCCGCATATTTCACCAGTGTGTTTACTGCGGCCACTCGTGAAATATGCGGGTTAGCTCCTTCTAAAATTTTTTCCATGATTTAATGATAGTACAATGTAAACGATTAACAAATTAAGGAGGAAAATATGAAAAAACCAATGATCGTTGGCGCAGTGCTTATACTCGGTGTTGTTCTGGTATTATCCCTTCCAAAGACAGCCTACAAGATTGAAACTAAGGTATCTCCCGGCCCCGAAGCAGATCAATATGACGTGAGTTTCGTGATGTATGATGTCTCCAACTCAAAACCATCAACGATATGTTCTCCGAAGATGCGTGTAATGAAGGGGCATAAAGGAGAAGTATCGATTGAAGCTGAAGATAGGCAGATCCATACTTGCTTGTAAATAGCACCTATTGTTTTCCCTGCTCTCTATTATTTGCTGTGCACCGTGTGGCTCAGTAAAGAAGAAAAAAAGGTGGTTCGTTTGATTAAACTCCAACGGTTTGACGAAACTGATTTCAACAGATTAATCGCCTGGATCCCGTCCGATCGGTTCTTAACACAATGGGGGCGCTGGAGATTCACCTTTCCTCTGGATATTCTCCAACTGACAAACTATCTGAAAGAAACGAAAGGCTCGAATCCGAGTCGTATCGCTTTCAAAGCTATTCATACCGAATCAGGTAAGGTCGTGGGGCACGCTGAACTCGACAGAATAAGCAGATCAAATGGAACAGCGTCACTTTGCCGGATGCTCATCGGCCCGGCCGAAATGCGAAACAAGGGTTTGGGAAAACTGCTCGTGCAAAAAATTCTCCTCTTCGCTTTTAAAAGCCTGGCCCTTCGCAGGATAGACCTGCAGGTGTATTCATTTAACAAAAATGCTATTTCATGCTACGAAAGACTTGGTTTCAAACATGAAGGACGTCTTCGAAAATACGTAAAAGTTGGTGAGGAGTTCTGGGATTTGATATGGATGGGGATACTGAAAGAAGAGTGGCACAACTGCCGGGTTACGTTGACGTAGGCCGGCCTGTCTGGTACTTTTAACTCGACTAGGCAAGTGGAAGAAACGGAGAAAAGAAGCTGACCAAGATGATTAATCCGGAAATTCTAACGGCCATTCCCTTTTTCAAGAGTTTCGATCTTTCTTCCCTGGAAATCCTGGCCCGGTACCTGAAACCGCGGGATTACTGGGATGGCTCTATCGTGTTCAGAGAAGGCGAGCCAGAGGAAGAGATGTTCTTCATCCGGCAAGGCCGGGTGGAAGTGCTCTGGGAGATCAGTAGAAACCGGAAAGTCATTCTGGCCTCTATCGGTACCGGGGGACTGTTCGGAGAAATGGCCGTCCTGATGAAGTCCCGGCGGGCGGCAACGATCCTGGTAGTGGAAGACCTGAAAGTGTTATTCCTTTCACAGGCCGATTTCTACCGCCTGCTCAACGATTTTCCCGAGACGGGTTTTCTCGTGTTGAAAGCTATCGGCCGAAACCTCAGTAACAAGCTGCGGGCCCTCAACCAGCACTTCCTTTTTGCCCACTCCACCCTGGCCGCTCAAAAGCCGGCAAACGGTCCCGGTGAACCCGGCCAGGCCGCGCCGGCCACTCTCGATCCCGAGATACTGGATATTATCAAGACCTACGGCGAACCCGTCAGCGTTGAACCGGGCAAAGTCCTGATCCATGAAGGTGGTATCCAACACGACCTCTATCTCATTCTGGAAGGGTTGGCCGAGGTGACCAAGAGTATCGGCGACAATGAGCGTGTCCTGCTCGTACACCTGGGTCCGGGTAACCTGTTCGGAGAAATGGCTTTCCTGGACGCCGATCTGCGTTCCGCCGAAGTCCGGGTTTTGCGGGCCATGAAACTCTATGTTTTTCACGGGCAGAAAATCGATGAGCTGGCCAAGACAGACATGAAAAAAGTAAACCAGATCTACCTCACCATCATCCGGCACATCTGTTCCAATATCAAAGCGACCAATATGCTTTATGTCGGTGCCAAGCGAAAGTTGATTCCGTGACCGCCGGTCTCTTGATTAAATAGTGCTAAATCCCAAACAATTGCGTTAAACCGCCAACAATAGTATACTATTTATTAATAATGCAGCAGTTTCTTGGCTCCAACCCGGAAAGGGGAGGCTGTCATTACACCTAAACAGATTGAAAAATACCGGGCAATTCTCAAAGGCGAAACAGGCGACAACCAGCAATCCAAAACGCTTGACGCCCTCGGTTCGGACGGCACTCCCCGGTCCATTGCTCTTCTGCTGGAAACGCTGACCTATCCCGTCTTCGAGCTGAAAGAAGACTGCCTGAAGATGCTGCTTAACATCGACCAGCACATCGTCTATAAAGGTCTGCTTCTGATCATGCAAAAAGCCGAGCCGGATCTCATGAGTGAGCTGACCGATTTTGGCGAAAAGCTGTCACTGACACGGAAACTCCTGGACCGAATGGAGCAGTGGAAAGGAGATCCGGGCAGGTTCAAAGATATCATCAACGGGTTAAAAATCATTAGTTTTATAGCCGACAAAAGCGCGATCGGGATCGTTTCGTCGTATCTCTATCACCTGGACCTGAATATCAAGAAATCAGCCGTGGACGTGCTTCGAAGTATCGGATCCCCCGACTGCCTGAACGTTATCTTTCCACCGCTCAAACTGGCCAACGATGAACTGGCCCTGTATATTCTCGATCTGATCGGCCTCTTTCACGTCCAGAAAAGCATCCTTCCCTTGTTGTACCTGCTGGGAAGCTCCCATCAGTCGGTCCAGGAGAAGATCGTCGAAATTATCAAATCCTTCCCGGCAGAAGAAGTGGACGAGGTAGTAAACTCCAACTGCAAAAAAAGTGATCTCGATTTCTGCCAGGCCGCCCTCAAAGTCTACGAAGCGATGGGACGTCTGGACGCGGCCAGGGAGATCAGAGAAAAATACAATGTTACCGGGGAGATCACGCCAACCAAGGAAAACAAGGAAGCCGCCAAACAGCTGCAGTTTCAAATCAAGACCACCGGCGACGTCGCCCTGCTCGCCCTGGCCGGAATAGTCGACGTCTACTCCCTGCCCAAGCTTACCAGAAAAATAGAGCATCTGGTTACCAAGGGACACCTCAAAGTGCTCTTGTTCTGCGAGCAGGTAAAAAAAATCGACTCGGAATCTCTGAAACGAATCAACAGTTTGGCCTGTAAGCTATTGCTGTTCGGGGGAAATATCAGGGCCATCGGCTTAAAGGCCGCCACAAAAGTGCAGATAGACGATATTCTAAAAGACGTGGAGCATTTCGCCGACCTGAAACAGGCCATCACTTCCTTTACCACACAGCCCCGGGCGCGGACTATGAAACTCTCCGCGGAGATGGCTCCAGCGGATACTCCTATCGAAGTGAAGGTCCAATCCGGATCGAAATCATGGGTTCGCAAGACGAAGGTCATCTCCTACGACGGCCAAATCCTGGACCTGGAGTGGGTTACCAACGGTCCCGAGGACATCTTCAAGGAGCAGCTGAGTACTCTCGTCAAGCTGACTGTGGTGCACAAAAACATGGTTATCATGTTCGACGGCGCCGTCATCAACCAGGAGTTTTTCCCGACTTCACACATCACCCTCTCCAACCTGAAGATGGGCCGGATAGTGGACCGGCGTCGGCACGTGCGGGTGAGCACCGAGATGCCCATCCTGTTTTATCACGTGGTGGATTCCACCAATATCAGGCGGGACCTGCGAGGCAGCTGCAAAAATATCAGCGCCGGCGGAATGATGCTTTGCACCAGCGAGGAGATACCGCCTCACGACCTCATTATCGCGCTTTTTACCGAGAGCCAGAAATTCAGGGGAGAGAAGGTGCTGGGCCGGGTGGTGCGCGCCAACCAGCTGGTTACCGAGGAGGGCACTTCTTTCGAATACGGCATCTGTTTCGTCAACCTGAAGGACGCGGTCCTATCCACCATCACCCAGTTTGTATTCGACACCATCTCCGAGTCTTACGAAGAAGTTGAAGGATAGTTCGATTATAAACTTTACAAACTTTCATTTTTCCACTACAGTTTAAAGTAGGTAACGTATAT
>CAZQHK010000005.1:47934-56428 GCA_964593455.1 uncultured bacterium
GGAGATGGGATACCAATGATTTCGAGACGATACAGAACCGTGATGGCAGTTGTGGCAACGTTCGTCCTGGTCCTCATAGGGACGGCCGCCATTGAGGCCTGCAGCGTCAAGCTCGACCCGAGAATCGTTATGTCGGGACCGAACGTGGTCTACGAAGACGAAGAGAACACCTGGACGTGCGAGCTGATAGATTTCAGCCTGGGTAGTGCCAGTAAGATCATCAATCTCCTCAATCCGCCCGAGGATATTGCGCCGGTTCTTTTTCCGACGAACTTCAAAAACTGTCCCTTCGACATGAACGGAGAAGTTAGTGGTGCTGAATACAGGTTTTCTCTCAGAAATCCCGATTCAGCCTGGGGCCGGGAGCAGTTGAAAGATAGAAAGATCAAAGAGTGGTTGGACCTTCCCGGCCGTTTTCCCCACTCCAGCGGCGTCGACCGCGAGATAGACGGGGTAAAACTCACCGGCGACGCCGACGGCTCCGAGTGCGCAGTCTACTACCAGATCGTGGAAGGCGAGAACCTGATCGAGTCGGTGGAAATCATCAAGGAACAGTGGGTAGACACCACCATGTGGGAGACGAAAGCCTCTGCCGTCAAGTGGAACATGGATTTTAACAACCTGGGCTATAGCCTCACGGAAGAAAGAATCGAAAGAGATTTTATGCAGGCACAGTCCTACCAGCGGGGTGACAGCGGCACGGTCCAGGGCCAGTCGGGAACAACCGTTCAAAGCTTTGTCTACGACACCCCCTCCGAACCCGAAGAATACCAGATCAAAGTCACCATCGGCACCGAGATGACGATGACCGGCACCTGGCAGTGGTACGAGTTGAAACGTACCCGCAAATTCACCCGGGCCACCAATCCATCTTCCGGTCGGGAAGAAATCTTCGTCTGGCCGGAATCAGCCGCGGCGGCAATCAACAAGAAACTGGAGACGTTCATGCTCAAGAACGGACTGATGGGAAATGAAGATTTGAGCCCGGCGGAACGGCAAATGATGATATCCCAGTACCGGGACATGATCGACGCGTATATGATGGCACAAACGACGATCCTTACCAAGATCGGCGACATCTCCCAGGATGAAATCCAGATAGCCGTCGATAACAGCATCGATGAGTTTATCCAGACCGGCAAGATCTCCTCAGGCAACATCGGCACCGAGAGCGGGCCGTTCACCATCGACATCGTCGGGGAGGTGGTGAAGGAGTCGGGAGGACCTAATTCCAGCGTTAAACCCGGCCTCATCAAGGTCATGGTCCGGGACAAGACGCCGCCCATGGCATTTCATTTTAAAGACTCGCAGATCCTCTACGGAACCACGGGAGACCTTATCAGCGAGTGGAACGATAAGCGGAAGGATAGCGAGTTCACGGCCCTTACCAATAACCCCATCCAGGGTAATCCCCCGATCGTCCCGGAAAACCCCGAGTTTGTCACGGCCCGGGTTATTGAAAACAACCCCTGTATCGATAATTTCACCCTCAGCTTCTATTACGTGAAGCAGGTACTCGATTACGAACCGGTAACGGGACTTCACTGCCGGAAAAAAGGATTCGACCACAGCGCTTCCTGCGACTGTTTCCCCGTCTACCGCGAGAGGTTCGAATGGGTCAAGGCAGCCGAGGTGACCGCCGAAGACCTGGACGGAGACATAGTAATGAAAGAGAAATACGATTTCAATGGCGATCCGGTGGATGGCGACACCGGTGAAGGCGGAGAAACCGATCCCGCATACTGCGTCATCACCTGGAAGATTCCCCTGACTGTTTTCGAAGAACCCTTAAGCTCCCATTTCGCCACCACCTCGATCGAGTACACCGACCCCTGGGATTTCACCCATACGGGATGGGGAGACGGCGGGCGGCTCAAATACATGGTACACATGGCACATGAGGCCGAAATAGAAGACGCCCAGTTGGAACCGGTCGATCTTGACGACCTCGGTAAAGGGACAATGGATTGGCCCGATATTTATGTGGACGCTATCTTCGAAGATCTTGACGGCCACCCGGGCAATATGCTCTCTAATACATATAAAATTACAATGGATAAAAACAGTAAAGGAATAATCACCGTGGAAGGACTCGCCTTCCCCGATAAAGTGTGGATCCATTATGAAGAAATCCCTCCCACAACAAGCTACGGTAAACTGTTCGAGGCGCCGGCGAACTGGCAGGAAATCGTTTCCGAGCCCCCTGCCCTGGCTGGTTTCTCGAACCGGGGAGCGGCGACAGGAAACAGTCTGGCCAAATTGGATGTAGAGCCCCCATATATGGCGGTGGCCAAGCTAGACCAGCCATTTGAAAACGACTCTCTTAAAATCCAGATGCCCGATTTCACCGTACCAGAAGATTTTCGAAAAGGTGATTACCCGGGTGATACCTTTTTCCAGGACTACAATATTACGACGAGGTATTTCGGCCGCTTCGGGGTAATCAAGGTATTCGACGACGACCGACCCTCACTCAGGCTGAACATTTCAGACAATTCGTTCCTCAAACAAACCTTCTCGTTCGGACATATCTGGCTCAGCGATTTCAAGCGGGAAGCCTTCCAGGAAGCGAGAAAAACGAGAGATCTGGCCTCCACCGATAGCAACACGGACACCCTGGACACCTTCAAGAGTTATATCGGTGAAGATATACCTCTGCGGCCTTATCCCGAAAACAATGAGGACGACTTCGAATTCCTGGAGTTCAATGCCGGGGATGCGAAGAACGGGTATAAGGATCAGGGAGAAATGATCACCAATGGGAAGTTCAACCCGTGGTTCTTCGCCCTCTACAATAGACCGCGGTACGGATTGTTTGAACCAGTAGACAACAAGCTCTACGGTTACTGGATTCCCGAGGACCTCAGGCTGCAGTTCGACTGTGATATGATGCGCAAAGGAATCAAAGCGTGCGACAACATCAACACCTACCTGGTCGATGCTGAAAACCCGGGAGGGATACAAACCAAGATCGATCCCTTGACCGATATGTATGAAACGCTCGTGTTAAAAGACGGCGACCAGAAGGGCCACGAGCACCACGGTGTCAACAACTACAATTTCCGGGACATCAACTTCGGTAATGACTGCCCGAAACACCTGAAGCGGGAATGCTCGGTGGAGCTCACGGTTACAGACCTGGCGCCGGAAGAAGTTAAGGGGCCCCTTAGCCGCCGGCTCAAGGTCTGGTTCTACGTGACGGGCACCGATATCAGGACCTACACCATCGAACTGGACCAGCGGTTCAGGAACGAGTAACGATTACTCGTACTGCTCGAATTCCTTTTTCGAGGCCAGTTTATTCGTGCCGGCTTCGTCGAGGGTAACGTACTGCTCGGCTATAATTTTGCCATCCTGCTCGATTTTTATCGAGAATTTCTGGTAATCCTTCGGCTCGATATGCCTTCCGGCCCCGTTAATCGTCATCAGGTTCTCAAGCTTGTATCCCTCGATATTTTTTGCTACGTGCTTGAAAGAACTGCCTGAACGCGGATAGAGGGTGACGGTGAGGTTCATGTGATCGTCGGCGGAAATCCCTCGCATGGTCTGCGAGAATTCCATCAGTATCCCCAGGTATTTGTTCCGGATATTGTGAAGTTCGGCCAGGGTGATGTCGAACTTGTTTTTGCTTAACATCTCACATCCCAGGACGCCGCCCAGCATCACGAACAGGAGTGCCACACAACAGATTTTTTTCATCACGAATCCTCCTTCTAGAGCTTCAGTTCTCCTTCTTCAAAATAATAGACTGCGCCGTAAATCCTGGCCCAGAAAAACGCCCTCGTTTTACGCACGTACTTGATCCAGTCCGTGTTCCACTCCAATGGCTGGTGGTAGAAATCGTTTATCAGGCCGCCGACGTGTTTCGGGTGCCAGCCGTGTTCCAGCAGGTCCCGGACAAACTTCTTAAGTGCCCGGGGCTGCAGTGCCCGCGGACATGGGTAGGCGATGAAGTTCCTGGACTTGTCGCTGAGTTTGAAATCGCCCATAGCCCGGTTCAAAGCTTCTCCCGGCGGTAACTCGGGCTCGGTGTCAAACCGCCGGTGAAAGGCGTACAGATCGGACTCTTTGTACTCGTTTACCAGACTTGACACCGACTCGTCATCGGCGTAGGGAATGAACCCGGAAAAATAGGTGGAATGCTCCACGGCCATCTCTTTGCTCCACATGCACTCCAGCAGGTAGTCAAGGTCACGGATAAAAAGATCCTGCCCGCTGTTTTCCCGTCTCGAGTAGACACGCATGATCACATCCTGCAGTGATCCCGAGCCGGTGATATACCGGCGGCGTTTCTTGTGCAGGCTGAAGGGCGAGCGCATGATCCGCATGTAACCGGGATCGCCGGTATCGGTTATGTCCTCGTTCACACATTTCTCCTCCGAGTCGCTGATGGTGATGGGTATTTCCGCCTGCTGCCGGGCATAGGTCATGGACTTGAGCGAGAGATACTCTTTCAGGCGCCCGATACCGCTGAAGACCAGGCCGGGTTTCAGGCCCGGCGCCGGGTTCCGCTTGATGTCATGCGGATCGCAATAGAGATAAGCTTGCTTCAGCTCCTGTTCCAGGTACCCGATGTCCGCAATCTCCTGAAACGCCCTTGTTCCGGCCTTGACCCGGAACAAGATGTGCCAGCCCGACGGTGTCAGATCGATCATGTGGGGGACCCCATGCCGCTCCAACAGCTCGGTCTCGAATAAGATGACCGGGTAGATATGTTTTCTGAAAAAGTGCAGCTGTGACCCGACATTGTGATAGAGGTAGTGGGGATCGGACATGAAAATCTCGGCGTCCTTGGAAAACAACACGCTCTGCCCGGCAAATCCGAAGATGGGAATGAAAATTTCCAGGTTCAAACGGACCGTCATCAGGCGAAGCTGCTCGATCGGTTCGGCGGTGACCAGGAGAGAGCCGGGGTCCCAACCGTACCTGATCAGTTCCTCTCCGTACCCCAACACCCAGTTGCAGTCTTCGAAAACGTTCTTCAGTTTACGGTAAACGCACTCGTAATAGACCCTGTCGTTCATGGCAGCAAATCTTTTTACCTCCGGCGGGAGACGGTGGACCGCCAGTTAATCGAACCGGTGACCGTCTGGACGTAGAAGGCCCTGACCCAGCCGGTCATCCATTTCACCGGACAGTTCTTCGAAAGATCGACGTCCAGGGAGAAATAGTCCATTTTTCCGGCTAAAAGCGCCACGATATCGGCAGGATGCCACTTCCGTTTCAGTAAGGCCAGGGTCACATCCCGGATGATGTCTGGTTTCAGAAGCTGGTTGGCATTGTTAAAGGGCCGTGAGATGGCGTCTCTGACATGACCCGGCAAACCACGGAACCGGTCCTTGAAACTGAACCGTTTCTTGTAATCTTTTCTCCGGAAACTCTCCATCCCCTGGTCGAAGTACCGGTGCGCACGGCCGACATCGCTGTTGTTGTATGCGTCCATCATGTTTTCCACCGCCCACGACATGACCGGCAACTCAGTAACGATAGCACCGGCGAAGTTGGCGGCGTTGTGAAAGTTTCTCCGGTTGGCGAACAATTCATCTAAAGAAAGCTCGTTGCCATTACAGGGAGTAAATCGGGGAATGGCGATACTGAGCGGCGTGTTTCTGGCTATTTCGTACCCCACTTTCCCGGGGTTTACCTTGTGCTTCTGGTGCAGCGAGAAGGGAAGCCTGATGTCCCGCATGTGAAGCGTGTGGCCGAAGGCACTGAGGTCCACGGAAATGACGTCGCCCTGCCGGGTCTTGACGTACTGGTCGCCGATCACCACCGGGAGCTTGTTCCCATACCGGGCCGCCCGGAACATGGCCCGGTTGCCGATGTATTCAGCCAGTTTGCCAAACCCGTCGTAAGCCCAGGCCTCGTCGTCGGTGACCAGGCGCCGGCGGCGCGAGCCGTAGCTTCGGTAGACATTTCTCTGCCGCTCGCTCTCGCTCACGAATCCGATACTCTGGAGGAGCGTGTACGCGTGATCGCTCTTGGGAATCCTAAAGGCGTAATGATATCCCTGGCCGGTAGCGATCACCAGGGGAGAGAATCCGAAACTCTTGAAAACGCTCATTAAAGCCTGGTGAAACGGTTCCAGGCACCAGAAAGCCCGTACCATGTCCACGTAGTTGTCACCGGGAAAATGGTGGGGAACCCGCTCCACGTCAAGCACACAGATGAGGTTGTCTTCATCATGAACGGACCGGAAAACGTCCGCTTCCTTGTCCAGGATCTGACCGAGCTGCCACGTTTCCTTGGAACGAAACTTGGCGGCGGTGGGGACTTTGACCCCGTATTCCACCAGGTACATGGACGTCATCAGTTTTCCCAGGTTCCTGAGGTTCTTAGATTTCCTCAGCGGACCGTGCCCGTCCGGGTAGCCGATGTCGGCCCGCCGGGAGATCCAGATGGGAACCCCGCAATACTCAAGCAGCCGCTTGATGACCTCCGGGTGCCGGTAAAAATCATGCGCGTTATTAGCCATAGGAATTTCATCTACTTTCTAGACTTCTTGCGTGAGATACATCCAAACATTACCGATTCAAATTCAAATTGATTCTTGTTATACCATGGAGGCATTCGGTCAGGTCAAGGAAAACACTCGATTATTATTTATTCTTCAAACGCAAGAGGTGTAGGAAGCAGAGGTTGGATTATTTTAGAACGATTGCTCTGCGGTGGCGGCCGTTCCATTGGGTGAGAAACCACGAGCGGGTGAACTCCCGCCGCACTTTCTTCCGGCCGGGATCGTTGACGATGATCTTGTCGCCTTCCAAACCGACTACAACCATGTAGTGTCCGGATTTCCAGGCAACTTCCACGCCGACAATAACCGGCCGGCCCGCTTCAAGATTTTCTTTGATATAATCAAAATCGACGCCGGTCCGGATTTCAGTATCGGGAAACCCGTGCTCCCGGGCATCCTTGACGAGATCACTGACGTACGTGCCCATACGGGCTTCATAATTGTATACCCTGTCGGCAATGGCTTTGGTGGTCTCTTTGCGGCCGTACTGCTCGTAGATCATCCCCAGCACGGTGGGACCGCACCAGGAACTCTGGTACTCGCCGTTGACCGGATCGTACTGGGTCCGCAGGGGAGTGTTGACGTAGACTTCATCGCCTGGTGCCAGACTGCCGCTGCCCAGGGTCGAGGGAGGTTTACCGGAGCTGACGCACTTACCGTAGACCCATCCCTCAGTGGTACCGGAACACACCCTTTTCCACCCGTTCTTCTCTTCCAGAATGGAGACTACAGTTCCCGAAGAAAACACGTGAATCCGGTTATCGCCTTTCTCGGGACTGGAGCGAACGTTGAGCCCCTTGGGAACATTGACATACCCGGGTTCACCTTTGTCCTCACCCGATTCACCCACTTCGTCGTCGGAGCCATATCCGGTGTCTTCCCGGCCCTTAACCGACAGGTACCGGCCGCTGACCCAGGCGTTTTCGTCCTGATAGCCAACCTTGAACCACCCATCCCGGGCGTCGAGTACATCCACTTTGCTGCCGGCCGGTATGGCACCGAGATCTCTGTTTCCGGTCCCGGGTCCGTCCCGCATGGTGAGCCCGGTAGTGGAAGTAACACGGCCGGTCTTCCGGGATTCGTCCCCGCGGCCGAACAACCTTTTGAAAAAACCGGTCAGCCGCGACCACCAGGACTGAGACGATGCGACCTTCTTTCGGGTAACGGAAGTTTCTTCGATCGCGGTTGAATCGGCGGCGGATTCCTCTTCTGTTTCCACCGGTTTAATCGATTGCGGGCCCTGGATTTACGTTTCCATTTCATCAGCCGGGATAGAAACCGGGCAGAGCAATAAACCAGTGGTGAAAGCCATCAGCATGGATACAAATAAAGCAGTCCGGACGCGGAACATACCACGACCTCCGTTCACATACAGTATAGCGTATCGGAAGATGATTTGTTACACAATATAATGACAATAAACGATCTTCATTATAGTTTTCCGGGTTAACCCACCTCACTTTATCGTTCTTCGTGCTTGAGGAATACAGAGCAGACTGATACAATTATGGCATGAGTAATGGTAAAGACCCTCCGGATGATCAATCCGGCACACCGTCTCCCATCGAAGTTCTCCGAAAAAAATTCGGGCCGGACGATCCCCGCGCATTCGCTTTGTCGCTTGATGAATTAAAATCCTACCAGCACTCCGAGCACGGAAGTAACACCCTCATAGAACAGCCTGAGGAGAACAGCTCAAATTCTCCCGGCGACGCCGGACCGGATTTTCATTCGGACCGGGAATCATACCGTTACCAGGTATCCGGTGAAGTGGCCCGGGGCGGCATGGGAATTATCCTGAATGTCTTCGATAAAGAGGGACAGGCATATTTCACCATGAAGATGGTAAAAGGTTCTTCCCTGGCTGACAGCATTAAAGAACGCCTGGAAAAACAGGATATCCCGGAAGTGCACCGGCTTACTGAGATCCTCAGTACCTTTCTTAAAATCTGCGATGGTATCGCCTTCGCCCACTCC
>CAZQHK010000005.1:56528-142120 GCA_964593455.1 uncultured bacterium
TGAGATCCTCAGTACCTTTCTTAAAATCTGCGATGGTATCGCCTTCGCCCACTCCCGGGGCATCATCCACCGGGCCCTCAAAAGCTATATGGTTAAAAAAAAATCAACATTTGCCCGTTCATCGACCTGCTGATGTGGCGGGCCCGCTACAATGGAGGGGTGCAGATAAAACCAGATTTCGTAAGCAGTGACTACTCCGAACCTCTGTTCAGCCTCGCCTTCAGCCCGGACGGCCGTACGATGGCGGTGGGAGGCAAACACGACCGCGTATTCCTGATGGATACCGTTACCAGGGAACGGACCGCAATTCTCAAGGGACACAAATCACCGATAGAGTGTCTCGATTTTAATTTTAACGGAACGCTTTTAGCCGCCGGCGCCAGTGACGGCATGATCACGATCTGGAACATGCAGGATCGGAAAATAGAAGCCCACCTGGAGGACCCCTTCCTATCAGATCCGCTGGCGCATGCCAGGAGCGTGAGAAGCCTTGTTTTCAGTCCCGACGGAAGGCTCCTAGCCACCGGATGCGATGACGCCACTGTCAAATTGGTCGACGTGAAAACTCTCCAGATCGTGCGGATATTCGACAAAGCAAACACCCGGATTGCTTCGGTGGAATTTAGTCCCAATGGGCGTTTTCTGGCTGTGGCCGGTAAAAATCCACAACCTTTACTGTGGGAAATGGACACCGGCCGGGTCATCACCCTGCCGCCTGAACACCAGAAATCGGTGTGCTCGATATCTTTCAATCATGATGGAAGCCTCCTGGCTACCAGCGACCAGGCGGGTATCATCAAGATTTGGGACCTGGCCCGGTTTGAAAGCCGGTTGACATTGTACGCTCATTTCGGCGCCGTGGAAACCGTGTCGTTCAGCCCCGATGGGGCTATTCTCGCTTCCGGCAGCTCGGATACAAGTCTCAAACTCTGGGATGTGGAAACGGGAGAGTGCCTTCTGACCCTCGATGAACATGCCAGTATCGTCAACACCATCGATTTCAGCCCCGACGGGACCAGGCTCATTTCCGGCAGCGAGGACGGGACACTCAAGATCTGGAAATTCGAACAGTCCCTCAAACCACTGCGGTTATAACCTGGAAATAACCGCCGGCCGAGACGGCACCCGGCAGAGTTGCCCTTTTGCATGATAAATTGATACAATGTATAAGGAAAGTAGGTAAGAGGTGAACGGAAGTGTTCGAGCACATCCGGATAGGGGAAGCGGTGCTGGTCAAGATAGGTAAAAATCTTGACGAAGTGACCTCTCCCAAGCTGCGGACGTACTTGCATTCACTCATTGACCAGGGTCTCAAACACATCGTGCTCGACATGGAGAAGGTTTCTTTCGCCGCCAGCTGCGGGCTGGGAGTGCTCTGCGAGATCAACGACCTGATGGAAGATGAGCACGGCTGGCTGCGGCTCGCCAACATCAAACCGGTGTTGATGGAAGTTATCAGTTTTGTCATGCTGACAGACGTGCTTACAATTTTCGACAAGGTCGAGGACGCTCTGACAGCCGATTAAAGTCAAGTCTCAGGTAAAATTACTCGTCAAATTCGCTCCGAAGCCTCACTCCGGCTGCTCGACAACAATACGGAAACCGATATAGTTGCAGGCGGTGTTGGGAGTGTCTCCGTCCCGGTGGGCAGAACGGCAAAAATCTGGTTTTCTCAGCCATGAACCACCCCGTACGACCCGGTTATAACCCGAGTTGGGACCCTCGGGGTCCTTGACCGGCGAGTCACGGTAATACGATTCGTTATACCAGTCCTGACACCATTCCTGGACATTGCCATGCATCCCGTACATACCCCAATTATTGGATTTCAGTTTCCCGACCGGATGGGTGGTGCTTACCGAGTTGAGGGCAAACCAGGCATAGTGGGAGAGATCTTCAAGTTTGTCCCCGAAACAATACTCCGTTTCCGTCCCGGCCCGGCAGGCGTATTCCCACTCCGCTTCGGTTGGCAACCGGCATTTTTTTCCGATTTTATCGGACAACCTCCGGCAAAAATCCTGACAATCCTGCCACGACACATACTCTACCGGGTGGTCCGGACCCTTGAAAGAGCTGGGATTGTTTCCTATGATGGCTTCCCATTGTTCCTGGGTTATCTGGTTTTTACTCATCCAGAACCCTTTGGTAATCTTGATCAGGTGAACAGGTTTTTCATTGTACCGTCCCCGTTCCGACCCCATGGAGAAATGTCCCGGAGGAATCCAGCCCAGTGACAGGTGGACTTTTCCGCTCAGGAATTCATCGTACCGCTTTCCCGGGATAACCTTCTTCATTTTCTTCTCACGGTCCACCTGGTCAAATTGAGATACCAGCTTGACACAAATTTCGCAGCAGTCAAAGTCGCCCTTAAAGTGTTCCGGACAGAGGTTTTTACGAGCGCATCGCTTGCAGGTCCAGGAATCGCTATGTTTAGCGCCTCCGCAAATATCACAGAACACCAGGACCGATGGTTCCTGAACCACTGATACCGGTTCGACCAGAGCTGGTTTAGGCGCCGGCGGAGGAACTGTTACCGGTGGGGCAGCCGGTTTTCCGTCGTCCGAGATTCCCGAACCGCACATCATGCAAAAACGCGCTCGGGGATCGATCTCTTCCCCGCATGATGGGCATCGGGGTGGCCCGGTCTCCACGGGTTCTTCCATCAGACCCCCGCACATCATACAAAAATTACCCTCTCCCTCGAATCCGCATTGGCGGCAATGTTTCATATCAAATCACCCTCTGAAAATATATCAATTGCACCCCGGGCTCGTCAAGTACGTGATACTGAGGCTCCATATAACATATGTAAAAAAATATAGTGGACCTTAGCCCGGATATTTGAATGTCTTCTCTATATTTACGAATTGCCATGTAATTGAGAGGGTGATACACAATGAAACCGCATTCGATCAATCCTGACCTTCCACAGCCGTGTTTCTACTGTGGAATAGGTACCTACAAGAAGGCTTCGGAATTTTATCCCGGAGACTCCACCGCCGCCATGAGCGGCAAGTATCGTGAAGAATTCAACTATTTCGGCCTCACACCACACGCCGACGGGGAAGCCATCTGGCTGATATTGATTTGCAACCATTGCGGAAACGTGCAACTGTTCCGACCAGACAAGGCGGATAACCAGAATATCTGGCGGTAATCACCATAAAAGCTGTTTGTACCACTCTTGCTTTACATGCTATACTCGTCTCCTGAAGGAGGCTCTCTACCATGTCTCAAATCATGCGAAGATTATGTCCGTTTGTTCTCACGGTTACGGCCCTGGGTCTGTCCGGTCCGACGGCAGCCGGGGAGATCGGTTTCGAAGTGATTGGCGACGAAGACAACGGCTATAGTGTGCAAATTAACTACGACTCAAAACCTCTGGCTACATCAAACGGCGGAGGAGAGTTTTCTATGGTGGTGGAGAACGCCGATCGGTCATACCGGGAAGTTATCACCAACTGGAAGGCAACCGCTCACCGTTTTGAAAATGACGCTTTGACACTCACCGGCCACATCCCTCTGGGCAACCTGGTAGCCAACCTGGACATTACCGTTGTCTACAAAAAAATCAATCGTTTTGTCGTAAAGAAAGAAATAATAATCAGCCAGCGAAACGCCCGTCGTTTTTTCTATAGCCTGGAAAACAAACTCGAACCCGTTGAAGAACCTGAAAGTTACTGGAGTTTTGACCAGGAGAAGTGTGCCGGAGGCTCTCTTCTTGAATACTACCCGGCCGCCGGTTTCCGCAGCGCCGGGGGCGTGGCGTGTGGTCTACTTACCGATGCCGGACACCGTAACCTGTGGACCCGGAACGTGCGTAAACGGAGCGTAGTAGGAAGTTTCGATGTCTCCGGATTCGCGGCCGTCAGGACCATGCCCGACCGGGACCTGGTCAGCGTGGCCAACGCCGATGAGCGGAACGATGGTAATCATTATGTCGCCTTCAGGTTCGGCCAGATGTTTAACTTCAATCATGGGCCGAGCACGGCTGTACCTATGGCTGAAACAGATAGCTGGGAGGACCTGGAAGGCGGATCTTTACAATTCGTTCCCGCCACCAAAAAGAAGTCTTTACGATACATTATCACCGGCTCCGCGGATAAAAACTCCTTGAGCGGGACAGCCATCCCCATTTCCGTACAATCAGGTCTTTTCTACAATATTCATTTTTCCTACCGCACTACCCTGCCCACCATCGCCACCCGGTTATGGGAGGTCGAAGAGACCCGGGACGTAAGCCTCTACAACGACCGGCTCAAAGCCACCGCCAAAGAGTGGACGGAATTCAGCCAGCAGTTCTATGTCAGTGACACCACTGCTCAAGAGCACATCTACCGCCTGGTTATCTCCAAGGGATACCTGGAAAACGCCCCTGATTACCGGATCGAGATCAAGGACCTGCGGGTCACTGAACATCAACCGGTGGTGGAGTGTTACCATCCCCTGGATATGGCGGTACCATCGAAAAAGACCATGTTCATTTTCGCCGAACCCGCCAAAACTCTCCGTGATTACCGGCTGGCCAGCCAGGTCCGCCTGGCCGAGGGTCTGGAGTTCACAGGAACACAGGTGGAAAAAATCCTGTTCGCCGACCTGAACATGCTTTCCTGGATCTCGGACCCGAAGGACCTGACTCCCCACCTGGTACCCAGTCTCAACTACTCGCCCGACATGTATAACCGCGACTCGTTCTGGTCGGCCCTGGCTTTACCCGACAAAGAGTTGAACGAGGCCATCTGGAACAAGTGGGCGGCCACCCAGAACAACGACGGGGGTATCGGCACCATTATTACACCCCTGGTCGGGAGTGAGGAGTTCACACCCAACGACGCCACACTCTGCTTCATCATCTGGGCTTACGTGAACAAGAAGCGTTTCTCAAGCCCGATTGATCTGGTGAAAATCAATAAAGCCATGGACTTTTGCCGGGAGAGATTTCCGAAAGACGATAAGGGCCGCATCCAGGCCACCACTCCGCTGTGCCAGATGGACGTAATGTGGAGCCACGACGAACTTCAGGTCTACGCCGTCAACCAGGGTATGTGGTCGGTGGTGCTTCGCTGCGCGAAGGAGCTCGGCTGCGAGGTCACAGAAGATGAGATTAAAGAAGCGCACGAAGCCTACCGGTCGATGTACGATAAAAAGAAAGGCCACATTATCAGCTGGACCAAGCGGCCGGACATTATCGCCGTCTACGACCTCATGCCGGAATTCATGAGCTGGTGGCTGTGGAACGAGCCCATCCTGACCGCCGAGGCGGTGATCAACACCATCGAGAAATTCCCGGTCATCCGTGACTGCCTGCCGATCATGTGCAAGAACGACGGGTCGTTTTTCGTGGAAAGCGACCATCCTTTCGACGTACCGGAGATCCGCTGGAACGCCGGCATCTACTACAACGGCGGCAGCTGGATGCGGGTAGAGTACCTGGCCTACGTGGCCGCGCTGAAACACGGCTGGCCCAAAGCCCGGGAGCGAATGAAAAAGCGCCTTGAAGCCGACATCAACATCAGGCCCGACGAGCCTCTGAGCCACGAGTGGATACCGTGCCGCGAAGGCGTGGAGTGGGACATGTCCAAGGTCTTCGCCTGGAACGCATTCATCATCATCGCTAATAAGGTGGCCGGTCTGCGCTGAAGACAGGACAGTAATTTTAAAAGAAGCAAACATCCTATTTGTTACCAATAATGCCTTTATCTTACTAATATTGACAATAAGCCAATAAAATGTCATACTTACGTCATAGGTATGTAAGCCGGAGTTAAGGGAAAGAGACAGTGACAATCATGCGAAAACTAGTGGCTCCCGTTTTTCTCCTGGCGGTCTTCCTCAGTTTATCCCCCGTTTTGGCGGAACGAGTGGTACTGGCCACCACCACCAGCACATACAACAGCGGCCTGCTTGACGTCTTGAAACCCCGTTTCGAAAAGGATTACGAGCACACATTGGATATTCTGTCGGTGGGAACCGGCAAGGCCTTGAAGTATGGCCGTGACGGCAATGCCGACGTCCTGCTGGTGCACGCGCCGGCGGCGGAAATGGAGTTCATGGACGGTGGCTACGGAGTAGCCCGGGTAACTTTCATGTTCAACGATTTCGTCATCGTCGGCCCGACCGGCGCCGACCTGCCTCCCTTTGATACCGTGGAGGAACTGTTCGCACATATCAGTGAAAAGAAGTCCCTTTTCGTCAGCCGAGGCGACGATTCCGGGACCCATAAAAAAGAGAAACAGATTTGGATTAAAACCGGCCTGCAACCGCACGGCGACTGGTACTGGGGTTCCGGCCAGGGTATGGGCAATACGCTGCTTATCGCCAGCGAAAAACAGGGATTCACTTTGACCGACCGGGGAACGCTGCTGGCCTACCTGAAGAAGCTCAACTTGAAGATCATTCATGAAGGCGATCCCCTGCTCCGCAACCCGTACTCGGTGATGGTGGTCAATCCGGCTTTGAGCGACAAGATCAACTATCGGGGAGCCCTTGATTTCATGCATTTTCTGCTTTCCTCCGAGATACTTAATATCATCCGTCATTTTAAGAAGGGAGGAGAGGTTCTTTTCAAGCCGCTGATCAATCCGGCAATTGACTAATATGAACTCATTTATCCGGATTTTCTTTGACGCAAGCAAGTTGCTGACAGGTGATAGTACCGTTTACCGGATTTTGCTCCGTTCGCTGTTCATCAACGGGATGGCGACGGCAGCAGCAGCAGCCTGCGCCATTCCCCTGGCTCTTATGGTGGACGCCACCCGCTTCAGAGGAAAAAATGCTGCTATCACCATGATGCAGACCCTGACCGGCGTCCCCCCGGTAGCGGTAGGACTCATCGTCTACTTGTTTCTTTCCCGCAACGGTCCACTGGCGGACCTGGATCTGCTTTTCACCAGGTCGGCCATGATCGCAGCCCAGGTGCTGATCGCTTTTCCTATCATCTTCACCATCTCCCACTCGCATTTCGCCAAGGTGGACGAGCGGATACGGCTCCTGGCCCGGACGTTGGGAGCGAGTGATTTCCAGGTGGCGCTAAAAGTTTTCTGGGAAGCCGTCAACGGCAGCATAACCGCCGTCATGACCGCCTTCGGCCGGGTGGTGGGTGAGGTGGGCGCGGTAATGCTGGTAGGAGGCAACATCCAGGGAAGGACCAGGATCATGACCACCGCTATCGTGCTCGATACCAGTAAAGGAGATTTCGAACGGGCGGTAGCCCTGGGAATCATTCTGGTGGCAGTAGCCTTCCTGGTCAATTTTCTGACGGTATATTTTTCCCGGCTTTTTCTGAGAGGCGAAGCCTGATCATGAAAACTCCCGATCTTATTTACCAGCTCGAAAACCTGACCTTTTCTTACGAAGAGGGAAGCTTTACCCTGTCGGTTGACGAATTGGCCATCAAGCATGACGGGATCACCGGGATCGCCGGGCCCTCCGGCAGCGGTAAAACCACCCTGCTTCTCAATCTGGCTTTTCTCCTGGTGGGACAGTGGAAGGAGTTCCAGTTCGAAGGGCGCCCGGTTGACCGGAAACGACTGATTTTATTGAGAAACCGGGTGACGTACGTACCGCAAAATCCTATCCTGTTTTCAGGGACCGTGGAATCCAACCTGCTCTATCCGCTCAGCCTCAGGGGAATAAAAAAAACAGAAGCCCTCGGTCTGGTCAATGAAGTGGCGGAAATAGTTGGAATCAACAGTCTGCTCACCAATCGCTCGCACCAGGTGTCTGGCGGAGAAGCACAGCGGGTGTGCCTGGCCCGGGCACTGGTTTTCGAACCGGACGTCATCCTGCTCGACGAGCCTACCGCCAACCTGGATGAGGAGAATGTCAAGAAGATCGAGGAAGTTTTAAAAGCGGTGTCGGCCAGGGCCAAGCTCATCATGGTTTCCCACGATATGGAACAGGTGAGAAGACTCTGTTCCAACCTCAATATCCTGCGTCATGGAAAACTGTGTACGGGTAAGGAATGACAGGTTTGATCCCACTCACTCTCTGGAATATAACTGTAGAAAGTGTGGTGGATTAACGGAACGAACCGGTCTCGATGAAACGGCGGGTAAGCTCGAAGGTATCTTCCGTGTTCATCAGGAAGGTGTGCGACCGGTTGATCACGATGAAATCTTTCATCCCTTCGAGCCTGGCGGCACTCACCGCTACTTTCCCGTCGTTCGGCACGTCGAATACCGGCGATAAACTCCAGTCCCCGGCGATGATTCCGAACTCCACCGGCGGCACCGGCAGGGTGCGAAAAAACTCCTCCTGAGACAGCTTCTGCCCACTGTCTCCGGCAATGAGCTGGTAAAGAAAATTCTCTTTCAAGAGCCGGGCCATGGTGTTGGGATGATTGGGCGGGGCCAGCATAACGATGCGTCCCAAACCCTGGGGCAAACCCTTTTTGAAAGCGTTCCGGATGATGATGTTACCCAGGGAGTGGGCCACCAGATGATAACGGGGAGTTTGAACGTTTTCCCGGATATACGAGATCAGTGAATCTGATATCTCGTCCAGGGAATCGACGGTGTTGAGGTAGGGGAAATTAAGGGGCCGGTAGCCTTCTATTTCGAACCGGACCTGCATCACGACCATGGCCGCCCGGCTGCGGTTCATTCCGTGTATCATAATGACGGTGTCGTTTGGCGCCCCGACGGAACTATCTTCCGCCTGTCCCGGTTCGGCCACAACCAGGAATAGACACAATCCCAACCCTGCCACCGTAGCCAGAGAAACAATAAACCTGACTTTATTCATACCGAATTATCTCCAAACCTTTCTTTCTACACTTCCTGCTTGAGGGGCGGTCTTCTCAATCCAGCACCTTTCCGCCCACACCAATGTCCTTTCCTCGAATACGTCTTCTTTTCCACTCTCTGAATAGCGAGCGTAGAAAGCATGATGTTTGATTTGTAGTAGAGTTTTTCAGCTCTCAAACTCCAATCTCGACCTTGAAAGTCAGGTGGATTCGTGAACTATTCTGTTTGTAACATCTCCTTAAGAGTGCGGTAATCGGTCTTTCCGGTACCCAGTACCGGAATTTCCTCCAATTTCACGATCCGACGGATATTGTGCAGCGCCGATAATCCATCTTCACGGATAATCCGATTAGCCTCTTCCCGACTCAGATCGAGGCTGGTAAATAGAACGATCTCCGGATGATCTTCCGAAGGAGTTGCCTCTACCGCCAGCATCGGCCCCTCGTCGCCGCTGCCGGTGAACCGGCGGCCAAGAACCGCTTCGATAGCCGGAAGCGATATCATCTCCCCCCCCAGCTTGATGAAACGCTTGAGCCGGCCCCGAAACGTCAGGAAACCGTCCTCACTCTCGCTCACCAGATCGCCGGTCCGGTACCAGTGCCGGCCGTCCAATTCCACAAACGGCGATTTCGCTTCTGTCCCCAGGTAGCCGGAAAACACGTTCGGACCGCGCACCAGCAACATACCCTGCTCTTCCACGGAAACCCGATTGCCGGTGTCCGGATCGACAATCATGTATTCCATGGACGGAAGCACTTTTCCGATAGTTCCCGGCCGCGGATCGTCCTCCCGGTTCAAGCAGACCGCCGGAGAGCACTCCGTGATACCGTATCCTTCGCAGATCATCGCGTTCGGACACGCTCGATCCAGGGCTGCATAAACGTAGTCCGGGCACTTTTCAGCGCCGGTAACCACCAGGCGAAGACTCTCGAGTTGTTCCGGCGAAGCAGCTCGAACGATTCCGTTTAGGAAGGTGGGGGTACCCACAAGCTGGGTGCTTTTATACAACTCTATCAGACGGGCCAGGGCAACCGCTGCGGTAGGATCGGAGTGATAAACGATCCTCAGCCCGATCACGCAAGGCATGATGACGGTACCGGTGAGTCCCAAAGAGTGAAATGGAGGCAGCATACCCAGCAGCCGGTCATCGGCTTTGAAGGTCAAAACCGAGATGAAATCGCGAATATTGACCAGGATATTGGCGTGGGTCAGCGGGACCGCTTTGGGATTAGCCTCCGAGCCGCTGGTGAAAAGCACGCAGGCCGTTTTTGAGAGTTTTACCCTGGCCAGGGACTGCCAGGAACAGTAGCTTTTCACCAGCAAAACAAGCTTTTGAACCCACGATATCCCGCGGACTATGTCTTCCAGAAAAACCCATTCAACATCTACCTTGCCGGGGTCGAAGCCGCGGCCCTTGAGCCTCTCCAAAAGCAGCCGGGCCGTTATCACCCGGGTCACCCCGGTCTGACGAAGACAGTACGCCATGTGCCCTTCGCCCACGGTCCAGTTCACCATCACCGGTGTTTTGCCTGAAAACATCACTGCCAGGTAAGTCATGGTGGCGCTGACGGAAGCGGGCAGCATGATGCCCAGCGTGTCTCCGGGAAGAACATCAAATGCTTTCTTCAAGGCCATTACACCGGCAACCAGGCGGCGGTAAGTCAAAGCCCCGCTCATCTGGTCGGCCGCCAGCATGGCTCCCGGACTCCGCCTGGCCGCCGCCAGGAACACTTCCCCGATATTTTTTCCTTCCGGAAGCGACAGACGTTGATCAGATGGGTCCTTGAACCAGGCGGCCGGGACCGGTTTCAGCTCGGCCATCTTTCTTCCTACCATTTCCCCGCACGCCGCCAACAGACAGTCTCCCACGGTCTGCAACGCTTCCAGGTCCTCCTGCGGAAGACCGAACTCCTGTCCCATCCAGCTCATGAGTTCCAATAGCGTAAGGCTGTCCATTCCCAGGTCACGGGACAGGCTGTGGTCGTCTTCGATCCCGCTGACGCCGGTGGTTTCAGTTAAAAAATCGATGACCAGTTTCCGGGTCGTTTCCGGAACGCGCGAAGCATCACCTTCAATAGTCTTCCTGGCCGGTTCCGGACGTATCTGAGGCCGGTAGCCCTGCCACCAGATATACGGAACGAAGGTGTTGGGAAGAGCATCTTCATTGTAGAAGGTCTCCAGGTAACCGTTGATGGTCAAACGGTCGGCCGTGCGGGGAAAATCTTCCGGCTCTATAAATTCAATGGTCACCTGTCGCCGGGGAATAAAAAAGACCAGGTTCCAGACCGCTGACGCCAGGTAGAGGAGGATGTTCCGGCCGACCTTCGGGGCATGTCCCCCGGCATGTCCGAAAGTGCTTCCCCACAGGCCGCGGGTCCTGACCAGCACGACCCGGCAATCGGGAACGTTTTTCACAATCTGCTCCACCGCGCTGTTGCCGCCAATCTCTTCCAGGCAGCTCCGGTAAATTCTTCCCGAAGGGTAGAGGAGAATCGTATCCTTCTGTTTCAGACCATCAATCACCTCTCCCAAAGCTTCCTGGATGGCTTCACTTCCCTGCTGTCCCACCTTGGTCAGGTCCGGGATAATAATCGCCCTGAGGCGACGAAGCACCTGCTTGATCAAGGGGCGGTCAGACTGGTCCCGGTCGGCCATGGGCCGAGGCCTGAAATCCGTAAAAAGCTGCGAGGTGACAATCAGGGGATCGATCAAAGCCGGGTGGTTCGGCAGGAAAAGAATTCCCTCCGTACCTTTTTTGCGTATGGTTTCGAGTCCGGAAACCTCGATCCGGTAACGCAAAGCCAGCAGCCGACGGGTGGTGAAGGCCAGCGTCCAGTCGAGCAGTTTACCCCCGAAAAGGAAGAGGGCCAGCAGTCCCGCGGCCAGCACGGTGAAAGCGCCCAGAGCGCTCATGATGGTACCCGGACTCCACAGCGGATCGAGCCACGTGAACAACACACCCGATACCATCATGAATCCGAAGGAGGCAAAATTGGAGACGCCGATGATTTTTCCTTTTTCGTCTGGAGCAGGCCGCACCTGGATAAAGCTGGCTATGGGAATCAGGAACATACCTCCGCAGGCCCCGGTCAGGGTGAAAAACACGAAAAGCGACCACAGCTGTATTTCCCGGGGAAAAGCAGGCACCATTCCCGCCAGGATGAGCCCCAACCCCATGCCCGCCGCCGAAGGCACCAAAAACCGCGTCCACCGCTCGATGGAAACCATCTTGCCGGCGATAAGCGAACCGATACCGACTCCCACCATCAACGACCCCGATAAGAGCGACGTCTCCGTAAAGGAAAAGCCCAATTGCTTGAGGCCCAGCGTCTTGATCACCAGCACCGCCAGAAGTGAGATGAAGTAAAAGAATGTGGAGCCGCTGATGGCCAGCAGGAGCTGCGGGTCACGTTTGAGATCAAACAGGTTTTTCAGGGAGTTAAGCGGTCCGGCCCAGGGGAAAGACCGCGGTTTGCCCGAGGGCGCTTTTCGGTGCCCCCCGAAACTGGCCACCACGCCCGCCAGAGCTACCAGTACCACCACCACCGCCACCAGCGCATTGCCAAACGGCACCGTAAGCTCCATCCAATCCTGGTCGAGCGCGATACCGGCCAGCATCATCCCCAGCAAAATGGCCACCGTGGTGACAGCCCTGATGAAACTGTTGGCCTGGGGCACGTACACCTCCGGGTAGAGCTCCGGGATAGATCCGTTCAGCGCCGGGCCGAAGATAGTTGACTGGAGCGCCATCAAGAACACCATGGCGATGATGCAGTTCCAATTGAGAGTGACGATGCCGATGGCTCCTATGATCATGGCGGCCAGCTCCAGCAACTTGGCCCAGATGACCACGTTACGCTTGGGGAACCGGTCGGCCATCCAGCCGGCGTAGGCTGAAAATACCACGTAGGGCAGCGAGAACAGGAAGGTAGCTGTTCCCGGGAACTTACTCCGGCCCGCCACCACCGCCAGCAGTATGGCTGCCTCCTTAAAAAAATTGTCGTTGAACACCCCGAGACAGTAAGTGGCGGCCATGGAGATAAACCTGGCCCGGCCGGCCCTTATTCGCCTCATCGTGCTGTCATTGTATCGCATGAAATATTCACCTCGCGTATGGCCAAGCCCGAGCGCCCTCCGGCCGGCGGTCAATCATTAATTACCAGAATCCTCTTGCTGGCTTCAACTACTTTATCAACCAGTTTCCCGGTTAGCTTCTTCACCCGGCCGTAGCGATGCATGACGATTGGCTGCAGCGCCAACCCCATGATCATACCAGCAGCCAGGACCGGATCGTCAACCTCGGAACCGCTTTCCATGATAACGGCCCCGATGAATCTGATGACCAGGTCGTTTGGGTTTCGGGCCTTATCGAGCAGCTTCACACCCGGAAACCCATGCTGAGTAAGAAGGATGAAAGAAAACTGTAAAGGATGAGCTTCATAATAACTATAGAGATATCGAATACCGGCTTCCAGTTTATCTCCTGGCGTCGCAGCCGGCTCAAACAGGATTTTCTGCAGGTCGGCGCTGAAGTGCTCGACCTCACGACAGAACAACTTCCAGGCCATATCGTTTTTACCGCTGTAATGCCGGTAGAGGGCTCCTTCGGTAACGCCGGCTTCCAGAGCAATATCCCGGATGGTGGTGCTGGCCAATCCCCGGGAGGCAAACAAACGGATAGCCGCGTTTTCAATACTCGATTTTTTCACTGCCGGCCTGGCCAATATTCAACCTCCATTAATAAGTAAACGTTTACTTACTTTCATAATACATCGGTCAAGTAGACTTGTCAAGTTAAAGTTAAAATCTATCACCTTCCTTTCTACAGCAGGAATTTAGAGGCTGGATTGAGATGATCTCACCTCAAGTAAAAAGTGCGGAAAGTGAGGTTGGAGATTTTGAAGATTGAGATATGATATTTCATTTTCTATTTCATCACCTTACTTTCTACGCTGATATTCCAGAGGGTGGGAGGGTATGTAGAAGCTCACACTACGCCTCTGCAAACATGAAGGTGCTAAAGTTAGCCGGGTGGTCCCGCCCTGCTATGAGATTATTAAAAATTAATTTAGGACGAAGGAACTGCCATGTGCGTCTAAAGGGGTTAGAACGTTCGCGGGAGAGCGGAACAAACGGCCCTTGATGGAGCCGTTCCCCGTTTTTGACGCGGTCCTTGTTTTTGCGCTATAGTAGCAATAATAAGAATGGCATGGGGATATGGTGATTTCCGTCAAAAACATCAAATGTTCCGGCCCTTTTTTAACGATATTGCTAGTGGCGCTGTTTTTATCCGATATCACCTGTCCCGCCAGTTTTGCTACAACTCCCCTGCCCTTCCCGGAACTACCGAAAGCCGATGTGGGAATCACACGGGCCGTGTACCGGGCCGCGATCAACCTCGAAGGAACCGCGGCCGACGGAGATAATCTCATCCCCGTCGAGGTAACTGTTACCGGACAGGCCGTGGGAGAGGGATGGGCCAGGAACCGGATCTTCCCGCAAGCCATGCCGATCCAGGACTTCCCCGGCTCCGAGGACCTGTTTCTGGATTTTGCCGACGGAACCTACCTCAGTGCCAGGGCTCCTTCAGAATTTTCGTTTCTGTTTTCTATTCCCACCAGGCCTGAACCGAGCAATAATGGACACTCGCTTCGCATCCCGGTCGTTTTCGCCAGCGTGACTCGAATCGAGCTCACCGTCACCACACCGGACAACCGGCCGGTTACAATCACCACCGACCCTCCGGCACCGGTCACCAGCACACTGAATGATGATTCGTGGAAGGTGTCCGTAACACCCGCGCCGGGAACCACACTTGATCTGACCGTGGCGGCTGAACCGGCAACGGCCAGGGCGGCCACCTTTTCAGTATCACAGGACCTCTCGGTTTTCATGGCTCCGGGACTGGTGGAAACGAATATCGGCTGCACCGTTCAGCCTCTGCAGGGTTTAACCGACCGGGTTATCATTGAAACCGACCGGGTAATCACCGGGCTCATGGGGGAGATGATTGAATCCTGGAACGAGGAGGTTTCCGAAACAGGAAAAAGCATCGTCACCCTCAAGCTCTATTCGGCCCTTGAAGCATCATTCGCCTTCAGGATACTCTTCCAGGCGGAGCATCCGCCGGGAGCCCCTTTCACCATTCCGTCCGTAGATTTCCCGGAAGCGGCCAAGGTTTCCGGAACCATTACCATCCGGACCGAGAAGAACTATTACCCAGTGGAAGAATCAACTCTCAACGTGAACCGGTTATCAGCAGCCAAAGACCAGATTGCCTACCATTTTGACACTCCCGATTACCGGCTCACCATGGGTTTGAAACCGGATCTTCTCAAATTCGATGCCCGGGGCACCGTCCTCATCGAGATATGGCCTGACATGATCAGGACCATTGCCGACATCGAGCTGGACGTCATATCGGGCTCGCTTGAAACCTGCGCGATCAGGCTGCCCGCTGAATTCCGCTGCCAGTCCGTCAGCGGCAGCCGGATCTCCGGCTGGAAACCCGCCACGGGCGGTATCTCCGTCAATGTCGGCGGGTTGAGAGACGGGCAGACGGTTATGAAACTCGAAGGCTTCGTTCCTCTCCAAAAAGGGTATCCCCTGAAACTCAGGGTCCCAGAGTTCACTGGAGCGAGGAACTCTCATGGAATAGTAGGAATCCGTGTGCTTGGACACAAAATTCCCGAGGTGAACAAACCGGTCAATCTCTTCCAGACATCCAAAGTTAATCTGCCGGCGTGGATGAAAAATATATCGCTGGCCTTCCAATATAGCGGAAAGAACATCTCCGGCAACATCGCGCTCGTCAAACCCGTTCCCACCGTCGACATCCAATCGGTGACCCTGCTGGAGATCACCAATACCAACGTGATTCAGGAAACCAGGGCCAGAATCACCGTCAACCAGGCTCCCCTGTTTTGCCTGTCAATCATCCCTGGCGGGAACGCAGAACTGGATGAAATCAGCGGAGCTCTACTGGCGGACTTCGAACGCGGTCCGGAGGGAATAGTCACCTTGCGATTCACCCGCCCGCTGGAACCGGGAAAAACAGAGGAATTCAGTTTCATCACCCTGCGGCCCAGGCCGGAAGGGAACGACATTCGGTTTCCTCTGCCGGCCTATCCGGGCGCCCGTCATGTTGAGGGATACGTGGCCGCCAAAAGCCGGGTAGAAGCCATGCTTTCCTGGAAACAACTGGGCAAAGCCGAGGAATGCGGACCAGGACAACTACCTTACACCTGGTTTACTATCGGCCGGGGCGATCACCTGTTGACCTTCAGGCATCCGGGCACGGTGAACCTGACCATGAAACAGCTGCCTATCAGGTTCAAACAATCGAGCGAATCCGTGTTCACCATCTCGCCGTCCCTGGTGGCCGCTTCATCCCGGGTCACCCTGAACATCGAGCAGGGGGGAATGAAATGGATCTTGCTGAAGCTGCCGGATGGAGCTAAAAAACCGGAGATACGGTCCCATTTCCTGGCCGGTGTTCAGCCTTTTAAAGACGGCTGGAGGATCGAGTTTTCATCGATCTTAAAAGGAGAGACAACCCTGGCCGTCGATTATTCCATTCCGTTTGAGCAGTCCGCCGGGTTTATCGAGCTCGCCCCGCCTGAATTCAGCGGCCGCTCCCGCCATACCGGTGTTCTCGGATTCAAGAGCACCAGCGACATCGAACTCACGGAGTCATTTGACGGCATGCAGGGACTGGCCAGGTTGAAAGGCACCCCTCCTCCTGACCTGAAAGACATTCACAGCCTTTACCGCCTGACGGAAGCAGGTTTTCCCCGTCTCAAACTCTTGATCTCCAAGGTCCAGCACCAGGAGAAACAGAAAGCCGAGATAAGCGAACTGACTCTTCAGACCCTGATGGAGTCGGACAGTGCCGTCATGACCGGCGTCTCGGCCAAAATCAACAACCCGGGAAACAAGCAGTTTCTCAAGGTATGGCTGCCCGAAAGCGCCGAATTGTGGGGAGCTTACGTCGACGGAAAACCGGTCAAGTCGGGACAAGAAGAATCAGACGGGCCGCCGGCACATACTATACCGCTTATTACGAAACAAGCGGACCGCTCATTCACCATCCAACTCGTATACAGACAGGCGGGAATCGACCGTTTTTCCACTGCCGGAAAAGTCTCCCTGCAGGCCCCGCAAATGGATGTTCCCGTGGGTAAGGTCTCCTGGGATGTACAGATCCCCGAAGGCTACCGCTTGATGATGCCGGGGGGGAACATGGCCCTGGTGCGTAGCCCACGCTTGGACACTCCCGGAATAGCGGACGTCTTCGTTCGCTCGCTCTCGTCCATTCTTTCTTGGGCAACACCCTATCTCAGAGCCCTGGGATACCTCCTGGGTACTCTGTTGACCTGGCTCTGGTACGCCGTTTTGATCGGGCTTCTGGGCGGGCTGGTTTACCTGGGGATACTGGCCGTCGTCTGGTTCCTCAAAGTCATGGTCCGGATAGAGATCGGGCCGTCCCTGGAGTTCGCCACCAAGGCGCTCATCTTGCTGTTCATCATCGGAATATTCGCCGCCATCTCGATGCCCCAGTTCGCCTCCATGAGCGATGACTCCAAGATTGCCAAGACCAAGCAGGACATCGATGTCATCGTCGGCGCTGTAACCCGCTTCAACGCCATGGAACCGAGGAAAGCTGAAACACTTAACGATCTCAAGGGTAAGTACCTGGTAAAACTGCCGGTAGATTCCTGGGGATACAATTACTATCTTAACAAGCAGCAGGGCGTCATCGGGAGCCCCGGGGAAGACGGGATGAGGGGCACCCGGGACGACGTCTATATCTCCTACCTGCCCGACCTCGATACACTTCAGCAGCATCCGGAGATGCTCCAGGAACTTATCGCCGACGGGTATGACCCGAATTACGCCGATTCACCGCGATTCCAGGAACCCGTGACCGTGGCCAAAAAACCATCGATGATGGATAAAATCAGGGACATCGAATTTCCGGACATCGGTCTGGCAAACTTCAACCGGGCCAGGCTCCAGGCCCGCGGGAAAGCCTGTTCGGCCAATATGCGGGTGCTGGAAGGCGCCATCGACATGTGGGAGATGGATGTCGATGACAAGGCTTTCAATGATGGCCGTGACTGCGCCCTGAACTATTCCGGGGGAAGATTCACTCAGGAAGGAAAATTTCTTACACCGACCTACGTTAAAAAGATCCCCCAGTGCAAAAACGGCGGCCAGTACCGGTTTCACAGCGCCACCCATTCAGTGTGGTGCACCAAGCACAACACCGTGGAAGAACCCATGATGGCCGGAGACCGGCCGGCACCCGGACCCGGAGGCGGCGGCGCTATCGCTTCTACCAGGCTAAAATCCGAAGAGAGCAGATTCAGCTCCATGGAACGGGGACTAAGTGAAGACGAACTTGTTGAAGGCGATTATGATATAGAGAAACTTGGGAAAACAAAGCGAATACCTGAACTGGTATTACCAGCTACCCTGGGAGCGCTTCAGCTCGATACCGAGGAAAATCAGAATATTTCCCATGCAGAGCATGTCCTGGGCGAAGTTGGGCACGGCGCGCCGGAAAAAACCATGGCCGATCCCGAAACGATCAAGAGCAATCTCAAGCGGCTTAACCAGGCGAGAGACTCGCTTAAGAAGAGCTGGCACGAACTCAGGATAGCCGCCGGGCGTTATCGCATCCCGAAAAATGACCCGGAAGAGTTCGGGCGTTTAGAAGAGAAACATGCCGCTACCGAGCAAAAGCTCAACGCGGCCATCGTGAAGCAGGAAAAGGCCCTGGAGTCCCTGCAGCAGCAGGTGGCCGAACGACAGATGGAGAAGGCGGCCCGGCTGATGCAGGAACAGAAATACGACGAGGCCGTATCGATCTACCGCGACCTGCTTGGTTCGCCGCTTCGCAAGACAGCTGAGATAGCCCTTAAAAATTCCCGGGAGATGAAAGAGGAGCGGGCGAAACGGGACAAAAAACGCAAGAATAAAGGCGCCCAGGAGCAAGAAGAGGTCAAACGGAAAGTGGACGAGATCAGGCGTCTCTACATCGACCGGGCCCTGGCCCAGGCGGCGGTTGCCCGGGCGGCAGGAAAAAAAGACGGTTACCGGAGAAAAGAGACGAGCAGGCTGGTGGCTGAAAAGCTCGATAAAGCCGAGAGCCTCCTCCTGGAACTCAAGGACACACCCGACCGCCGGCAAGCCCTGAATGAGATCGCCGACACCCAGAGGCAGCTGACTTCAGCCGGGGAACCATCTTCGCCGATTGAAATTCACGATGACACTGAACCTAAAGAAGAATTAAAGAGCAGTATTCCCCAAAAGAGCCTTGAGCTGAAGCGAGAAGACAGAGAATCCATGGCCACCATCGTCCTGAATCCCGGCGACCTGGAGATGCTCAACATCAGCAGTAAAGACCTGGCCTCCGGGCAGGCGGAAACAAAACTTAGAGAAAAGCTATCCGGTTCAGGGGAGCGCACCCCCCGGGTCATGAAATACGGTGACTCGCTGGTGGTCATCGGCGACGAGCAAACCGGGCGGATCATCGAGCGTCTGAAGAGGACCACCAGTGTCCCGGCGCCGGCGGAACACGCCGAACTGCTTTTACCCCAGTCTTCCGCCCCGGCGGCGCCGATAGAGCCGGCCTTCCCGGTACAGAAGATCCAGCAGAACCTGTTGGCCTCTATTCACCGGGGACTCTCCCGGGGCGCTCTTCCCCTGGAGATATCGCTGCCCACCAGCACCATCTCGTACGGGTTTTCGCGCGGACGGGCGGGACACACCGTCCCGAAGATCAAGTTCCGCTGTTTCCAGAGAAACAGCGTCTACGCCTGGAGTGTGGGAGCCGTGGGACTGCTGGTCCTATTGGTCGGTTTAGTCACCATGAGAAAGCCGCGTCCGGTACGCGAGGAAGTTTTTTTACTCGAAAAAAATACTTCATATGAAGAAAACAATGATTTGTTAAACGATTAAACGAAGAAATGAAAAGGAGGCAGCTACTACTATGAAACATCGTACTTTAAAAACCATTCTGCTGGTTTTCGCCATGGCCGTCATGGCTTGCGCGCAGGTTTTGGGAGCAAGTCCGTGGGGACAGGTCATCGTTGACGACGAGGATGTGAGGCCGCCGGTTGACGCGGTCATCAACTCTTACTTCGCCGAGGGCGAAGTGGCGGAAGATATCGCCATGTTCAACGCAGCCGTGTCTGTGTCCGTGTTCGCCGACGGCTGGGTTGAGGTGCCGCTTATCAAGAACTGCTCAGTGATGGATTTCAAGGTCACCGACGGCGACGAGAAAAAGGTCCTCTTCACCCGTAAAGAGGAGGGCTATGTCCTGCTCTGCGGTAAGCCCGGCAACTACAAACTTTCCCTGGATTGCGTTTCCCGGGTGGAAAGCTCCGGCGCTCAACGGGAACTGATGGTCCCTTTTGCCGCTGCCGTCAGCCGGCAGACCGTCGTGGTCATCCCGGAGGAAGTGGCGGAAATCGAAGCCTTCCCGGAAGTAAAACTCTCCCGGACCATCAAGGAAGAAAAGACCCGGGTCGTGCTCTATGGAGGCGACCCGGAAGGGATCACCCTGGCCTGGCGGATAAGGCCCGGTATAACAGCTCTCAAACCCCTCATCTTCGCCGACCAGTCCATCCAGGCCTCCCTCAGCCGCGGTGTCATACGTACCAACTGTACCATTACTTACACGGTCCTGCAGGGGACCGTAGACAAACTCTCTCTCTCCTGCCCTCCCGACTGTAACCTGCTGGAGGTAAACGGTGATGAGATAAAGACCTGGAACTTAAGCGGCGGCGAGGACGGTTCGGCCCAGGAACTTGAAGTAGTGCTGGCCAAACCGGTCCAGAAACACTATACCCTGACCGCATCACTGGAGCGGCCGCTCGATAAACTTCCCGGCGAGGGAATCATCCCGTCGCTCACCGTGAACGGCGTGAAACGTGAACAGGGAATCATCTCCATCTACGCCCAGAAGGGTTTGAAGATCGAACCCGGCACCGTCCAGGGCGCCAGCCAGTTCGATGTGCACGAGGTCAAAGACTCATCCATATCCAGCGACTTCCGGCTGGGCCTGGCCTACAAGTACTTGAAACGGCCATTCTCCCTGGGAATCGCCGTCTCCCTGATCCAGTCCAAGGTCAGCGCCGAGACAGCGACCCTGTGCCAGGTCTCCCGGGAGCTCATCCGGGCCATCAACACCATCACTTACACCATCCAGGACGCGGGGATATTCAAGCTCCGTTTTTCCCTGGAAGACGACTGTAAGCTGGTGGACATCAAGGGAAAGAACATCAACAACTGGCGGATAAAAAACAACCTGGTGACGGTGGACCTGCGCTCGGCGGCGGAAGGAAGTTACGAGCTTTCGGTGGAGGTGGAGAAGCCGACCGGGGGTAAAGACAGCGCCACGCTGCCGACCATCACCCTGCTGGATGTTACCCGCCAGACGGGGTACATTGCCGTCTCTCCACGGCTCGACACCAAGGTGGAAGCGGTCTCGTCTTCGGGCGCCAGCCAGATCGACATCAAGGACCTGCCCCTCAACTTGAAACGGGTCCCGGAAGGTGTGAGCCAGGCGTACCGCTACATACGTTACCCGTACACCATCGAGATATCCATCGGCCAGATCCAACCGGAGGTCTACGCCGATGTCAACACCCGGTTCAATATCAAGGAAAAGGAACTTATCATGGATACGCAGATGAGTTTCGATATCCGCAAAGCCGGTATCTTCGAGCTGCGGATCGGGTTTCCCGACCGGCTGCGCCTGGTCGACACGGTACATGGAGATTTCATCGAAGACTGGCGGATCGATTCCCAAAAGGAGCTCCTGATCGTCAGTTTCCGCTCGAAGGTAGACGGCCAATACGTGTTAACGCTCTCGGCCACCACCAACCTGGACGATCTTTCCACCGGGCTCGAACTACCGGTGCTGGTAGTGCAAGGAGCTAAAAAGGAACGAGGTTACGTGTCGGTGCAGACCGAGACCAGTATCCGCATCAAAACGGATACGTCGCAAAACGTCTCCGAGATAGACGTGCTGGAGCTGCCCAACTACTTCAAACTGGGCGGCGGCGAGATCTCGCTGGCTTACAAATATTTCCGGCAGCCCTGGTCGGTGTCCCTGGCGGTAGAGCCGATCGAACCGGTAGTCACCGCCGAGGTGTTCAACCTGGCTTCTATCGGCGAAGGACTGGAACAGAACAGCTGCCGGGTCGATTACACGATCCAGTTTGCCGGCGTGTCCACCTTCGCTCTGCAGCTGCCACCCGGAGCCAAGAACGTGAATATTGCCGGGAACAACCTCAAGCACTGGGAAGAAAGCGGCAGCCAGCCTGGCCGCTGGGAGGTCGAACTCCAGGCCAAGGCCAAAGGCAATTACATTCTCTACGTGGCCTTCGAGCGAGCCATGGAAAGCGCATCGGGCCAGATCGAGTATAGCGGGGTGAAGACCCTGGGTCTCGAACGGGAAAAAGGATATATCGCCGTCACTCCCCACGGCAACGTGGAGATCACTCCCATAGAGGAGAATATCAAAGGCGTCGCCCCCATTGACAGCACCGAAATTCCATCACAGTTCACACAGGGCATCACCGTGCCCGTCATTTGGGCGTTCAAGTACATCTCCCATCCCTTTACCATCGGACTCTCGGTCATCAAGCACCTGGACGTGGAAGCCCTGGTCACCGTGGCGGAGAGTACCCGGCTGGTGACCCTGGTGAGCGAAGAGGGAGAGACGATAAATGACCTGACCTTCATCCTCAAAAATACCCGGAAACAGTTCCTGCGCCTGATGCTCCCGGACGGAGCCACGGTGCTCGACGCCTTCGTCGGGGATCGCTCGGTCCAACTGGGAGAGACAGAGATAGAGCTCGATGGCAGCAAACAGCGGGTCACCATGATCCCTATCTCCGGAGCGGCCCAGCCCGGCGTCAGTTTCCCGGTCAAGATACTCTATGAACAGAAGTTCGAGCCGATGGGTTACTCCGGACCCCTGGGCCTGATATGCCCGAAAGTTGACGTGCCGGTGATGCGTCTGGCCTGGGACCTGTACCTGCCCAAAGAGTACAACCTCAACCTGGTGGCCGGCGACCTCAGGCAAATCAAACATACCAGTTATATCTCCAGCGGCGTACAGAAAGTGCAGAAAGAGTACAATTCCTGGGCACGAAGCCAGAAGGCGGGCCAGACGAGCAGACCGTTCAATATAATCCAGGAGAACCTGGAACGCCAACAGCTCGGGCAGGGCAAAGCCGTGTTCGCCGGCGGCCGCAGCGCCGTGGCCCAGAACATCGTCGAACTGCTCAAGAAAGGCAGACCGTTCTATTTCGAGAAACTGATAGCGGTAGTACCCGGGGTAGGAGAAAAATCCATGTTCATGGTACCAGGCACACTCTCCATCCGGTACGTGAAAAGCGCCTTGAACACCGTCTCCGCCGGGATCATTTTCATTATCCTGGTGGCCGCCAGCGCGCTTCTCAGGACCCTGAAACAATTCCAGCAGCTCGTCTTCCCACTGGCCGCCGCTTTGCTCCTGACGGCTTTCCACCTGCTCCGGCCGGACGCATACACCAATAATATCCAATGGGCTATCGGCACCACCTGGCTGATCTTTATTATCAGCTTCTTCTACGCCGCCCTGTCGGCGCTCAACCGCTCGATTACACGGCGGCAGAAACAAAAGGTCGAGCGCGCCGAAGAAGTTAGGCAGCGGCTCAGAAAGTCATACCTGGTAGCCGGGGATGTGCCTCCCCGGGCTGATAAACATTCCGGGGACAACCAACCCGAGTTTCCAGGAAATTCCCCGGATGAACCCGAGAAAGAGAAGAAAAAACCGGTAAACAAGAAATCAAAACCCAAGTCCCGCAAACCAGACTCGACGGAGGAGTAGAACCATGAGCATGGATCGCAGAACGATCGAGACGGCGCGGTTTTTGATTCCGGCCGGCCTGTTGGCGTTCCTTATTCTAGGCTGCCTCCCGGTTCCGGGAGCAGAGGCCGTTTCTCTCCCCAGAGCGGTCCGCCTGGAGCTGAAAGTGGTGGATATGCCGCTTGGCATATGGGAAAATTTGAAAGATGTAACCATCCAGCGGGGCCGCGTAGGGAGTATCCCCACAGATAAACTGAAATGGCTTACAAAAGAGATGTCGCGGGAAGCCTCAAAAATCTCCCTGCTCTCATCGGCGTCCACGGTGATGTACCTTGACTCGATGTCTGAAATCATGATCGGCCGGGTACCGGGCTACGCGGGGCGGTATAAAAAAGCGGCCAACGGTCCCCTGCCCGTCCGTGAGAAACTGCTGCTGGGACTCTGGGGCCGGTTCCGGCTCTCGTCCCTCAAGCAGGAGGATGAGGAACTGGAAGCCCTGATCTCTTGCCAACTGGCCATGGTGCGTCCGGGGAAGGATGCCGACGGAGAAAAACAGTTTCTCCGCCAGGTTGCAACTCCCAGCGGACCGCTGGAAGTCCCGGAGGTAAAAGGATTCCACGGCTGCCTTTCAATCCAGGTTAGAGACGGAGAAACCCGCGTTCTGGCAGCCTGCGCTTCTCCTTTTACCGGCTCCGCCGGTGACACGGGTGACGCCCGGACAACCCTGGTCCTGCTCAAAGCTTTGTTCCTGGATGAAGCGACCGGACCGATCACGACTCCTCTCACATCACGGGTTGAAAAAAACGCTTCATCAAAGCGCAATCCCGGTAAATTTCCCATACCCGATGAACAGGGACAAAACCTCCTGATCGATCCTTCCGAACAACGCGATAGTAAATTTTTCCTGCCCAGCCTCTTTCTGTCTCCCGACACGGCTCCCGTGCTGATTTCGGGAAAAGTGCTTCGTCTGCCGGTCGAGCTGGTGGATTACATCTTGAAACGTTACATCAACAAGAACGGCGAGATCGATGACCGGGGCCGCCGGCTGCTCGGCAAAGCCATCAAGCAGAAGATAGGAACCATCGTAGACAGTTTCGACCTGTTCAGTCTCCGAAACTCATTCTTCCGCCTGGTCTATGGCCGGGAACACGGATTCCTGGCCCGGCACGAGGCCTACAGCTTTAAAGGGGGCGACGGTACAGCCTACGGCCTGGTACCGATTGAAGACAGTGTCCTGCAGGGTATGGAACTATCCGGCAGCCTGCTGGTAAAACCAGATAACCAACTGATTATGAACCTGACCTACACACCCGATGTATCCATCCGGGAAACCACCCACACCTGGGGAGGGCTGCCGGCCGCAGGTGAGGATGAAAAGAATACGTCCCGGACACCGGCAACCATTGTTGTGGAGCAGCCCGAGACGGTACAGATGAAGATGGCCCTGCGCTACCCGATGCGATTCAACACCACGATCATTACCCAAGATTTAGGGTTGCGGGAAGAGGCAGGCAGGCACTCCGGGAAACTGGAGAAATACGTCTTCCTGATCAGGGTGACCGAGTAGCTCTGAAACACATACACAGGAAAATGTGGTATCGACCATCTGTCCGCCCTTCGCATTGATCACCCGAAACCAGAACTTGACGATATATCCCGGCGCCAATATAATTAATCGAACCACAATAAATATCTTAGATTTTCCATAACCTTAACCTGGCTTTTGGATTTTTGGCTTTTCCGTGATGGCAGAGTGGAGATTAGCAACCGGTGAAACAATCACTTAAATTTTTTGCAGTGGTTTTTATCACAGCCATGCTGTTGCCGGTAACCCAGGCCGGCGGCGTGTCCCTGATCGAAGACTGGCCGACGGGATCGGGATACAACTGGCAGGTCCGGCAGGCGGAGGCCGAAGGGCCGGGACCCAACGACTGGAGCAGCGATAACGTGGCGACGCGGGCCGGTAACCTGGTTCTGAAACTGGTTTACCGTGACGACCGTTGGACCAGCGCGGAGGTGACACTTGAGAAAGACGGACAGGAGCATTTCGGGTTCGGGACGTACCAGTTCACGGTAACCGGACCGGTGGATTTTGCCGAGATGCATCCTAATATCGTGCTCGGTTTCTTCCCGTACGCTACCAATTACAAGCTCGACAAAACCAACGAGATCGACATAGAGATCACCAAATGGGGACCGAAGAGCCCCATTCCGTTCATCCGCAAAAACAATCTCCACTACACCATCTACCCGGCTATCAGCCAAACGGGATACCGCAACAAGACGAAGCCGTTTTTTATCTCTGGAAAGACCCATACACACCGGTTTATCTGGCAGAGTCACCGGATTGTGTACCAATGTTTCGCTCCAGTGGACGGAGTGGAAACAGAGCTGCATCGATGGACCTACCAGCCCGAAAACCCGCGAAAATACATTCCTCAATATCCGCTGGAGTTTCACATCAACCTGTGGCTTTTCCGGGGCGATAAACAGGAGTTTGACGATTTTATCGACGAGACGCTGCCCCGGGACCGGGACTTCAAGATCGTCATCAGCGATTTCAAATTTAATCCGCTGCCCGAGACCAGGGTACCCCGGACCGATGAAAGCTCTGCGGGTCACAATGTTCCGGTGAAAAAAGGGCGGATCGCCTACCATTCTTACAGCCATCCCCTGGTGTTCACCAATAATCCGAACGAAGGGCACATTTTTGTCGCGGATCTCCAGGATAGCCGGGTAAACAAATTGACGGACGGAATCACCGGACCCGTGCTCGGTTACGCCATGAATCCGCACTTTTCTCCCGCCGGTGACCTGGTCACCTTCATGGCTGTTCCGGCAGAACTCAGCCCCTGCTGGGAGAATATGTATGTGTATCTTTACGATGTTGTCTACGACCGGCTCTACAAGCTGCACCGGGGGCAGGATCCGAAGTTTTCCCCGGACGGCCGCTCCATCGTCTTCAAGTACCTGGAGTCGCTGGACCGGACGGGCGAAGCCGCGGAGAAATCGAGTCCGGCTTTCGACCAGTGGCAGGTTTGGACCATCGACCTGAACGGCGGCAACCAGGTCCGCATTACCTCGTCACCGGGTGAGAAATCAGGACCGAACTTTTCACCCGATGGATCGCAGATCGTGTACTGGATTTCGTTTGCTTCGGACCAGAAGACGGAACATGATATCTACCGTATCCGCTCCGACGGGACCGGTGAGAGGAAAGTGCTTGGTGAACCCGGTCTCCAGGAGATGTACCCGATATTCCGCGATAACGACCGGATACTCTTCACCCGCTGGGCGACGCCCTCGGACCACTCGGACAAGCTCTACCAGTACCGGCTTTCCACCAATGAATCGAAACCGCTGGAAGCGGTTAATTTCAAATCACTCACGGGGAAAAAGGCCAACGATTCAGATCCGTTTCCCCTGGGCCCCGGCTTGATCGGATTCTCCTCCGACCGGCCTGGGAACCTGGGTGGCTGGGACATCTATATAGCCAACCCCGACGCCGAGAAACCTATGCCGTTGTTCGGATCACTCGGCCGAAAAACGGTCTACGCTCTGCCCGGTATGAACGATTACCTGCACAACCTGGGCGGTGTCTATTCTCCGTTCAGCACGGAGGAGGTAAAGCTGCGCATGATCGGCGGCGATAGGCTGGCCACCCTGGCGGACAAGCTGGTCTGGGGAACTCCGGAAGATAGAGACGATGGCGGGACTGATGGAGAGAGTTCTTACACGGTCTTTATCGAGCCCGGCGACGAGGCCGAAATCGAGCCGTTCGTATCCACCGGCAGCAGCGGACCGGTGACCAGGTTCAAGATGAAAGCTACCTGGTGGAGCCACTTCACAGCCTGGTTGAAAAACGCTTTTGCCGGCCATGAAAACACGCCGGAGCAAGACGCAAAGCCGGTCCCGGTCCGGTTTGTTTTTCCGCTGGAAATCGATGGCTCGCGGGCGGCACTCTCCGGCGACACGGTGTTGATCAAAAACCGATCTGGCCGAACGGTACTGGTAGCACTGGATCCACCTGACGCCGGCGGTACCGCTTCTCTCGAGGACGGCGATGAAAACGCCTTCAGTGTTGAAGAAATAAACGAAAAGCTTGTTTTACGATTTATAGTTGGGGAAGAAACCATCAGTGAGGAAATTTCCGTCGGCAGGACAGAGTCCCGCGAACAATAGGATTATCATGGTGCCGGCCATCGTGCGGAAACTGTTTCTCACCGCTGCGGCGGTCCTGTTAATTTCTATCTCTCTGCCGGCCGCTCGGCCGGCATCCCTGCTTGACGGCCTGAAATCCTGGTTTACCGGCGGAGACGTCACCCTGACCGTGTACGATTTCAGAGATGGTACGCCGCTCATGGTCGTTAGTCCGGAGCATACGTGGAAAAGCGCCCGCACCGTCGGCGGCGGTAAGATTTATTACCAACCCGGATGGATGGACCGCGACGGCGGTCACATCGTGCATTGGCTGGACGAGGATGGATATCCTCATCACCGTTACGCCGGGGAGTACGAACGGGACTCGGCCTGGCCTCCCACCGTCTCGGTGTACACCCTGACCAGCAGAAGCGATTCGGACAATAACTCGTACTACGGACGAAGTTCGGCAGAGTTCGGAGAGCTTGAGTCCCGGTTGGGAAAAACTATTTCGGACGAGTTCACGGGGCTAATTCTGAAAGAAGAAACACTGCCGCCACTGCCAGAGCCGCCGTCAAAAAATTCCTGGCCCCGGCCGCAAATCATTTCTCCACGCATGGAGGGGGCTTGCCTGGAGGACGAAGAAACGTTATTTGTCGCCGGTAACGATAACACACCATGCGCTGAAGCACCGGATTATGAGTTCGTCCCCGATCGGTTTTCGTGGCAGTTTCTCAATCCCTGGGACAAGCGCCCCGATCCAGGTGCTTTGACCGGCGCCGCGGGAGAACGTTTCGAAGGCCCCGAGGCAGCCTATACATTTACCGTTCCCTCGTCTTCCGTTGACACCTTCCGGGACGACCGGTTCCAAAATGCTATCATTATCAGCCTTGATTTCCTGTACCGGTGGCGTCTTGAGAGTATATCTGATACATATCGGCAGGCTTCTCCGGCCACGGCCGAAACCTACGGTGTTTACGTGGAAGACGTGACGGCACCGGAGGAGGTGACGGTGAAAGTGCCCGCTTGGCAGGTAGCCGGGCGTCCGTTCCGGGGGCTGATAACGTGCTCGGTAACGGACAATAATCCGAACCTGGAAACCATCGAGGACCGGCTCCGGGTGCGCCTGGAGACGATACCTCCGGCTGCGGATAGTATCCATGGAAGCCTGCTCTTCTCGAACTATTCCGCCAGAGGCTTCGGGGAAGGGCAAACTCCGAGCAGACATTACTCGGTAGTGACCTGCGACACCGAAACCGATACACCACCGGTCTGGCGGACCGATTTCAAGGGATACATACTGGCAGCGGCCGTGACAGAGGAAGGTTTTGGCGGTGCCGCCCGCGGCCAGGCGGAGGAACCGATTACAGTGTATGACATGACCCGGCCGGTGGTGCTGGTAACCATGTCCGATGTTTCCGGGGAGCGCGTCCACCAGGTCGGACCAGTGAGTGCCGGAAGCGACACCGACACCGACACCGTGTTCGCGGTTATGCCAGGCACCTGGTTCGAGGACCGACGCTACCGCTTGACCGTGGAGACACATGACAATATCGAGCGTTTCAACAGCGCCGCGGATCCAGCTTCCGTACGGGATGTCCCGAACCGGCACGTCCGGTATGCGGGCTACTATATCGGCGATAAACCGCGGCCAACTCCGGCGGATTGTGTTGATATCACTGCTCAGATCATCGAGCATGGAAGGGCAGAGTCGCTGGAGATCATTTTTCGGAATCCCGGCACTGTCCACCTCTGGCTTATCGTCCGTGATAACGCCGCCGGCCTGGACCCACGCAGCCGCAGGGACAATGTCCGTATTCTAAAAATCCGCCTGACGATCGCCGACACGGTCATGCGCACCGACACACTGGATTGACCGTGCCACATTACTTTCGACACCGCATGCTTGAGTTTATAAAGTTCTCTCGACCGAATATCAACTTTTCCTGTAACATTTTAAGACACAGTTGCATCTAACGGTAACGAAGCACCGGAAAACCGACGAAAAAAACGGACACACAAGGAAAGGATCCGGCCGTGGAGCTGACATTTGACGAAGAACGCAACCTGGTAGCGGGCCTCAAACGGGGAACGGACAAAGCGTTTCAAGACCTTTACCGGTATTTTTCCTCCGGACTCATGGGGCTCTTCTACCGGATGACCGGCGACCACGATTTGTCCCGCGATCTTTTCCAGGAAACGATGATCAAGATTTTCGAGGGAGTGAAATACTTCCGTGAAGAGTCACGTCTGTACACCTGGATTTACACGATCGCCCGGAACGTCGCCCTCGGCCACGCCAGGAAGAAACGGTCCGAGCCCGCCCTGACGGTGGAATCGGAACGGCGGGTGGCTTCTACCAGTCTGACTCCTGAAGAAATAACTGTACAGAAAACGAGCCTGGAACACCTGGCCCGGTGCATTAATGACCTGGATACTGACGACCGTATGATAATAAGCCTCAAGCTCCAAACCGGGCTGAAGTACCGCGGCATCGCCGAGATTATGGGGATGACTGCAGGCAATGTCCGGGTGCGGATGTACCGGATCCGTGAGCACTTGAGAACTAGAATGGATTGGCGGTGATAACCGTGACGTGTGAATCATACCGAATTTTAGCCAGCGCCTGCCGTGACGGCGAACTAGAAACCGGCGAAATAATCGAGCTGGGAGATCATCTGAAAAATTGTGGGGAGTGCCGTACTCTTTTCGATAATTATACCGGAATCGATGACCAACTGGCGGAACTGTCCGTCCCCACAGAAGACCTGAAAAAAGAAACAGAGCTGGCCAGGACCGATCTTCTCAAACACTACCGGGCGGCTCGTCCCCGGACGTCCTTTATACAGCGTCTCGTGAGCCGGTTTACCGTACCACCTCCCTTCGCTTATGCCACCGCGGCAGCGATCATTATTATTCTGCTGGCCAATGTCATGGTGTGGAGGAATATGGAGAAGAAGCTGGACCGTAAGCTGGCGGTAGCGGCTCTGGATAGTAAAATAGAGCTACTCACCAGCCTGGTCGGACGGGCGGCGGGCGGCGGCGGGTTTGAAAACATTTCCTCACGGACCTCGGCGGCTGGGTGGACCCCGTTCAGCCGGACGGAATCTGGGGGCAGTACTCCGGTCAAGACTTTCGACGACATATTCGACGCGTTGAACGAGTCGGCCTGGAAGAAGGTTTTCACTGATCTTGACACCATGCGGAAACGCGACGCAGGCCTGGTAGGAGGTGACTTGATCTGACATCCATGTCGTCGGTTTTTCACCAAACGGTATCATCCGGGCCTTGTCCCGGAGCACACAAAACGATAGGAGGTTGAAGAAAATGAACAAAAGGAACCTGGTTTGTGTTCTGCTGGCCGCGGCTGTGCTGTTCGTCTGCCTGTCCGCAGGAAGTAATCCGGCTACAGCCGAGGAAAAAGAAGCCTGGAAGAACCTGGCCCAGAAGCTCGGTGACGATTTTGTAGAGTTCGGTGCCCTGGCCCAGATGATGAAAGCGTATTTTGAACTCGGGGAAGTAGCCACAGGCAAAGGTGATTTCCAAAAAGCGATCGGCTACTTCGAGGAAGTGCTAGCACGGGAAGAGAAGCTTCTTTCCTACAATGTACCCGATCCCATGCGCAAAGAGATCAAGATGATCCTGACCGAGGTCTACGGAAGAGTAGCAGGCGCCTACGTCCAGTCGGGCGATCTGGAGAAAGCCGAGAAGTTCCTGTCATCGATCTTGAAACGGGATGACCTGGAACCCCAACAGAAGGCCAAGCTCAACATGCATCTGGCCAATTTCTACCGGCACACCAAGCAGTTCGACAAAGCAGAAGGCGCCCTGCTGAAGGTCATTGAAATCAATAAACGCATCCTGGAAAACACTCCTGACTGGGACTCATCACCCATCAAGAAAAAATATTGATTGCCGTAAACCAATAAACCGGCGGCAGGAACTACATAGTCCGGCTCAGGGCGTCCACCGCCTGAAAGCCCGCTATGTTTCCTGCTATTTCCAAACATCTCGCGTTCCACGGCACCTGTTTTGCACACTCCGATACTTTCCACTCATATATTCCGTTAAAATCTCGTTGACTCCTGGAACACCAAGAGATTATCATGGAATGTCTCGAAAATGCGACAACATACCGGAGCATTGCTCCACGCGATATCCGGAAAATCAAGGAGGGACAGATTATGAAAGGAACAGTTCTCGTATATAGCGCGCACGCTCCGTGCCGGTATATCCACGAGCAGCGAATTGTCAAACGGGCCCTGGAAGGCAAACATAATAAACGAATTCTCTTTCTGCCCATGTCGGAAGGTGTTCACGCCAACGGCGACGAGTTTCCCAGCCAACGTTTCGGCTACCACAAGTTCAAATGGTTCTTCGACCGCTACAAGCAGTACGGACTCGAGGTAGTGCCTTTTTATTACGCGAGTTCCCTGAAAGCCAACGATGTAAAAACATTGATGAACTACATCCGCAGCTCCGAAGTCGTTTTCTTCGGCGGGGGAAACCCACCGTTGGGAATGCGCCGGTTCCTGGAGCTCGGAAAGAAATTTTACAACGATCCGGGCTATATACAAAAACTGCTCTACAAGCGGCAGCAGCAAGGCAAATTGACCGTTGGTTTCAGCGCCGGCGCCGAGCAGCTCTGTGAACACGGTTTCGGCCTGGCCCGCAATATCCTGATTACCCTGCACCACGAGTATGCCCGCTCGAGCGCGGTCAAAAACCTGGCCCGGCAGAACTCCAGGTGTCTTTGCTTCGGCCTACCCAACGATTCCGGGATCGAGATAGACCAGGGCCGGCTGCCCAACGGATCGCTGTACCAGGTCATCGACTTCATCCTGGACCGCACCTGGGACCGTCCCGAAGACCAGTGGCATATCAAGACCCGGGCCGGTACGAAGATCGACCATTTCTACCCCGATGGCCGACACTGGGCTTTCAACGTCCGGGACAAGCTGGTCAGGATCGTCTACCCCAACGGGTTCTACAAAGCCTGGACGATAAGCGGCGGCAAAATCATGTACTACCGCTCCACCAACAGGGCCCCCTATTCCAGTATCAGGGAGATCCTCGAGAAGAACAGCTGATAGTACGATTTCAACGCGAATAACAAACGGCAGGCCGGATGCAACCAGGCCTGCCGTTTTTACTATCCAAAATGAGGAGGAAGAAATTTACATTAAGAAAAACTGGTTATTTGGTGCTTAAATGGAACTATATCTTGATTTTCTTCATTCTATAGCAGTACAGTTATATTATTCTCGTACGATTATCGAACCCGCGGATCGAACAGGGCCGAGTTTTTCGTACAAAAGAGAGGGAGAGTTGCACATGAAATATAGGAGCCTTGCAGTAATCGTAGTTTTGGTACTTGTTGCCGGTTTTTCACCGATCCCAGCCGTTCCGGAGAAATTCTCAACCAGAATCTTTCCGACACGCTAAAGGCAGACCTCGAGCTCAGACACCGGCTGGAGTCGAAAGACAACTTCGATTTCAATGATGCCATTAACGACGAGGATGCCTTTCACCTGGTGCGAACCCGCCTGATGCTTAACTGGAAGCATCAGGAGACCACCAGGATTTTTTTCCAAGTGCAGGACGCCCAGGCGTCAAATGTGGCCGGCGGCATCCGCGCTTTCATGACGGTACTCGGAGCCGGCTACACCTGGAACGATTCCCGCTCGACCCGCCTGGCTTTCGAGTGGGCCCACGCTTCCGGTGACGATAACAACGCCGACAACAAACGCGAAACCTTTGACAACCTCTACCCCACCAACCACCTCCATTACGGATTCATGGACCGGGTGAGCTTGCAGAATATCGACAACTACCGCCTGCAACTCAGCGCCAAACCGCAGTCAAACCTCAAGGTGCAGCTCGATTATCACTTTTTCTACCTGGACACGGTAAACGACTCGCTCTACGCGGCCAACCGGGCGGCCATCCGCACCGCCGCCACGACCGGAGTGAGCGATCACGTGGGTAACGAGATCGACTTGTTGTTGAAGTATAAGGCAAACGCTAATCTCAGTTATCTGGCCGGTTACTCCCGTTTCTCCGCCGGCGATTTTCTGAAAAATACCGGTTCCGGAGACGACGGCGATTATTTCTACATCCAGACAACCCTGAAGCTGTAGTATCACGTCGAACCGTAAGAGATAGATTAGACATTGCATGTAAAAACCGTGTAAAATACATCAGGTTCGCACCATGCAAAATGAGCAAGATATGGCGGCTCTAACTTCCGGGTTGACGATGAAAAGAGGATTGGCTCACCTTCTCCAATGAAGATAACACGGCGAGAATTTCTGCAACTGTCGGCTGCTTCCACCGGAGCGATGTTCCTGGCCGGAAGTGGCGCGCGGATACTCATGGCAGATGAAACGTATTACCTGGACAAAAAAGTCATCCCCGATACGTGGGAAAAAGCAGTGTGCCGCTACTGCGGAACCGGCTGCGGAACAGAGATCGGTGTAAAAAACAAGAAAGTAGTCGCTATCCGGGGCAACAGGGACTACCCGGTTAACAAAGGAGTGCTCTGCCTCAAAGGACTCACGTTGATGTACGTTCTGTATTCCCGGGAAAGAAGCTTTCACCCCCTCATAAGAAAGCAGGGCCGGTTCGCCAAGGCATCCTGGGACCAGGCCCTGGATCTGACAGCCAACACAATCAAGGAAACCGTAGAGAAGCATGGACCGGACTCCGTGGCCCTCTACGTCGGCGCCCAGATATTCACCGAAGAGATGTTCCTGGGAAACAAGCTCTTTAAAGGACTGATCGGTACCAACAACGTGGAAGCAAGCGCCCGGTTAGGCATGGCCAGTGCCGTCACCGGTTTTCTGACCACGTTCGGTTTGGACGAACCGCCCGGAGCATACGAAGATATCGAGAAAGCCGACTGTTTTTTCATCATCGGATCAAACCTGGCCGAGAACCATCCCATTATTTTCGGACGGATTTTGAAACGGAAAGCGGAGAACAAAAACTTCAAACTTATCGTCGCCGATCCGAGATTTACCCCTACCGCCGCCCATGCCGATCTCTGGATATCCTTCTACCCGGGAACAGACCTGGTCCTGCTCAACTCCATGGCTTACGTCATGCTGGAAGAAAACTTGATCGACCGCGATTTTATCGACCGTCACACGAAGATCGTCGAAGGCGGGAAAGTATGGGGAGACGAAAAAAATGTTAGCCTGCCCGAGTTCAGGGAATTTCTGAAAGAGTACCAACCACAGACCGCCGAACTGATGACCGGCGTGCCGAAAGAGAAAATAAGTCAGGCCGCCCGACTTTTTGCCGGGGCAGACAATACCATGTCCCTCTGGACCACGGGACTCAACCAGCGCAAATGGGGCACGTGGCTTAACAACCTGGTCTACAACCTGCATTTCCTGACGGGGAAAATTTGCAAACCAGGTTCTACGGCCCTGTCCATGACCGGCCAACCCAATGACTGCGGTGGAGTGAGAGGACAGGGAATGCTCTCCCATATTCTACCCTGTCACCGCAGCGTCGAGAAGGCGAAACACCGGGAAGAAATGGAGGATATCTGGAAGATTCCCCACGGCTCCATATCCGAAAAACCGGGGCCGCACACCGTCAATATGTTCGACATGCTGGGCGATTCAATCAAGCTGATCTGGATCGTGTGTTCGAACCCGGCCCAGACGATGCCCAACCTGAAAAGGTTCTTCCCAAAAATGGAAAAGGCTTTTGTCATTGTTCAAGATATCTTTCCGCCCACCCAGGTCCAAAAGGACAAGTTCGCCCATGTGACCGCAGAGTTTGCCGACATCTTCCTGCCCTCCGCGTTCTGGATCGAAAAGGGAGGCGTCTTCGGAAACACGGAGCGAAGAAGTTCTCTCACGGAAAAGATCCTCGATCCACCTCACGGGTTGAAGGCGGACTGGGAGATCTTTAAAGAGGTGGCCACACGGATGGGATACGGCCAGTATTACGAACACTACACCGACACGGAGGTCATCTGGAACGAGTACCGGGAAGCTTCCAAAGGAACCGACCTCGACCTGTTCGGAGCCTCATACTCGTACCTGAGGAAAACCGGCAGCGTTCAGTGGCCGATTTTGTCTGAAACCGAGGGCGATACGCCAAAACGCTACCAGTATCCGGAGGACAAATATCTGAAACACCTGGTCCATACCGGTCAGATAACCGTACCGGAAGACGGCATCTATTTCTACGGATTTCCGGACGGAAAAGCCAAAATATTCAAGCGCCCGTTCAAAGACCCGGCGGAAAAACCTGATAAAGATTATCCATTTTACCTGACCTCAGGACGGGTAGTTCACCACGGGCACTCAGGCACCATGACCATGCGTGTTCCCTGGTTGAAAAAGATGGTCAAAGAGGCATTCGTTGAAATCAATATGGTGGATGCCCGAAAAAACGGCATCCGGGACAACGACCTGGTCCGGTTAACATCCCGCCGCGGAGAGATCATCTTGAAAGCCAAGGTGGTGGAATCCGAAGACGACCGTCAAAGAGGAATCGAGGGGCGTGTCAGTATTCCCATACCAGGCTTGTTGTTTGCCCCATTCTTCGATGTCGACAAACTGATTAATCTGATCACCGTTGACGCTTTTGATGACCTGTCCAAACAACCGGAGTACAAGATCTGCGCCGTTAAACTGGAGAAAGTGTGACGATATGAAGAAAAAACGGTACGCAATGGTTATCAATCTTGAAAAATGCCTGGGATGCAATACATGTACCATCGCCTGTAACATGGAAAACAGCGTTATGACCACCTGTACATGGCATGTCGTGCTCGACACGATACAAGGAACATATCCCGATTTCCAGCGGAAGTTCATTCCGAGACCTTGTTTTCATTGTGACGAACACCCGTGTGTCAAAGTCTGTACAACCGGCGCCTCCCACGTAAAAAAAGAGAACGGAATCGTCCTGGTTGATCACCGCCTGTGTATCGGTTGCCGGACCTGTATGACCGCCTGTCCCTACGAAGCCCGGGTATTCAACTGGAGAAAGCCCGAGAGACCGCTGACAGAAAATCCGGTAGTCCCCGTCCGGAGGATTGGAACCGTGGAAAAGTGCACGTTCTGTGTTCACCGTCTGGATGACGCCGAGAAAAGAGATTTAGCGGTGGGAACGACTACCACCCAAAGAGATAATCAAAAAGTGGTGGCACCCGCCTGTGTGCAGGAATGCGTGGGGAACGCCAGGTACTTCGGCGACCTGAATGATAAACAGAGTGAAGTCTACGAACTGCTCAAGAAACAGGTATACAAACGCCTGGAAGAAGAGGCCGGAACCGAACCGAACGTCTATTACATAGGATTATGAGGAAAGAAGTGAATAATGCCGTGATGAAACTATCCAAGAACTATTATCCCCTGGTTGGGCTCCTCTTCCTCCTGATCAGTGCGGCAGTTGTTTCTTACTTCTACCAGGTAACGCACGGGCTGGCGGCAACCGGCCTGAGAGAACCCGTCACCTGGGGTTTCTATGTTGTCTTTTCCACCTTCTTTTACGGGTTGGGAGCCGGTATTATGATGATGCTGATGGTCGGCTTGATAAAGAAGAAAATTCAAGCAGAAAGCACACTTCTCTACTCTCTGGCGGCGCTGGTCAGCCTGATTCTGGCCGGCGCATTCATCATTATCAATCTGGGAAGACCCGACAGATTCTACTTTATCCTCCTACATCTTCAACCAGGCTCACCGCTCATGTGGGATTTATTCATCCTGATGTTTCTCTTGACGGTGACCGTTCTACTCGGCCTCGGTCAACTAAGGCACATCTACCTCGACTCTGAACCCGAAGAGAATGCTTCTTTTACCGAGCGTTTTCTCTACCGTGTGGTCACGGTCAAACGTGAATGGAAGATAAAAGAATCCTTACTGAAAAAACTCTACTTCCTGCTTTTGGCTCTGATCGCCGGGGGCTATCTGATTACTACCGAAGGGTTTGCCGGTATGCAGGCCCGCCCTGAATGGCACACTCCACTGGTAAACCTCAGTTTCCTGCTCACCGCCGCCCTTGGCAGCATTTCGTTACTGATACTCCTGGAAAGTCTGACCGGTGCTGCCTGGGGAACTGTTGGGGAGAACTCCTTCTTCAGGTCGGGGAAGAAACTACTGATAGTCTTGCTGCTGGCCGATCTGGCGGTGATCGGAATCAAGTACTTTCGAGACGACCGCTTAACTCTCATTCGAAACATTATCACCCTGTTTCCTTACTCGATGGAGTCCTTCATACTGATAGGGAACCTTATCCCCGTTTTGCTTGTCTTGTCCTGCAGAAAAAGTAATAACGTTTCGGAGCGGCTGGTTCCGCTCCTGATTTTGGGTGGCGCTCTGCTCAAACGGGCCGATTTCATTATACCCGCCTACTACCGGAGGTGGCTGCCGTTTTCAATCGAAGCTATTTACTGGCCGACACTGCCCGAGATATTGGTTATTGCAGGCACTTTCAGCGCCGGGATCGTCGCTCTGATAGGAGCTATCATACTCGTGAAACTGGTCAGCACCACATGTCGCGCAAAACAATAAATCTGACAGATGAGCTGTATGAATATCTGCTTTCTGTCTCGGTACGGGAACCCGATCTTCTGAAAAAACTGCGCGATGAAACGGACCAACTGGAAGAAGCCCGGATGCAGATATCACCGGAACAAGGGCAGTTCATGGCTTTGCTGGCCAGGCTGATAGGAGCAAAACGGACACTCGATATCGGGGTTTTCACCGGTTACAGCTCTCTTTGCCTGGCCCTGGCTCTGCCCGATGATGGGTATCTGGTGGCCTGCGATGTCAATAAAGAGTGGACCGATATTGCCCAACGCTACTGGCAGGAGGCCGGTGTCACCCACAAGATTGATCTTCGTCTGGCCCCGGCTGCCAACACCCTCGAGGAGTTGATCAGAGACGGACAGACAGGCAGTTTCGATTTCTCCTTTATTGACGCGGACAAAACAGGATACGATGGGTACTACGAAGGCTGTCTCACCCTCCTCCGACCGGGAGGGCTCATCGCTATTGACAACGTGCTTATGCACGGACTGGTTCTGGCGCCCGAAACACTAGACGGTGATGTGCGAACAGGTGCGGAATCGATGTGCGCTTTGAACGAGAAGATCCATACCGATGAGCGGGTGGATATCAGCCTGGCGCCCATCAGCGACGGACTCACCCTGGCCCGCAAACGGTAGCGGCAGGGATATTAACCCGCATATTTCACAAGTACACCTGCTGCGGCCACGGATGCACCCGCATCTTCTACGTTGTGCTCTATCGGCTGTCCTCAGCGTATCGCCCGGATACGATTCCGGGAGCCTCGGTCGCACGCCTTGAAGCTACAGGCGCCTCCACGACCTCGCGACGGAGACTCGTGAAATATGCGGGTTAATCCATCTGTTCAAGTTTCATCCGTAACGGTCTAATGGTGTTTTCCTGAAAGGTCCCGGCTTCCTCAATTTTTCCGGTAGAGAGCAGTTGAATGTAGCATCTATGAAGGTGAGCCAGTTCTTCTTCCAGCGTTTCCCTTTGCCGGGAATTCCGGTCATCCGGGCGACGTTCGGATAGTGTTCAAGATCAGCGCCGATCACAAATCGGTGCATCGCGTGGTTTACATACCAGTACCCGCCTTCAGGTAAATGCACCCACTTATTTTGTATGATGGGCTGGTTGAAAATCTTGTCCGGCGGAACTGAATCGGAAAGGTTGTAAAAGTCCCTGTTATCCGGCGGTACGTGATTGATGCTGGCCAGTTTTTTCCCGTCTTTCGTATAGAGCCAGCTTTCGTACTTGATCCGTACCGCTTCGGCATGACCGGTGGTCCCGGAACAGACGTCCCGGTAGGTGGGATTTGCCACAATCCCGCCGGTGTACCCGACCTCGGTAAAGAGAACTCCCGGGATCTTCCGGAAACTACTCTCAACTCCCCAAAAACACCGCGCGGCGAAGGTGGCGGTTTCCCTTTCAATATCCTGTTCATCGGTAAAAATGAGGGCCGCCGAGTTAATGCAATACCTGAGATTGGTAGGCATAGATCCATCCTCGAAGACATGTCCCAGGTGCGCGTCGCAACGGTTGCACCGTACCTCGATGCGAAGCATGCCGAGGCTGCGGTCCTGTTTTGTGGTAATACTGTTTCCGGTAAGAGGAGTATAAAAACTCGGCCAGCCGGTTCCCGAATCGAATTTAGTTTTCGAGCTGAAAAGCGGTTGACCGCAACAGACACAACAGTAGGTCCCCCTATCTTTCGTGTTCCAGTATTGTCCGGTAAACGGAGGTTCAGTTTCTTCCTGCCTGGTAACCCGGTACTGCATCGGAGTGAGCTCGTTCCGCCATTCTTCGTCTGATTTCATGATCTTGTCTCTCACCGATTGTGCCTCCGATCCGTGATGTTCGCCCATTCGTTCCGACCCCACCACCGCTGCCCAACCCATCACCAGGATAAACAGCATAAAGGCCAGTAATTTTCCTCTCGGCGTGTCGTTGAATCCGCCGGTCCGGTTCATTTCCGATTCCCTTCCACTCAAAATGTAAAACGATCATTAACACAACCAAGTTTCCTCAGCCGGATAACCGAGAGCATCAAGGCCTGATTATTGCCATTAACAGATAAAACTTGTTATCCTTGAAATTGGAATCATTAGCCCGAGACTTTAAAATTGCTTGAACAATTACCGACAGGAAAGCCGGGTCCCGTGACGGAACAAATCGACAGCAGCCAGAAAACCATTCGTTTCGACAACCGGGATATCACTGCCGTTGACACTTACCGGAAGCAGAAAAACACCTCGGTCCTGACCATCATGTTCACCGATATCAAGGGTTTCACCCGCCTGACCGAGGATAAAGGGGACGAGTATGCCAACCGGGTCCGCCGCCTGCATGACGATACCCTCCGGCGGATCATCGAGGAAGACGGCGCCGGAAAGATAATCAAACACATCGGCGATGCCGTCATGGCAGTCTTCAGCGAACCTTCCGCGGCGGTGGAAAAATCCATGGAAATTCAGCATCAATTGCACGCGTTGAACCGCGATCATGATGACCTGGAAGATATCCTGGTGCGCATCGGACTTCACATGGGACAGGTCACCACCGAAAACGAGGTCGATTTCGATGTTTTCGGCCGCCACGTCAACCGGGCTTCGCGGGTTGAAAACCTGGCTGACGGCGACCAGATCTACATGACGTATCCCGTATTCGACAGCGCCAAGGGGTGGCTGTTGGGCCGGAAGGCATCCGGGACACGATGGAAATCTCACGGCCGGTATTTCGTCAAGGGAATCGACAGCGCCATCGAAATTTATGAAGTGTATCATGTTGGCCGCCAACGTCCGAAACCACCGGCCAAGGCACGGAAAAAACGTAACCTGCCCACCCTTATCGTCGCTCTCCTGCTGATTCTGGCCGGAGCCGGCAGCGTTCTTCTTTTTGCACAGATGAAGAAAACTTCGGTGGTGTTCGTCAATTTTCCCAACTGGGACATTACTCTTGACCACTCGGACACCACTATCATGATCGACGGCGAACCGGGGCAAAGAATGAGAAATTTACTGACCGGTATTTCCCCGGGAAAACACGTCCTTCACTGGGACTACAGTTACATGAAACGGTACTACGCCGAGATCGATGTCGAGCGCGGAGAAAACGTCATCGAGCCGAAGTTCACCGACAACTGCCTGCCGTCACTATCCCGGCATATCTCCTACTCGAAAGACGAAAATACCGTGGAGACGTCCTCGACGTTTACGTACAACGTGTACGGCAGCGGTATCGAGAGTCGCTTAAACACCGCAGATCTCGTGATTTCGGTAGCCATCGAAGCCGATCAGGAAGATTCGGAAAATCTCATTTTTACCTATGACTGGCACTTCAGCCTTAACGGAGAACACCTCAACAGCGGACCCCTGACGGTGACCAACCGGTTATCAAATGACGAAACCGTCCGCCGGGAGACAGTTATCTATTCGGATGATTACCACTACTATTCCATCCGGTACTACATCATCCGGAACTCGACCGAACTGGAAATCGGCTCCGGCTACATCGGGTACCTGCCGGACTCACCGGCTGCGGCCGAGTAAAATCTCGATTTCTATCTCAACACCTCACTTTCTATACTCCTTGCTTGAAATGAGATTAATGAGATTGAGATTAGTAAGCAAGGAGTGTAGAAAGAGGACCCTATGACGCCTGTCTCATCCTGCATTAACTCTCACATTCATTCAGTAGCAAAGCCTATCCGTCCCGCCCTGGGGTCAACCTTCGCTTCGCTGTTGCTTCGCAAGGCGCTTGCTCGACAAAGACTAGCCGGTAATCTCAATCTAATACTCACTTGCCTCTCCAACCTTACTTTCTACACTGATATTCCAGAGGGCGGGAAAAAAGGCACAATCAAGAAGAGGGCCTTGTAGTGGGCAGAAAGGTGCTGCATTTAAAAAGACCCCGGCCGAAACCGGGGTCTTCTTTTAATTCAGTTCAATTGAGTCGCTTACAGCGGATTAACGTTCTTTGCCGCAGGTCCTTTTTTGCCTTCTCCGACCTCGTACTCTACTGACTGACCTTCCTGAAGGCTTTTGAAGCCCTCCATCTCGATGCTGGTGTGATGCACGAAAACATCTTCGCCACCGTCATCGGGAGTGATGAACCCAAAACCCTTCTGATCACTGAACCACTTCACAGTACCCTTAGTCATTGTTACTTCCTCCATTCCGGGATGTACTTCTGGAAGGACACCCACACTATATTTGTCCGTCCTTTTTCCCAAATGGAGGTACACCCAAAAGGGTTAAGGCTACAGACTTAAGTAACGTCGAGCGCGATTGTAACCTATTTCAGTCAGAAATGCAACAAAAATCATCACCGGCCGGTAACGATTCTTTTGGCCGACACGTATTAATCCTGCTGCGGAATTTTAACGAAAGCCCCTAAATGCCCGCACCATATTGACTTTTCACGGCCGGTAAGATATTACTTGGTATGTTATGTGGATACCTATTACGATAGCCCTGATCGCGGGATTCGCCATCGGCGTATCTGTTGCTTTCTATCTTAAACGCATGCAAACCAGGACCGCCCGGGAACTGGCGGATGAACTATTTAAAGAAAGCGAAGAACTGCGCAAGATCCAGCTAGACGCCATGATGGACAATGTCAAGGCGTCTTTCGGCAGCCTCTCCCGCGACGCCCTGGCAAAATCAAACGATGAGTTTTTGAAGCTGGCCAAGGTCAGGCTGGGCTCCGAACGGGAGGTCAGCGCCAAGGAACTCGAATCGAAGAAAACGCTGATCGATCAGCAACTGGAACGTATGGGCAAGGAACTCACCAAGGTTTCCACCCTGGTAAACGATCTGGAGAAAGACCGGGAGCAGAAATTTGGTGAACTGACCTCGACGCTAAAAAACGCCTCCCGGCAAACAGCGGAACTGATGCAGACCACCAACACGCTTAAAAAAGCTCTGGCCAGCAGCCAAACCCGCGGCCAATGGGGAGAACGCATGGCCGAAGACGTCCTTAAGATGGCCGGATTAATCGAAAAAGTTAATTACCTGAAGCAGAAAACCATCGAAGGAAGCGGTTCTCGACCGGACTTCACGTTTCTGCTGCCCCGCGACCTCAAGCTCAACATGGACGTTAAATTTCCCCTGGACAATTACATCAAGTATCTGGAAGCGACTTCCGACCTGGAGAAGAACAAATACAAAAGCGATTTTCTCAAGGACGTGAAAGCGCGGATAAAAGAAGTTACCACCCGCGACTACATCAACCCCGAGCAAAACACGGTGGACTATGTGCTGCTCTTTATTCCCAACGAACAGATCTACGCCTTCATCCACGAGCAGGACAGCTCGATCCTCGACCAGGGACTCAAAAACAAAGTCATCTTCTGCTCTCCCATTACCCTTTTCGCGGTGCTGGCAGTGATCAGGCAGGCGGTGCAAAACTTTGCCCTGGAACAGACCTCCAACAAGATTTTTTCGCACCTCGGACAGTTCAGGAAACAATGGACTGAATACTGCGACAAGTTCCAGGCGCTCGGCAAACGAATCGACAGTCTACACAATCTCTATACCACGCTCGACACGACCAGACGGAGACAATTAGAAAAACCCTTAACCAAGATTGAATCGTTAATTTCCCAGCAGGAACTACCCGCGGCCGTGGAAAACAACCTGCTGCCGTCCCCGGTTGAGAAAAACGGGGAAACGCTTCCCGAAACCGGGGAAGAAAACTACGAGGAGGAAAACCATGTTGAATAATCCGCAACTTGACAGCGACGCGCCCTGGAAAGACCGGTTCAGGATACCGAGAACGAGCTGTATCATGATAGCCGAAAACAACCCCGACCGGGGTCTGGCGATAAGCAACCGTTCCGGTACATACCAACTCTACGCCTGGGACGTACCCACGGGTGAATTCACCCAACTCACCGACCGGCCCCACGGACAATTTTATGGCTATCTTTCCCCGGACGGGAAGTACGTCTATTATCATCACGACGAAATGGGTAACGAGTTGGGACATCTCAAACGGCTGCCGTACGGCGGCGGTGATGCGGTGGACATAACCCCCGAATTGCCTCCCTATTCCCTGGCCGGCCTCCACATCAGCACCAACGGCCAGGCCATCGGTTTTACCCGGGCTGATCGGGAAGGATTTTTTCTCTATACGGCCAGGCTCGATTCCGATCACGGGATGGGGACGTTCCAACTCATTAGCCACCAGACCAACCTGCTGGCCGGTCCGGTATTCTCAGCCGACGGCTCGCTGGCCCTGACCATCGCCTCGGAGCGTCCGAAAAACCTCAAGTATCACCTGCTGGTCTTCGATGTCTCCTCAGGCGCCTTGGTGGCTCGGCTTTCGGACGAACCAGACGGCGCTCTCAGGCCGGGGATGTTCTCTCCGATACCGGGTGATTTCCGCCTGATCGCTTCTACCAACCTTTCCGGGTACCCGCGGCCGTTTATCTGGGATCCCATTAAGGAAGAGCGCCGGGAACTTGAGTTGCAGGACCTGGAAGGAACCGTATCGGTCAACGACTGGTCCCGGGACGGCCGGTATCTCCTGCTCAACCACGTCAGCCGGGCGGTAAAACGCCTGTATCTTTACGACCTCGACAAAGACCGGCTCATTAACCTGGAGCACCCGGCGGGTAACCCGTTCGGGACCTACTTCGGTCCAGGCAAGGAAATATTCGTCCACTGGCAAGACTCGACACACCCCACCCGCCTGATCGCCCTGGATATGGAAACAGGTACGGTGAATCGTACCGTCCTGGAAACCAGCGCCGTACCGCCGTGCCGACCCTGGAAATCTATTATCTTTACTTCCAGCGACGGGCAGGAGATCCAGGCCTGGCTGGCCATACCGGACGGACCGGGTCCCTACCCCACCATATTGAACACTCACGGAGGTCCCGAAAGCGCTAAATTAGAGACTTTCTCGCCGGAAAGCCAGGCCTGGCTGGACCACGGCTTCGCCTACCTGACCATCAACTACCGGGGTTCCACCACCTTCGGACGAAAATTCAAAGAGAAGATCTGGGGCGACCTCGGACATTGGGAAGTGGAAGACATGGCCGCCGCCTACGGAATGCTGGTTGACCGGGGGATTTCCAGACCTGACGCAGTTTTCTTGACCGGCTGGTCATACGGCGGTTACCTGACCCTGCAGGCAATGGGAGTGAGACCGGACCTCTGGGCCGGCGGCATGGCCGGAATCGCCATTTCCGATTGGCGGATCAACCACGAGGACAGCAACGAAGCTCTCAGGAATTTTGACGAGGGACTGTTCGGCGGCACCCCGGAAGAAATCCCGGAAAAATTTGCCAAGAGCTCACCGGTCACCTACGTCGACCGGATGAAAGCGCCGGTGCTGGTAGTTCAGGGCCGCAACGACACCCGCTGTCCCGGCCGGCAAATAGAAGAATACCAGGAGAAGATGGAAGCCCTGGGCAACCCTATCGAGGTGATCTGGTTCGACACCGGTCACGCCGGACCTTTCGCCAACCTGGAACAGAACATCAAACACCACGAGAACTTAATTAACTTCGCCTACCGGGTACTGAACGGAGAGTTTTCAGCTAAAAGTATCGATGCCGCCTGAAAAGGTTAGCCCGGAAACTGCAGTTTCCGGGCTAGAACTGTTTGCGGCTATCCAGGAGGATAGTGACCGGACCGTCATTGAGGATGTGGACATCCATCATAGCCCTGAATACTCCTTCGGCTACCGTCACGCCCCGTTCGCGCGCTTTCGCGCAGAAGACGCCGTATAACCGGTTAGCCTCTTCGGGGCCGGCGGCGGCAGTGTAACTCGGCCGGCGCCCGCGGCGGCAGTCGCCTAAAAGCGTGAACTGGCTCACCACCAGCAGTTCGCCCGACACATCCAGGAGCGACCGGTTCATCCGGTCTTCCTCGTCGGCAAACACCCGCAGGTTTAAGACCTTTTCCAGCATCCAATCCAGATCACGCCCGGTGTCGCCCTTCTCTACTCCCAAAAGCACGTTGAGCCCCGGACCGATCTCTCCCACGATCTTCCCGTCAACCTCTACTTTCGATGATTTCACCCGCTGCACGATTGCTCTCAAAATCCGTTGCTCCTTGATATTCCGAATTTACAGAATTCATTATATCAGGCTTGCCACTGTGAATACGAAGCCTTTCCAATTTACCTATGTCATTCAACAATCGTTAAACTTCCCGAAAGAGAAAGAGCGATAGTCTATTGTTTTGGACACTACGGCCTGATAAAATCTTTTAAGGATGACTTCTCTCACAGATATACTCCTTATTTTCACCGGAAGCCTGTTCATGCTGGCCGGCCTGACGGGCTGTTTATTGCCCATCCTGCCCGGACCGCCGCTGAGCTTTATCGGTATCCTCTTTTTGCACTTCAGCTCCTACGGCGAATTTTCATTGAGGTTCCTGGCTGGATTCGGGGCCGCCGCCGCGCTCGTCACCGTCCTTGACAGCCTCTTGCCGCTCTGGGGTACCAAACGGTTCGGCGGATCCAGGCGCGGGATTGTGGGAGCTACTATCGGACTCCTGGCGGGCCTTTTCTTTCTGCCTCCTTTCGGGATGATCGTGTTCCCGTTTGTGGGCGCCCTGCTCGGAGAACTATCCACCGGGAAAGAGGTTTTCCTGGCCGTCAGATCCTCTATGGGCTCCTTCGCCGGATTCCTGGTAGGGACCTTGTTAAAACTCTCCGTGGCCGGCCTTTTACTCTACTTCTTCATCACGGAGTTGATCCTGAAAATTAAGTAACATTTGTATTCATCAGTGTCAACATCGTAAAATAGTTGTCAGGATAATATAAGCCCAAATAATTCACGAATATTCGCAGCGAATAGAAGGAGGAAATATCATGAAACAGCAATTTCGAGCCTGCTCCCTACTTTTCACCATGCTGGCTGTACTCACCCTGGCCGGAACAGGTTCGTTCGGACAAACCGATCCTGTCATCGATGCCCGGATCGGTCTCAACGCCCTGGTGGCGCTTACCGACAGCCATTTCGAACGGCTGATCGATGTAATGGAAGTGCTGGCGGCCACCAGTGAACTGCAAAGCGGTGACTGGGAGACTATCCGCCCCATACTGGCCGCGTTGAAACACGTTCATATTCCCGGCGTCTACTGTTGGGTTAAGCCGGACGGAAGCTACTACACTGTCGCCAAGGGAAAGCAGATCAAGAACCTGGCCGACCGCGGTTATTTTCCTACCGTCATGAAGGGACAACCGGTGGTGGGAGATCTGCTATTCAGCACGTCTACCGGTAAGAAAGTGTCTGTCAATACGGTGCCGATAGAGCAGGATGGCGAGATCGTCAGCGCCCTGATCGTATCGGTGTTTCTGGAGACGTTCAGCAAATATCTGATCGACCAACTCAAGATACCTGATGATGTCTATTTCTTTGCCATCGACGACGGCGGCCGTATCGCACTTCACAGCGACGTCGAGCTCATCCTGAAATCACGCGATTTTTTCCAGGTCAGCAACGTCGTTCAACAGGCCATGAAAAATATGCTGCAGGAAAAAGAAGGGACAGCCACCGTCGAGTACCACGGCGTATCCAGAAGCGTTGTTTTCACGACTTCTCCCCTGACCGGCTGGCACTTCGCTATCGGTGTAAAAAACAGATGACCAGGGTTACAGCAAGCGAGACAGGCCCTGGTAGATGAACCAGATTCCGCTGATAACAGCGGTCACCCTGGCGGCTGAGCGCACATCTTTGAACCGCGCGACGAGACCGGAAAAAACAAACGGCAGCAGGAACAGGCTGGTGGCCAGGAAGAAGAAGAGAAAAAACAGTATACTGGAGGCCACGTTCCCCAATTCGATAGCAGAAGCGGCAGCCAGCAGAAACGGCGGGCAAAGGTTGAGACCGGCCAGGAAACCCACCAGTAACATGGACCACCAGGCCTCAACAAAGCGTTGACAGAACCGGCAAAACCCCAGATGCGGCATGATCTGAACAAAACCGAAGAGGACCATGATTCCGCCCAGAACCAGGAACAGGCTAGGGAGCACCGTGGTGTGAAAAACCAGCACCTCCCGCAGGTATCGTCCGAAAAGACCGACGAGCAGACCGAACACGAGATAGGCCGTCAGCCTACCCAGCAAAAACAAGCCGAGCTCTATTACCGACCGTTTAAAGGACCGGTTCTTTCCGGAAAGCATGATCGGTCCCAGAATTGGATAACAGTATCCCAGGCAAAACGCGCCTGTTGAAAAACCAAGCGTCACCGCTGCAAGGATCATCTTTTTCCTTCCATAAACTTTTTCAAAGTTTCCCCCGACATCATGTCCGGACCCCAGGGAACCGTGTCGTCTATCCTGACATCAATCTCCTCGACCCGGTCCATCAGTTTCACCCTGGTTTCCACGAGCGAAACGAGGTAATCGGCATAGGGGCAGAAAGAAGAAGTCAGGATAAGGGTGACCGTTACCTTACCGTCTTTCCCGACCTCGGCAGACCTGACCAGGCCGAGGTCCACGATATTCAACCGTATTTCCGGATCGTAGACGGTTGCCAGGACCCGTCCGACGGTTTCAGGAGTGACTGGTCCGGAGACCAGTTGCGGAGATAGGGCCTCAGGCTGTGTTGTATCGACCATGGACGGAGGAAGACGGTAAAGCATCAAACCCAGACCACACAGAAGGATCACCAACCCCGTGCGGATGATCAGCCTGATTTTATCCATGTCGCCGCTCCCCTCTCTAAATAAAACGTAATTCTGCCAGGGGAATATTCTTTAGCCCGGATATTTCACCAGTGTGCCTACATCATGACCTCGTGACGGCAACTCGTGAAATATCCGGGCTAGTGATAGTTTTACCTAATTTTGATTCGAATGACAAGATACCAAAACTCAAGTAAAACGTTAGCTTTTGCCTTAAAACCCCTATGGTAAGTATGATCCGGCCACCAGGCAACCATGATGTCACGGTTAAAAAAACCTAACTTTTTGGGCCATTTCTGCCGATGACAGTAGAGTAAGCTGTTCCCTGCAAGGAACCAGGGGAAACGCTTGTGTGTACCGATAAACTCCTCACGGACGAACAAACAGCGCAGGAGGTGCGAAATGAGGAGGCACACACACCATGATGAGAACCCTTTTCACCGGCGCTACCGGTCTAACCAATTTCCAGGCCAAGATAGACGTCATCAGTAACAACATCAGTAATGTAAACACGACCGGATACAATGCCCAGCGTATGCAATTCGGCGATATAATGGACCAGATGATTACCGCGTCGGCGGCTCCCACCGACTTCAAGGGCAGCCGTAACTCCATTCAGGCACCGCATGGAAGCACCATTGCCTCCATAGATAACCTCATCTCCCAGGGCGGTATGCAACTCACCACCAATCCATATGACATGGCTATCCAGGGAGAAGGCTGGTTTGCTATGTTTGACGGCGAGCAGATGCACTACACCCGGGCTGGGACCTTCGGTGTGGATGGCGATGAATTTCTTGTTGATCCGGGGACCGGGTTCTTTGTCATGGGATGGGCCCCGGAAATAGTAGACGACGTCCCGACCATCGTCCCCGGCGGAGACTTGGGGTCACTGTCGCCGACGAAGATCGAACAAACCATCTCCGCCACCGCTACTACCGAGATGACGTTCGCCGGGAACCTTAACTCCGACGAGAACACATTTGCCAAGCTCAAGGCAGGCAGAGAGATCTTCGACTCCGAAGGGAACGCGTATTTCCTCAACGTCGTTTTCTCCAAGAACGAAGTCTTCGACATGGATAATGACGGGGCAGACGGTATCCCGGCCAACATGGGACGCCGGCACAACAGCGAAATACTCGGGACGGGCGATTTGGTTACCTTCGATTTCCTGTTAGCCAATGCCCCGGCCCTGCCGGATTCCATCAGCGTCCGGGTAAACAGCCAGCCCACCACCGCGTACACGCTCCTGACGGATCCCGGCGGGGCGATCACGGGTATCAGCTTTAACACTGCTCCAGGCCTGGGCGACCTGATCGCCGTCGATTACAGCGAGCAGTTGAGCACGGACGACGACGGAACCACCGACGGGACGGCCACCTCGTGGACCTACCGGGTGGAAGTGCTACCCTCAACCGGTGGCGTGTCGAGCCCCGACATGGACGCCCTGCGGCTGGGAAGCCAGTTGCCCGGCCCCCAGGAAGCGGCGGCGGACGCGGTGATTCCCGATTTGAACGGCAGCGGTGTTGTCGTCTTCGACAACGCCACCGGCATGATCAACAAAGCTTTGAGTTTCGTCTACAACAATGTTGATCCGAACACCCGCCTGCCAGTTTTTAGCACCAACGATTACGATGAGGCGACAGACAGCTACATCAGTCCCGTCAGCATCCAGTCAGACGATCCGGCTGTCGGTTTGTTCGACATCATACTGAACATTGACGAAGTCTCCCAGTTCTCTGAACAAACCACGGTGGAGGCTTCCACCCAGAACGGTTACGGAGCAGGTGAGCTGGTCGATTACTATACCGACTCAAACGGGCTGCTCACCGGAGAGTACTCAAACGGCAAGACCAAGGTACTGGGACAGATACCGCTGGCCAGGTTCATCAATCAAGGCGGACTCCACCGGACCGGTAACACCTCTTTCATCGTCAGCAACAATTCAGGGACACCGTCGCTGGGCATGGCGGGTGACGATGGAAGAGGAACAATTCACACCAATTTCCTCGAAATGTCGAACGTCGATTTGGCCCGGGAGTTTTCGGAGCTAATCATTGCCCAGCGGGCGTTCCAGATGAACTCGAGTTCGATCAGGACAGCCGACAAGTTCCTCGAGCGCGCGGTAAATCTCAAGACATAATCTCCACCAAGCTCTTCATGTCTGTCATCCGGAAATAAAAGGAGGGCGAGTTGATCCTCGCCCTCAAAGAGCTTTTAGCCGGCAACCGCAGAAGGCAACCGAGCTTAACATGAAGAGGAAACGTCAAGGGTGACTCATTGATACATAAGACCTGCTTTTCACACACAAACTAAAAGCAATCAGGCAGACAATCCATGGCCCAACCGGGAGCCTGGTCTCCGAACTCGCGCCGCCTGATGCTATCTGCCAGGGCAACGATAACCTCCGAATTTTCATCGGAGTTCTGGATAAGGTTTTTAAAACGGCTTATCTCCTCCATGGATCCGTACATGAACACCAGAAAGGTTTCCGCAGCGAACATCGAAGTGCCGTCCTTTCACAAAACCATTTACCAGCGGTTTGCTTCTGGTTTTTGGTTATTGCACAAGTCATGCCAGGAAATTGCGCGGACGGAAATTACTGATTTCATAACAGGCAAAAGTCCTATGAAATATGACTAAAATAAATTTGCCTGGGTAGTATGAGTTTCAACAGGGGGATACGGTGAGAGACAATCTATGTCAAGGAACTGGACAGATACCAGGCGGCAGCCGTTCAAAAAACGGCCACATCATCTTCAAAATCTCCACTCACACTTGCTGGATGGAACCAGCCTTCGCCCGGGTAAAGAATCTCAAATCGCTCCTTGCTTGAGGTATGTTTTTTCCAACCCAGTCTAGAACTTCTGCGTCCACTTGCATGTCAACTTGTACTCCTCTTCTTTACCGGTCTGTTTCTTGGATTGGAAATAGTAGTTCATCATAGACTTGGGTGATATCTTCTGAAAGACTCGCAGGTACCCGTAGGTCGTACCGCCACCGGCAGTATTGATGTCGCTGTCACGATACTTCAAGTAAGTGCTGATCAACCATTTCTTGTTCACCTTGAAATTGATCTTGCCATAGACGGTGCTGTTCGGGTTACCCTCATCCGGAAGATACCGTTCATAATAGACCCTGAAAGAAGTGCGACTAAGCGGCTTATAGGACCAGGTCGCCCGTGAGGTCTGGTACTCGGATCCCGTTGTCAGTGAATCTGTGTCGACCTTTTTGACCTTGTACATCAGGTAACTCGACGTACTTAACCGATACTTGATCGACACATCGGACATCGACCGGTCATTGAACTTAAAGGGCGCCGTCAGGAACGGATCGTAACCTTTGTTATTGGTGTCCTCCAATTTAATGACAATATCCGTTCGAGCCGATTTCGAACCGGGCAGGCTTCCCAGCCCGGTCTTCAATTCACCATAGAGTCCGTCACCCAGGTTTTGGAAATAACCGAATTCACCGTAGAGAGAAAGAGTGGCGAAATACTCTCCTTCAACCGCTTTTTTAAGAGCAAATTTTTTGTATCCATAGAAATCCATACCGCTCACTTCGTTGTCGAACTGGCGGCTGTGCAGGTTGAAAAATCCCATCCCGGTCTTGGCGTAGTTGCCGCTGCGAGCGTTGATCCCTCCAAAGACCAGGCTGTCATCGGAATGACCCTTGATATGCCCATAAGCCAGGGCTATATCCACCGTATCCTCGAAGAATCGCTGGTAGGAGATACCGTCGTTTTTCAGGATCGTGCCACCACTCCAGTCCCACTCGTCCGGAAATCCGTACATGTTCTTCAGTTGAGATTCAGACATGTACCCGATACGGGAGACGAGTTTCTGGGTTGGATCGGAGTTGACCCTGGTGGAGATACGTTTCCCATCCAGGTTGGGTTTACTGATGTTGATACTGGGTTTTCTCCCGAACCTGAAGGTCCGCCGGCCGACCTGCCAGTCGGATTTTACCGCCCCCAGGCTCTTGAGCCTGTACACGGTCTCCATCTTCTGTTCCTTTTCTTCAGCGGGAGGGGCGGAACCGTTGATCGGCACACCCAGTTCCTGGCCGAGCGCTCCGGCTTCTTCCAACAACGAATCGAGGCCGCTTGATTTAACCGGTATGTTTACCGGAACCAGTTCGGCATCCCAGGAGGAGACGGACATATAGAGGTTTCCCAGGCTAGTGTGGTCCGACGACTCGCTTTTGGAGACATCTACCCCGGCGATAACCAGCGTTGTGAGGCCGCCGTACTGTGTTTTCAGCTTGCTGTAGACACCGAGATTGTCACCACTGTTGATAGTCTTGTAGGTCTTGAACTGGAATTCACCCGAACGGCTTACCTGCTCGACCAGTTTATCTTCATCGACTTCTTCAGCCTGCCGCTCATAGAACAGCTCTTCCAGTTCAGTAAAATCCGGATGTTCTTCATAAAGCAGGAGTTCCTCTTCCGAGGTGAGTTCGTCCACGATGTCTTCCACGTCCTGGTTAAAATCAACAAAAAGCTGGGCTGAAACCGGCCCGGCCAGGAAGCTGGCCATGATCACCATAACACTCAAAATCGGTAGCCAAATCGTCCGCTTATTCATCTTCATGTCCCTCACCTCCCCTCTTCCACTGTGAGGAATTTTTTAATCTTATCAAACAGTTTTTCACCTATTTTCGGAACATTTATCAGGTCTTCCAGCTTCTCGTAGAGACCGTTCAGCTCCCGGTACAGGATGATGTTATTGGCGATCGAGGGTCCTATTCCCGGCACCGTAACCAGGTCTTCCGCGTAACAGGTGTTGATGTCGATCAGCTTTTTCTTTGGATCACGTAATTCTCCACCACTCCCACGACTGGCCTGCGGTACATATGGTTTGGGAACTTTCTCCTCCTGATCAATAACAGGTATTTCCTCGGTTTCTTCCTTTTCCACCACCTCATCCGGCTTTGTTTTCTCTCGAGATTTCCAGAAATCGAAGGTGAGCGACACCCGGTGCGTGGGCGGCAAAACATCGTGGGTCATGTAAGCGTAATCCACCTGCCAACTCAGGAGATTAAAACCAAACCCGGCGGTAAACCGTTTCGGGTTGGTGGAGTAGCCTGCCCGAACAGCAAAATGCTTGCTAACCAGGTACTCTTCTCCGATGTGAATTTCGATCTCCCGGCCGGTCTCCTGGACCGCGTCCACAGCCAGCGTGAGCCGCGGAAACGCCTGCAGAGCGATCCCTGCCCTGCTTAGTTGCGGAAGTTCCTCATTAACCACAGGTTTGTTGATATTCCTGGCCATCAAACCAAACTTTAAATGCCGGTTGACATTAACCAGGAGCCCGACATCCAGAGCGAACCCTTCCATGGTAGGCGTGCTGGTGATGCGGCTGGAGAGCTGCCTGAGGGCCACACCCATCATGTGGCCAGTTCCCATCTCCCGGGCGATGGCGAACGTGTACTCGTCCTCCTGGTAGTTACGTCCGCCGAAATGCGACCAACTCCCACCCACGGTGGCCTTCATGTACGGGACCGGGATGGCACCGGCCAGGTAGTCATGCTTGAGCGCATCCATCCCAAAGAGTTCCGTGCGCATGGTGGTGATTTTCATGTTCTTCACCTGCGGCAGAGCCCCCGGGTTCCAGTAGACGGCCGAAGCATCGTCCGCTACCGCCACGAAAGCCCCGCCCATCCCGAGCGCCCGGGCGGAAACCATCTTGTCTTCAAACTCCGCGTGAGCCGTACCGGTGGCGGCCAGGCAGCCAACCGTCAACAGCAGCACCAGCACCCTGCATCGAATAACCCGTCCCTTGCCATTGTCTCGTCTGTAGTTATTCATAACGTATCAGTCCTCACTCGTACATGTGCCTGGACACAATAACGGAGGTCTCCGCTTTGGCCAGCCGGTAGAGCTCATCCTCGGCGTAGATGCTCATCACATAGATGCCCGTCGGCACCACCTGACCGTGGTCATCTATTCCGTTCCAGGTGTACTGCACCAATCCTTCCGGCACATTGGTAGCTTTCTCGGCCAGCGTCCGCACGAGCCGGCCTTTCACGTCGTAGACCCGCACCCACAACTCGTCCGCGTCGTTGGTAATTCCAAAAGTGAGATACGATTCAGGTTTCAATGAACCCTCGGCGGGGGAGAAAGGACTGGGGCTGACCGAAACATCGTAGATCTCCATTCTTCGGCCGGGATCGGTATCGCCCACCAGCATATAGATCCCGGGCCGGGTGATCATGGCCGTCACCGTGTTGTCTCCAGAAGCGACATCCCCGCCGATCTTTTCCCAGTAGGCATCGTCGGAAGCGTTTTTAGCCCCGACGCTGCCTCCGCCCCGTTTACTGAAAAAGCCGACCTTCCTCTCCCGTTTGAGCGACCTCAATCGCGATCGGCGACGGCGCGCCCACTTCGGTCTGACCGTACCGCCCGGTGCAACCGGGGAGGAAAGATCCTGGTGCCAGTGATAGATAGCCAGGTTCTTTTCTTCTATCCCGGCAGCTTCTATCAGGTCATCATCGAATCCGAACACCAGGGTCACCGGCCGGGTGAAGGTCAAGGTGTGCGGTTTGATGTCGAGCGCCACCATGGACGGCACCATGTATTGATTGTCAACCAGGCTGTCCGTCGTGGGTAGATCATTAGCATCCATCTGTTCGATCGTGATTCGGAACGATCCCTTGATAACCCCGGCCGCGATTTGAATCTGTGTGCCCTGAGGACCTGACACCACCCCGCCTTGATCGTCGATGATCTCCGATGAGCCGGTACCGATGACCACCTCGCCATCGAACTGAGCCGGCACCGTTTCATTGTCGTCATCGTCTATCACCAGGCAGTTCTGCAGACTCAAGGGATAGGTCCCCGAAGGCAGCGGTACGCCTGCGTTGGGGTTCTTGACCTTGAAGTAGATGACCGCCAGCGGACCATCGCCCGTGACCTCATCCTTGACTCCGGTCACCGAGAACTGGATGAGCCCTTTCTCGGCCAGGTTTATCTCGTTGAAGCCCAGCCCCATCAGGGAACCTACGGCAATCTGCTCGCCCTCACGGTTTTCGTCCGAATCCTGCAGGTCCAGATAGGTGGTGTCATACGTTATTTCGAAACCGGCCCCGACCAGGTCCCGGGCGTTGACAATCATGATATCCACATAGAAATACTCGCCTTCGGAGACACCTTTTTTCCTGGGGACCACCATCATCTTCATGGTGTTATCCTCGATAGCAATGGTGTACGGAATGTCAGACGGCGTCAGCGCCGGCAGGGTCTTCGTGTTGACGATATCGGAAGCCTGCAGGTAATACTCGATCCCGCTAAGCGTAACGTCTTCCTGGGGTATCCTCACTTCGTACAGGTTCGTCCCGGCCAACAGGTTCATGTTCAAAGTCGTATAGCTGTCCCCGCTGAGAGCTTCCCGGTAGTAGAGCCGGACAAAATCGATGGTGCGGTTGCTGAGGATCTTGGCGCGGATTATCAGCGGATCGCCGATATAGGCAGTACTCACGATAGTGTGAGAAAACTCAAGTGTACTCGGGTTACCTTCGTAAAGGCTGTTCTGATGGCCAGGCGTACCGTTTTGAGCATGAGGTTCGCTTTCAGCCCAGTTGTAGGCGTCGATTACCGGATCGTTCTTATCCAGCATGTCCGGGTCCTTCTTTTCCAAGGAAAGTCCGTTGGCATCGGCTCCCCATGAATCGAGATAGGTGACACTGGTCTTGGTTACCGTATCGGAACTGTTGAGACTGATGGTTCCGGACGTGTTGTCGAGCGTGAAGGTGGGCACATCCACCGCCTGGAAATTCTCGGTGGGATGATCTCCCCAGGTACCGTTTCCGTCACCGTAGACCGACTCGAACGTGTCGAGTTCCTTGGCCAGCAGCAGGTGCTCACCGACGGCGATGGTCGTACTATCGGGAATGGAGATAGCTTTGTCGGCAATAGTAAGGTTCCAACCGGTGAGATCAACGGAAGAGGCGCTGCGATTGTACAGTTCGATATACTCCAGACCGCTGTCACCGACCGGGTTATACATGATCTCGTTCAAGACCACCGACGGCAGGCTGATAACGACAATTTCCTTGGCGTCACTCTTGAGCGAGCCGCCGGGCGTGGTGGCGCTAACCACGAACCGGCCGGAGTTGGAGTCCCGTGCCTGGGCGCTGAGCGAGCCATAGGTAGCGTACCCGGTACCGGACGAGGACCAGGTAAAGCCGCCGTCCATGGAAACTTCCGCCGACACCGAATCGGTATTGACGTCGATCTGTACCGACGAGGAAGTGACAATAGAGCCGAAGATGTCAACTACCTGGACCCCTATATCCACGGAAACGCTTACAAACGCGCTGACCGTGCCCGAAGGAGTTATCTCCAGAGCATAAGGTTCACCGGGAGCGTAATTTTTCTTGCCCGGCGTGGGAGACGTTACCATCTGCCAATCGGCGGCGGCATTGGTGTCGGTGAAGAGCCGGTCACGAGCCAGCGAGTTGCCTTCTCCCAGCCCCGCCACTGAAGCGCATGACTCCTCATCGGCGCTTCCCACCCAGCCGCCGGCCGCGATTATCGTGGTCATGTCGGCGGCCTCGGTCTCGGTCAGAGCATCGCCGTCCATGTTGGCGTAGCAAACGGCGTCGATCAGGTTGTCCTTATGATCGTAGATCACCACCTGGTCGTCGGAAGTCACCATTCCGGACCGGTCGCTGAAGATGTTGATGACACCATCATCCGATTCCGTATCATCGGTGTCCTCGGTGTCGAAAACGAGAAGAATGAACTCGCCGGTCCTGACAATGGTACCGTTGGTGATTGACTTGACAGTGGAATCTATATAGAAACTATATCCCGATATCTCTACGCCGGCGCCGCCGTTGAGATCGTCGTAACAGTAGACCTCAATCCAGTCGTTAGCCTGCCCGCCCCCGCCCTTGCTCGGGGCGATCTCGGAAATGAGCAGACCCACATTGGGTTTCGGACCGGAGAGATTGCTCTTCCCCGGAGTGGGTACGGCGGTAACCAGCCAGTCGGCTTTAGAGGCGGTGTCGTCGGGGATACTGGTTTCCTCGTTCGTTATCCGGGCCACGCTTTCACCGCCCCCGACCACCGTGGAATCCAGGCAGTCACTTTCCGCGACTTCCGCACCCGCTTTGGTCCAATGGCCGGCGGTGACCAGTGTTTTCAAGTATTCCTCGCTCAGGTTGGTGAAGGAGCCGTTCTGGTTGGCCCAGACCACCATGTCCACCACGTCACCGGCGGGGGTGTAAATGGCCACCATTTCATCGGACGAAGTCAAGCCGGTATCGGCGGTGTAGCAATCGATGAAATCACCGGTCAGAGCGCTTTCGTCGGTGCCGCTCGAGTTGTTGTACTGCAAGAGGAGATACTCACCGGTCTTGATGGTGGTGTTGCCGAAAGTTTTGTCGATCGTGGTCTCGTTTTTAGGCTTGATCGTATAGCCCGCCAGGTTGAACCCGTTACCGCTCAGACCATCGTCCTGGCAGTAGATCTCGATCCAGTCGCTATCGAACCCGCCGCCGCCGCCGTCGAAAGCCACCTCGTTGATTTTCAGTACCGGTTCAGGTATCTGGTCCACTATCTGGATGCTCTGGCTTGTCCCGGTATTACCGGAATCCTCGATCTGGATAGTGGTGGTCTGCCCGGTGGCGCCCGTGAGGGTCACCGGGACGGTAAGCACGCCATCGGTGAACCCGCTGGCACTTTCGGGAGCCACAGAAACGGATCCGCTTGACGAGGAGATCACGATGGTTCCCACGTAAGTGTCCATGAGGGTGTTGTCTTCGTTTCGGGCGGTAGCCGTGATATCGAAGGCCGTACCGCTCACCGCGTAAGCGGGAGAATCAACATCGAAATGGTGTACCGTGGGTGGATCGCCGTTATTGGCGCCGGGAGTCGAAGTCGACCGCGGCGTCCAGTCTTCCTTGGAGTTGTTATCCGTGGGCACGCTGTCGCGGGCCATCGACCAACCGGTCTTCATGGTCGTCGAGAGGAAACAGTCGTTGGGGTCGGCATCGGTAGGCTCGAAATCGGTCCAGGCCTTGTTGGCCGGAGTATAGGCGTCGGCGCTATCGAGCAGGGTCTGCACGTTACCGAGTTCCGCCGACGGCAGTGCGCCGTCGGAGAAAGCCACACAGTCCAGGAGATTCCCCACCGCGTCGTAGATAGCCAGGGTTTCATCGGTCGAGGTTATGGAAGTCCAGGCGTCAGAAGAGATGTTCAGTATCCCGTCGCCGCCGGCCTCGGTTTCGTCCGTATCGGCAGTGTCGGTCGTAAAAACAAGGAACTCACCGGTCTTGATAGTGCAGTCCTGGTTCGGTGAACCGTCGTTGGTAGAGTCGCCGAAAATCTTGTTTTTGCTGGTCCCGGAACCGTCCAGGTTGGAAATATAGGCGCCCTTGATATTGACCCCGTTACCGTTGTTCCCGTCATCGACACAATAAATCTCCACCCAGTCTTTATCGCCGGTTTTATTCTTCACCAGCACTTCGTTGATCATCAACCGGGCGGTCACCGGGGCCGGGGTAAGCGCTCCCGGGTTGGGGCTGTCCAGCACCATCCAGTCGGCTTTGGCGTTGGTGTCGGTGTTCAGGTTATCACGGGCGATGGACTGGCTACTCGACACCGTGGTCGAATCGATACAGTCGCTCTCGGCGGCGCTGCCGCCGGCGATGGTCCAGTTGCCCGAAGGGACCAGCAGATCCACCTGTGTCTGTTCAGTGGTGAACGTTCCGTCCTGGTTCGACCAGCACACTCCGTCGATGTAGTTGCCCAGGGCGTCAACGAATACCTGCTGTTCATCGGTGGAGGTCACGCTGCTCTGAGCTTCGGTGAAAATCTCGACCGTGTTGTCCAGGCTGCCGCCGGTGGCGGCGGTTTCGTCGGTCCCCGCCTGGTCGTAGTAAAGAATGAGAAACTCACCGGTCTTGATGGTGCAATCCTGGTCGGCGACCCCATCGTTGTCCGAATCGCCGAGCACTTTCTTGTGCGTGGTGTTGGTGCTGTCGAGATCGGTGATCGAGCAGTTTTTCAAGTTAACGCCGTTACCGCTGTTGTTGTCGTCCACGCAGTAGAATTCAACCCAGTCCGCGCTGCCGGCAACCATTACCTCGGTAACTTTGATGGTGGCGCTCAAAGCAGTGGCCGAAGCTGTTCCGGGTGTGGGATTGACATACCTGACCCAGTCGGCTTTAGCGCCGGTATCAGTGGAGCTGGCGTCACGGGCAGTGGACTCATCGTTGCCGATGGTGCTTGAATCGACACAATCACTCTCCACTACCGCTCCCCCCGCCCTGGTCCAGTGCCCGGCAGTACAGAGCCCGTCCAGATAGGTCTCGTTTAGGTTCGAGAACGAACCGCTCTGGTTGGCCCAGACGATCATGTCCAAAACCGCTTCGGAGGAGTCGTACAGAACGATCACATCGTCGGTGCCGGAAGGACCGGACTTATCGGTGTAGATATCTACGGCGTCACCGGTAAGCTGTGTCTCATCGGTGCCGTCGACATAGTGGAGGATGAGATACTCGCCGGTCTTGACGGTACAGTCGCCGATAGTCTTATTGATCCCGGTCTCGTTGCTGGCCCGGATAGTGTACCCGCTCAGGTTGAACCCGGAACCGCTCACTCCGTCGTCAACACAGTAGATCTCGACCCAATCCTCGGTAAACCCGCCGCCGCCGCCGTTAAAAGCCACTTCGTTGATCCGGAAAACGGGAGCCGGAAGTACGGTCACCACGTTGATGGTGCCGCTGGTGCCAGATTCACCACCGCCGGAATCAGCCACCTGGATGGTGGTCTGGTTCCCGGCCCCGGTCAGGGTGACCGACAGGGTAAGCTCGCCGGAGGTAAAATCATTACCGGTAGAATCGGCGGGAGCGATGCTTACCGATCCGTTGGAGGAAGTCAGGTTGACTATTCCGGCATAGCTTACCAGCGTCTCGCCGCTCTGATCTTTGGCGCTGATAGTAATATCGAAAGCCGAGCCGCTGACGGCATAACTTGGAGCAGTTACCGTGAAACTCGTGAGCGCGGCCGGTTCGGGATTAACCGCTCCCTGGGTCGGAGCGCTTATCCAGTGCCATTCAGCGGCGGAATGAGCGGTGTCGGTGGAGTTTTCGTCCCGGCCAATACTGTAATTTGAAGGAAAACTCTTGGCGTTGACACAGTCGCTTTCCGCCACCGTCCCGCCGGCCTTGGTCCACTCGCCCGCATCGCAGAACACATCGAGATCAGCGTCATCCAGGCTGCTGCCGAAACTACCGCTCAGGTCCGCCCAGGCCACCACGTCTTCCACGGTCCCGATAGGATCGTAGAACATGACCATGGCGTCGGTACTGGTGAGCCCTTCCCCTGCGAAGAGCATGAGCACGCCGTCGGCGCCGGCGGTGGTCTCGTCGGTCCCTTCCTCGTCGATCAACACGATATATTCACCGGTGCTGATGGTTGTTCCGGCGGCAATAGATTTGATTATATTCCCGGTATTCTTGTAGCGGAAACTGCATCCCTGGATATCGATATCGCTGCCGCCCGCCTGGCAGTAGAGCTCGATCCAGTCCGGAGAGTTCTTGAACTGGACTTCGTTGATGACGATGACCGCGGCCGGGTCCAGGGCCGAGGCGGTAGCCGCTCCCGGGCTTTGGCCGCTCATGAGACTCCAGTCGGCCTTGGCGTTGGTATCGGTCCCACCGGCCGCCCTTTGCAGGGACTCGCCGGCCCCAAGACCGCTCGAGCCAACACTCTCGGTGTCATTGGTAGGTACTCCGGCACCGGCTGTGCCTGTCCATTGCGAGGCATTGACAACCTCATCGAAGGCCGTTTGCTGGGCCGCTGCCCAGCTCGCGTCACCGTTGGCAAAACTGATTGCGTCCTGGATGACGGCCGAGTCGTTCTTGAGAATAATGACATTGTCCGATCCTGTCAATCCGCTATCGGCCGAATAGAAATCACGATACCCGTTCCCGTTCGTGTCGGCACCGGTCTCGTCGGGCGTGACCCCGTCATTGATATGCAGAACTATAAACTCGTCGGCGGCCATGGTGTACGCCGGGAAGGTTTTTAGCGATGAGCTTCTCTCCAGCATCTCCCAGTTTTCGATTGACTGGGTTCCGGGTCCCGTATTATAGATCTCTATCCAGTCAGCGGAACTGCTCTCAGCCGGAGCCACCTCGTTAACGAGGACGGCACCCAGGGCTACTGCCGGCAGAAACGATACCAGCAGCGACACCGACACGACCGTAAACAGGAACCGGGGCAGACGTTTGAGTGGTTTCAATCGGCTCGGCGACTCAAACAATCGACGCTCTATAACAGTATGGTTTCCCTTTTTATCTTTCGATTCGGATAACGTTGTCATAACCATATCCTCCTAACTTTCCACGCCTCTTGTTTGAGGGTGGGACCACAGGTTGCCGCTACGACACCCTGATTACACTCACGTTTGGCGAATTGAACAAACCTCCGCCCGGGTTTTCTTTCCACTCTTACTTTCCAATTTAACTTTCCACGCCTCTCGCTTGAGGCCACAAATTACAGTTCGGCGGACAGGTTGAACGAACCGATCCGCGCCGTGTAGTTATCATCGAAACTGGCGTTATTCCGCATACCTTCAGACCGGAAATTGAGCGAGAACTCCATACCCGGCCGCAGGCGATACCGGACCTCGATCCGGCTTTTTTCCTTTGTTTTGAACTGCTCCCCCCTGTTGCTCTCAACATCGATCATGGCCAGCGCCCGCAGCCGCTGCGTGAGCCGCAGGTCGATTCCGGCACCGATGGATTCGCTGGGCGCAGTTGCCGCAGCCCACCCTCTCCGGCTGTATTCCGCAGACAACTTGGCCCATGAGTAGGGTTTCAGGGTCATCTTGATCGACGAACTATTGGCCACGCTTTGTTGACTCGAACGGTTGAGTTTACCGAGCAGGCTCAGGCTGCGCCGGGGTTTCCATCTGAGATCGAGCCCCCATCGTTGAGAGCCGCCCGCAGAGTTCCCCATGCCCAGAGTCTTGACGAACTCCCGCCCGACACTGGCAGTGGTTACCAGTCCCGGTGAGAAGTGATAACTTACCGCTATGTCCGCTGCTTTTTTTACGATGTTCTCGGGATCTTTAAAAATCTCTTCGGCAGAATATGAAAGCTCGTTCTTAACCGTAATCTTCGAGGTTGGCCGGTACCGAAGCGACAGCTTGGTCCAATCGGAACTGGACGAGATTAATCCGTTTATTTCGTCTTTCCGCGCAGTTGTTTCCAGGTGTCCCGTCACTTTCTTCCACAGCTTGCTGTCAACGGTCAATCCAATATTGTTGGAGATCCTCTCATCGTTCACACCATGATCACTCTCAAAGCGGTCGAGCTTCGTCTCGGCGCTGTATCGCGGCTGTACGTACTTCACCCTGATATTCCCTCCCTTTGACGCCTGGCCCGGTTCGAGATCATCACCCCGGCGGCGCCTGGTATGCGCCCGCCCGAAAACGGTGAGAGGCCGGGCCACCTGCCAGGCGAATGAACTTACGATATCCTTTTCGAGACCATCGTTGTCGGCAAATGAAAGACTGCCCTCAAAGGGTCCATCGGGGACATAGTCCAGGATGGCAAACCGCTTGCTGCTCAAACAGTCCTGGTCATTGTTTCCTCCCAGGAACACGAAATCGTCACCGATACGCTTGGTCCCGAGCCTGAGAATCACCGAGTCCAGGTCGATCTCGGCCTCCACGCGGGCAGCCTCATCTCTCAAGGCCGCATCGGTCACCAGCGAACTGAAATCATTCTCGCTGAGCGCTACTTCGCTCTGAATAGTTATCCGGTCACTCAAATAAAGATCATGCCTGAGGTCGATCACCGTCTGGGAAGACGATGATTCGGGCGCGAACGTGGCGCTACCTTCCCGGCCGCCGTCTTTTTTCCGAAGCACCGTCAAACCGAGATTGCCTCCGGGACCCCCGAGCTCCACTAAACCGTCGAATCCAATCAGAGTCCGGGTTAATTCATCAGGGTCATCCGGTATATACTCGTAGAACACCTGAACCCTGACACCACCGGGAACCTCATCGTTGAACGACAGCGTTCCGCTATCATAATCAAAGGTGTAATCACGGTTACGTTTGAGTGTTTCGCCGTCCAGTTTAACGATCTCACTCCCGGACACGATATCCGCGTGCAGTAAGTGGAACGGTCCTTTGGTAAAATTCCCTTCCAGCGTTTCCCGGCTTGAAAGCCCGGTCATTCTGCTGAACATAATTCCCACTTCGTGATCACCAACCCGGCTTCTCACCCGGCCGCCTTTAACCTTGCGGCTATGAATCAGGAACGAAGAACCATCATAATCGACATCGATATCTCCCACTTCGGCGACGTAGTTCTCACCTTCCGCCTGCAGGTAGACATGCTCCACCCGGTCCGAACGAGTATCGTCGAACCTGACATCCGCCTGGATATTGTCGCTGACATAACCGAGCATGCTGAACCGCAGGCTTTGGTCGAATTCTTCAGGCTTTTGGAGCTCCGGAATATCCCGTTCGGCCTGGATTTGATTGCCGATGACTTTGAATGATTTCACGTTGAAGATCTTATTGGCACGAACCTGAAGACGGCCGTCACTGTCCTGCCAGGCACAAGCCAGAGCGGGAACCAGCAGAACCGCCAAAACCGCGAGCGGTACCGTCATGTGCGATCCTCGTTTTATAAGAGCAGCTCCCATGTCCCATCCTGCCCGGGCGTATCACCCGGACTCTCTCTTCCTGTCCCACAGCAGCGTCCTACTACTGTATTCTTACTGTTCAGACATATAACGGACATATCCTCCCCGCATTGCGGGCAGGACACAGGCCTCTGTTGGTATCGTCAACCTCGAGGGTTGCCTTGAGAGGGAAAAGAAATTAAAGCAATTATTTAAGCAATTCCCGGTCTACCCTCGTCAGCAAAGAGAACCGGTAGGAAGAAAAACCTCAAGCACCGGATGAGAAAGATGGTGAGAAAACAAAGAAAACGGCCCGGCTTGCAGGACACAAACCGGACCGCTGTTTTTGCTGGAATATAACCTGAAAAGAATCAGGTTAAGGCTAAAAATCAGAATTTTTTAAGCAGGTAAACCTTGATCCCTGAATATTTAATTTCGGCGCTGTCGTCACCCGATTCGGCTTCCAGGTCGAGACTCCGGTAACCCACAATTATTTTGAGGTCATCACGGATATGGTAGTTGAGCCGAAAATCGAGATCGGAAACCTCTCCCCGGTCGTTTCCTGAGTCGATTTCCATATATCCGAACGATCCCGACAAGGAAACTTTCTCGCTCATTTTTGTCTTGCCGGAAAAACCGATAACCGGTACCGGGATTTCGAAAGACTCTGTTCTGGTCTGTGTACCACCGAGAGTGGTACCGGTAATGGAGGCTTCAACATCAAGGTATCTCAAACCCAGCATCAGTGACAGTTTGTTTTTTTCAGTTTTACTTAAAATACGGTGATAGTTCAGATCCAACAGGCCGGTTTCTACCGACGAGGTAAGGGTGGAGTTGACCAGGTACTGCACACCCTTGTAATTGATGGTGCTAGTGATCTGTTTTCTCCCGGTGTTTTCAATACTGGCGTAGCCGCCGGTCAACTTGTATCGGCCGCCCGGACGGTAGGAAAAAGCCAGACTGGGCGCGGTATCCTCCTCAATCCCGAGCGTGTTCTCGAGATTAACGACGTTACCGGTGAGAACTCCCTCGGTCACCTGTACCGAACCTTCGATCTCCTGGAACCAGGCTCCTGCAGCTAAAGAAAACCGGCTGCCGCTTCCGGCCAAAACCGCGCCATTCATCGAAAAGAGTAACAAACCGATTAGCGTAAAACAAACCACATTGCCTATCTTCACAACCAAACCTCCTTCAATTCGATCCCTTGCGGCTTTCAGCCAGCGCTTCCTCGATTACATCTTTGAACTGTTCGTTTGTCTCGGAAGCAGCCAGTTTCGTCAAAGCACCCACGGCATCGGCGCCACCCAGTTGGCCAAGAGCCAGAATAGCATGTTCTTTTACTACCGGGCTCCGGTCATCGATCAGCTCTTTGACAAAGGTCAGCGCCCGCCGGTCGCCGATCTTGCCCAACGCGTCAACTGCATGGTACCTGATGTCCTGGTTTTCATCCTTGAGCTGGCAGATAAGAGGCGCCAGACCGCCGGTGATTTTCAGTTCTCCCAGCGAGTAGATGGCAAAACACCTGACATTTTGATCATCATCCATGAGCAGTTCTTCGAAGAGGAAAGACAGTTGCTCGACGCCGGGAAGTTCTTCGTCAAGCTTGATCTGCACTTCAGAAATCTTGCCTTTCAGTGCCTTGAGCATGGAGAACGAGTCGGTTTCGAGAAACTCCACTTCCTTTTGTTCATCAAGGGAGACAGCCAGCAGTTTGGTCAGGGTCTCTTTGACTTTGAACTTGCCCAGCAGTTTGACAAACTGCGGCACCCGGTACAGACCGCTCGCTTTGTCCCCGGCCTTGACAATCTGGTCCTGGTACTTGTCGCCGACCTTGATCAGGCTCTTTAACACACGCTCTCGGACCTTGATGGTATCGTCCATGATACTCTGGATGAGCGGTTTAACCACTTCCTCCAGTCCGAGTTCTCCCAGGGCGTAAGCGGAACTCATCCGCATTTTCTCGTCACCTGTCTTCAGTTTATCGTGAAGAAAATTCACCACTTTCATATCTCCGAACGCGTGGAGCGTTACAGCGGTGTTGGCCATCATCCGATTGTCTTCGTCATCGAGATACGGACGGATCTGCTCGATAATCCGATTGTCTCCTATTTTACCGATAGCTTCCATGGCGTTGGAACGGATTCTCCGGTCATCCGATTTGAGCTTCTTCTTGAGGTGAGGTATAACCTCGACATCACCTAAGTCTCCCAGGACCGTGATGGCGGTAGCCACTACCCGTTTATCCGGGGAAGTTTCGATGAGTTCGATCACATCAGGAACCACTTCTCTACTCCCCAGTCTCTTCAAAGACGCCAGTGTGTCCATGATCAATCCGCGGTTACTGCTCGTCAGGTAATCTTTTATCCCGGTGACCACCGCCGGGTCACCCAATTTACCAAGTGCTTCCACCGCGTAACGCTGTATTTCCTCGTCGGGCTCAGCCAGCATTCTCAGCAGGTTGATCTGGGCGCTCTGGTCTCCCGAGTCTCCCAAAATGATGGCAATGTAGCATTTTTCGATAGGTGTGGCCCGGTCCAGCAAGGAGATAAGTTTAAGAGCAATCTTGGATCCGAATTTACGCAAGGTAATGGCGGCTCTCGTGTGGACCTGGTAATCCATACTGCCCAGGTTTTCAATAACGTAGTCCACCCGGTCCAGGTCCTGGAGTTCACCAATGATCCAGATCGCGCTTGCCCTACGGAAGAAATCGGAACTGCGCATCATGATGTCCAGATGATGAAACCCGCTTTTCTCGTTCCGTTCACACAAGAGCTTGATGGCCGTAGCCGAAACCCGGTTGTTGGGATCGGACACGCACTGGCGGATTTTATCCGTCACTTCCTGCTGGTCAAACCCGGCCAGGCTCTCCAACGCATTGGACCTGATCCGGGCATTATCATGTTCGAGGTAGGTGAATATCTCCTTGATAATCCATTCGGCTTTGATATTCCCCAAAGCTTTTACCAGAGTGGCTTTGACGTTCATGTCACGCTCCAGCTCTATCTTCTGGAGCAACACATTGACGCAGCTCTCATCCACCAGTTCCGCCAGTGCTACCGCGGCGTTGAACTTGAGTTCCCGCTTCTCATGCCTCAGAAGCCTGGTGAAATCACAGAACAATTCAAACAGATTTTCCAAACGTCACACCTCACAACGGCGGGTATCCCGGTCCGCCGGATGCCGCCTCATTCTTATCTTCATACAGTGAATCGACCCTGTAAATACGGATTATTTCGTGGCTCTCGGGAGTGTAGATCGGTTCTTTGGAGCTATGTGTCAGATAGCCCTCTGTTTCATCGATCACATTCTGAGAAACAAGAATTTCATTGTACGTAGCTGCTTTCTTAAGTTTCTCGGTGATCTTTACGGTTATCCCGACAGGAGCGTAGATGGCGAAATTCTCGCCCCCGATATTACCTATCACCGTTTTGCCGTAATGAACTCCCATCCCCGGAAACAGTGTTTTTCCCTTGAAGTCCCGGCTGCCGGCTTTTTCCCTGACTACTTTTTCGATATCGAAAGCCGCTTTAAGGGCAGCCATACATGAGGCCAGGCAGTCTTCTTCCTCGGGATCGAACACAGCCCTGATGTTGCCGACATACACTCCGTAAATGATCCCGCCATATTTGTGTATTACAGTGGTCACCACGGTGAAATACTCGCTCATGATATCCAGAATATCAGCGTCGGTCAGGTCGGTAAACTCGGCGGCGTAGTTCTTGATTCCCACGTGCAGGAGGGCAACCGGTCTTAGATTACTTTCGAGTACCCCGGGAACCCTCTGTATGAAGCGATTGCCGAGGTTCCGGGAAACGAAACCGAAAAAGAGTTTCCGTAACCGGCTGTTTTCCAGAAGAGACACGTAGAAAGCGCAGAAAATCATCAGGACAAATCCGAACAACGAATAGATGGTCTGCTCAGGTTTCTTTTGAGCATAGAGCGCTATGGAGGCGATAAGCAATAACAAGGCAACGAGTGAGAACACGAGAAGCAGGATAAAGTTCCGTTTCCCGGGCCGGGACTCCAGGCGGCGCATACGTTTTTTGAACTCGTTGTCCAGTTTCTTGTACTCGTTCGCCACTTTTTCAGTGGACAGATTACTTTGCATTACCTTGGCGTCGAGTTCAATTCGCTGATCCTGATACTCTTTACGCAACTGTTTTAATCTCATTCGCTCACCTATCAGTTTATGAAAAAAGCGGCTGCTGTCATTGTATAGTTACGTTCGGTGGTATGAATTATAAATTGATCGCCAGAGAAAAGTCAAGCAAAGTCAACTGTCCGTAACCGCTTGCATATTATACGACAGATACGGTATATTCCTTCAATGAAATCACAATGAAATCACAATGAAATCAAGTGGGATAACGCCCGCAGGAGGAGAATAGCAGTGAAACAACACATCGACTATCTTACAACTTTCGTCGACCTGATAAACACACAGGAGATCACAAAACGTATCTCCGCCCTGGATGGTAAACTTAAAAAGTTTTCCTCGGGGAAAAATATCTCTAAATTCGTAGACAAAATGATATGCGAGCACAAAGTCCGGGAAGACATGGAAATTGCGGTCCGCGACATGCTTTCCAAAGAGACCGCGAAATACGTAGAAGCACTTCGCGAAGGCGAGCTTATTTTCCAGCTCCAGCCTTTCCTCAAGGGCTCCCCTGACCGCCTGCAGATACTCACAGAACTCCACCAATCTCTCGACTCCTGGGAAAAAAACTATAAGTCCAATATAGGTAAAGTCATGGACAGGCTTCTCCAGGACATGATGGCCACCTTTGAATCGCATGAGAAACTGGCCGGAAAACTGAAGGAAACCGAAGAATCCCTCAAACGTCACAAAGAACTCGCCCAACAGCGAACCGAGAGCCTGGCCCATTTGAAAGCTGATTTTGAAAATTATAAAAAGCGGGTGACCAAGGAAAAAGAACAGTTGGGTGAAACGGCCAACGAAGAACTGCTGCAGTCGCTTCTTCCCGTTCTCGACAGCTTCGATAACGCCCTGAGCCATGTTCCTCCCGGAAGGGAACGGGACGAGGCCTGGCAGGGTCTGATAATGATACACCAGTTGCTCCTCCAGACGCTGGCTGCCCGAGAAGTACAGCCGATCGAAGCAACGGGACAGCCTTTTAATCCCGATCTCCACGAAGCCATGCTGAGCGAACCGACGGGCGGCATCGTCTCCGAAACGGTCCTCCAGGACATGCGGCGCGGATACACGTACCACGGAAAACTCCTCAGGCCATCCATGGTCAAAGTGGGAGTGCCGCCAGCGGAGGACAGTAAGTAAGTTCGGTGCGCATGATTCATTGGTGTGACCTCTATGTGTCATTGCTGTTGCATCACTAGAATGAGCTTCTGCGGCAACGAGAAAATGCAAGCATGTTAAAAAGGACGTTAAAAAGGTGATTGAGATTTTAAGATTGAGATTGAGATGGATAAGCAAGAAGCGTGGAAAGTGGTCCCTGAGGAAGCTTGTACAGTTATATAGAGGTGAGTGCTAACAGAGTGCCTTAGCGGTGGCTTGGTGGTCCCGCCCTGTAGTTTTCCGTGAAAGAGGATTGATAATGAAAAAGGAAATCATCGTTATTTCACATACTCACTGGGATCGGGAATGGTATAAGCCGCTTGAGGAGTTTAGAGCGCAGCTGGCGGACATGATCGACAATCTGCTGGATATCCTGGACCGGGATGAACGGTTCAAATACTTTCATCTCGACGGTCAGACGGTGGTGCTGGAAGACTACTTTCACGAGCGGCCGCAGAACAGAGACCGTCTCGAACATTATATCCGCGAAGGCCGGGTGCTGATCGGACCCTGGTACGTGCAACCAGACGAGTTCCTGGTCAGCGGTGAAGCCCATATCAGGAACCTCCTCATCGGTCACCGTATCGCCCGCCGGTACGGGACTATCATGAAAGTCGGCTACCTCCCCGACTGTTTCGGGCACATCTCTCAGATGCCCCAGATACTCAGAGGGTTCGGAATAGACAGCGCCATGTTCTGGCGCGGCGTCGGGAAAGAGATCACCACTACCGAGTTTACCTGGGAAGCACCCGACGGAAGCCGTGTGTTCACCATCTACTTGCGTTACGGTTACTCAAACGCCGTAGAGCTTCCGGTGGAGGAAGAGCAGCTCCTCCAAAGGGTGGACGAGGCACGGAATAACCTCGAACCGTGGGGGACCACCAGGTACGTGGTGTTCATGAACGGAAGCGACCACAAATACCTGCAGCGCGACCTGGCGGACATGATAGCCGCTATCCGGAAGAAGCAGGGTGAATCATCCATCCGCCAGTCTTCCATGCCCGAGCTGGTGCGCATGCTCAAGGCCGAAGTCCCGGAACTGCCCCCTTACCGGGGCGAGTTCAGGAACTCATTGAGAAGTAATATCCTGCCCGGGGTGTACTCTGCCCGGATCTATCTTAAGCAAATGAACACGCATCTGGAATACCAACTCGAGAAACAGATCGAACCACTCTCAACATTCTGTGCCATGGCGGGTTTCGAGTATCCCAAAGACGAAATTTCCTCTATGTGGAAACAACTCATACAGAACAACGCTCACGACAGCATCTGCGGCTGCAGCGTGGACCAGGTACACGACGAGATGGAGGAACGGTTTGAAAAGCTTGCCGGGGATGGAGCCGCCCTGGTCAAACAGCTGCGCGAAAATCTTTGTTCGCTGGTAGACACGGCCACGGCCGGGAGCACCGGCGGACAGCCGATCCTCGTTTTCAATCCGTTGCCGGGTTCGAGAACAGAGATGGTGAAATGCGATCTGGAGGTAAACGGCGAGAAACACTGCCTCAGCTTTATCGCCGGTGACGTGCCGCCATTCGGCTTCAAGACGTACCGGGTCTTTACGCCGGCTGAAGGCTCCGCTCCGGAAATAGTCAGACTGAAGGTTCTCGACGGCCTATGTGGCAGCGAGAATAGGGAAATCTCACATTCGGTGCTTCCATGCGCCCATGACACGGCTGATGATACCGATGTGCGAGGATACGGAGCGGAAGATCCGGTTCCCGCCATTAAAAACGAGTATTACCGAATAGAGCTTGACCGGAAGAACGCAACCCTCACCGTGCTCGACAAAAAATCCGGGACAACCTTTACCGCGATAAACCGTTTCGTGGATGAAGGTGACGCCGGGGACGAATACAACTTCTGCCCACCGGCCGGTGAAAACGAAACCGTGTCATCAGGCGAACCGGAACCGGATGTATTGGTGAAAATCACACCGGTAAACCAGTCCCTGACCTATCGCCTCGTTTACTCGCTCCCGGAAGGACTGAGCGAGGACCGAAGTTGCAGAAGCGCCGCGCGCCGGGACTGCCCGCTGATAATCCGAATCACACTTTATCCGAACATTCGCCGAATCGACTTTAGAACATCCGTCGAAAACGCCACGAAGGACCACCGTTTGCGGGTCCATTTCCCCGCCGGCCTGAAATCCGATTTCTCGTTTACCGACGGACATTTCGACGTGCTGAAACGGGCCGCGGAACCGGCGGCGGATGAGGACTACTTCGAGCAACCCATGGGTGATTTCCCACAGAAGAGCTTCACCGCCGTGGGCCGGGATAACGACTATTTCGTTCTTTTGAACAAGGGGCTCCCCGAGGCGGAAATAATCCATACAGACGGACAGTCAACCATAGCCCTCACGCTCATCCGGGCCGTGGGTTGGCTCTCCAGGGACGATCTGGCAACCCGGAAAGACGGGCATGCCGGACCGGGTATGGCCACTCCCGGCGCCCAGTGCTTGCGAAAGATGTTCTTCGAGTACGCCATCATCCCCCGGACCGGCACCGCCGGGATGAAGCTGATGCCTTTTATCGGCGCCTGCTACAACAACCCGCTCATGGCGTTGCCCACCGACCTGCATGAAGGAGAACTTCCATCCTCGCTGAGCTTTTTAACGGCCGAACCGGCGACCCTGATGGTGAGCGCGCTGAAACAGGCCGAAGACAACCAGGATACCATTCTAAGGGTGTTCAATTCCGGGGAAACCGAGACGGCCGGAACGGTATCGTTCTACCGGCCGGTTGGTTCCGTGCGGGAAGTCAATCTTAACGAGAAGACGATTGAAGCAGGCGGAGAAAAAGTCTCAAACCTCGAAACAAGCGGCGATGAAAAAACCATAACGTTCAATCTCAGAGGCAAAACCATCGCCACTTTCGCCATCAGGTTCGTGTAACCCGGAAGCTGCAGTTTCCGGGTAATAATTATTCGTCCGAAGTCTCCTCAGCCGATTCATCCGATTCATCATCATCGTCAGCCGAAGCGCTGTCTGTATCCGTCTGTCCGCCGGCATCGGCGCCGGTTTTCTCCCGGAGGGTAAAGACCTTGATACTGGTGTCAGAAACTTTGACCGGAATTATGAACCGTCTCTTGTTACCCTGTTTATCGACGACTTCGGTGTAGATTGCATCGAGATCGAATGGTTCGTGCGAGAGGAAAATCTCCTCCATGGAAATGGTGAATTCTCTGGTTTCATCTCCCTCACTCCCATTTTCCAGGAAGTTCACAAATACTTCCCGGTTCTTGTCGAGAGCCGTGAGCACCGTGAAACCGGTCTCCTGATCGATATTGTCATACACTTTCACCTTCAACCTGAACCTGACGTCTTCATGCAACTCCGGAAGCAGAGATGAAGGACTTGAGACCCTGGTTGAACGGTTGATAGCATCGAGCAGAAACTCCGACTTATCAATGGATTTTGACTTATTATCATCCGATGTCTCGGACATTTGCTTGATTATCGCGGCGATTATCTCATTTTCCTCGGAATCGGTCAGGAAACTCAGTATCGCCTCCTGGTCCTGTTCATCGGCCGACCGCAAGACGACATCTTCCGGGTTGGATTTGAACCGTATACGGGACGATCCCGTGATCGAGATGATCTCCTGAACCACCGCCCCGATGGTGTCACCGGTGATGGTCTCTTGAGGCTGGTTGTCTGCCAGGCTGCCGATAACGGCAAAACGGTACTGGGCATTGGAAGGAACAACATCAAAGATCGCGTTGGGAGCGTCGTTATCGACCACGGAAATCAACTTGTTCGACACCGCTGATAAATCCTTGCCGTCGGTAGACTTGCCCAATAGCTTGACGCTGCCGGTGAAAGCGGGCATGACAATTTTCGGAGCCGGTATGGAATACTTTGTTTCGCTGTAACACAGGGCGTCCGAGGGGATCGAACCTTTTGCGCTATAAGCGGCGGTATAGCGTTCCACATCGGGCCCATTGAGATCCAGGATCACTATATCCTTATCGTTTACTTTGATTTTACCGTCAGGCCAGCTGAACTTAATGGACGATTCTTCCTTGGTAACATGCGGCGAGAGGTTTATCCAGAGATAGGAACCGTCCAGGAAACCGTCGCCATTGTAATCTGTTTCCGCGGTAGGTTTACCGGTCCCGTCATCCTCTTCAGCCAGGCTGTGGTAGTAAACCTTATCCAGCGCTCCCGTGAGGTCGAGATAATTAAAATCACTGTGTCCTCCGTACGTGTAGGTCCACTCCACGTTTTCCCGGTCGGGAAAACGGCTGTTCTCCCGGTAGGAAGCCGCGCTGATGTCCACTCCCAAGGTTCCCTTGGTCAGCCCTAGTTTAGAATCTCTCAAATCGTTTTCCGCCGCCTCGAACTGGTAAGTAAAAAATTCCAGGTGGGGGGAATCTTCTCCCGCAAGCACGGGAGAGTTGGGGTTGTTGTCCCGGCAGAGGAAGTTGATATCTTCTCCCTTCAGCGGATCGCCGGTAGTGCCGTTCGGAGCTTCGAATTGAACCGTGGGAGACGTTATATCGAGCACCGTCACGTCGCAATACCCGTTAACCACGTTGCCGTCCTGGCACAGTAGTGGATTTTTCGAGTCGGCGCTATCGCCTCCAGCGGAACCCAGATTGTTCCACAACACCTTGTCCCCTTCATAAAATGGTTCCCATTTCACCTTGGGGTAGAAGAACTTGATGTACAACCTGTAGAACCCTCCCGGCTGGCCGGCGGGTCTCTCCAGCGGAACCCAGAAGACATATTCGTCCACCGTTTTCGCCGCATCCGCTTTCAGGGCCGTCCCATCATACGTTGTATCCAGGGGAACGGTGACCTTGTAAATACCTTGCGTTTCATTCACGGTCTCGAGCGTTACCGAGGCGTTGTCGAGCCGGCCGCAGGCAAGTCCCCGCGTTTCGTCAGCGGCCAGGTCCTGGCTGTCGGCTTCCGGGTTGGTGTACTCCACATACCACAGGTACTTGATTGCTTGCAGGTCAAGGTTGGTGGGAGCCCGGTGAACATTTCCCATGATTAGGTCGCCCACCGCCGTGCCTTTGGCGGCGTTGCCGGAGCGGAACCGGCCAACATACTGGTTGTTGTTGATATAACTGTACTTCCAGGGGTAGGCTCCACTGTTCCCGGCAGGCACTATCTTGTCATCGTAATCAAACATGCCGATACCGTCGTAGTTTTTCAACCAGGCCGTTTTGCTGGACAAGTTCTTGTCGCGCACAAACTTGAGATAACAGGAAGCCTGGATCCGCTGATTTCCCTGTTTTGACGGCTCCAGGTCCTCATCGATCGTCATCTCGGATGGAACCACATTGATTCCCCAAAGATAACTGGTTATGTTGTCGGGAATCTTGGCGTAAACCGTGATGTCGTTGGTCCCCACAGCCGTCCTGACCTCGGATTCCATGGCCGAGGAAATATTCGACGGAGTCTTGGCCTGGCTGAAATCCAGAGTCTTGAACCGGACCGTGAGCCTCACCCGGTATTTGCCGGGATCGGCGAAGGTGTGGGTCAAAACCGGAGTGTTATCACCGACGGTGTTATACGACCTGGGGATCGGTTTAAGCTGTTTTACCTCCCACTTATACTCGGTCTGCCAGTCATACGCGCTCAGGTCGGCGGCGGAGCGTTTCTGGAACGTGTTGCTCGGCAGACCGCCCGCTTTCCCGTCTTTGTTCAGATCAACATAGTACGGCGGATTATCGTTGAAAGCATAAATAGTGGTCTTCGATTTGTAGTTGAAAGAACCTTCGAAAGTCCAGGTGGAGGGCTCATCTTCGGTAACCACCTTCAAACCGGAAGCCAGGGTGTTAACGATGTCGATGACGCCGCCGTTATCGACGATGGAAGGCCTGGTCGCCAGGTTGACCACGGCCACTTCACCTTTCACCGACGCCTGACGACCGCCCACCTTGTCTTGATGCGTCCACTGGTTGACCCATTTTTTTAAACCACCCTTGACTTCGATGGTCCGCTTGATAACGTCATAACCCGCCCACACCTTGTTGATCACTGTTTTGTTGCCCAAACGGCCGGATTGGTCATAATCAAACCGGGACACCTTTTTCCAGACATCCTGTTTGAAGCTGAGAATTTTCTTGCCGGTGGGAGCCCCCTGGGCCAGGCCGTCTTCTTCGCTCAAGTACATCGGATGATAGTTGGGACTGGACGGGTTTGTCGAAAAAGGATAGCTGTTGGGGCTGACCATCGTATCGGGCACGTTCGGCTGGCCTGATTCATTTGGCCAGGCCGGGCTGTTTGGCGGGTCGACTTCGGTCGCCATGATGTACAGCCGGTTAAGACCGTCGATGGAGATGTTGTCCACCGATTTCGCGTAACGGCTGATGGAACCCAGGTCCTGGGACACGGGGAAATCCTTGAACGCGCTTGAATAATCGATGTAATAGATGTGCCCGGTAGCGTCAAAATATTCGTAGGCTTTACCGCCGCTTCCCCACCACTGGTCGGATACGGCGAACGAGTCCGCCGACGAGACATAGAGATAATCCGGGTTGCCGCTGGCTGTGCTGACATCGTAATCGATGGAACTGCCCACATGTTTGATATCGGTTACCTTGTACCCCTGCTTGTTGTGAAAATAATCCCAGTTGATGACGGTGTTGTTGTTAAGGGGAAGCGTGGTTTTCTGCCCGTTCTTGTTGGTCATGGTGAGTTTGCGGTCGAGCGAATTGAATCCGTATACCCGGCCACTGCTGCAACTGACCACCTCCACCGGCGCCTTGAAGGAACCGATGGCCGATGTGTCGACACTCCCGTTGGGAATACAGCCGTCGCCGCAGCCCCGCAAAATAGTCTGGCGGACATCGACATCATACGATTCCATGACATTTTCACCGAGCCGGCGGGGATCCTCGCCGGTGGGATAAGTTTTCGTCCTCTCCCAGGCGCCGATGTTCCTGACCGCTCCGGTCCGAGGTTCCTCGTACCAACCCCACAGATCAAGCGGTTTGGCCGTAAAATCGTACCGCCGAAGGATGTTGGTAACGATATAAGGCCACGCGCCCGGGTTCGAGTAAGCCGCGTAATAAGACGGGTCGAACTGTCCGTTGGCCTTGAAGCTGGTATGTCCTCCGCCCCGATGAGGAGTTGTGTACGGAATTAATACCGTATTTACATTCGGATCAAGCCTTTTCCATTGCGCATTGTACCCCTTGGATGATATCCCGTAATAGCCGGCGGGCAGGATAACTTTCCCGCTTTTGCCCTGGTATACCGGTCCGTCCGGCCCGACGTAGGGGTCGTGTTTCCACACCCAGCTGTTGCCGTATTTATCCGACCCGACTGATTGGCGATACAGTCTGTGACTGGTTCCATGACCAGGAGGCCAGGTTCCTTCAATATCATTGAATATAGGAGAGTCCGGGGGAAACATACCACCGGGTCTCCAACCCAGTTCGGCCGCCTTTGGCTGTCCGCCGTCGGCCCGGGAAAAGGTGTAGATCGTGCCGTAGATATCGACGGAGAGTCCGTACGCGCTGTCTTTATCGGGAAAAACAGGGTCGAACAGCAAATAGGGGGCCGGCTGGGAAGTGTCACTGGGAAAGCCGGCCGGAGCAGCGATCTTTGGGGTGAGACGGTACACTCCTCTCGGCGGACAAATCCCGCCCGGCGCCTTGGGTATGAGGACATATACCTGCCCGTTACCGGCGGAGAAAATCTCTCCGGGCAGACAGGCCACAAGTAATACGGTAAAAGTGCTAATTAGCAACAATGATTTTACGTTAATGTTCACTAGCGTATAATCTCCCTACCACCTCTATATATATGTAAAATACACACTATGCTCCAGCTTAATAATAGTTAACGAACGTGAAAGTGTCAATGCAAAAGTGTGTCCGGCGGGGAGATTTACCCGCTCTCGCCGGACAGAAGATCATGAAATATACGAATTTAGCCAAAAAGTTTGAGGATCACTTTCTGGACCTCGAAATCGACGCGATGTTTGTCGAGGACATACTGCAGCACCTCACTGGTCAGGTCCATTCCTCCCTTGAGGATGATCCGATAGAAAACCTGGTCGAGTCCCATAATAATCAGATTACGGAAAACCCTTGATTTTTCACCGTACCAGAAATCGAGTTGTACCGGCCCATGGTGTTTGAGTGTCTCTTCCCGTTTTTTACCACCCTGTCTCACCCCGTCCAAAAACATCCGGTACGCGTTATCGTAGACTACGGACTCTTTTTCTTCCGGATAATAAACGGTCGTCACCGACTGGTTGAATACCAGATCGACTTCATTTCTTCCGGCTACCTCGTCGATAGCCTCGTTGATATCGTCGAACATTTCCTGGAACTTTTCCATGGTGTACTTTCTGGTGGAAAAAGAGGCTTTTTGCAGTTCGTCATTGAACTCCTGGATACGTCGCTTCAATTTTTCCCGTTCTATTTTCAGCGATTTGTTGGTGGTAAAAAAATCCTCTTCCAGCTTCTTAACTTCTTCCCGCCACTCGTTCCGGACTTTTTCCTTCCCGGATTCGGGAGCGTCCTCCAACCGGTGTTGGTACTGTTCCCGCAGCTTCTGGTGCCGATCATTCAACTCCTGCCGGGCATGCGTAATTCTGACATCAGTTTTTTGATATTTTTCCTCGGTCTCGGCGAGCTTCCGCTCCACATCTTCCACCATTAGCTGGTGTTCATCCACCAGTTTTTTCATGTACTCTCCACGTTCACTGTCGGGCACATTTTTGGGAACCGTCAGCTCGAAGCGGTTGTCGGAAACCGAATAATCGGCCATGGAGGGATGAAACAGGAGCACGGTAAGCACGTCCACATAGCCGACCCGGCCCGGAACCAGGGGCACGGCGGCGTTCCTTTCTTTATCCCGTTTGTTCCTGAGGAACTCGATGATATCGCGGCTGTGGCCGGACAGTCCTTCCGGTTCCTGCGCCAGGCTTCCCACCGGAAAAATCCCGGTACCCAGTATACACACCAACACCGTTAGAACTATGTAACCCGGACATCTAAGAGCCTCATCTCGTCTGCTTTTCATCAGCCTGATACCCTCTTCTTTCCTCATACCCCCCAAAAATGGGGTGATTACAAACAGATTATCCCTTTATTTTGTCCAGCAGCCAGGCCATGTTCCGGCCCAGAGTTTTCATTGTTTGCACGCCTTCTTCATCCGTTTTCACGTCTCCGGCCTCAAGACCGATACCCAAATTCCAGTAACACGATCCGGGAACGATCATCTGGTTGATCAGGAAAAAGTAGTTGATTAAAATAGACGTGTTACCTTTTTTTCGGGGACTACCATTAAAAGCTATACCTTTCATCGATTCATCCTCAATTTCATGCGTATATTTTCATTCAGGCAGGGAAAGAGATTTTTTTACCTCGACTTCATCAACGAAACGGGACACACCGCGCAATTCTTTCAAGTGTGACATGACTTCTTTCCCGTCCTCATTTTCATGCATGGTCAACATTGCTTCTTTTAGTTTATGTTTCAGACCGGGATCCAGGTCCCGGCGGACGACTACCGGATCGTTGGGAATCGAATCCGTGGGGGTAATAACGCGAAACTGCGGGTTAATATTCTTATCGCCCTTGAGAATAAGCCCTTCATAGACCGCCGCCGCCGCGTAATGGCCGTTTGAAACTCCATGAAGGCTCTGGTCATGACTGTTGGTGAAAACCACCTTCTCAAAAAACGTTAACGGGTTGATTCCCTTTTTCTTGAACAGCCGATTAGGGTAAAAGAATCCTGACCCTGAGTTCCGATCGACATACGCAAACGTCGTCCCTTTCAGGTCTTCGAGAGTATGATAAGTACTGTCAGCCAGGGTCACGATAAGGCCCTTGTACACCAGTTTCTCGTGTCGTATCGGACGGGACAGGACTTCCCATTCCTCTCCCGTTTTGAGCTGAAGGTACGATACCGCTGAAAACCAGGCCACGTGAACCCGGTTTAAATCGAGCAGTTTGCCGAGACTCCTGTAATTCGGGCAGACGTTCAATTTTACCGGGCGCTCAAGCCGTCTCTCGAGGTACCGGGCTATCGGGTCCATCTCTTTTTTCAAAGCTTCCACGCTGAGATAGGGAATCACACCGAGCACCAATGAAGGAGGTGATTCAACGATGAATTTTGCTTCTATCGGTGAAAACGAATCGTTCCTCACCCCTGCCAGGACCAGTAAAGCCAGAATCAACACCACTCCGATAAAAAACCGGGTCATGATTGCCAAACCTCCGTTAACGTTTCATCCGAAATGCCATCACTGCCGAATACCGTCAGTTTGAGTCCCAGTTCGCTGAAACTCACTTTCCCGTCATGATACAGAATGGGAATAAGCCGGGAAACAAAGTCTTTATCAAAACTGGACTCCAGAAACTCATGGGCGATCGAGCGGTCAAAAATGTCGGGATGCTGCGCCCGTTTAAGCGCTTCTGAGACTCCCTTCGAATCCAGGGTAGAATACGCCAGGAGATAGTTGAAGATTTCACGTCTGATCTTCCAGGACTCGTCGGATACCACGATGTTCTTTTCCAGCGCGACGGCGCCCTGCCATAGATACACGAGCATTTCACTGCACTCATCACGTATTTTATCACGGTCGAGAAAAGCCAGGGCGCGGACGATTTTGCCCCAGGCGGCAAACGGGGAATCCGCGTCGGCTGATCTGAAACTTTGGATGATGGGATCGATGGTGGGCTCCACCCCGCCGTCCTGTTTCTCGATCAGACACCTGTCGAGGAACGCCTGCCCGATAGCATCGGAGTGCTGCATGATAATGGTCAGACGGGCCCGGGCGCCTTCATTTTGAATTGAAATGATTTTGGCCAGGAGTTTAAGGGGGCCTTTTTCTTTTGTTTTTTTCAAGGTCTTAAGCAGGTATTTGCGTTCACGGGAGGTCAGGTTAGCCAGAAGAGAACCGAGCCTTTTAACATTTTCACACGACACTTCCTGAAACATTTGGCGGGCAAATTTGGAGCGTTCCGGCGACTGGTCCTGGCAGCGGTTTTCGAGAATGGCGACAGCTTTCGGGGTCTTTATTTTTGCCAGCGCGATCATGGCGTTTCGTGCAGCTATCTTTTCACCGTCAAGCGAAAGGGATTCCAGGGCCGGTACGAACATGGGTAGGGCCAGTTCGCCCATGACGGCGGCGGCGGAACCGCGCATGATGGCAATTTCCGAGCGGGCCATTCCGGCCAACCCGGAAAGCGAATTGAGCAGCACCTGCTTGCTGCGCCCGATCCTTAGCAAACTTATAATGGCACAACCGCGAATCCGGTGATGCATGTGAGTCAGAAACTCCGCCAGGATCTGTTCCACCCGCTCATGCCATCCGATCTTCCCTAACAGTTCCAGGATGTTCGCGGTAAGCCGGGGCGAATCATCTTGGTGAAGAATCTTTTCAATACGGTCCAGAAACGTATGCCCTGTCCGGTCTACCAGGAGATTGGCCATGGCGGTCAGACAGCGGGAATCGGTTTCCACTTCGAGCACGGGCAGCAGCAGTTCCTGGATGGTCTCTGAATCCATCAGCGAAACTTCTTCAACGGTTTTCAAACGGACCGACGAGTCAGAATGCCGCAACAGCGTCTTGAACTCGGGAATCCGGTCCTTAACCGCGACAAATTTCAACGACTCAATCATGTCGGGATCCCCGGTCCCCCTGGTGTCGCGAATAGTCAATTTTAACGTTTTAAAATAGGCGCTGTCTATTCCAAAGGTGATACAGAGGAAAATGACGTTGATCACAGCCAGCACCATATAGAAATAAACGGGTGAGAAGTAATCCTTGGCAAAAATCAATATGGTACCGGCAGTCAGGGTGCTGATGGTTTTGGCCAGGAAAATTGATCGGAAGTAGTCCGTCCGCTTGTTTTTGGGTACCGCCCCTAAAAGGATGTAGTTTCCCGGATTGTTCAAGGCCCGAGCCAGGATAAGCAGTGAGAATTGAAGGCTGACCGTGAGAATGAAGGACGTGTGGAAAATTGAAACAAGACACAGGGTCGACATGGTTATCGGAAGAATCAAGAGAATTTTACCTACCGGGAAATTGGAGAAAGCCCATCCGGCGACCAGCGTTTGGATAACGATAACCACCAGGTCGATACTGGCGCTGAACATGCCCATAAAGGCGGCCAGGTCTTTGGTGGACGTAAAGTGCCTGTTGATCTGGTCGGAGTAAAGGAAATCGACGGGGAATTTGGTTACAACTCTGAAAATAATGGAAAAAATGAGCAGACGCACCAGGGGGTGTGAAAACGGGGAGACGTGAGTTGGCTGATCAACAGGCACTGAGTCCGGTTTTGGAACCGATACATCTTCTTTCGATCCGGTTGTCTTTTTCAACCTGGACAGAATCACGTCAACCAGCAGGAAAAGAATTGACGTACACCAGAGGAGTTCTTTCAGACTGATGATATCCAACAGGATTTTCAACATCAGACCGCTGATACACAGACCCACACTCCCGGCGGCAAATATAACGGGCTGCCATCGTTTGGCCTCTTTGAGATTAAGATGCTCACTGACGGTTTTCGCAAATGACAGGCCGCAAATTTCGTCGCTCTGGACCAGGATAATCAGCGTGACCAGGAAGACCAGGCTGTTCTCCGTGTCCAGCATAAAGCTGCCTACCAGGGAGGCCAAAACCAATATGCGGGTAGTCAATGACAACAACGGCTGGCCGATGCGTTTTCTCAGGGTCCCCTTGAAGAAATAGAATATGGAAATTAGAAGTAGATTTGAAATGGTATAGAGCCAGGGCAGCGCCTGGACTCCCGCGGATTTGAGAAGCAGGGTCAACAACGCCAGCCAGAGGATATTGCTTGACGCTCTGAACAGCACATTGAAAAGCGAAAGCAGTATTATTGGCCGTTTCACGGTTACTGCTCCTGATCCCACTCGCGCGACCAGATATCCTCCATTATTCGATGTTTCTCCAGGGTCGACGCCATTTCATTAAAGGCCACCCCCGCATCCGTGAGCTCGTCATTCCCGTCCACCTGGACCCGGTGGCTGACCACTCCTTTGCCAACGGAACGGATACCCTCCACCAGGCTGCTGACCCGGGAGCCGATACTCCGGGCCAGGAAGAAACTCAGTGACACAGCGATGAGCACCGACAAAACCAGGACAATTAACAAGTTAACCATGATCTGATCCAGGAATCCCAGGACCGATTTTCGGGGCCGGGCAGTCAGAATAAAACCGTTCAGGTGATCGATATAAGCCATGACTCCCAGGTAGGTTTCACCTTCATAATCGTATTTCACGGATTTGGTGCCGCTGGCCATGATCTGTTCCAGGTCAATATCGAGACCGATCAATCCTTCAGGGAGTTTTTTGCCGTTGGTAACCAGTACCTGGCCGGACCGGTCGGTCAATATCAGGATCTCGTTATCCTCCAACGGATAGCCGCTGATGAGTTCCATGAGTTCCGGACCCTCTATTTTAATGGCGCAACTGGCAACACCCACCACGTTTTCCGAATCCACAAAGTCAAATATGGGAGACATGATCAAAAACAGTTTTTTTGATCTCGCCATGATAACCTGCCGGCAAACGGTGGCCTTTTTTGTATTCAGTACCTCCCTGAACGTTTCCCTGATTACTTCGTATTTTTCCTCGTTATTTTCAAGGATATTTCCGGTCTCGCGTTTGAAATCGGTGATCCCCTGGTAAAGATCTATCCTGGCGGAAACGTTAACCGTACCTTCCGATTTATAAACATAGATACTGTAGTAGTAAGGGTTGAAAGCAAAAAAACGATGTATCGCCGCAAACTGACGCTCGGGGATCATGCTTTGTATATCCGGCTCATTCAGCAGCAGGCTGAGCTGCCGCTCGTAATTGGAAAGCATCGAATCGATACCGTGTTGTATGGATTCCGTCAATGCTTCTTGTGATGAAACAGCCTGAACAATGATATCGAACCTGGTCTTGAAATAAAGGATGGAGCCGATGAGAACGATGGGGATCAGGCCGGTAATCAAGGCCACGGAAAAAATTTGCGCCCCGATTTTCTTCGACCAGGCCCGCTTCTGTTTTCCTCGTGGTTCAGACATGATGAGACTCCTTCACAATCAGCATGAACATTCCACCTGCGTCTTCGCGCATCAGGTGAATTATTCGAGCTAAAGAAAGCTCGCGTATTCATAATAGTTATAAAGAAGCAGAAAAACAAAAACTTTTTTGCAAAAAATACAATTGAGGCGCCACCCCCGCACATGTTAGAATTGATAATTACAGGGGGTGGATACTCATGGGATGGTTTGACTGGTACCAAACGAGCGAAGCGCTGCAATGTCCTGTTTGCCATACGCCTTTGTCCGAGTGGCAAGGGAAAGACGGCCCGTGTGGTTTATTCGTGTGGGAGCAAGGACGTGCTGCTCCCGTCGATCAAAAAATAGAGAAAGATATCGCCATCGAAATCGCCCAGCGCGAGACGCTTCGCCTGCCGGAAGAATTCTTGATATTCTCTTACAACTGCTCCTGCCCATTCCCGCCTTTGGCTCATTGTTCTTCCGAGGCCGGTATCTGGACGACGACTGTTCTCGTCAAGCTGGAGGACGTCTCCCGGTTCGAACATGAAACCCGGGACCAGTTCGAGACCAGAAAGCAGTGGCTGAGAGGAAATACTCCCGAAGAAGAGCTTGCTCACCGGGCAATCATTGCCAAACGTTTGTGGGTAGAGTCGGTATTCAAATAATTTTGTACCTCTTTACCGGAAGCCGGCCGACTAATCGTGACCGGGACTCCGGCTGTTAAACCGTTTTACAAGCGGCCTGTAAAGCTCTTCGAACACCCGCCGGTTATAGCCGTGCCTGAGCTTTAGCTGCTCATCACCCAGATGCTCCCGGTAAGCCCGGTAGCAAGTGGCCGCACCGAGTAGGTTCCGGCAATAGACCGGCCAGTTATAGTGCTCTGCCACACGTTTGATGCCGGCCTCCGAGATCCGGCGCCAATAACCGCCGTCCCGATCAAACCGATCGAGAATCTCAAGCAGTTTAGCAGCCAACGCTTCACGGTCCTTGACGTCGAGCAGGAATCCGTCTTCGTCCTCCCGGATGATCTCCAACGGCCCGCCATACCTGGTGGCAGCCGTAGGCAGGCCCGAGTGCATGGCTTCCAGGACCGTCAGGCCGAACGCCTCGTACAGGGCCGGTTGGACGAAAATCCCGCAGTGATCGGCGATAACCCGGTACACTTCTGCGGCGTCCGGTCTCGAGAGCCCGATCCCGAGCCAACGGAAACTCCCATGAAGGTCATACTCCTCCGCCAGCCGGTATACGAGATCGATCTGTTCCTTCTCTTCCGGAGAATCGGCTTCCTCCCGATCGACCTTCCCGGCTACGATGATGAGATTGGTCCGCTGTTTGAGCTCCTCCGACCGCCCGAAGGCTTCCACCAGCCCGGTAATGTTCTTGATGGTATCCAGACGGGCCATGGTGAACAGCGGCCGTTTGCCGGGATCGTCGATGCGGCCGGAGATATCCTGCCGCCGGTCATCGAAAAGCAGGCTCTTCATCCGCCGGCAGCGCTCAGGCTCTCTTCGGTCCCGGCAACGGTAAGGGAAATAGACGTCCAGGTTGACGCCCGGAGGGATGACATTGAAGCGGGCTGAACGGATATTGATGCCGCACGGCACCCGGAACAAACCCGGCAGCGTAAAGAACTCGTGGCCCTGACCTGCCCCCAATCATTGTACCACTTCCAAAGTTAGTGTTACAGGTTCCAA
>CAZQHK010000006.1:0-18795 GCA_964593455.1 uncultured bacterium
CGAAGGACCCGGAGTCGAGCAGGCCTTGCAGCCGGTGTTGGGTGTGGCCCGCGAGCAGCTCACCAACATGGTTCTGGGTTCGGAAGACGCCCTTAAGCGGGCGGATGTCCTTCGCAAGCTGATGAAAGTCAATGACCTGATGCGGTAATTACCGGGTAAAACCAGAGAATAATCAAGGAGAGGCGAATTCCGCCTCTCCTTTTTTGGATGCGAAGATTATGCCAAAAAATTTAAGAGTTGTCTTTTAGATACTTAAAATAGTTTAAAATGAAATCAGATAATTAAAGAATCTAAAATTTTAAAAAATATTTATCCCTTTGTTTAAAAGCCTTTACATGTTAAAGCAAACATCGTGCCAATTTTTCCTTTAAGTCAGTTACAAAAAATGACGATACGGTATCTGGAAAGAAGCGGAAATAAGAAAGGGAACGGAAAGGGAGAGGAATAAAAATGAAAATAAACTGCATCGTCTGCAACACAATCCACGACATAGATATGGGACGTAAGGTATGGAATATCGATTACGGTGACCTGTGCTGCGACCGGTGCCGCAAATACTACGATCCGGTCAAGCGTCTCAATGGGGAGATGTTTGTTCCCGCTTCCTGATGATTGGCAAACTTCTTTAATCTACCGACGATTCACATCTGTTTTAGACTTACAATGGTAGAAGATCAGCCTTGGCTTTAGCGACACAGCCAACTCCTATTTCATAGAGTTCGGCTTCCACTTTTATCAGTCGTTTCTTTTCCACCACCACCCTGGCCCTGGCCTCCAGTGTGCCGTCGGTTGAGGCCGGTTTCAAATAGCGTACCTCGAGGCGTGCGGTTACCGCCGGTTTCCCATATTCTATAGCCGACCAGGCCATTACTTCGTCCAGCAACGTACAAATAATTCCTCCGTGGAGAATACCCTTGTACCCCTGATGTGTGCGGTTTGGTTTGAAAGTAGTGGTTAAATATTCTCCTTCGGTTTTAAACATAAGATGCAGGCTATTGGGGTTGTGTATCCCGCAGGCGAAACACCAGCCGTCATCTTCCAGCTCGGATTTATCCTTGTTCATTGTTTCACTCCCGACAGTACTCGTCAATGACCCGCTTGAACCGATTGCCGTAGATCAGATCGAATGTCGAGATTTTATCGGGAAATATCTCCGCCGCTTCCAATCGTATCCGGGTTACCAGTTCAAGTGCTTCGTCCCTTCTCATCGGGTTGTTCATTATTTTCAGCACCGCTGAATCAACCAACCCTCTCAGGTATCTGACCTTTCGGTCTTCCTCTAGTATCTTCCTTTTCTTTGAAACGCGTGTTTTCTGGACTATTTTCCTCATGGCTGATCTTTGCCTCCTGGGTTTCCCGAACCTATATACCGTAATTTTAGCCGGCAAAGTTTCCGGTAATATCGGGAAGCCTCTTCGAGATCGCCATCATCAATGGACTGCCTGGCGCGGGTTTCCAGCCGAGTCAGGAAGGTTTCTGGATCGAGGGTCAGTTCTTCCGCTTTCTCGAACTCCTCCAGGGCCGCATCGGGATCTTCGCTGGCCAGGTAAGCATCCCCCAAAAGAAGATGATCTTTTTCCTTGAGAGTTCTGCCGAGATCCAAAATGATGCTGGAAATTCGCTTCAAGAGTTCTGGTTCGTTGACAGCGATAGCTTTGACAATCAGTCGATTACCGTCTACGCCGACTACGAAAATCTCCCGACCAGCATGGATCGTACCCTGGAGGCTGAAAGCGAGGACATGCACACCCCCTGGCAGCCTGATCCATCCGGGATGTTCAACCTCGAGCCTGGCTGCCGAGGTCGCTCTCTCACCGATAAAACGCGTCAGGCTGAGGTTCGGATCATTCCTGAGAGTTATTTCCGATGTATCGTCCATTGTGGTGAAAGATTGTACCAGATGTACGTTTCACGTTCAACCAGCTTATGGTCTTGCAAATAATAAATGTAACATGATATACTACAGCCGAATTAACCATTCAGGTGAGTTTGAGGCGAGAGTGGGCTTGTTATTTTGTCCACTCTTTTGTTTAGGGAGGTTACCGGCTTGGCGGCGGTAAATGCCAGAGACCTGGAAAGGGAACTGGACGATTTTCTCTCTCCCGAGGATGTGCGGGTAGTAGATGTAACCATCTGCGGTGCCGGCGGACGGACGATTCTCCGGGTCAGTATTGACCGGACAGGCGGAGTGACGGTGGGTGATTGTGCCTCTGTTAGTCGTCTTTTATCGGACTGGCTGGAAGAGCATGACCCGTTCCCCGTCAAATATGTTTTGGAGGTTTCTTCTCCGGGAATTGGCCGTTTATTGAAGCGAAAGCGGGACTATGAGGTGTTTGCCGGCCGTCGGGTTATGGTGACGCTGAACGAGAACGACGGCGAGACGAGCACTATATCGGGAATTTTGAACGGTCTTGAATTGGAAGAGATAGTTTTAACCGGGACCGGCGGCGAGCAGCACCGGGTTCCTCTGGCCCTGGTGGCCAAAGCAGCTTTGGAATAAGGAAAACCTTATCGATGTTAGGAGACATTAGGTATGGACAGTAATTTCATGGAAGCGTTGAACCAGTTATACAAAGAGAAAGGTGTGTCGAAGGAATATATTTTCGGTGCCCTGGAATCAGCGCTTTTATCCGCCTATAAACGGAGCCTCGGTACCGACAAGGATATTCGCATTTCAATAGATCATGATACGTGCGCGATCAGAGTTTATTGTTTGAGGACGGTTGTCCCGGACGGTGAAAAAGGCAAGTGGACGATTCCATTGTCTGAAGCCCGGAAACAGAAATCAGACTGCCAGGTGGGCGATGAAATTGAAGAAGCGGTGAGCCAGAAAAAGCTTGGCCGTATAGCCGCACAGACAGCCAAACAGGTTGTAATTCAACGTTTAAAAGAGGCCGAGCGGGATTTGATCTATGAAAGTTTTGCTACTCGCGTCGGAGACGTCGTAGTCGGGACTGTTAACCGGCGGGAAAGAAGGAACATATTTCTCCTGGTTGACCGGGCCGAAGTCATCCTGCCCTGGAAGGAACAAATTCCCGGTGAACGTTATCGGCAGGGAGATCGAGTGAGATTTCTCATTTTCGACGTTGAAAGGAATCCGAGAGGGCCAGTTATAGTTGCCTCCAGATCACATCCGGATTTTCTTAAGAAACTTTTTGAAATGGAAATACCTGAGATCAGTGAGCACATCGTGGAGATTAAAAAAATAGTTCGAGAGCCTGGGGCCAGGTCCAAAGTTGCTGTGGTCTCTAAAGAGGCCCGGGTTGATTGTGTCGGCACTTGTGTCGGGTTAAAGGGTTCTCGTATCCAACCGATAATCCGTGAACTCAATGGTGAGCGTATCGACATCATTAAATGGACGGATAATCTTCACCAATACGTGATCAACTCATTGAGCCCGGCTAAAGTTCTCTCAGCCGTGGTGGACCTGAAGAGCAGGGAAGCTGAAGTGATTGTAGCCGATAGTATGCTTTCGCTGTCTATCGGCAAAGAAGGACAAAACGTAAGACTGGCAGCCAAATTGACTGAATGCAAGATAGATATCCGTTCCGAGTCACGGGATCGTAAGCTCAAAGAGCGTGAACAGGAGTTCAGCAGTGATGAACCTCTGGCTGGAGAACGGTTTCATGATGAAAAATCACCAGTAAAGGATTAGGTTTGAGGTGCTACTATGGCAAAGAAGAGGATCCACCAGATTGCCAAGGACCTTGGAATTCCCAGCAAAGATGTTCTCGAAAGACTGATTCAGCTTGGCGTTCCCGTCAAAAGCAATCTGTCATCGGTTGACGAAGAAGTAACTCAACAGCTGATAGAACAGTTGAAAGCGGAAAGCCTTGCTCCGGAAATAGCAAAGGTAGAGGCAAAACGCGCGGCTGAACTTGAGAAGGTAGAAGAGGAACAACTGCGCCTTCAAAAAGCTGAGGAAGAGGCCCGCCGCACTATCCAGGTGCCTGAGAAAATTTCGATAAAGGATCTGGGAACCCTCATGGGTATCCGCCGTATAGACATGGTTAAAAAGCTCATGGGGATGGGTGTTACCAGTGTTCATCAGAAACTGGACTATGACACAGCTGCGGTCATAGCAGATGAGTTTGGTTTCAAAGCTGTTTTCCAGGAGGAAGAAGCCAGATTAACTGAAGAGGAAGAAACAGGCCCTCAGCTGGAACGGGCTCCCATAGTAACGGTTATGGGACATGTCGATCACGGTAAGACACTTCTGCTGGATGCCATCAGAGAGACCAATGTAGTAGGTGGTGAATCTGGAGGTATTACCCAGCATATCGGAGCTTCCGAGGTGAAACTTGCCAACGGGCGGAGTATCACGTTCATAGATACTCCCGGTCATGAAGCGTTTACGGCTATGCGCGCACATGGAGCTAAGGTGACGGATATTGCCATTCTGGTAGTTGCCGCTGATGACGGTGTCATGCCCCAGACGGTGGAAGCTATCGATCATGCTATCGCCGCTGAGATACCCATTATCGTTGCCATCAACAAGGTTGATCTGGAAAAAGCGAACATTGACAAGGTGAAACAAAACCTGGTCAGTCACGGTTTGTCTCCCGAAGATTGGGGTGGAGAGACTATATGTGTTGAAGTTTCTGCCAAGGAAAAGACCAATCTCGACGAACTTCTGGAAATGATTCTTCTTTCGGCGGATATGCTGGAGTTGAAGTATTCTCCCCAGGCCACACCGCGGGGAGTGGTGCTGGAAGCCCGTCTTGACCGCGGTAAAGGCCCGATTGCCTCCGTACTGGTCCAGAACGGTGTTCTGTGTAAAAACGAAGCTATTGTTATCGGGACGTCTTACGGTAAGGTCAGAGCTATGATCAATTACGCCGGTCAGCGGATCAAAGAAGCGATTGCCGGGACGCCGGTAGAGATATTTGGTCTCAAGTCCGTACCCAGTGCGGGCGACCTGTTCGAAGTGGTAAAAAATGAGAAGAAAGCGCGTCAGATAGCCACTGACCGGCAGCACGAAGAGCGAAAAGCAACGCTTGTTCGTCCGGCCCATATCTCGTTGAAAGACCTGTTCAGCCGGATTCAGCAGGGAGAGCTCAAGGAACTCAAGCTGGTAGTCAAGGCTGACGTGCAGGGCTCTGTCACCGCTTTGAAGGAATCGCTGGAAGGAATTTCCAACGATGAAGTTACGGTCAAGATGATCCACGGCGGAGTAGGAGCTGTCACCGAAAATGACGTGCTCCTGGCCTCGGCGTCAGATGCTGTCGTGATCGGATTTCACGTCAGGCCCGGAACCGGCGTGGAGAAACTGGCCGAGCAAGAGGGTGTCGACATAAAAATATACAATGTCATTTACGCTGCCCTCGACGATGTACGTGCCGCCATGAAAGGGATGCTCGATCCGATTTTCGAGGAGGAGACGTTGGGCCGGGCAGAAGTTCGACAGACCTTCCGGGTACCCAGTGTCGGTACCGTAGCCGGATCGTATATCATGGAAGGCAAGGTGGTCAGGGATGGTTCGATTCGTGTCGTTCGTGATGGAGTTGTCATGTACGATGGGAAAATCGCTTCACTCAGACGGTTCAAGGAAGATGTGAAAGAGGTGTCGACCGGATACGAGTGCGGTATCGGTGTTCAAAAATACAACGATATCAAGGTCGGTGACGTGCTTGAGGTCTTCACCATGAAAGAAATTGAACGCGACTAAACCCGAATAATTCACAAATAATCTGCTATGCTTCCGGGCCTTTTTCTGCACACGCCTTGTATCTGTGGTCATTTCCTTCACTGCGCTACGAATATTTGTGAATTATTCGGGCGAATGAAAAAATAGCTGCTCGAAGTGGATTTTGGTAATGGTTATTGGTTTATGCTGTGTGAAGCTTCACCTTCCTGCCAGCCATTCCTTAAAGGACAAGCGTCAGGTACTGAGAAGTTTGATCAGGCGATTGAGAAACCGCTTTAACGTGGCTGTATCTGAAATTGACGATCAGGATATTTGGCAGTCCGCTTCCCTCGGAATCGTTTCTATCGCCGCCACTTCTCAGGTTCTGGAAAGTTGTTTTGCCGGTCTCGAACATTTCATCGAAAGTAATTATCCAGTGGAAATTATCTATTTTTCACGAGAAGTGTTGTAAAATAGTAAACTTCGCAGCTGAGGAAAGTGAGGTTTAAAATCCGTGGTTGACCGGATGGATAGGGTTAATGAACTGATTCGTCAGGAAGTTAGCCGGGTTGTTCTCACCGGCTTGAAAGACCCTCGAATGAGCATGGTAACAATCACCAGGGCAAAAGTGTCGAGAGATCTCCACTTCGCAAAGATATTTTTTACGATCATGGGAACGGATGACACTAAAGCACGCCTTTCGAAATCCCTGGTGGCTGCTTCCGGCCGGGTTAGAAGGCTGGTTGGAGCCAATATCCGGCTGCGCTACATACCACAGATCATGTTCATGTACGATGAGTCTTTTGTCGCCGGAGAGCGGGTTTTTGAACTGATGCGGGAGTTGAATCGGGGGCAGGAACAGGCCACTCTGGAAATTGGTGAGAGTGATGATTTGAATCCTGATGGACAGCGGATTTCAGCTGAATATGAGGATGTGCTGGATGTTTTCAAGAACAAAAAAAGTTTTTTACTGACCACACATGTACGGCCGGACGGTGACGCTATTGGCTCCATAGCCGCGTTGAGCCGGATATTGTCCGGTGAAAACCGCCGTGTATGTCTAATACTTCAAGATGGAGTACCGGAAGTGTACCGTTTTCTGACTGAAGGACTCGAAGTATATACGACACCTCCGAACGGTGAAATGTATGATGTAGCCGTTCTGCTTGATGTGGCCACCTTTAACCGGTCCGGGGTGCCGGGTTTGCATTTGCATCGGGCTTCAACCATAGTAAATATCGATCATCACATGGGTAACGAGTTGTTTGGCGATGTGAACCTGGTCGTTCCCGAAGCGTCTTCTACCGGAGAGATATTGTATGAAATTTTCCGGCGATGGGATGTGGATATCACGGATGAAATCGCCGGTGCTCTCTATGCTGCCATCATGACCGATACCGGCCGTTTTAGCTATGAAAACACTTCTCCGGCCTGTCTTCGTATTGCCGCCGCTCTGGTAGAGCGGGGGATGGATGTTACCGCAATTTCCAATCGGCTCTACAATGATGAAGCACTGCCCCGGATTCGGTTGATAGGCAGCATTATAACCGGTATGAAAGTAGATCTCGATCTTGGAATTGCCTGGTGTTCCGTCACCAGAGAAATACTTGAATCCAACGGCGCTACCTTCGAACACACAAACGATATCATCAGTTGCATCCGGACTATTCATGGTGTAGAGATAGCTCTCCTGTTCAAGGAGGTTTCCAGCCAGGTTACCAATGTAAATTTTCGCTCGAAGGATTATTTTGATGTGAACCGATTTGCCCAGCGTTTTGGCGGGGGCGGGCATCGCCGGGCGGCAGGAGTCACCATCAAAGGTCCTCTCCAACAAGTCAAAGATGAAGTACTTGGAGAGCTCAGGAAGATACTGGCGGCGGAGGAAGTAACCTCACCGTGATCGGTCTGTTGAATATTGACAAATGGCCGGGACCAACTTCTCAAGATATCGTCCGGAGCGTTAAAAAGATGCTCGGTGCTAACCGGGTCGGTCATACCGGTACGCTCGATCCGCCGGCCAGCGGTATATTGCTGGTATTGGTTGAACAGGCTACGCGTACAGCCCGGTTCTTCCATCGTTTGGAGAAAGAGTATCAGGCACGAATTATCTTCGGTGTCGAGACTGATACCGGTGATGCTGCCGGAATTGTAAAAAAGATCCATTCGCCGGCCTCGGTCACTGCCGAGCTGTTAACGTCGGTGCTACCGGAGTTCATCGGGGAAATTGAGCAGATTCCACCGATGGTATCGGCAGTTAAAATTAATGGTATCCGTTTACACAAACTGGCCAGAAAGGGCCTTCAGGTGGCCCGCCCGGCCCGTATACGCCGGGTGGACCAATTGGAACTGGTGGAGTTTAAAACAAGTGGAAAATTTCCCGAGGCGCTGGTAAGGGTAATCTGTGAAACCGGCGTTTACGTGCGAGTGCTCGCCGTTGATATCGCGGCTCGAATGGGGACGGTTGCGCACCTGTCCGAGTTAGTGAGAACGAGAGTTGGCTCGTTCACGCTGCAAGCTGCGGTTCCCCATCGGTTTTGGAATGAATCACCTACCCGGCACACACTGGCAGAGCACCTGATTCCTCTGGAAAAAGCTCTCGAATTTCTTCCTAAAATTTTACTGGATGCCGAAGCTGTTTCGAAGATCAGGTGCGGACAAGTAATCACACTGCAGGAGGGTGTAACCGCTTTTTCTTCTCCCGAAGATGTAGCTCTGGCGCTCGATGTAGCGACAGGAAAAGCGGTTGCGGTGGTAAAAAATGTCAAGGAAGACAAAATCAAGCCGGTACGGGTGCTGCCGGAAACGACCTGAATGAACTTCGAGCACGCATGGTACTATTGAAAAAGAATAATATCCCTCTAGATGGTAAGGTGTTGATAGCACCATGAGAGTATTCAAATCTCTCGAGTCTATTCCCGAATCACTGAAGGGAAGCTGTGCTGTCATCGGATGTTTTGACGGTGTTCACCTGGGACATCGGGAACTTCTCCGGCGTGCGTCCCATCTGGCTTCGAAGGTAGATAGCCCGGTTTTGGCGATAACTTTTGCCAACCATCCCCAGGACGTGCTGGACGGCAGCCGGCAGTTCCGTTTCCTGACCACTCTTGATGAAAAGCTTACCCTGCTCGATCGTCATGGAGCCGATGCCGTTTTGCTGCTCACGTTCAACCGGGATTTTTCAGTAATATCGGCGGAAGATTTTTGCCGCCATGCACTCCATGAGGTCCTGGGAGTACAGGCCGTGGTGGTGGGGTACAATTTCCTGTTTGGCTGGAAAAAAACCGGTAACACCGATCTTCTCAGAAAACAGGGGAAAAAGCTTGGATTTACTGTAGATGTGGTCCAGGCAGTGAAGATAGCCGACAAAAATGTTTCAAGCAGCTCCATCAGGAAACTGATTACTGAAGGACAGGTGGGAGAGGCGGCCAAACTGCTCGGAAGGGATTATGAAATATCCGGGCGGGTAATCCATGGCCGTTCCCGGGGCCATGATCTCGGGTTTCCTACAGCCAATCTGTCGTTGCTGCAACATGAGAAAATTGTCCCCGGTCAGGGGATATTCGCGATCCTCGTCTGCTGGCAGAACAGATGGCGGCCCGCGGCCGCTTATGTTGGTAAGAGCCCTACATTTAGCGAGGGTGCTTTCTCGATAGAGGTACACATGATAGACTTCAGCGGCGATCTGTACGGAGAGGTTATCCGGGTGAGATTCGTTGAACGGCTGAGAAGTGATCAAAAGTTTCGGAACACTGCTGAACTATCCCGGCAGATCACCCGTGACTGTGAGAAGGCGAAGGTGATTCTCGGATATGTCACATGAGATAACAGGCAAAGTTACGTTTGGCCTGAGATTGAAGTTCGTTCTGCTGGTTTCACTGCTGATCGTCGTAATCATGGTAATCATGGCTCTGGTGTCGGATTACCGAGAACGGAAATTGATCAGGAAGAAGATGGAGAAATCGGGGAAATTACTCTCCGAGCATCTGGCTGAAAGATGCATGGAGCCTATCGTAGAAATGCGGTATCCGGCCGTCAACGAGTTCGTCTTCGATGTCGTGAAAGACCGCCGGGAGGAAATCGCGTATATATACGTTGTTGACGATCAGGGAATGTGTATCGTGGCTGCTCCGAATGATGATCTTGTATCTGAGAAGTTCAGCGATCCCCTGACGAATAAGGCGCTCAAGTTCGGGAGCAAAGATGGAGTCATATCGGATATCAAGGAAGGTATCGAGATCGGGCGCCCGATGGTGGGAGGCACAGAAGTACACGGTGCAGTCCGGATAGGGTTTTCTCTGGCTCCGATGAAACGAGAGCTTTTCCGGATGCGGATGACGGTAACATTCGTCACTGTAGGAGCCATGATACTCGGATTTCTGGTTTCTATTCTGCTGGCTGGTTTTATCCTGCGGCCGGTAGGACATCTGGTAGGTGGCGCTCAGGCGGTAGCAGATGGCAATTTCGACCATCGGATACCGGTGGAAAGCCGTGACGAACTGGGTATTTTGGCCGGTGCGTTCAACCAGATGACCGAGAAACTGTACCAGAACATGAGTGAGCTGCAGAAGAAGGTCCATCAGCTTTCCAACCTCAACCGCCTAGGCCGTGAAATCAGCCGCATTTTTGACCTGGGAGAACTGCTGCAAACAATCGTGGTCAGCGCTTCGCGGTTGATGAACTGCGAGCGGTGCTCGATTATGCTGCTCGACAAGGAGTCGGGAGAGCTCAGGATCCGGACAGCCAAAGGTCTCGGCGGCGAAGGCGACGTCCTGGAAAATGTCGTTCCTATGGAAGGGGGATCGATTGCCGAATGGGTGATTCGAACCGGAGAACCGCTCATTGTTACCGATGCCGCCGTCGATTCGCGGATACGGGACATGATCGGTGACGGATACAAAACGCCGTCTTTCATCAGCGTCCCGCTGCTGAGGAAAGAAGAAGTGATCGGAGTTTTTTCCATCACCGACAAACGGACCGGCGAATCGTTCAACAGCGACGATCTCAATCTCCTGACTATTCTCGCTTCACAGGTTGTTATGGCCATCGAGAACGCTGATCTTTACCGTAGCGAATTGGACCGTGAACGAATGGAGAAAGAGCTCAATATCGCTCACGACATTCAGATGAACATGCTTCCCGAAAAGGCTCCCGAGGTGGAAGGTTTGACTATTTCCGCCCGGTCGATACCGGCCAAGGAGGTTGGCGGAGATTATTTCGATTTTGTTCGTCTCGATGACCGGCGTCTAGCCATGTCTATCGGAGATGTTGCGGGCAAAGGGGTGCCGGCGGCCCTGCTCATGGCCCTGATGCGGGCCGTGATAAGGACCGAAGCCGGGCGGGTCTCCTCGCCGCGCGAGGTTATAGAACGGGTCAACGCATTGGTTTTGCGGGACGCTCCTCCCGGTATGTATGCGACCCTGTTTTACGGAGTTTACGATCTTGAAAAGAAGGTGCTCACGTATACCAACGCCGGCCATAACTACCCCATGCTGCTTCGGCGCAAGACCGGCAAATACGAGGCTCTTGAAACTACCGGACTGTTTGTGGGAATGTTCGAGTCTCCCGATTTTGAAGAGGAATCCGTGGAGCTGAAAGACGGCGATATCCTTGTTTTTTACACCGATGGCGTCACCGAAGCTCAGACAGAGGGCGACCGTGGTGAGATGTTCGGTTTGAAGCGCCTCCTGGATGTGGTGAAAGATAATGGGCAGTTGGAGCCGGAAGCGTTGAGAGACAGGATTTATCAGGAAGTTTTTGACCACATGGGAGGAAATACAGAGCTGTTTGATGATATCACATTGATTATAGCCAGATGTGGATAAGAGGCTCCCTTTCTGCTCTGCTTACGTTACCGATACTGGAAGTTGGAAGGCGAAGCAGGGAATATGTCTAAAAAAGCTGGTTCGTCTTATTGGCTGATTGCCTTTCTGCTCATTTTTGCGCTGTACCTCAGGACCACCGCCCCTTCCGTTACCGGTGGCGACTCTGGAGAATTGATTGCTGCTTCCTGGGAGCTCGGGGCGGCTCATCCACCCGGTTATTCTCTGTATGTTCTGCTCGGCCGGATTTTTGGCTTTTTACCTCTTGGCGGGGTTGCGTTTCGCTACAATCTCTTTTCCGCTGCCACGGCCGCCGCCGCCCTCTTCGTTCTCGGGAAAATTCTGGCTGACCACGCTGTTGCACCGGTTATCGGTTGCCCGCTTTTGCTGTTTCTGTCCGTCAGTCCCCTCGTGTGGGGAACCGCCACGGCCGCTGAGGTATACTCTCCTTTCCTGTTTATCTTGCTGCTATCGCTGTGGGTAGGACTTAAGCCGGGTGTGCGACGCTGTACCGCCGGGGTCTTTCTCGGGGTACTGTCACTGGAGTTGCATTACATGGGATTGGCTTCGTTGGTGGCCATTACCGCGTATCACATCCGGGCTACCGAGTGGACTTTGAGAGCGTTCCTGGTTATCTTGTTGGTGGCGGCCCTGGGGATTTCCCTGCTGCTCGTGTTTCCGTTGTTCACATGCCATGGCCCCCTGGTTAACTGGGGTGACCCGGTGTCATTCAATAACTTGTTTGCACTCATCTTCAGGCTCGAATACCGGCAGGTTGAGGCAGTTTCCTGGACCTGGACCGGAGTACTGGAACATGCTTCCCTGATGGCCGGTCTCGTACTCAGGTCCCTTTTGTGGGTAGGAGTCGTGCCGGTTATTATCGGCCTGATGGCGTGGAGAAAACAAGACTTCAAATTTTTGTGTTCATGGATAACGGCTTTTTTGATAGTCGTAGCCGGTATCATATTCTACTCACCACCCGTGGAGGCAGCTGAACTGAAACGGCATGTCATGGAAGTGTTCTATGTCGTGCCGTTAGTGTTGCTGCTACTGCCGGCGGGAGTGGGAATGACAAAAATAGCCGGTTACCGGCCGGGGTATAAAAAAACTGTGTCGATCCTGGTGGCCATCCTCCTGCTGGCCGCCGCCTGGTGGCTGGGAACCTCCGAATATTCCATACAGAACCGGCGCCGGGACACGCTTGTAATTGATTACGTCAGAAACTTTCTTCTCCCGGTGTCCCGGGACAGTCTTCTCCTGACTACCGGTGATTCCCTGACTTTTCCCCTCTGGTATTTGATCTCCGCCGGCAGCCTGCGGAAAAGTCCCCTGTTATGCGTTAGCCTTCCGTCCTTGACCTATCGGTGGTACCCAAAACAATTGGCCCGGCATCATGTTGAAATGAGTAAATTGGGCGGTCTGTCACGATGGGAGAGATCCACTGATTATGCTACCGTGCTGGCGAATACCATCGATTCATTTACGGACGTCCGTGATTCGGCACCAGTGTTTTCGTCCACTGAAATTCCGGAACAGCCCGACACCATTTCTAGTTATCGATGGGGTTTGGGAAGGCGGCTGGTGGTCGGCGGGTCGGAGGAGGAGCGGGCAATACACGGGGATTCAATGGATACGACCATCAGGTTATGGGAGCGGTTTCAGTTGAGAGCCCTTTACCATCCTCCCCTGGCCAGTTTCGTTGACCGGGGCCTGCTTATTACCTACCGGTCGTTTCTTTATAATGTGAGCACGGACTTGATCAAAGCCGAACGGTATTACGATGCGGAAGCTTTCCTCAATATAGCGCTCAGCCTCAATTCCCAGTACTCTTTAGCCTGGTTTAATCTCGCTTATCTCTATTCCCGCACCGATCGTTTGATGAAGGCTCTCGAGGCTTATGAAAGCGCGGCGAAGGATGTTTCTCTGGAATCCAAGGCACGCTCAAGCCGGGGATCCATTCTGTTCGATCTGAAGGACCTGGACGGGGCCGAACGGGAGTACCGCCGGGCACTGGCGGGAGATCCGAATTCCATTCCGGCGCTTATCGGATTGGGAGCCATCGATTTTAGCCGGGAAAAATGGGCAGCAGCCCGTGTCTGGTGGAGGAAAGCTCTGCGTTTGGAACCATCCAACCAACTGGTCAAGGCAAACCTGATCATTCTCGAAAACAAGGTGGGCAAAAAGGGCCAGTGAGTGGACCCAAATGCTCGTTTTTCGGCCCTATTACTGCGTGTTGATGGCTTCTAAAACTGGTGGTATACTTTTCAAGAACTTTTTTATAATAATAGGGTGAAGTGTGTCGAAGTATCGGTGTGTCTGCAGGTTATGGGACTAGAAATAAAGCGAGGAGAGAGCCTTGTTGAAAGTATCGTTGATACGGATAATGCTTCTTGTTACCATCATTTCTCAAATGGTTATGCCCGGTAGTTTCAGTTTCGCCGATTCTCATTTTGAAGAATCCCGGCCAACCGCTGAAAGTAAAAAAACAAAGACAGAACGGGAGCTTGATGAACAGCTCAAAGCCTTGGGCTATGAGGAGTTCATGGATCTCAGGAAAAAAGGACACGGTTATCTCGAACTCGACGTCAAGAAAGATATCCGGGATGATCGGGCGGCAAAGCGGGCAGAAGCAGCCAGAACCAGCCCCCTGCTCGGCAAAGCCGCTTCCTTCCTTGGACCTACCGGATACTTGGAATTGCCCAGTCCAGCCCTGGCTCCACCCGGACAGTTCGTGACCGGCTATTCTTTTGTCAGGAACAGTTCAACCAAAACTACCTGGCAGTATTATTCCCTAAACTACGGCTTGACCGAAGATGTCGAATTTACCGTTGCCAAGTACGATATGCAGGTCTCGTTCTTCGGTCAGACCGTCACCGGCTGGACAACTGTCCTGGGGGCCAAGTACCAGCTTGCTCCGACCAGGGATAACCTGACGCTGGCCATTGGATATTACTACGGATACCTCGAAAAATTCCTGCGCGGTCGGGACCTCGGAGAGTTTTTCGGGGTCGGCAGCACCGGGCATGTCCTGCAGAATACACACATCGGTTCTTTTACCATGGAGGTCAACGCCACTCCGGCCCTGGATGTTTTGTTTGTGTACCTGTATGAAGGCGGCGGCCTGGGGTCCGACAGCGGCTTGAATGTTGGTTTGAAGCTTAAACCGGCCATTCCATCGTTTAAAGGCACCACGTTCATATTTGAGCTCCGCCAGCATCGGGGCCGGTATGACGAGATAAACTTTGGTGTCCGGAAAGACCTGGGTGAAACGCTCAACCTGTACATCTACCGGATTCAGAGCGATCGCAGAGCGGAAGACGCAGCTCAGTTCAGTCCTCCCGCTTCCGGAACAGGAGTCGGGATAGGACTCAGATTCTGATTTTTTACGTAAAATTACGGCTGGAAAACAATTTGTTTCTTGGAATAAAGTATAGATCTCGTGGAAATGGCACGAAATATGCTACTTTCTTGTGCAGCTAATATCAGTTAAAGGGGGCTATATGCCTTGAAATCACTGCGAAATTGCATCGGTGTAGTCTTCATAACCCTGTTCTTTTCAATGTTGGCGGCCATCACACTGACCGTCGGCTGTGCTCCTCCGGAAGAGCTTGGAGGAGATGTGATCATCCCCGATAATGGCCAAACTTCTCCAACCGGCCAACCTACCACGTTGCAGGGGAAGGTGCTGGAAGCCAGTTGGACCAAGCCGGAGAGTGGCTTGGGAGGAGTCCAGGTGACGCTCGCAGTAACCGGGGGCACAAATCTGACCGCCACGACTTCGGATGCCGGATTATTCGTGCTTCACAATGTTCCGGTTGGCACCCACGGTCTCAGCTTTTTCAAGGCTAATTACGAGATCGCTGACGTTCAGGTGGTCATTCTCAGCACCGATTTAGGCAAGACTAAGACTTTATCCACCCAGCCTCGGAGCTTCAGGCGTGATAGTGACACGTCCCGGGGTATGATCCAGGGCCAGGTCCTGGATGAGAACGGGACTGCGCTCGATGGAGCGCTGGTAAAGACTGATCTCAAGGACCCCACCACCGGCCAGGCATATTCGGCCACGACCACTTCGGTGGGTATGTCCAAAGCCGGTATGTTCCAACTGACCGTCCCGGCCCTGGCCACATACAACCTGACCATTTCCCGGCAGAATTATATCACCTACAAGCTCAAGTCGCCCGTCACGAATATCGTTCCCCAGCGCCTGGAGTCGGTTGATATCGGCTCCGTTCAGCTCGCACCGACGGCCCCCGGCGGAACTGGCGGCGATGATGATGACGGTGGCGGTCAACCCGCCCCGGCGGACGCGAAGTTCAGGCCGTTGAAGGGCCGGGTGGTGGATTCGATCACCAAGTTGGGTTTGAATAATGTTAAAGTAGAGACCGAGGTCGGTCTGGAAGCCTTTACCGCTGCCGACTATATCCACACCGGCGTATTTACCTTCCCGCTTTCGCCCGTGGGAACCTACCGGTTGTTTGCCACTCCGCCTCCCCACCTGGGATACGATGCGCTTGACCGGGGCATCGAAATAACCATCCCGCCCGGATCCGGTACGTATGAGCTGACCCAGAAAATCGAACTCAAAAGATCCACTGAAGACGTCGGCAGGGTTTTCGGCCAGGTACTGGATGCTCTCACCGCGCAGCCGGTCAACGGCGCCACCGTGGAACTGGGCGGTCAGATCACTTTTACCGGCCGGATCGGTGATCACTACGGCATGTACGAGTTTCCCCGGGTAATGACCAGTACCATCAGCTATTACATCACCGTGCGAAAGCTCGGTTATATTCCCCAGAGCCAGACGGTCAAGGTAACCACCGCCGACCAGGAGTATCTGCAGAACTTCACTCTGGAACCATTTACCAGTGACCCCGACAAAGGTATCGTTCCCGGGACCGTCATTGAAAAGGACAACTTCGATCCGGTGGCCGGCGCCACGGTCTGGATCGAGACGTGGGACGGTGAACCGCTTCGTCACAACACCGACGATCCTCCCCAGCCGGAACTCGGCGCCACCGGCGCTACCGTGGAAGCGGTGACCGTGGTAGACGGATCGTTCGTCTTCCAGAATATACCTGCCTCTCCGGTGGCACCGCCCCAGTACTATACGTTCCACGCCGAAGCCGGCTCCGCCTACCTGCCGGGATATGCCAGCCAGATCGTCGTCGAGGAAGGACGGGTTACCGATCCGCCCGTCAGGATCGACATGGTGGGAATAAAGGGAAGTATTTCAGGTTTTATATATGAAGATAAGAACGGTGACGGAGAGTTCGGTTCGGGTGAAGGTATCCCGGGGGCCACTATCGAGATATTCGGGTTCGAGGACGAGCATAAATCCCGTACCAGGTTGGACGGGTGGTACCGGATGGAGAACGTACCGCTGACCGCAACGGGAGAAGCGTATTTCATCGTATCCGGCGCCCCCAATTACCTGCCGGACGCCTTTGAAGGCGAGGTAACACTTACTCCTGATAATCCCAACCGGGATGATATAAGCATCGCTCTGCGTCCGGCTAAAGTAGAAGGTCTGGGGCATGTCTCCGGCGTGGTTACCGATGTGTACGGAAATGTCTTGCAGGGAGTATCCGTAGAGCTTGATTTCATCTATCAGCGTGAAGGCGTTTTTGCCGAAGAAAGCACCAGGTTTGACGGGAGTTTCTTCATGGTGAACCGCGCTGTCGGCAACTACCTCATCCGGGCGGCCCAGAACGTAAAGGATAAATATATACCTGTTCTAAAAGAGGTCAGGGTAAGTGAAGGATCGGTGGCATCGGTCAATTTCGTCCTCAATGTTCAGACCCGGCAGCTTCGGGGAATCGTGACCGACGAAGAATCCGATCTTCCGCTCATGGAGGTCGAGGTCATGGTCCTCGATGTTCCCAAGGATAAACAGGTTGACCTGACTACGCTCACCGCCGCCAACGGCAGTTTTGTTATCCCGAAGATGCCGGTGGGGAACGGCTGGCGGATCCAGTTCACCCTGGACAGCTACGATACCTGGGTCGAGATAATCGATGTGCCGACGCTGGCCGATGATCTGGATGAAATGGATATCAAGCTGGCGCTTATCGTCGGTGGGATATCGGGCACGGTCTATGAAGATGACAATTCAAACGGTATCCAGGAAGAAGAAGAGACCACGCCTATTCCGGGTATTACCATTACGCTTACCCCGGAAAAGGGCGGCGAGTCTCCCCAGTCGGTGGTGACCGGTACGGACGGCAAGTACAGTTTCAACCGGGTTCCTATCGGTATGTATACGCTCAGGGCTGCGAACGACAGTTATTATACCGAGGATCAACCCTTTACTATGAACAAGGAAAACCTCGATATGTCCATGGACTTCATTCTGGCGCTCAAGCGGGGTAATATCGCCGGTATTATCACCGATAAGGCCACCGATGACGGTATTGCCGGCGCCACGGTGGAAATCATGGGGACCAATTACGCCACGTTGACCGATATCAGCGGCTCATTCAGGTTCGACGATATCCCCGAGAGCACGTACAACCTGATCGCCTACTCCATTACCTATGAAACGGGAACTTCTCCCGGTATCAAGGTCGAGGCCGGAAAGACCACCACCGACTCCAAGACCATGTTTAAGCTGGACCGTAAGTCGGGGAGTATTGCCGGACAGGTAGTGGACGCCGACTCTCTGGTCGGTATCGACAAGGCCTCGGTGGTGGTCGTGGGCACGGCGCTGACCACCAAGACCACCGAGGACGGCTTGTTCACCTTCGAGATGGTTCCCATCGGCGTGAGCTACACGCTCAAGGCGGCCAAGGTGGGATACGGTGTCAACCAGGTGCCTCAAATAAAGGTCAAGGCTAGTAAAACAACGTCGCAGGACATCGAGCTCAACGCCGGTACCGGTTCGCTGGTCGGTGTGGCCAAGGATGGGGAAAACTCTCAGGGACTGTCGGGTGTGTCGGTGGAAGTCGTGGGTACCGATTACCGGTCGTTCACCCTGGCAAACGGTTCTTACACCATGTCCAATTTGACAATCGGGACGTACCAGTTGATCGCCTACTCTATCTCGTACGAAGTAGCCAGCGTCACGGGGGTCGAAGTCAAAGCGGGTGAGATTACTTCCGTGGATGATTTCGAGCTTACCCCAAAAATTGGTACTATCTCCGGACAGGTTACCGACGGCGAAACGGGTGCCGGCTTGAAAGGCGTGTTGGTCAGGGTCAGCGATTCCACCAAAAGCGTGGCCACCGCCGATGACGGCAGTTTCAGTATCGAAGGTATCAGGGTGGCGTCGGGATACACGGTTACCTTTACCAAATCAGGATACCAGAAAGCCGAAAAGACCGGTGTCAACGTGTTTCCGGGTAAAACCGC
>CAZQHK010000006.1:18895-135230 GCA_964593455.1 uncultured bacterium
ATTGACGGATCTACCGGCATCGGAATCTCGGAAGCCACTATCCGGGTATCGGGTACGACCCTGGAAGTCATCTCCACCGAATACGGCAACTACAATATCGGTAATGTTCCCCAGGGAGAGGGAATGACCGTGGAGGTCTTTGCTTCCGGTTACGAGCGGATCAGTCAGGGTGATGTTCAGGTACTGGCCAACCAGACTTCTATCGTCGATTTCAACTTGACTTCGAAGACCGGTTCCGTGGCCGGTCAAATCTATGACCAGTCTACCGGCCGGGTGGTTTCAAACTCCATTGTCAGGGTGTATCGTACATCGAAACAGACCCGGTCCGGCGCTGACGGCAGTTACATCATATCCGGTATTCCCACCAGCGTCAGTGGGACTACGGTGGAAGCCTCCGCCGCCGGGTACGCTACCGAGCAGGTGGGTGGTGTGCCGATTACCGCTGGTATGACCACCACCGTAGACGTCGGGTTGGCGCCTACTACGGGGGCGGTATCCGGTCTGGTTTACAACGAAACCACCGGTGACGGGCTGGCCGGCGCCACCGTGCGGTTGAAAGGGACCTCTCTGTCTACCTTAACCGACACCACGGGCACATATACCATGATCGAGGTCCCGCTTTTCCTGGACGGAACGACCATCGAAGCGGTGGCCGTAGGATTCCAGCGTGGCGAGACCGGTGGGGTTATCACCAAAGCCGGCGAAACAGTCACGGCGGATGTAAGCCTGCAACCCACCGCCGGCCAGGTATCCGGCCAGGTGGTGGAGAAAGGGACCAACATCCCGATCAAAGATGCGCTGGTCAAGCTTTCAGGCGCGCCCAAGGTCCAGGCCAAGACCGTTGCCGACGGTACTTTCACTCTGGCTGATGTCCCTACCGCCGCTTCCGGCAGCACCCTGGAAGTGACGGCCGTGGGTTACGGCCGGGCCACCGTCGGTAGCATGCTTGTGTTTCCCGGTCGGACCACTACGGTCAATATCGTCATGGAACAGGCTAACGGCATATTGGCCGGACGGCTTGATGACGCGAACACCGGTATGGGCATAGAAGATGCTGAAGTCCGTATCAAAGGCACTTCTCTTTCCAAAGCTACCGACAAGGATGGTAATTACACCATTACCGGCGTTCCGGTGCTGGAAGCCGGCACGGTGGATTTCGTGGCCATGGGATATACCACCCTATCTGTTGGCAGTGTAACTATCAACTCCGGTGAGACCACGTATCTTGACGTCTCGCTGGACCCGGCCACCGGAACCATTACCGGCCAGGTGAGAAACGCTTTCACGTCCGATATTCTGACGGGGGCGCAGCTCAGGATACTGGGCTCAAAGTTGACTACCAGCACAGATACCTCCGGGTACTATACGTTCGACAGTGTGCCCACCGCCCTGGACGGCATGACGCTCGAAATATCAGCTGTCGGGTTCGATACCTTCCAGTATGAAGATACCAGTGTTCGGTCCGGTGAGAGCATCACCATCAACGCCGATCTCGTGCCTTCTACCGGCAGCTTGGTTGGACGGATCACCGACGAAGCCGAAGGCAAGGTGATCGAAGGAGCCACCGTCAGGTTGATCGGGACTGCGTACACTGTTACTTCCGACGTTGAAGGTCAGTACAAGGTAGAAAATATCCCCACCATCCATAGCGGTAAGACGCTCGAGGTCTCGGCCCGTGGGTTCGCTCTCGAGCGGATATCAAACGTGGATATTGTTCCCGGAACCATCTCCAGCCTGGATGTGGAACTCTCTTCCCGGGTCGGTAGCGTGGCCGGTGAAATCATCGAGACTATCTCCGGCCAGCCTATCACTAACGCCACCATCCGTATCGTCGGCACGCATTTCGAGCAGACCACCGACCGCAACGGACAGTACAAGGTGATAGATGTGCTCGCCGCCGAGGGGTATACTCTGGAAGTAGTCGCGTCGGGTTATGGTATCAGCTACCTGGGCGACGTTGATGTCCCGGCGGGAGGCGTGGTTACCGCTAATGTATCGCTCAGCCCGAGTATCGGCACCCTGGCCGGGCAAATCAGGGATTCAGTGACCACCGAAGCAGTAAAAGGCGCCCAGATAAGGCTCCTGGGGTCGCGGTTCTCCACCGTTACCAGCGCCGAAGGGTACTATCTCTTTGAAAATCTGCCCGGTTCATTGAGCGGGAACACTCTCGAAGTCTCCATGTCCAACTACAGCGCGTACTATGCCGAAAATGTGAGGATTGCTCCCGGTGAGATAACTTCGCTCGACATCTTCATCGATCCTTCCACCGGTAGTTTGGCCGGCCGTATTACCAGTGAGACCGAAGGCACGGCTATCGAGGAAGCTACCGTCAGGCTTATCGGCACTGCGTATACGGTTGTTAGTGATTCTTCCGGCGAGTATTTTATAGAAGATATACCTACTATTCATAGCGGAAAAACCCTTGAAGTGTCCGCCCAGGGGTACGCGCTTAAACAAGTGGCCAGTGTCGACATCCTGGCCGGCACCGTCAGTTCTCTCGATATCGAGCTTTCCTCCCGGGTGGGTATTATTGCCGGCGAGGTCACGGAGACCATCTCCGGCCAGCTTATCAAGGACGCGACGGTCCGCATAGTCGGGACTCACTTCGAGATGGTCACCTCCGCTACCGGGCAGTATAAGGTGGAGGATGTTCCCGCGGCTGACGGATACACCCTGGAAATCGTTGCTTCCGGGTATGATATCGGTTATGTGGGCGGCGTGGATGTCCCGGCGGGCGGGGTGGTCACTGCCAATGTGGCTCTCGCGCCCAGTATTGGCACCCTGGCCGGGCAGGTCAGGGATTCCGTGACCGATGAAGCGGTGAAAAACGCTCAGGTGCGGCTCCTGGGATCACGGTTCTCTTCCGAAACCGATAGTGAAGGGTACTATCTCTTTGAAAATATCCCCGGATCGTTAAGCGGCAACACGCTTGAAATCTCCATGTCCAACTACAGTACGTACTATGCCGCCAACGTGAGGATCGCTCCCGGTGAGATATCAACACTCGACATCTTCATTGATCCTTCCACCGGTAGCCTGGCCGGCCGTATCACCAGTGAGTCCGAAGGTACGGCTATCGAGAAAGCTTCCGTCAGGCTTATCGGCACTGCGTATATGGTTGTCAGTGATGCTTCCGGCGAATACCTTATAAATAATATACCTATCATTCATAGCGGAAAAACCATTGAAGTGTCCGCCCAGGGGTATGCGCTCAGGCAAGTGGCCGGTGTCGACATCGTGGCCGGAACCATCAGCGCTCTCGATATCGAGCTTTCCTCCCGGGTGGGTATTATCGCCGGCGAGGTCACGGAGACCATCTCCGGCCAACTTATCAAGGACGCGACGGTCCGCATAGTCGGGACTCACTTCGAGATAGTCACCTCCTCTACCGGGCAGTATAAGATGGAGGATGTTCCCACCGCCGACGGTTACACCCTGGAAATCGTTGCTTCCGGGTACGATATCGGTTATGTGGGCAGCGTGGATGTCCCGGCGGGCGGGGTAGTCACTGCCAATGTGGCTCTCGCTCCCAGCATCGGCACTCTGGCCGGGCAGGTCAAGGATTCCATCACCGACGAGCCCCTGAAAGACGTTCAGGTGCGGCTCCTGGGATCACGGTTCTCTTCCGAAACCGATAATGATGGGTACTATACTTTTGAAGATATTCCCGGGAATTTAAGCGGCAACACGCTTGAATTCTCCCTGACCAGTTACAGCACGTACTATGCCGAGAATGTAGCGATCGAGCCCGGCGAGATAAGTACTCTCAATATAACTCTCGATTCCACCAGCAGCGGCGTGGCCGGGCGGATCATCGACGAAGCTACGGAAATCGGGGTCGGAGGCGCCACCGTTAGAATCCTGGGGACCTCTTTCCAAACCACCAGCAGCACTGTGAGCCAGGCCCTCGGCGCCTTTGAAATCACCGGTGTTCCGGTTATCCACAACGGCAAGACCGTGGAGGTAATCGTTAGCGGGTACGCGACCAAACTGGTCGGGAACCTGGAACTTACCGCCGGTACGACTTCTACCCTGGATATCTACATCTCGCGTACCATGGGCACCATTACCGGCCAGGTCAGAAATTCCGTCAGCGGCAAGGCCATAGCTAACGTTACCGTCAGGATGATGGGAACCGTGTTTGAGGACCAGTCCAGCTCAGACGGCCTGTATATCATTGAAAATATCCCGGCAGCCACGGGATATACAGTGGAGGCCGTGTCCCTTGGTTTTACTTCCGTGCGCACCGGCGATGTGGAGATCGTAGCCGGTGGAGTGGTGACCGTCAATTTCAGTATCACGGCCGATGTGGGCGCGGTGGCAGGCCAGGTAATGGATTCGATTTCCGGAACACCCGTGAAGGACGTTATAGTCAAGATCGGCGGCACTGCGCTACCGCAGTTCGAAGCCCAAACGGACAGCGAGGGTTTCTACGCTATCAACGAAATCCCGCTGGACCTCGACGGACTTACCCTGGAGTTTTTCGACCCCAACTATCAATCCTTGGATGACGGCGATATAAATATCGCGGCCGGTCAGGTTACCACCGTGGATGCCGTAATGATTCCCAATACGGGCACCATCGCCGGTTACATAACGGACGCCATCACGGAGAACGGTATCCAGGGAGTCTCCATCAAGCTTAAGGGCACCCAGTACGGGACCACGTCCGACTACGACGGCAGCTATACTATCGTCGAAGTGCCGCTTGCATACTCCGGCCGGACATTGGAGGTGCGAATGGACGGCTACTTCATGAAATCGCAAAGCGATATCGACCTGGTTGCCGGGGAGACTACTTTCGCGGACCTGTTTCTCCAGCGGCGGGTGGGGAATGTGACCGGTACTATCTACAGCGCCACCGACGGATTGGGGCTCAACCAGTCCATCGTACGGGTAGTCGGCACCGACCTGGAAGCGCTCACGACTTCCGACGGACGGTACACCATAACCGGCATACCGGTACAAGCCAACGGTGAAACGGTAGAAACCATCTCCGCGCTCCTGAGCGCCTACGGCGAGCAGGTCAAGAATGTCACCATCTATGCCGGCTCCACATCGGTTCTCGACTTTGAACTCACCAAACAGACCGGTGGAATCACCGGTGTTATCACCGATGCCGGCACCGCCGAGGGCGTCACGAACGCCACGGTGTTGATTCTGGGCACCATCGAGAACAGGAGGACGGAAGAGGGCGGTCTGTACACGTTCGAAGAACTCTCCGTCATGACCGGAGCTACCGTCGAGGTCAGGGCTTCCGGGTATCAAACGGCCACGGTGTCAAGTGTGGACGTGTCGGCCGGTTCCGTGACTACGGTCAATGTATCCCTGCAGCAAAACACGGGTACGGTTGCCGGTCAGATCACCGATGCCACCACCGCCGAAGGTATCTCAGAGGCCACGGTCCGGGTAGTGGGTACAGCCAGGAGTGCCATCACCGATAATTATGGTATCTATAAGATCGATAAGGTTCCCGTGCTTACCGGAACCACCATTGAGGTCACCGCTGCCAATTACCAGCGAGATAGCGCGGGCAACATTGACATCTCGCCGGGTGAGACCACTACGGTTAATGTGACACTGGATCCCACTACGGGATCAATTACCGGTATCATCACCGATTCCAAATCGACTGCCGGAATAGCCGGATCGACCGTACGGATCGTGGGTAGCGCTCTCAGTATGATTACAGCCGAGGACGGCACCTACACCATTGACGGGGTCCCGGTATATCTCGATGGGACCACCATAGAGATTACCAAAAGCGGGTACCGGCAGAATAGAGTAGCCAGTGTATCTATCCTGCCCGGGCAGACCACTACCGTCAACGTCGAGCTGACCAAGAGTGTCGGCGCCATCGCCGGTGTGGTCACCAACAAGAGTACCGGCGGCGGTCTGGCAGGATCGGTGGTACGTATCAGCGGGACCTCGCTTTCCACTACCACCAGCATCGACGGTAGTTACTTGATTGAAGATGTTCCCACGGCTACCGGCACCACTGTGGAAGCGTTTGCCACCGGTTTCCTCAGTTCGGCTGAAGGCGGAGTCTCCATCCTGCCGGCGGAGACCACCACGGTTGATCTCAAACTGGATCCCACCATAGGATCATTGGTGGGTCAGATCACCGATTCCACTACTCAGGGGGGGATCAGTGGCGCCATCGTGCGGGTGACGGGTACCTCCCTGGTGGCTACCACCAGCAACGACGGTACGTATGATATCCCGGAGGTACCGATTACCACCGGCACCACCATCGAAGCGTTCAAGATCAACTACGAACTCGGTTTCAAGTCGAGTGTCGTCATCGAACCCGGCACCACCACCACCGCCGATATAGAATTGACTCCCAGTGTCGGCGTCATCGTCGGGCAAGTCCTCGACTCGGTTACCAAACAGGGAATTCCCGGAGCCACGGCCCGGGTCGCCGGGACCATGCTCTCCACCACCACGCTTGAGGACGGCAGCTATACGATTGTCGAAGTCCCAACCAGTGCTTCGGGCTTGACCGTAGAGGCGACCGCTCAAGGTTACGAACGCGGCACCACCAGTGGCGTGGTGGTCGATCCCGGATCTACCACCACCTCGGTGGATATCATCCTGTCGCCCACGTCTGGTGCGGTGGCCGGCCAGATTATCGACCAGTCTACCGGTGACGGTCTGGGCGGCGCCACGGTGCGGGTTGCGGGGACCTTCCTGTCCGCCACCACTGCTATTGACGGTAGCTATGTGATCGTCAACGTGGCGGTCACCACCGGCACCACCATCGAAGCGGTGGCTGTCGGGTACGAGACCGAGCAAACCACCGGCGTTGTGGTCAAGGCCGGCGCCAGCACCACTGTGGATCTATCCCTGGTTCCGAAGAAGGGCTCTATTGCCGGTATCGTTACCGACAGAAGCACAGCCCAGGGAATCGCCGGCGCTACGGTCCGGGTCGGTGGAACATCACTCCTGGTGGTCACAGCCACCGATGGTACCTACGCCATTTCGGCCATCCCGGTCATGACCGGGACTACCATAGAAGCCTTTGCGTCCGGTTACTCACCGGGTGACGTGGAAAGCGTGACTATCAAAGCCGGTGAATCTACCACCGTCAACATCTCTCTCGAACTGACTACCGGCAGTCTGGCCGGTGTGGTGCGCGACCTGAAGACCGCCCGCGGAATACCAAGCGCCATCGTTCGGGTGCTGGGGACGGCCCTTTCCACGCTCACCAACGATGACGGGACCTACCTCATCGAGAGTGTGCCGGTCATTACCGGCACCACCGTGGAGGCGGTGGCCAACGGATATATCCTGGGGCAGGCGTCCGATATAACTGTTCTTTCCGGTACCACCGCCACCGCCGATATCGACCTCAGTCCGAATGTCGGTATCGTCACCGGTCAGATCACCGATGCCAGCACTTCCGCCGGTATAGCTTTGGCCACGGTGCGGGTGGCCGGTACGGCCCTTTCCGCCCGGACGGAAACAGACGGCAGCTATACCATCGAGGAAGTGCCGGTGTTGACCGGAACCACGGTGGAAGTATTCGCGTCCAATTACCAGAGAGGCGAAGAAACGAATATCTCTATCGTCGCCGGCGAGGCCATCCTGGTCAATATTGCGCTCCAGCCGACTTCCGCTTCCATATCCGGTGTAATCGCCGATGAGAAGACAGGAACTGGCTTGAGCGGCGCCACTATCCGCGTGTCGGGAACATCGCTTTCTGCCGTTTCCGCCGCCGACGGCAGCTACACTATCGCCTCGGTACCGGTCAGTATTTCCGGCACCACGGTGGAGGCGTTCAAGGCCGGGTACGACAATAATTCGCAGTCTGACGTGGAACTCAATCCCGGTGGAACAACGACCGTTGACCTCGACCTGCTGCCGAGTACTTCCAATATCAGCGGCGTGGTGACCAACAAGGCTACCGGTTCGGCCTTATCCGGCGCCACCGTGCGGGTAGCGGGAACGTCACTCTTCGCTATCACCGGCGGCGATGGCAGCTATTCGATTGTCAGCGTACCGGTTTCCGTTTCCGGTACCACGGTTGAAGCCAATGCCACCGGCTATGTATCCAATTACGAGGCCAGCGTTGCTCTGGTTGCCGGCGAGACCACCAGTGTGGATATCGAGCTCTTGCCGCGTGTCGGTTATCTGACCGGTCAGATCGTCGACTCCACGACCCAGGGTGGTGTCAGCGGAGCGGTTGTACGGGTGGTCGGAACGCTGCTCTCCACCGTGACCGCCGGTGATGGTACCTATTCCATGGAGGATGTACCGGTTATGACCGGGGGGACAGTGGAAGCCTTCATCGTCGGCTACACCAAAGGTGTCACCGGCAGCGTCGATGTCGAACCGGGAACCGCCACCACGGTCGATATCGAGATATCGCCGAACATCGGGACCATCGTCGGCCAGGTGACGGACGCTTCGACTTTCCTGGCTGTCAGCGGCGCCACCATTCGAGTGGCCGGTTCGGCTCTCTCCGCCCGGTCCGATGTTGATGGTATCTTCCTGATCGGCAGCGTTCCCACCGGGACCGGTATTACCGTGGAAGCTTACGCTCCCGGATTCGTGACCGACCGGGAAGGCGACGTGACAGTGGCCCAGGGTGCCGTTACCACCGTGGACATGAGCCTGTTCCCGAGCATGGGTGTGCTGGCCGGCCAGATCACGGACAGCAGCACGGGTGCAGGAATATCCAACGCCACGGTCCGTGTATCGGGCACTTCGCTCTTCGCCAATACTGCTGGGGACGGTACTTACAGTATCTCCAACGTACCGGCCCGGACGGGAATAACGGTGGAAGTGTCCAGCGTCGGGTACCAGTACGGCAATGAAGGCGGATTGGAGGTCAAGTATGGTGAAACCACCATCGTTGATCTCAATCTGACTCCCAACACCGGCAGCATCGTTGGTATTATCACGAATACCAGCACCGGATCAGGACTCAGCGGGGCCACCATCAGGATCTCCGGCACCTCATTGTCCACGGCTTCTTCAGCTACCGGTGAATACGAGTTTGAATCGGTGCCTATCGGCGCCAGCGGGTCCACGGTTGAAGCCTACGCTACTGGTTTCACCATGGCCAACGAGGGCAGTGTGGACGTGGTCGCCGGGCAGGTCACCATGGTCAATCTGAGCCTCTACCCGAACACCGGCAGTATGTCCGGTATCGTGTTTAACCAGGCTACCGGATCGGGTTTGAGCGGCGCTACGGTACGAATTCTGGGAACCTCTATCTCCCAGGTGACAGCCGGTGACGGCAGTTTCACTATCGTTTCCATTCCCACCACCACCGGCTCCACTGTCGAAGCCTACATGACCGGTTTCACCAGTGTGCCGCAGGGAGGCGTGGAGGTCAAACCGGGTGAAACCACCAGTGTCGATCTCGAACTTATCCCGAAGACCGGCACCCTCGTTGGGCTCGTGCTTGACGAGACTACCGCGGAAGGTATTTCCGGCGCCGCGGTCCGGGTCATGGGAACATCGCTTTCCGCACTCACCGAGAATGACGGTAGTTACATCATCGCGGATGTACCGGTTTCAACCGGTTCTACCGTTGAGGCTTTCTCTTCCGGGTTCCGGAGCTCGAGTTCGGGTGGCGTTGTTATCAGTCCGGGCCAAACAACGTCGGTTGACCTGGACCTGACGCCTACCACTGGTATCGTGGCCGGGCAGGTGCTCAATAGGGCTACCGGTACGGGGCTTTCAGGCGCCAGCGTCAAGGTAGTGGGCACGGCCCTCCAGGTGAGCGCCGCCAGTGACGGCAGCTTCAGCATTGAAGGTGTTCCAACCACCACCGGCACCACGGTTGAGGCTTTCGCTTCCGGATTCGTATCCGGTTCGAGCGGCGGTGTCGTGGTCAACCCGGGTGAGGCCACCACGGTGACCGTTTACCTCTCACCGAACACCGGTGTCATTGCCGGTATGGTTACCAACAGCAAGACCTTCCAGGGGATATCCGGGGCCACGGTACGGATTGCCGGTACCCAACGGCAGGGTCTCACCGATTCCGGCGGTATGTTTTCCATCACCGATGTACCGGTGACTACCGCCGCCACCACGGTGGAGGTCTTCTTCTCGGGCTTCACCTCGTCCAAAGAAGGTGATGTGCTGGTCAGGGCCGGAGAGACGATCACCGTCGATGTCGAGCTCACGCCGAATGTCGGCAGTATCGCCGGTGTGGTCAGGAAGTACGGGACCTCCACGCCGATATCCGGGGCCACGGTACGGGTCATCGGTACGGCGCTGGCTGAAGCCACCGACGGCAACGGTGATTTCAACATTGAAAATATACCCGTCATGGGGACGACCCTCGAGGTTTCCGCCCGCGGGTACCAGCTCAAGAACGATATTTTGGTGACCATCAGCTCCGGCGAGGTGACCTCGGTCAATATCGATCTCGAACTCGGTACCGGCAACATTGCCGGCGTGGTCACCGATTCCACTACCGCCCAGGGTCTCAGCGGGGCTACCGTCCGGGTGTCGGGCACCGATTTATCAACCGCCACCGGCGGCGACGGCAGCTATTCCATCGCCGATGTACCGCTGGTGACTTCGGTAACGGTAGAAGCCTTCTTCGTCGGGTATGAAAACATAAGTGGTGAAGGGAATACACTGGTGGCGGTGGAATCGGGTTCGACCGTCACCGCCGATCTGGAGCTCAGTCCGCTTACCGGTGGTATCGTCGGTGTCGTTACCGATTTCTCCACCGGCCGCGGTATATCCGGAGCCAATGTGCGGGTTGTGGGGACCTCTTTAGTGGGTATCGCCGGCAGCAACGGTGCCTACACCGTGAACTCGGTTCCCACCAAGGTGACCGGTACCACTCTGGAGTTTTTCGCACCTGACTATCAGAGCGATACGGTCTCCAGCGTGACCATTACCTCGGGCGAGTTCGTAACGGTAAACAAATCGCTCTATCCCACCACCGGCGCCATCACCGGGCGTATCACCGATTCGAAGACCAGGGCCGGGGTGAGCGGCGCCACCGTCCGTATCGCCGGGACGTCACTGGCCGAAGCAACGGACAACGACGGTATGTACACCATAGAAAATATCACGGTTAAAGAAGAGGGCGTCACGGTGGAAGCGTTCAACCGTGGGTACACCTCTACCGCTGAGAGCTTCGACTTGATCGCCGGGTCCGTGGTGACTGTCGACCTGGCCATTTCGCCCAATGTGGGCAGCATTGCCGGCCAGGTCACCGACGCCACCACCGCTTCGCCCATCGCCGACGCCAAGGTGCGGGTGGCCGGCACCCAGATTGAAGTGGAGAGTGACTCCGATGGTCTCTATCTGATCACCAATGTGGAGGCCGGTACGGGTATCACCCTGGAAGCTACCGCGGCCGACTTCAGCCCGGAATCGGTTGGCAGTGTTACCGTCACGGCCGGATCCACGACCACGGCCTCCATCGGGATGCGGCCGATTACCGGCTCCCTGGTCGGGCAGATCACCGATGCCTCTACCGGCAGCGGCGTGACCAATGCCACGGTGCGGGTGGTTGGCACCGAGAAGATCGGCGAGACCGAGGACGCCACCGGACAGTACACGATTACCGGTATCCCGGTCCAGGAAGGTACGACCATCCAGGTCATCACTATCGGGTACTCCACCGAGACCGATGTAATTGATATCGTGGGCGGTCAGGCCACCGTGCTCGACTTTGCCCTTGCGCCCAAGACCGGGTATATTACCGGTTCCGTGCGTGACAGTGTAACCAATCAGGGAATCTCCGGCGCCAGGGTCAGTATCACCGGGACCGCGCTGTCGGATTTGACGGACGGGGAAGGTCTCTTTAACATCGCCAATGTGGAGGTGAAAGGATCGCCGGGTTACACTCTGGCTGCGCGCCACGCCGATTACAATGAGGATTCCATAACCGACGTCACCGTTGATTCCGGTGAGACCACGTCGGTTACGATCTCCATCGATCCCAGTACAGGCAGCCTGGTCGGGCAGGTGGTCGACTCGGGTACCGGTGCCTCGATCTCCGGCGCCACCGTCCGAATCAGCGGTACCAGTCTGAGTGATCAGACGGATGGAAACGGGGCTTACGAGCTCGACCGGATACCGTTGACCGGCCAGACCCGGGAGGTCAACCTCACCTTTACGGCGCCTAATTACACCAGTGTAACAGGCACGACCACCGAGATTACTTTCGGTCAGACGACGCTGCTTGACCAGCCGCTGACGCCGAACTACGGCACGGTGGCCGGGACGGTTATGGATGCCGGCTCCGGTAGCGGTATTTCCGGGGCCACGGTACGGCTACTCGGCACGCTGTTGAACGATGTCACCGACGGCACCGGTAATTTCTCCATCACCAATGTTCCCGTCAAGACTGGAATAGAGGCGGAAGCAACCGCCAGCACCTACGGTACCGCTACCGAAGAAGTGACCATGGTGGCCGGTTCGGTGAGTACCATCGTGCTGACGTTGACCCGGGCCACGGGCACGATCGTCGGTCTCGTGACCGACGAACTTGACGGGCGCGGCATCAGCGGCGCCACCGTGCGGGTGGTCGGTTCGACCATTATTGAGGAAACCGACGCGAACGGCTTGTACGAGATTGAAAATGTCCTGGCTGACGCCAACGGTGGGGCCAGTGTGGAAGTGACCGCAACCAATTACGATACGGGCACAGGCCGGGTGGACATCACCCCCGGTTCCACCGCCACCATCGATGTTACTATCGAACCCACTGTGGGACATCTTACCGGTCTTGTCATCGATACCGACACCGGTCTGGCCATTTCCGGCGCCAGTGTACGGATAACCGGCACGCAGCACGAAACCAATTCCGACGGCACCGGGCTGTTCGAGATATCGAACGTGTATGTCGATCTTTCCGTAGGTATCACCCTGGGTGTGACTCTGGAGGTCAGTATGCCCGAGTACGAGTCGCTCGACGAAGGCGTTGCCGTTACCCGCGGAGTCAAAGCTTACAAACTGCTGGAGATGCAGCACGTGAAGGGAACCATCACCGGTCAGATCACCAACGCTTCCACCGGGGATGAAGTTCCCGGAGCCCGGGTGCAGGTACGTGGTACGGGTTCCTCTGAAAACTCAGCAGCGGATGGCTCCTACTTATTAGAGGATGTCCCCGTGGCCGAGGGCGGGGAAAGCATGATCGTGGACGTTACCGCCACCGGTTATCTCCCCGGTGAAGGGCAGGGCACGCTGGTCAGGGGCGGCACGGTATCCATCGACGTGCCACTCACTCCCAACATCGGAAGTGTGGCCGGCCTGGTAACCGACTTCTACAGCGGCACGGCACTCGAAGGTGCTATCGTCAGGGTGCGCGGGACATCACGGGACGACACCACCGGTATCGATGGGAGCTACCTTATACCCTCCATCCTGGTGGAAACCGGCGGTACCCGCGAGGTAACGCTGGAGTTCGTGCTGGCCGACTATCAAACCACCACCGAAGTGGTGGAGATCTCCGGCGGCAGCACGGTGAGCCTGGACGGCAAGATCAAGCCGCTCACCGGTTTGGTGACCGGGTTTATTACCGATAGTACCACCGGCGAGGTTATCTCTGCCGCCACTGTTCGCCTGCTCAAGGGCGGTGGGTTGACTGACACCACCGGTGACGACGGGGCGTTCGAGTTTGCAAATATCAGCACATCCCTCTTTGCCGGCGCCAGCGTCGAGGTCGTGAAAGAAAAATTCTTCACCAACACCGAGAGCACTATCCCGGCTACCTTCGGTTCCGGCGGGATACTTACCGTTAACATGTCTATCGAGTTGACGCCGAGCATAGCGAAGATAGAGGGTACCGTCACGGACCAGAAGAGCGGTCAGCCGATCTCCGGAGCCCTGGTGTTGATAAAGGATACCGGCAAGAGCGCCACCACGGATGATACCGGCGCTTATGAGATAACAAGTATTTCCGTGGGGGTTGTAAGTGGTGTGACCCGGAATCTGGTGGTTTCGAAAATAGGGTTCACGTCTGTCACCAGCAGCGATATCCAGTTTGATCCGGGGGTAACGGTCAGCCATGACCTGGAGCTCCCGCCGACCACCGGCACGGTGACTGGCACGATATACGATGCCATCACCTCTGCTTCGGCCTTGCCGGAAGGTACGGAAGTCGTGATCAAAGATACCGGCTACTCGGCGGAAGTGGATGTGGCGACCGGTATCTATGAGATCAACGGTATCTCCGTAGAGTTGGTCGGCCGAACCATTGAAGTGACTGCTCACAGCCCCGGTTATCAGGTGGCGACAGCCGATCCTTATGTCCTTAAACGCGGTGAGATAGCCGTTGTTGACCTGGCCCTGCTTAGAACCACCGGCGCCATAGCCGGCCAGGTCGTCGATTTAGCAAACGGGTACGGCCTGGAGGGCGCTTCGGTTACGGTAGTCGGCACGTCTCTTACCGAGACCACAGCTGCCGACGGAACGTATTTGATTACCGCGGTGCCGGCATCCACCGGTCTGACCATCGAGGCGACGCTCTCCGGCTACGAGAGCAAGGCGGCGAACGTGACTATAACAACCGGAGAAAGCATTAGTGCCAACTTCAGTATCGAACCGCTCTGGGCTACCGTCTGGGGTATCGTGTATGATACCGGTGCCGGGGCGACACTTACCCTGCCCGGCGGCGATGTAGTGAGAGGTCTGCCGGTATCCGGGGTGACGGTGAAGTTCTCCAACAGCCTGAACAACTATGTGGCCACCACCGGTGACGACGGTACCTACACGGTGACCGGTGTTCGCGGCGACATTGAGAACGGCTACAGTTTCGAGGCGGTCAAACAGGTATACGCTACGGGCAGCCTGGCGAGCGAGATAGTCATCACTCCCGGTGCTACGGTCGAAGCCAGTATCCCCATTACCCTCGGCGAAGACCAGCTGGGACTGCCGGTAATGGGTATGGCCTGGGTCGAGGACGGCGGCGGTACTGCCGGACAGTACGACGACAATGAAACCGCTCCGGCGGGAATCATCGTGTCGGCCGGTGCCGGTCTCAGTACTACCACCATCGAGTTCACCACCGGCCTGGTGACTAACCCCGACCGGACCGCCAGCAACGAGTACGCCAACTTCATCATGTACCTGCCGACACCTGAAGATGCCACCCAGGTCTGGTACTTGATGGAAGCTGCTTATGACAGTACCGGTGACGGCTCGGCCGATAAGTTCGGATCGCAGATCGTGTTCTTCGAGTACGATGAGACTGAAAGTGCCTGGACGAGATCGGTACCGTCCGGTTCGACCCCGGCCTCGCCGCGAATCAATCTCCCGGTTGGTCCGTGACGGAGACGATAATGACGAGGAGAGGGGAGCATCAAGCTTCCCTCTCCTTTTCTCATACCGGGAACCGCCGGTTTTCTTATCTCCTGTCCTTGTTGTTGCTCGTTGTCCCGGTATTATTTCTTCCCTTTTCCAGTGAAGGCTTCACAAAACCCAAAATGTGGTTTATGGAACTGATAGCAGCAATCGCGCTTCCCATACTCGTATGGACACGGTTTCGGTCTCCCCGGCCGAAGGGGGTGCCGGACACGTTTATACAGGCGTTTTTTTTGTGGGTTGCTGGAGCCGGTCTGTATCTCATAGCCAGGCAAGGTGTTGACGGGCCAAACCTGCATTATTTTTTTGAACGGATACTGTATGTCGCTGCGCTTCTGGTGGTGTACCTGGTCGCGGTGGAAACGTCTGATGATCAGAGTTTCAGGAGCAGGTTAAGCGGACTGTCGGCGCTATCGGCCGGACTTCTAGCAGCGGTGGGCATCGCCCAATTTGCAGGTTTTCCACTGTTTCCCGATCTACAGCTTTTCGGCAGGTTGCGAATGTATTCACTGGTGGGCAATCCCAATTACCTGGCCGGATCCCTGGCAGCTTTACTTCTTTTCTCCCTGTATTGGTTTCTCCAGGGAGGGACGGTCAGACGGTTGACCGGAGGCGTGGCAATTATCCTGGCGTTAGTCTGTCTACTTCTTACTCGCTCCCGGGGCGGATGGCTGGCATGTATCTGTGGAGTAATCATATTTGTTGGAATCCTGGTAAAAAACTCTTATTTCCCAAGCTATCCCGATAGGTCCGGCAGACGCCGCCGAATGATAAAGAAGCTGGCTCTGGCTGCAGCAGCCATGGTGGCGGGTTTGATCATAACGGTTTCATTTTGGAACGATAGACTGGATTTGGGCGAACGGGTCAAGTCTGCTCTCGATCCTGACAATCCTAATATAAGGAAACGCTTACTCATGTGGAAAGTTTCCTGGAAGATTGTTGGAGACCACCCGGTTTTCGGGGTGGGTTTGGGAACATTGGGAGACCGGTATCTTGACTATCAGCGCCGGTACTTTCTGGAAGGAAACGAAGACGATAGGAAATATTCTGCGTCTCCGAACCATATCCACAATGATTACCTCGAGCTGGCTGCGGAGACAGGAGTACCGGGAGTCATTCTCTTTCTGTCTTTCCTGGCCGCTGTATTTTGGCGGGGATTATCCTCTCTGCCTGGAAACGGTGAGAACAACCGTACCGATCCTCTTGTGTCACGTTTACGATTCGAAGACGAAACTCTGTGGCGGGCTTCCTTGAGCGCCTCCGCCGCCGCCTGTCTGGTGGATGGATTAGTTGGGTTTCCGTTAAGCCTGCCGGTATCCGGAGTCGTGCTGTTTGGATCGCTGGGCTTGCTGGCCGGAAAAAGACTGTCACCGGTGACCGAATGTCGAACAAGTGGATTTACTCTCGGATGGATTCCGGCGGCGATCACGGGTGTGGTTCTGCCGGTTCTGCTACTCATCATGTTGTTCAGACTGGCGGCCTCGGATATACATATCAGTTCGGCTATCGGCCTGGTAAAAACCGGCCACGGTGAGGCGGCCGTGAAGCATCTAACGGCGGCTGCCAATTATAATCCCTGGAACCCTCTCATACCTTATTATCAGGCCCAGGCAGCGGTTCTTTCGGGAGACACTGACCGGGCTCTTTCATTGTATGGGGAATCGCTTAACCGCAAGGCAGGTTATATGGCCCATTACAACCGGGGTTCTATCTACAGCGCCATGAAACTCTATAGCCAGGCACGTGACGAGTATAACCGTGCTTTGGAGTTGTATCCCCGGTTGGGTGAGGCTGCCTTCAGCCTGGGACTGGTCGCCGACATCCTCGGGTCCTCAGAAGAAGCCGAACAGGCCTGGATCCGTGCCGACAGAGACAGTCGCCAGCCGATTATCGAGGCCCGTTACCAACTGGCAAAACTGGCGGTAAAAAAGGGTGATCGAGCCAGGGCGGCCGAGCACTTCATTTCATTCATTACCGTCGGGAATCAAGAAATTACTCGAATTCAACGGGAAGTTACCGCCATTATGGGGGGGCCTCCATCGACTGCTTTCAAGACATTCACCAAGTTTCCAGACAAAGCTCTTAAACTGCTGAGACGTCAGAACACGATTGCCCGGGACATGGCCAAAGCCGCTCAGTTCCTGAAAAGTGAAAAGATCGACCCGCCTCCATTTTTTACTTTGCCGAAAGTGGTTCCGCAGTGACCCTCTCTTAACCCGTATATTTCATGAGTTATAGTTTCAGCTGCATCGGGAGGGCGGACGGTTGAAACGGAAGTTTGCTTCGTGTCCGGTCGGTGAATAGGTTGTTCTCTTTGAGATTCATATACATCAACCCGGGCATTATGGTGGTGTAAAGCTCTTGATCACTGTCACCGTTCCAGTCGCCAAAGATCACAGTATAGCCTAATATAATGATAATCTTGTCGGGTTCTCCCCAGGGGATATACATGATATGATTATACTCATTGGAAACCGAAAAGGCCGCGATGGATGAAAGATCATGTGTAGAGAAAACGGGGTTGTCCGGATTCACAGGAGAGTTAGTAAATATAAATTCAGTAATGGGAGTGCCGGAAAGATCCAGTTCGGCTTCGATTTTTTCATCGCTGGTAGGATGGTCGAGAACAACGGGATTCGTTACCGGGGAAAAGGCGGAATCATTCCACACCGGCCGGGTGAATGTCAATTCTATCATGTCTCCGTAACAAGCCCGCCTGTCGTTGGGCACAGTTTTTCCAGATAGCGACTTAGAAGCCCCAGTAACGGCGTACGGAATGTCCGGAATTATAATTCGCTTCTTTCCCACGTCCAGAAATTTGACATCCATGAGCCGTGGATCGGGCAGGTATGAGAGAGTAACATCGTCCCGTGTTTGCCTCTGCCCGTCGGCTCCCTGGCTGCCAATGACACCGGCAAAAACGTCGAGATAGTAGTCGGCTCCCCACGGGTCTATCGGCAACTTGACTATGTATTTCCCTTTGAGTACCGTCAAAGAGTCGGCTTTTCTCGGTTCCATGGAGTTGAATCTGGTTAGAGCGTTGATAATGACATCAATATCCTGTTTGACTTTAGCTGTTTTGGCGTCATCCGACATACTTGAAAATTGTGGAAGTGCTACCGCTACCAGGATACCGATGATGGCCACGACTATCATCAGTTCAATCAAAGAAAATCCCCTGGTATTACTCATCGAGACAAACACCTCTCTTAATAGTCAACGGCTCAATTATACATAAAAGTTCCTTTGCTGTTGGTGAAATATACGAGTCAAGGACAATTTATTTTCCCTGGCGCTTGAAATGGAAACGGTTTCGGTTACTGACTTTCCTGTGGTATTATGTGGATTATGAACTCACAGGCAGACAGACGGTACAACTGGGTCATACAGGGTATTCTGGCCTTGCTTTTTCTTCTTACCCCGGTAGTTTATTTCAAGTATACAACCAAGATGTTCTACATTCCCAAGGACATGTTCGTGCAGATCCTGGTTCTCACCGCGACCACTCTGTGGGCGGTTAAAATGATAAGAGCGGGAGATGTAAAGTTAAGCCGCTCCCCGCTCATTCTCCCTGTTTCCTTGTATCTGGGAATCATGACCGTTTCCATCTACTTCTCGTACCGAATGTATCTGGCTCTCACTGATTGGCTCAGGTTTGTAAACTACATCCTGGTTTTTTATCTGATACTTCATTGCGTTCGAAATTTTTCCAGGCAACGATTTCTGATCAGGATGGTGCTGACCTCGGGGATCATATGCGCTCTTTACGGTATCATGCAAAACTTTGGAATGGAGTTTATTTTTGCGGTTAATCCCTCCGGCCGTTTGAAAGTATTTTCCTTCTTTGGCAATCCCAACTTTCTGGCCGGATTTCTGGTTACCATGTTGCCTCTGGCCCTGGGGGAAATTGCCGGGGGGCTTGTTGATGCAATCATGAGTACCAGGTCAAAAGGTGGGTTTTTCCGTTTTAGCCTGGGATGCATGGCGTTTTTATTGTCGTTTCTCTGTATTCTGCCTACCCAGACCAGGGGGGCCTGGCTGTCTTTTGCGGGCTCGTCGTTTTGTTTTGCGGTCATGTTTCTTTTTTTCGTTATACCCGAGTTACGGAAAAAGGTTCCGTCTCTCAGGACCGGGAATCTATTAGTGGTAGCGTTGGTGGTAATGATGGTTGTCGGCCTCGTTGCAGAAGTCTTCTACCACAACCAAGTGAAGGCGTATTATCATCGTTTCAAAAGTATCGCTAACCCGGAAGAAAGAAATATCAAGCAGCGTCTGCTCATGTGGCAGTGCACCTGGGATATGATGAAAGATCATCCGGTTATCGGGGTTGGGGTAGGGAACTTCAAGTATCTTTACTTTAGGTATCAAGGGATGTTTTTTGAAAAACCTGGTACTGAAAAATACCGGGAGACCGCGGTGTCGCCCATACGAGCGCACAATGAATACCTTCAGACCGGTGCTGAGATGGGTTTTTTGGGGTTACTCTCCTTCCTTGGCGTGATTGTGACGGCTCTGTGGATGGTTGGAAAACTGCTCTATACACTGGAATCTCCATCTAAAAGAGTGTTTTACGCTTCATTGGTGGCTACCAACCTGGGTATCCTTTCGCACGCCATGGTCAGTTTTCCTTTTCACCGCCCCACCATAGCCATAATCTTTTGGGCTGCTCTCGGGATGTGCGCCGCCGCCTACGAGGAAGTATGTATGAAGCCGGAGAGCAAACAAACGGCGCCTGCTAACGGTGAAGAACGTGTCGAGATTCCCCCGGGTTTACGGGTCGGTTCTCAGATGATGGTGGTGGCGGCGGTTCTAGTAGCGCTTTTCATGCTGATCAGGCTGTTTATCGCGAACGCTTATATCAGGCTGGGTTTAGGGTATCAGGTTTCCAAAAATATGCCTGAGTTGATCAAACAACAGGGAACAGAGAACTCGTTCCGCCGCAGCATTGAGATTGATCCGAACAATGGGGAAGCGTATTTCCGCCTGGCTGAGATGCTCAGGGTTCAGAAAAAACACGAGGAGGCTATAAGCGCTTATAAAAAATCGCTGGAGCAGCTTCAATCGCGATTTTCGTACTACCAGCTTGGAGGCCTGCATGAAGCCATTGGCCTCAAGGAGGAGGCGGAAGAATACTACCGGGAACTTATTCGGTACATGCCTAATTTCTTCCAGGCTCATTATAGCCTGGCCAGGATGCTGGTTAACCAGGAACGACTGGACGAAGCAATCTATCATCTGGAGCAGGGGCTCATCTACGATAACAAGAAACGCCAGGAAGTCACCCGGTATTCTTTGGCCAGGCTCTGTTTTCAGGTTAAACGATATAAAGATTGCATATTGAGGGTAAAGGAGATTCAAATCCTGCATCGAAAAGGCAAGTGGGATGAAAAAACCGTGCCGATGCGGTTGATAGATCAACTGCTAATCTATGCCGAGAACAACATACGGATTTTGGAAGAACGTGGAGAAGAAGGACCGGTGTTGGAGATTGAACTGGAGTAACGCTTGATGGGAAGAAATATCCACAGGATAGGCCGGTTGGGTATGGCTCTCTTATTGTTCCCGGTTCTTATTCAGTTTCACCTGGCAGCCGCCGGCGCTGTTGAATCGGCAACGATGCATGCAGTGACGTTTTTCGGTCCCGGCGGATATGTTTTTCTTCCCTCGGCCGAAGTGTTATCCAGGGGCGACCGGCGGACATTTGTTAACGCTGCCTGGTTCAGCGCACCGGAACTGGAAGTCACATTGCAGACGGTGGGTGTGGCTGTGGGTGCCGCTCGGGGAGTGGAAGCAGGTGTTTCTTACCGCTTAACCGAACTTTCTTCTCCCCAGTCATTGGGAACCGGCCAAGCAACATCTCATTACCGCGGAAACGAGATGACTCTTTTCACCAAATACACGCCGAATATAGGCCGGTTGGCCGGCAGACAATATGTTGACTCGGCAGTTACTTTCGGTGTGAGTGTTACGGTGGTTTCAATGGATGGTTTGAGCAAACCATTAAGAAATATCTACGAAAGCATCAACGAAGAACTCGGGCAGAAAGACGGTCATCCTACCTTCTACGTGGCGTATGGCGGCTATCGCCAGGGAGGCGGTCCGGCCACATCGCTGTATCTGAAACTGGGGGACAGTCTAAGTCTTGGATTGGGATTCAGAAGCAGAATACTGGGCGGTAAATTCGAGCTCATGGGAGAATATTTCGGGACTATTTATCATGTCAATGAATCACTTCTTGACCGGACACAACTCAGTCTGGGAATCAGAAAACGATTCCTGGACGGACGGGCGGCGGTAAAACTGGGGATGTCAACTCTTGAAATAGATTTGGCTGGGACCGGTCAACAGGCCAACATCCGTACTACTCTCGACGCCTACCTGGTGGGACTGGAGTTTGCTTTTTAGCACATGGTAAGAAAAAAAAAGCAGCGTCGGTCAGATGCGGTACGACAGAAAACTGAAACAGCCGGAAGTCACCGCTATTCAAATGTTATCGCCGGGATGCTGCTGATCGGGTCTTTCGTGCTTTACCTGAGAAATCTTTGCCCGACCATCTATGCCGGCGACAGTCCGACCTTCTCGGCATCCGCCTGGTTGCTGGGAGTATCGCATCCACCAGGATACCCTCTCTTTTCTGTCCTGGGTAAATTGTTCTGTGTCCTACCGCTGGGAGATATCGGTTTTAGAACTAACCTGGGCACCGCCGTTCTCGGGTCAGGAGCTGTCGCCGGAATGTATTTCCTGGGTAAAAATCTTGGTATCAACCGGTTCTGGTCCGGTTTTGCCGCGACGTTGTTCGCCGTGACCAGGGTATTCTGGGACCAGTGCCTGGGAGCAGAAGTTTACACACTGCATGCTTTACTAACTGTCTTGGTGCTTTCGATGCTGTTTTCAAAATTATATTTTCCACGAAAAGTGGCCGCTATTGCTTTTCTCCTGGGAGTGTCCATGACCAATCATTTCATGAGTCTTTTCCTGTTTGCGGCATCGGGATTATGGCTGGTTTTGGAGTTCATGTCGCTCCGGGAAACCTTTCCGGGAAAAAATATTTTAACAGGGTTAAAGGCTTCTTTCTTTCTGTTCCTGGGGCTTTCCCTGTATCTCTACCTTCCCCTTCGGGCAATACACCAGCCGGGTATTAACTGGGGTGCTCCCGATACGTATGAAAAGACCCGGGACCATATCACCAGAAAGCAGTACAAACAGTTAGAGTTCGGATCACCCTTCACTCCCGACCAGATCGAGAAGAAGTACCAGGAACGGAAAGATTCCTTCCAGCGCCCGGATGGGAAAGGATTTTACAGCCTCGCCGAGTCTAAAAAGGCAATTGAACAGATCATGTTGTGGGAGGCTAAAGATAAGTTCCTGGGTCATTTCTTTTCCGAGTTGAGCTCACAGTTTGCCTGGATACTGGTAATTCCCGGTTTGTTCGGATTATACCAACTGATGAAAATCCGTCCCCGGGAAATATCCTCTATGGCGGTGATATTCGTGTTGAACTCGGTGGGGCTCATCCTCATGTTGAAGTTTCCGTTCGACGAAATCAAACGGTTTGTTGTCACCGTCTACTATATACCGTGTTACTTGATTTTTTCTCTTCTCGTGGCTGTGGGAATGCAATGGATTCAAACATGGAAGTCGCTCTATTTACGAGTTTTGAACCTGACGGCCATTACAACTGTGGCAGTAATCATCATCATGAAAACTCCTCTTTCTGGATGGTATCTTCTCGTATACCCATTGGCCGCCGTTGCGGTTGCCTGGGGGCTCACTGGTGTGTGCCGGGGGATTAGAAGACAGACGTTTACCACCCTTGTATCATGGTCAACACTGGTTGTTGTGGTGGTGATGCTCATCTGCTGGAATCAGCCGAAAGTAACCAAAAGAGATCATTTTATCACTTTCAGATATGGAAAAGACCAGCTTAAGTCCATGGAACAGAACGCTCTGGCTATCCTGTTTGCCGATAGTTCATGTTTCCCCATTAGATATCTTCAGGAAGTGTGCGGTTATCGGCGGGATGTGGTGATAATCCGCCGAAACCGACTGCTGCTGCCTGACATAATGGACTGGTACTGGCAGAGCCTTAATAATAAATATGGTGACCGCCTTGGTTTATCTCCCGTTTCTGACAGCCTGGTGTACCGGGAGAATGATCTCGATGTGGGTTTGCGGCGAATAGACGCCATTATAAGAGGTAACAAAAATCGTTATCCGATTTACGCTCTGAACAATGAAGTTGTCGACCGGCCTCTGGAATACCGGGTGTCCGGCCCGGCGGTGGTGGTGATGAAAAAGAATGCCGGACCGGTTGAAAACACCTTTTTCATGGACGGCCTGCTGGAACGATTACTGGTTCCCGGCGACCCGGCCTTGAAATATCTGTTGGAGAGAAACAGCCGGTTCTGGTCCCGGATTGGTTCCTGGCCCCATCCTCCTGTTATTCAACAGGATAATTACCTGGAAAAAGAGATTCTGCTGAATTATGCCAAAAGCTATTCTAATTTTGGAACGATGTTGTTTAAACAAGGTAACTGGCAGGCTGCGGTAGACATCTACGAAAACGCCTACCGACTCGTTCCTTTTTACGGAACGGGCATGCACAATCTGGGACACTTGTACCATCAGAAAAGCTTGTTCAGTAAAGCCGAGCAAGCCTACCGCCGGGCTCTGGCGGCAGACTCTGATTTAATCAGTACGATGAACAACCTCGGCGTGTTGCTGTTGGACGTGAAAGGTGAGAAAGAGGAAGCCCGTGAACTGTTCCGCCAGGTTATCGTCAGAGCTCCGGGCACAGGTGTGGCTAAAATGGCTGCCGCCAATTTACAGCGACTGGAAAACATGGCGCCGGCTCCGCAGAAATGAGAAGTCCGGTATAATGAAATCGATAACGTTTGTCTTCCTGATTACGATGTCTCTGCTGGTCTGCTTTTTCTCTTCTCAATCTCGAGCTGCCGAAGAATTAGATCTGGCCGCCGGCTGGAGATTTCGTCTCGATCCAGAAAACCGGGGAGAACGAGAAGCCTGGTTCAGTCCGGATTATGATACCGACAGTTGGCAGCAGATACAGGCCGGTCGGGGATGGGAAGAACAGGGATTCGGTGGATACGATGGAATCGCCTGGTATCGCCGGTGGATAAATCTGCCGGGAGAATGGACGAATGGTCCCGTTTATCTGGTGCTTGGCGGGGCTGACGATGAATATGACCTTTTTGTGAACGGAATTAAACGTGCTCATTTTGGCTCGCTGAAGTCAAAAAAGAGCATGCATAATCGGACATCCTGGATAGACTTATTTCCTTATCTCGGAGGCAATAAGAACGTGTTGCTCTGCCTGCGGGTCAACGATTGGGGTGGCGGCGGCGGACTTGTTAAAAGGCCGGTGGTTCTCAGTTCGGAGTTTGAAAGATACCTGTCCCGTGAAGAGTTTTTCGCCAGGGAAGAACTGGACGATACGGCCCGGAAGTTACAACCGATTCTACTTCCTCCCGATCGCTATCGCATAGATTGGTATCCTGTGACCGGTTTGCTCGACAACCCGCGCCGGATCGGTTTCGTGTCGGATGAGATGTATTGCCGGGAGACGGTACCCGTTCTTCGTGAGTATCTTGATCACGCTAATCCACGGCTTCGGATCTGGGTAGCGGAACGCCTGGCTGAATTAAGGTGTCCGGACGGTTTTGGAATACTCCTTGAAGCGCTTCTATCCGAGAATGATAGCCGGCGCCGGGGAAATGACGGATATCTGTTTGGACGGCCGGGAATTGCCGACCGGGTAATCGCTTTGGTTGGTGCGCCTGACACCTATGATCCCGCCGGCAGCCGGGAACTTCGAGATACCGTAACTGCCGGTTGGCAAAAAGCGTGGAAAGAAACAGGAGACGCTTTTTTCAAAGGGCTGGCTTCTCCTTCTCCGCTAATCGGCAAACAGACATTGCGGTTGGAAGAATTTACCGTCACCAGGGACATGTCAGACATGGAACAATTCTGCTTTCTGGCCGGTCGAAAATTGTTCGCGATCGGAGCCATGGATGGCAGTTTCCCCCCGGTTGGCCGCCTGCTTGGAGACCAGGGGGGAATATGGTCACTTCCGGTCAAGCTCATGGACGGGTATGAGATTCGGATTGATGAAGATGGTTATGATCCATGGTCGTTGGAAGATTGCAGGTACTTTGTAAATGAGTTGTCGTCCTGTTCATTCCGGTTCCTCCGGAATGGTTTATCGGTATCCCGCAAGGAGTTTGTCTTGGAAGATGAACCGGCGCTCTTGGCCACGGTCCGTATCCGTAATCTGACAGATGTTTCCCGTCTTCTCCGGATCAATTTTACGGGCTATGTCAATATTCGGCCCGGATGGAAGGCAGGTCTTCCAAATGCTCTCGATCGTATTGAGTACGTTGATGATCTGGTCTATGCGTCCGATCAGCTTCTGGCTGAACAGGGTGTTCTATTCGGTTCTAAGAGCAAGCCCGTCTCCCGGAAACTCGAGGATAACCGGGCAACCCTGACATATACGCTGGAAATTCCACCTTCCGGTGACGGAGAGTTGACATTCATTATTTTAGCTCAGCGGGGGATAGAAAAAAGGACATTACGCGGTCAAGCCGGACGGTTGCTCCGAAAGGCAAAGTTGGAGCTGAAAGAGAAGCAGGATACGTATCGGTCGGCACCATTATCCGGGATTACTTTCCGGTGTTCGGATCAGGCTGTTACCCGTGCTTTTTCAGCCGCCAGGGTGAATCTCATGATGCTGACCACCGATGTGAGACCATTCGGACCCGGCCCGTACTTTATGGCGGGAATTCCCGACTACGCACAGTTGTTCGGGTGCGATACGTTTTATTCCATTGCCGGCGCCGCCGCCGCCGGATTTGGTGAAACGGCCAAAGCAGCGCTGGAAACATTGGCCGTCAGCGCTCAAAATAAACAGGGCAGGGTTCCACATGAGATCGGCATTACCGGTCACATTATCTCTCCCGGCAATATCCAGGAAACGCCGCAATTCATCTCCGCCTGTCACGATTACTACAACTGGACCGGAGACCGCGATTTCCTGGAGTCGATGTACCCGTTGAGTAAGCAATGCATCGAGTATGTTTTGGCAAACGGTGATCAGGACCAGGATCTCTATCCCGAGGGCTACGGTATCATGGAAGTCCATGGTATGAGCAGTGAGAATATCGATGCCGCCTGTTATCTGTATGAGGCGCTGAAAAGCCTGGAAACGATGTCTAATATACTGAGATATGGGAATGAAGCTAACCGCTACGCGGCCATGGCGGACGATCTCCGGCGCCGCTTCAACCGGGATTGGTGGAATTCCGGGGAGAAGATGTGGGCCGACTCCCTGGAGAATGGAAAGCAACGTATGGCCGGACATTGGGGTGTGGACATTCCCATGGAGACCGGAATCGCCGATCCCGATAAAGCCCGGTCCGCTTTGCATCGTATAAGCCGGGAATGGGTGAATAAATGGACGTTATTTGGGCCGTTGCCGACTGGGTTCAGCACCTGCCCGTTTTCAAATAACATTCTGGCTCTAGGAGCTTTCCGGTACGGTGAGACCGCCCTTGGCTGGAAGCGGCTCAAACTGACGGCCCGGGTGGTTTTGGAACACGGGATGTTAGGAGCCATGGAGAACGCCGTCCCGCGAATAGACAACACGCTCCAGCTTTGGAGCGCGGGTCCATTTCTGGAAGCGGTGGTGGCAGGATTGGCCGGTGTCCATCCGGCGGCCGGTGAACACCGGGTCGAGATTTTCCCAAAGTTACCCCGGGAACTTGGTTTCTTCTCACTCGAAAATATGGTTTTTGGGGACCATTGCCTGGACTTTTCGTGGCAACGGCTCAATCCCGGGAACTCTTTCATCGTCAAACACACGCAAGGTCCCGTGCCACTGGAAGTACTCTTCAAAGGCGGTCTGAGAAACGGCACCCGTTTTTCCGTGAACGGAGAAGAAGCTCAAACAGCAACAAAAATGGTCTCCGGTATGAAAGCAAAGACGATTACTGTCACCATCGCTCCCGGGAAATCAGTAATAATACGGCAGGAATGATTCTTGATCTGCTATCTTCAATATGCTAAGGTAGTATGCTGCTTTGTTGGATGTTTTGATTATCTGGCTATTCCTATCAGGTCTAAACATAACCGCTTATCAAAATTGAGGAGGATATTATGAGACGATCACATCTGAATTCAACAGCCCTGTTAACCAGCACGAAGTACATACCGGGGTACATATTCGGAGAACAAATCTATAAAAGAGCCCTGCAGGGCAACAGGAAAATTGCGTATATTCCCATTGGTGTTGCACCCTGGGACGGCGATGAAATAAAGCCCCAGGCCGGGAGTTTCGAGCGCTTCAGACACTTTTATAGGGACCAGTATCATGGAGCTGATATCCGTCCTTTTTATTTCACCGGGCGGATGAGTGGCAAAGAGATCGGGTTGCTGGAGACGATGATCAATCATTACGAGGTAGTCATCTTCGCAGGAAATAACCTTTCCCTGGCGTTGCGGCGACTTCGTGGAGTCAGCGCCGCTTTTTATCACAATCCCTGGAAACTGGAAAGACTTCTGGAAGACAGAGGGACCCACGGGTTATTAACTGTTGGTGATGGAGAAACAGCCGGCATACTTTGCAACAGCGCGGCCGGAATCGCTTCCAATTTTCTGGTAGTGACGAATTACAATCTTTCGCCGGGAAAACGGCATGAACTGCAGCGGTTGGCCCGCAGCAATCCATTATCCATGTGTATCGGGCTGCCATCCAATTCGTCTCTCGAGTTTGTCAGGGGACAGTTTCCACACGGCACGGCCTACCAGTATATCGAGGTGTCTATTGACCAGTCCGCGAATATTCCGAGTGATCCGGCTAACATACCTACACAGCGAGGGCTTCAACCGGTCATATGTTACAAGGATGGAGTTACCGAGTGGCAGTTGTATGGTGGAGACACCATTGGCCGGGCTATCCTGCCTCCCAGCAAGAAGGAAGTCGGATGGGGAAACCTGCGGCGGCGCTTCTGGCACTTCCGGTCATGGGTGGAGTCACCCCGCTCCGGTGCGATATTCAATCTTTTCACCAGGAAGGCCATGCGAGGGACCCAGACCGACGAGGGATATTTACGGGTCAACTCTCTCGACGACATCCTGATTAAAAAGTATTTTGCCATTAATACCAGGAGTAAAAACTGGTAGGAATCGTATCTCTGTAGCGGTTGGATGGTATCTCTCTACAGGGAAACACCATCCAACCTCACTTTCTACGCTTCTTGCTTACAAATCTCAATCTAGTTTATCTTGCTTCAAGACATTCTTTTGACGAGTAGAATTAATCCAGTAACTAGAAGGATGACCAGTGTCGTCATAGATATCAATAAGCCCCACGCGAAGGGGGCCGGCCGGTAGGTGAAACGGACGATGTGCTGTCCGGGGGGTAGCTTGACGGCCCGGCAGCCAATATTCGCTCTTACTATTTCAGCTTCCTCGCCATCCACGGTGGCTATCCACCCCGGAAACCAGGTCTCCAGTGCCAGGAGGTAGGCCGGTACCGCCGAATCTGTCAGCACCTCCACCAGGGTCGGTTCTTGTTTCAGTACTACAGGCGTAGGGAGTTTGGTGTCAGAGACAGCGAAGTTCACCTCTACTTCCGTGGTTTCAACCGGTTCTTCTCCGTCATCGTCTTCTTTTGCCAGAACCAGCAATTCAGCCGGATTGAAGTCAGGCGATTGCATAAGCTTAGCTGCAGCAAAATCATTCATGGGACCGGCTGTCCGGCTTACCATCAGATACCGAGGCAGCGCCCTGGTGTATCGGAAGACCGACCACCGTTTTCCTTGTAGAACAGGTTCAAAAGCCGGCGGTCCGAGCTTGACGTTCGAGGGAGTAATACAATGGGTAATGTTCAGCAGTTTCCAAAGATCGGAGTAGCGCCGAAGCTGGAAAACCGACCGGGGTTTATCAAGTTCCCGTTGCTGCGAAAGGTTGGCCAGACGTGTGTAGTAGCGGACGAGCATGGTTTCGTTTCCCCCGGCGTGCTCCAGTCCGAAATACATGGCCATGTTTTCCGGGATGCCGGGTACGAATGTTACCACCCGGCCTTTCCCGGGCAGACCGGAAAGTGCTTCGACAACCTCACGGGGATAGTGCAGTTGAAGCGGATTTATAGACAGAATGAAATGACAATTGGCTGAAAACAGGTCGGTGACGAGAACGAGTAAAAGAACGATATAACCGGGTTTTTCAAACCGCCCGCCGGCCAGTGCCAGGCCTCCTGCGACCAGTGATAAAGCGGCAAACAACATGAGTCTTTTTCCCGCGCCCTGGGCTCGAATAGCTGCTTCCTCACTACCCGGAAACCCCACTCCCTGCGCCTCAATCGTTTGCTTTTCATGGATGGACTGGTAGGTGTGCAGGTCACGGAACTTGTCGCTGCCGATGAAAGCATGGTAGCCCAGGCACACGATAGCAGTCAGCACTATTGCCGCCGTCAACCCCCTCAGTTTAGTCTTCCATCGCCGGCGGGCACATTGCTTGAGCCCGTCATAACCGAGCCCGGCCAGAACGCTGCCCAGGATGTAAGCGATATAAAGTAAACGGGCCGGTGCCCTGAAAAGACCGATAGGCGGAAATATCGTGTACAGTATGCGAAACAGTGGAAGCGATGAAGCCATTGATGAACCGATACACAGGACAAAGGTCAGTAACAGCCAGCCCGAGTAACGCGAACGTGCTCCCAGGAGGGAGAGCGGCGCCAGAAAAAGCGGCAACAAACCGAGATAAACACACGTTTCCCAAAAATACCATTTACCCCAGTAGGGGACCAGCACGCCCGGTGAAAATTGGACAGAGTTGGAAAACCTGACTATGAGCGGATTTATATAGTTCAAATTACGTAAATTCGCCTGGGTAAACGCACCCGGTGACGGGAGCTCATACCGGCCGTTGAAATAATCTCCCATTATGCCGGGCGCCACGAACTGCCAAAGGTTCTCGGGGGGAAGATCGAAGGACTCGGCGTAGTCTTTACTCACTCCCCCGGCCCGGTTGGAGTGACGGGAGAACTCTGCCGTAGGCAGCAACTGGACAGCTGTCAACAGAGCGATGAGGCTGAAGAAAACAAACGTAATAATGACGGTTGTCCCGAATCGATGTAGAATCCGCTTCCCTGCTCCAATCAGTACCAGTGGCATGATAATGATGACCACCGCCATGGCTGATAACAGGAAAAATTGGGGATGTCCGGCCAGCAATTGGCAGGTGAGGATTCCGGCTGCAGATGTTAGCCAGAACCATCGTCGATGCGGCCTGGTTACTGCCAGAACAAGCAAGGCGGCGCCTAGTGGCGCCCAGAGATACATGTCTTGAACACCCGAATGTCCGGCATAAATCCTGGATACCTGGGCGGTGGAAAGCATGTGCACCATTCCTGCTGCCAGTCCGGCTCGCCGGGAAGCACCAAGTGTCCTCAAAAGAAAAAACATGGCCCATCCGCCGGCCCACATATGAAGCCAGGTTTTTAAATTGATAGCTTCTTTAACCGGCATGGCGGCGAAAAGCAGGTTCGGCGGGTAAAAAAAACCGTCCTGCATTGAAGCGTGGAGCGGAAGCCCGCAAAACATATATGGGTTCCAGAGCGGGATGAGCCCTTCACGCAATATCCGGTACGACTGTGTCCGATGAGGATATTCATGGAGAATTGTATCGCTGCCGAAGAGCATATTGCCGGTTAAAAAGGGTTCCCTGAAGAGCAGCAACGACACCACTCCCAGGATAATTACTGGCACTATAAGAAACAACTTATTCTTTGCCAGACCGTATCTCAAATCTCCAACCTTTACTTTCTACACTCCTTGCTTTGTTTACTGTCTTCAATATATTCAAGACCGTTTTCTGTACACCATTCGATGGTAATCTTTCGCAAAGTCTCACGGCGGAACACCTGCCATTGTGTTTCAATTTTATATTTTTTCAAATAGTCATTGAAGTGCTCTAAAGCTCCATACCCTTTGATCGCGAAAAACAGGTCGCCCCGGAGTTTGTCGTCCGTCAACGAAAAACAGAAATTTTCCATGATTTGGTTCTCATGGATTTCCCAGCGGGTAGGAAGCGGAATTAATTCCGTTCCGGTATCACCGGCTGTGTCCAGGACTACAATTTCACCTGTTTCCGGTTGCAGATAGTTCGAACCGTCACCGGAAAGTGATTCCAGAGCTTCTATAATAGATTTCAGTGAAACACGTTTGGTCATTACTCAAATAATATCCATATTCGGTTGAACTAGCCGGTTTATTGTACCAACCTCACGTATGGTAAACAACAGGTCTCCTTATTCTGCTGTGTTTTGATGGTTCTCGAAAACGCTTGGAAGACGGTTATGTTTGTGTTATAATGAGCCGTCTCGATCGCACTGTTCTTCACGGTTTTAGTGATATCAACGGTTTTCCAGGGGTAGAATATGAACACGTTGTTTTCTGTATATTCAGCAGATACGTTTTGGATATTGGAGGAGCATGACTGGGATTGGAATCGACAGAATGTCCGGGAATCCCAGTTTGCCCTAGGAAACGGTTTTATCGGAACCAGGAGCGCTCTGGAAGAGATTCCCGCCGGCTCCCGTCCCGGGACGTACCTGGCCGGCGTCTTCGATCGGGCCGGTGCCCAGGTTACCGATCTGGTAAACTTCCCCAACCCCTTCCGCGTCATCTTCACTATCGATGGCGAAAAACTTGGGCCGGGCACCATGGAGCTCTGCGAACAGTACCGTGTCCTCAATCTGAAGAAAGGCGTTCTGGTTCGCTCCTCGGTATTCCGGGATAGAGCGAATCGGCGGTACCGGTACGAATCACTGCGGTTTTTATCCATGAATAGCAAAAGTATTCTGGTACATCGGGTTATTCTTACTCCCATGGACGGAGCTTGCAGGGTTGACGTGCGGGTCGGGACCACTCCTTCGGCAGTCAACCGCGGTCCCCAGTGCGAGGGAGAGAAACAGCACTTTCGGATCAGGGAAATAGATCAGACGCATCACGACCGATTCATGGCCCTTGAGACACTTGAAAAAAAGAAAGCGGTAACGTATTGGAACCGGTTGTACCTGGATACCGGCGGAAGGAAAAAAACGCTTGCTGATACGTCCTTCAGCCTGGACTTAAGAAAAAATCAATCCGCTGCACTGACGAGAATTACGGATATCAGGCATTTCCCGAGGAAAAATACTATCTCGGATATAAAGCTGGAGTCGCAGAACGGGTTTAACAAAGCGGTCAAAAAGGGATATAACCGGCTACTGGCTAATCATGAGCGTGCCTGGGAAAAGTTGTGGAATCACGCTGACGTTGTACTTGACGGTGACTCGGAGATGCAATTGAGTCTGCGCTTCTCTATCTACCACATGCTTATCTGTGGGCAGGCCGACGATGGGTTTTCCAGTATCGGTGCCAAGTCTCTCAGTGGAGAAGGATACCGGGGGCATGTTTTCTGGGATACGGAAATCTTTCTTTTCCCCTTCTTTGTGTATACGTTTCCCGAAGTGGCCCGTAGTATGCTGCTGTACCGGTACCACCGGCTGGAAGCAGCCAGGGAGTTGGCCGTGAAAGAAGGTTACCAAGGAGCTAAATTCCCATGGGAATCGGCTGACACCGGATTAGAAGAAACTCCTTCCTGGGGTAAACGGGAGGATGGCTCAGTGTCTCTTATCCATACCCACGAATTCGAACATCACATCACCGCTGATATTGCGTACGCTGCCTGGCAGTATTGGCAGGTTACCGGAGACGAGCGATTCTGGCTTGATTACGGTTGTCGGATAATGTTCGAAACGGCTCGGTTCTGGGCATCCCGCGTGGAGTGGAACGAGTCAAAAGAACGGTTCGATATAAATCATGTTATCGGTCCGGATGAATACCATGTTGATGTGAACAACAACGCTTTCACCAATGTCATGGCGGCCTGGAATCTTGAAAAAGCTGCCGGACTTTATACCCGCCTGAAAGAGCAAGGTGTTCTGCCGCCGGCTCTCGTGAAGAAGATGAAACTCACCGCGGGCGAGATTGAATGCTGGCTGAACATCGCCCGGAAGCTCAGCAGAGAAATTGGTAAAAAAGGTATCATCGAGCAGTTTGAAGGATATTTTAAGCTGAAAGACGTAATCCTGGATCAGGTGGGGCAAAATGGTCTGCCGTTGATTCCCTCTAAAATATCTACTATGAACTGGGAGGAAACGACGCTTCTCAAACAGGCTGATGTGGTCATGCTTTTGTGTCTGCTGAACGATGAGTTTGACGCCGGTACCAAGAAGGCAAATTTCGATTATTACGCGCTGAGGACTACTCACGAATCGTCATTAAGCCCGGCCATGCATGCGGTAATGGCCAGCCGGGTGGGCCAAGAAGACAACGCCTACACGTTTTTTAAAGCGGCCGCCCGCATGGATATCGACGATGTCAACGGCAACACCGCTGACGGAATTCATTCAGCCTGCCTGGGTGGGGTGTGGCAGGCGGTGGTGTTTGGGTTTTTCGGCATATCGGTGGTTTCGGACATGCTGTCCATCGACCCGGTAGTACCTGAACCCATCAAGGGTCTGCGTTTGAACCTGGTGTGGAAAGAATATGAAATGGAGATTTCCGCCGCGAATGAATCAGTTGCTATTATAGTATCGTCCTCCGGCCGCCCTGAGCTTTCTCTTATGGTTTTCAGCCGGAATGTCAGGGTAAAACCTGGCAAGCGGCACGTCTTTGTCCGGAAGTAAGGAGAGGTGGAAAATACAATCATGGAGGAATATGCATTCGAAGCAGTTATTTTTGATCTGGACGGTGTGGTTACAAAGACCGCTCTGGTGCACAGCAGGTCCTGGAAAGAAACGTTCGACGAGTACCTTATCATGCGGGATAAACGGGACGGAGAAACGTTCAAGGAGTTTTCTCACGAAAATGATTATCTCCCATTTGTTGACGGTAAACCACGGTATGACGGAGTGAAAGGATTTCTCGATTCCAGGGGAATAACCGTGCCTTACGGTGATCCATCCGACCCTCCTGGCAAGGAAACCGTGTGCGGTATCGGAAATCGGAAAAACGAATTATTTCGTGATATAGTCCGGGCACAGGGCGCCGAGATCTATCATTCCACCATTGAGTTTATTACCAAACTCAGGGAAACCGGCATTAAGGTCGGAGTTGCTTCCTCTTCCAAGAACTGCCGGGCTATCCTGGAGGCGGTAGGTATCGTCGATCTGTTCGAGACTCGGGTAGACGGTGAAGTTTCCGCGGAACTGAATCTCCAAGGTAAACCGGAAGGAGATATTTTCGTAACGGCGGCCGCTAATCTGCAGGCTGCTCCGGCCAAATCGGTGGTCGTCGAGGACGCCACTTCCGGTGTTGCGGCCGGCCGTAACGGCGGCTTCGGACTGGTGTTAGGGATAGCTCGTGAAGCCAGTCCTACAGAACTGTTCGATAACGGTGCCGATGCGGTCGTAAGCGATCTGGAAGACATTTCAATGGAGTGGATCGACCGGTGGTTTCGCCGGACTCCGCCTTCGCTATTCGGAGTTTGGGACGAACCTCACGATGAAAAGACCGGCCCGGTGGCTATCAACCCCTGGTATTCCCGCTGTGGCCGCAAAGCGTTTTTCAGCGGGAAAAAGCTGGCGATCTTCCTTGACTATGACGGTACCCTGACCCCTATCGTCAGCCGTCCCGACCTGGCCATATTAACTGATGAGATGCGGGATACCGTTAAGCGGCTCTCCCTGAAACACACCACTGCTGTCGTCAGTGGGAGATTTCGAGGTGATGTGGAGAACCTGGTCAATATTGACGGTTTTTTCTACGCCGGCAGTCATGGGTTTGATATCAAGGGACCCGGTTTTGCCATGATCAATCCGGCGGTAAAGGACCTGGTTCCTCAGGTAGATAGTATGATAGAGATTCTCAAAAAGGAGCTCGGGGATATCCCCGGTTTGCTGGTGGAAGAGAAGAAGTTCAGTGTCGCGGTTCACTATCGGTTGGTGGATGAGGCAACATATCTCGTCGGGATTCAGTCGTTCGTCGATAAAGTTGTGGATGAGAACCCTGACTTCCGGCTCATGCATGGGAAAAAGGTCTTCGAGATCCTGCCCGCCATGGATTGGAACAAGGGCAAGGCCATCAGGTCTATTTTACAGGCGCTGGATATCTCGTGGAATGATACTACCGTGATATATATTGGCGATGACACAACCGACGAAGATGCCTTCAGGGTGGTGCGCAGCAGAGGAACCAACGTGCTTGTGTGCGATCATGCCAAACCCTCTTCCGCCGATTTTCAGATAGCCAATCCGGATGAAGTGAAAGACCTGTTCGAAAAAATCCTCGCCGAAAGTTAAATTTTTTTCTCAAGCAAGAAGTGTAGAAAGTAGGTGGAGTATGGAACGATCGCCGTTGTGGACGTTGTCGTATAAAGGTTTGAAACCCGAGGAAGAAGGGTTGCGTGAAGCGTTGTGCACCCTGGGCAACGGCTATTTTGCCGTTCGAGGCGCGGCTCCGGAATTCCATGCAGATGATAACCATTGCCCCGGGATGTACATGGCCGGGCTCTTCAACAAGGTGGGCACGAAAATGGGCGGCCGTATCATCTACAACGAGGATTTTGTCAATTGTCCGAACTGGCTCTACCTGACTTTCAAGATCGATGACGGCGACTGGTTCAAGCCTGCGCCCGGCCAGTTGATGGAGTACGAGCAGGTGCTCGATATGCGTAACGGCATGCTTCACCGCAAGCTTCGTTTTAAAGATAAAAAGGACCGGAAAACCAGGGTGAACACCCGCTGTATCGTCAGTATGGACGATCCGCACACTGCCGCCATGGAGTACTGTATCACGCCGGAAAACTACAGCGGAAAGATTACCGTCAGGACCGAGCTCGACGGCACGGTGATCAACTGGGGGGTCAAACGTTACCGGCAGCTTAACTCGAAGCACTGGAAACCGGTTTCCCAGGGGACGTTCTCCGGCAATGTCTGATTTCTCGTCACGCGCACCAGCCAATCGAAAATAGAACTGTGCGAAGCGGCCAAGGTGCGTGTGTTCGTCGGGGGCAAGAGAATCATACCGAAGATCGCTGCGCAGGAGCAGCGCGGTAAACTGGGCTTGCAGTTCACGTTGAAAGCAACCGAAGGCCGGACGGTGAGCATCGAGAAAACGGTGGCCGTGTATTCATCGCTGCACGATGAGGGAGATGTGGTGGAAGCGGCGGCGGCCAAGATCGGGCGGGCGTTTCGTTTCAACACGCTGGTCAAAAAACACTCCGCTGCCTGGCACGAGCTGTGGGACAAATTCGACATCGAAATCGACGGCGACGATTTTTCTCAGCAAGTGTTGCGGCTGCACACCTTCCACCTGCTGCAAACGGCATCCCAGCACACCGCCGCTCTGGATGTGAGCATACCGGCCCGGGGACTGCACGGCGAGGCTTACCGGGGACATATCTTTTGGGACACCATGTACATCATGCCGTTCTACAATCTGCAGCTGCCCGAGGTTTCCCGCTCATGCCTCATGTACCGGTACCACCGGCTGCCGGAAGCCCGCAAGTACGCCATCGAAAACGGTTACCGCGGCGCCATGTTTCCCTGGCAGAGCGGTTCCACCGGTGTGGAAGAGACCCAGGAACTGCACCTCAATCCCAAGTCGGGCAAATGGGGACCGGACCTGAGCCGCCGGCAGCGGCACGTGTCGCTGGCTATCGTGTACAATGTCTGGGATTACTGGAAAAAAGTAGGCGACCGGGATTTTCTGATACAGCACGGCGCGGAGCTGCTCCTGTCCATCGCCCAGTTCTTCACCAGCCTGGTGGAATTCAACAAAAAGGACGGACGTTATCATACGAAAGGCGTCATGGGTCCCGATGAGTTTCACGAGAAGCTGCCCGGATCAAAAGAGGCCGGCTTGCCCGACAATGCGTACACCAATATCATGATCGTCTGGCTGCTGCGAAGAGTGGAAGAGATGATGAACATCCTGCCGGGAAAGGATATCATCAGGCTGCTGCGAAAGCTCGACCTGACGCCCCGGGACCTGGATAAGATGGACGATATTACCCGCAAGATGAACGTGGTCATCAACGATGGCGGCATCATCAGTCAGTTCGACGGCTATTTCGGCCTGGAGGAGCTGGACTGGGATGGCTACCGGCAGAAGTACGGCAACATTCACCGGATGGACCGTATCCTCAAGGCGGAAGGGAAGTCTCCGGACGACTACAAGCTGGCCAAGCAGGCGGACACCTTGATGCTGTTCTACCTGCTGCCCATGGATGAAGTTCACGATCTTCTCACCAGGCTGGGCTATGCGCATTACCGGAATATGATGAAGGAAAACTACGAGTATTACGTGGACCGCACCTCTCACGGCTCCACGTTAAGCCGGGTGGTGCACTGCGTGGTGGCCTGGCGCCTGCACCGGTACGCCGTGGCCTGGAAGTGGTTCCAGGACGTGCTCCGGTCGGACATCTACGACACCCAGGGCGGAACCACGATGGAAGGTATCCACACCGGTGTCATGGGCGGCTCTATCGACATGGTCATGCGCGGTATCGGCGGGATCGATTTTCACGAGGACCGCATCTACCTGAAACCCCGCCTGCCCAGTAAGTGGAAACGCCTGAAAATGAAGCTGCTCTACAAGACGACGTGGGTGTCCTTCACCTTCACCAAAGAGGAAGCGCTGATTGAAGTGCACGCCCCGGTGCTGCTGCCCATCGAATACAAGGGGCATCTCCACTATGGTCTGCCGGGCGAGAAGATCCGGATCGATTTAAAGAAAAAGGAAAAGCGCCGGAACAACAAGCGGAAGAAGTAATGGGCTGATACCCGGACCTGCTATTCCTTCTCAAGGTATTGCTGTAGGCCTTTGTGGACTTCTTTCAAGGTTTCTCGAGCGGGGCGGCCGGTTTTGAAGAACAGGTCGAATTCCATGGTGACGATGTCGTTGACCTGGGCGGAGAAACGGCTGGCGGGGAGCCCACGGCCGTACAAGGTGGAGTCGAGATAAACCTGGTTGTTTATCTTACGGGACACCTCGCCGTCATCGCTTACCAGCGGGGCTTTCAGGAAGTGGTCAGACTCGGCCACTTCAATTCTCGAAGGTACTGCCTGGCCCCCGGCGGCCACGGCGATCTGCCCCTCTTTGCCGGTCAGATACTTGACCAATTCCCAGGCCGCTTCCGGGTTCTTGCACTTGGAGGAGATGGAGTAGCAAACGGTGGCGATGGTGGTGTTGCGCTGTTTGCCCTGGGGAAGCTCCGCGATGTCCCAATCAAATTTCTTGATGTTCTTGAAGTTCTGGCACACCCAGCGTCCATAGGTGCACATGGCTACACTGCCGCTGGCGAACATGTCGGCGCAGCCCATGTCCATGGTCACCGAAGGCCTGGGGGCTACCTCGTGCTTGAAGATAAGATCATAGTAGAACTCCAGCGCTTCTGTGTTGGCGTCGATGTACCGCGGGTCGGCCAGAAGCCATTTTGAATGGTCCTCGGTCATGAGCGAACCGCCGTTTTGCCAGATCCAGGGGGCCCAGAAAGTCCAGTTGAGATCGGCAATGAATCCGTATTTCAGCGGCCGGCCCTGCTTGTTTTTTATGGTGAGCGCTTTAGCTGCTACCACCAGGTCGTCCCAGACCCAGTCGCGGGTCGGATAGGCGATGCCCGCCTTGTTGAACATGTCTTTATTGTAGTACAGGACGATAGGAGAATAGTCCTTGGGAATTCCGTAGCAGACGCCGTCGGATTTGAACTGGTCCATCAGGACGGGATAAAAATCATCTTCACCGAAATCCGGTTCTTTTTCCATCATGGTGCTCAGGTCCTTGAGCGCTCCGCGGCTGACATAGGCGGGAAACTCAGCCTTGCCGACGTAAAATACATCCGGCGGCGTACCGGCGGCGATCATGGTCTGGAGTTTGTCGTTGTAGCCGCCCGGACAGTGCATGATGAAGACTTCGATATCGGGAAACTTCTTGTTGAAGCCTTCGATGTATTTTTTTACGGTGTAATATTCGTCGGTGATCCCCCACATCATGTAAACAAGGTGTGTTTTGCCGTCCTGGACACCGGCCTGTTGCTGACGGCATCCGGAGGATAGCAGCGCCGTTCCCGTGATTAGCAGCGTCGCCAGTAAGACGATACCGAGCAAATGTGATCTTTTCACCGTATCAGCTATCCTTTCATCCCGGACAAGGCAATTCCCTTGACGAAGAACCGCTGGTTAAAGATGTAGATAATGAGTACCGGCATCAGCGTTATCATGGCTCCCGCCATCAGGAGCGCCCATTGGGTTCCGAATTGGCTCTGGAAGACGGCGACTCCCACCGGGAGCGTGCGCATCTCCATGCTGTTGGTCACGACCAACGGCCATAGGAAGCTGTTCCACGAGCCCATGAAGGTGAAGGTGGTCAGGGTGGCCAGCGCCGGCTTGGAAAGCGGCAGGATAATGCTGATGAATATCTTCCAGGTGCTGGCTCCATCGATGGTGGCTGCTTCTTCCAGAGACCGTGGTATGGACAAGAAAAACTGCCTGAGCATAAAGGTGCCGTAGGCTGAGAACATGGCCGGGAGAATCAGAGCCTGGTAGGTGTCAACCCACTGGAGCTTTTTGATCAGAATGAAGACCGGTATCATGGTCACCTGTCCGGGAACCATCATGGTGGCCAGGTAGCTGACGAACACTTTGTCACGGCCCTTCCATTGCAGCCGGGCGAAGGCGAAAGCAGCCATGGCGCTGGTAAAAACCTGTCCCAGGGTAACGGTTACGGCAATAAATATGCTGTTGAAGAAAAACCGGGCGAAGGGTGCCAGGTACCAGACCGGCCGGTCCGCCGCCCGCTGTTTGAGAAACCAGGCATCGGTATAGTTTTTCCACTTGATGGGTTCCGGGATCCACTTGAGGGGGAAATCGGAGATCTGGTCGACCTCCTTGAGCGACGTGGAGATCATCCACACAAAGGGGATGATCATGGAAGCGGCTCCGGCAATGAGGATGATATACGTGATGACTCTCAGGACCGTGCCTGTTTTGGTACTTCCTACGACCACGTTTCTTCAGTCCTCTCGTCAGACATCCTGTTTAAAGAATTTCCACTGGAACAGCGTCACCGACAATATCATGGCGAAGAGCACCGTGGCGATGGCGGTGGCGTATCCCATGTCAGAGAATTTAAAGGCGTGCTTGTATATCAGGTATACCAGCGTGGTGGTGGCTCCCCCAGGTCCTCCCTGGGTCATGATGTACACCTCGCCGAACACCTGGAAGGAACCGATCAGCGACATGATCATCACGAAAAAAGTGGTGGCGGTTAAGGACGGCCAGGTTACATGCAAGAACTGCTCCCACTTGTTGGCTCCGTCAATCTCCGCCGCCTCGTAGAGATGCCCCGGTATCCCCTGCAGTCCCGCCAGGTAGATAAGCATATTGTAGCCCAGACTCTTCCAGACACTCATGAGAACCACCGCCGGGATGGCCAACCGGGGGCTCCCCAGCCAGTCCGGTCCCCGGATGATGGGGCTGATGATGTTGGCGTTGAACAGTTTTCCGATAGCGTTGATGATACTGATAAACACGTTCCCTACCAGCACTAATACGCTGTTGATTAAACCCACGTCGGTGTTGTAGAGCCAGCGCCAGATCAAGGCTACGGCGATCATGGATGAGATTACCGGCAGAAAGTAGATGGACCGGAAAAGCACCCGTCCCTTGATTTTCTGGTTCAAAAGAATAGCGAAGAACAATGACGCGAAGATCCCGAGTGGTACCGACAGGGTGGTGAAATAGATAGTGTTGCCCATGGCCTGCCAGAAGTACTTGTCTCCCAGGAGAAAGGCAAAGTTTTTGAGCCCCACGAATTTCGGGGCGGTGCAGAGGTCCCAGGCGAACAGGCTCAACAGGAAAGCGCTAGCTACCGGTATCAGGGTGAAAAAGAGAAACCCAATGATATTAGGGCTTAAAAAGAGAATAGCGGTAATAGTTTCGCGAATTTTTTTGCTCACGACTATATGTTCTCCCACGCTATATATAGGATGCTCAAGCTTTCCATTATGTACCATAGTCTTCCTTAAACTGTCAACCAGGGTGAGATCACTCTGTCTGACAAAACCCGGCGGATAAACAGTGTCTCTGCACGTTCTGACCGTTGGAGATCAATTAATTTCAAGTTGACATAGTTATTTTAATTATTCTATAATTAACATGGAAAAGTATCTTTGTTAGATAAAGCATGTCCATAATTTCAGGTAATTTGGAGGATATAAACCGGTGAATCGATGGCTGGTCTGCGTGTGCCTGCTGGTTATTTTCACGGTGGTACCGACGGATATCATGGCTGAGGAACTATCTTCATCGTCAGCCAAGATAGCACTGGGTGCCGTTGACCTGGCGGCTTGTGTCAGTTTCCATCCGCTGATCGGCGACTATATCATTTTAAAACAGGCTATCGAGAATCAAAAAAGCGGTATCGTCAGGGCCCTTAAAGGGGCTAATGAGCTGATGCTGAGATCGCTCGATAACCGGCTGAAGGAGATCGAACGGAAACTTGATATCATAAACCGTGCTTCAACAGATAATGGCCAGGCCGACCATGAGGTTCCTTCGCCGGATGATGGACCGGTCATGGTGAGCATCAATCTCTCCCGGTATGACCAACCGGATGAGGAAGTTCTCACAGAAACCGATGAACCGCTGGATGCGAATCAATTATCAGATGAACTGTACCGCCTTAAAAATGAAAAAGAAAAGGTCCGGGCAAAGGTCAAGTACATCCAGACCGATGAAGCCCGGCAGGAGCTGACCACCATGGGAGAGAGAATAAAACGGGATGTGCTCCAGACGCTCCGTGAACTGTGCGCGACCCACCAGGTGGCGGCGGTGATCAACTTTTCCCACTCCTCCCTGAATCTGAACAAGAGAGTGCTTCCCCATACGGACGGCGATATCCCCATTTCAGACGCGGAAGCCGGAGAAATGGACCTGGCGCCGGTTGATGTGGAAGTCACGTTCGAACAGATGCTCCATTTCTCGGAAATATTCTGGACCGAGGAAAACGCTTCTCAACTGAGGTCTATTATCGATAATGAGCTGGTAGAATTCCCGTATTATCTCAAGTTGTTCAGAGGGTACCTTGAAACACGTTTGTTTGTTCATGGAAAGGACAAAGCTTCGTTTGAAGACGTTTTTCTTACTCGAATGGTAGTAAAGGAAAATTTTAAAAAATACAGTGTGGCCGAAAGAAAGGTCGAATTCGCTATGAAATTGCTTGCGCGATATTTCGAACCTGGTTCGGATGAAGGTGAAACGGAGGAATAACAATGAGATTAATTCGCGTTGTAATTATGGGCTTGCTTCTGGTTTCGGTACTTATTTCGGGTGTTCGGGCGGAGAATGTTTGGGCCCAGGACCAAAACGGCAGTTTTTATGTACTTAGAAAGATCAAGGGAGTGACACATGTCGTCGGTTACCCGATGATTAACAATGTCGCCCAAAAAACGAGCCAATTCAAAGCTCCGAGGGCCGTATCCGTGTCCGTTGATCCCAATGGAAACGTGTTCACTCTCCGGGAGGAGAAACGGGGTAACCGGCACATCATAAAGGTTTACAAAAATACACAACCGTATACCGTTACCGGCACCCCCCTGGAGGTGGATGTTGGAAAATGGGGAACCCTTTACCATGACGTGACCGCCAAGTTCGGTTCGAAACCGGGCGGCTCCAGCCGGTATAGAGCCGATCTCGAGGTGAGCCAGAACAATAAGAATGGAGACCGGGTGTACGTATACACTTCACATCCCAGCTCTCAACTCCATTACCTGCCCCAGACAGGCGTCCAGGCGCCGAAGATATACCGGCAAAGCGGCGGGAATATCGAGTCTCTGGTGGTAAACGCCTACTCCTCTAAAAAAGATTACGTCCAACTCCACAACACTGACGGCTACGATCTCCAGGCTCTCTGGTCTCCGCTTCCGGGAGCGCAGGGGACCACCGGCTATCTCCACCGCAGCTCGGGCAACAAGGTCTTTCGTCTGAGCAAACCCGAAGGGAATCCGATCACGCAAGGCGTGGTGGCTTTTAACGCCAAGATCGACCGGTCAGACGCTTTCGCGGACTACGTGGCGGCCTACAATCCCAACCAGGGCCACGGCCTGTCCTTTATGTCCGCTAATGCCCGGGGACAGGCGGGCAACAACACCATTTATCACATGATCAGCGATACCGCTCTCAAGGATGTCCAGGACAAGAAGAAAAGCTGGGGGCTCTCATGGGCCACCCTGGGGACCGGAGCCAGCATCCGGGTGCATATGGCGGCGCCGAGCATTATCGAAGGAAAAAACCTCCTCGTTTACGAACCTATCATGAAGCTCAATCCCAATGCCATGAGACGAGGAGAGATCAAGGATTCAAACGGTGACAATTACGATGATTACGGGTACAACCGGGACGACTACGTGGTCATGGATGTGAAGACTCATAGTTTTCCCCTCAGCCAGGCCAGCGGCCGGGTGAAAACCTTCAGTTACCGCTCTCTCGATTATGTCACCGGGAGCGCCACGGGTCCGTATATGTATTTCAAAGTTGATGGCCGGCGGGACGGCAGCCGGGATGAAGTCGGCATCAGCGTCCAGAACTCGGGCCGGACCGACAGCGGCAATGTCGTGGCCACCGAAGCTACCAAAGCATCGTTCGTGAAGGCCGAGTACTACGGTGTCTCAGGTAGTAACCAGAACGGTTTTCCGGCGGCGCCCGACAAGTACGACAACGAAGTGGGCGACATCTACACGCTGCGCCGCACCTACGGGTACTACAAGAACACTTCGGGACAACTCCTCACCCTGGGAGGCGGCACCCAGACCCTCACCAAGGAACGGGACACCTTCTACGCGCTCTTCCAGGACCGTGACATGACGGACCACCGGTTCCATATCGGGACCACCAAGTACCAGCAGAAGCTCTATAAGCGGGGTTGCGGGTGCCGTGGCTCCTACTACGGGGCTTTCCAGGAGATCTCCTCGCCGCAGAGCCCGATCATGGACCTGACCGTGGTCAACATCGGGATGCCTCCCCACATCCAGGGCGATATTATCACCGATATCCAGAGCCGTGATTATCTTTCCGAAGGTAATCTACTGATCAACGAGGACGGTTATTACGGGGCCCAGTATGGGGGAAACTGGTGCTTCGAGAACTGGAATGGCGCCCTGGGCTCTAACAAGGACACCGATATGGACAATCGGGCCGGGGGACTGAACCAGGCCGTATATTCGAACAAGAGCAATGCCTATTGGGGTACGAACCACCCCAGCCGTGATCCCCTGAACCCGGTATTCTTCTGGAAGATCAGGCAGCTCAAGCCGGCCCAGACCGGCTGGATTCTGGTAAACACCGGCCCGGAATTCAAACCGGGCGATAAATACATATTCCGGGACGGCGGCAAGTACCAGATCAAACTCGATATGGAATGCTACATGGCCGACTGGGGTTCCCTGAACTACCCGCCGTTTTACTGGGAGTCTTCCGGAACCCTGGAAAATATCAAGGACATGGCGGCCTACGCGGGTGCCAGGCAGGATGTCATAACGGTAGTAGCCAAAGCCAAGGAACCGACACCCGAACCAGGGGACTTGAAAGTGGCCTTTTACAACGTGAAGAACGGTAGTGACTATCCCTCTTCTTACCAGCACGCGGCGGTGGATGAAGATACGAACAAGATCACGCTTTACGGTTCGACCGGAGATGATGTCATGGCGGTCTGTATCTACCAAGTGGACAACGGCACGGGTTCCCCTGTAAAACAGGCGAGATTGAGCCGTACTTCCGATAACCCGGGATCGAGCAAAGTGGTGGTGGCTCCACCGGCCATCCCCGATTACTGGCTCCTGAGCGGCGATGTCTCGCACACCAATGACAAGTTCAGCGGAATTGTGTATGACAGCGAGCATCCACCCACGCTCACCCTGGAGATAACACCGGCGAAGACAAAGGACGACATGCGGTTTTTCTCGGTGAACGAAGAGCAGTTCGGGAAAGACGCCATCGATCTGGCGCACACCGATTGTTTCGAAAAATCATCCGCTCCTCACATTTTCAAGAAAACCTGGAACTTGTTCCTGCGGGACCATAGCATCTCCGGAGAGGTTGACCGAAACGGCATCGTGCGTGTGTGTAGCTTGATCAGTGGCGATGATGTAACGGTAGACTGGCTCACGCCGTACCCCGATGAAGACGATAGTGGATATCCGCCGGTAGTGCCCCGAGTAAATCTATGCTTCAAGACGCCGATATTGCCTGATTTCTATACGGTCACCGTCAGACTCAAATACTGGAAACGCACCTGGACTCCGGTGTATGAAGGCGCTGCGGTCATCGATTACACGCAAAACATAACGGAAAAGAACAGCACCGCTCTATTCAAGCTCGTGGTCAATGATACAACCGCGCCCATCGTGCAACTGACAAACGGCACAGATGATATCGGTAACTTCAAACACACCGGCACCATCGGCGCCGACACCTCGCGTTACACGGCGGTTGAATCGTTCTCCGGGGCCACCACGGGAGACTCTTTCCCCCGTACGGACGAGATTAGTGTCGCGATTACGGACAACAACCCCAACTTCGGCGGAGACCATATGGCTCGGATACTCTATGCTGATCCCAAAACAAAAAACTGGCGTTACTTTGATGTGGTCAGCACAGAAAAAACCATTTTCACTGAAGCTGGTCTGCCGGTGTTTGACGATCAAGGCAATGTGATTACCGATGATACTAACTATACCCAGGGCAAGTTCAAGAGCTGCACCCTGTTCGACATTGATATGAGCGGTAAGAATGACTTCGTTATGCCTGGCGACAAGACCGAAACCGCGTACTATGTTTTGGGTCGTGATGGTGCTGATGCTAATAATGATGGCAACGGGGGCATGATAGTCATCGATGGAAGGAAAGTGACCGTCGACAGCCTGGAGGAGAATATCTCCAACGAGAAAACCATTTCCAGATTCGACCTGGAACCGGAAGGCAAAGTAGACCTAACCGCCGACCCAGATGGGCTTCCCTCTGCTACCGGGGACATCGATATCTGGGACAATGATCCTCCAGATGTGCTGGTGGAAATAGGATCCGGGTTCGGCGGCACATCGAAAATCAGGGCTATAACCGTCAAAGAGCCGTTGGACGGCACCGACGACATGCAGTGGTTCGGCGGACCGGCGCCGGCGCTGGCCGGATCCGGTTCCGGTTTTCAGTCGGGATTCCATTTGACGGTAGAAGACGAATCAGGTAGCCAGATCTACCCGCCGCCTTCGCAGACCGGCCCCGAAACCGATTACTACTATGACCGGTTTCCCGAGAATCCGGCTATGGACGTCGGGGAGAACATGGAGCCCTTTATCGTGGATATCAGCGAGTTTCTTGAAGGCAAACTCGAACCTCCGGGAACGGTATTCAAGATAAAAGTAGCGGAGAAAGTTCGGTTCGAGCTGAAGATCACCGCCTACGACAACACCGCCGGTGATGGACCGATACAGCTAAAGTTTGCCGAGGAGAAGGACGGCGGCGAGCTGCCTTCAGAGCTCGAATTCGGTCTGAACGCCCGTGTCCAACATGGATCAGAACTCATTCAGACGCCTTACTACTGGGTATTCCGGGCTCCCTCGGAAGTCGAAAATGATAATCTTGAAATCGCGGTAAAAGACGAGTTCGGCAACCGCCGCATCGTCAGGATTCCCTTCGAGGTAACGGACACCAGGGTGACTATACACACCTTGCAGACCAATGCTTCTTTTGGGTCCGGTGAAGTTACCGTTCCTGCAGATGGCGGCGAAGAATCAGACAGCAAAGAGGAGTCTGAAGAGAATGCCGAAACAGAGGAAGACGAGGGAACCGGAGAGTAGTACGTGAATTCGCTGAGCACTATTTCTGGCGGTTTATGGAAAAAACTCGCTTCCCTGATGGGGTGCGGGTTCCTCTTTGTGGGCGCCTTCGGTATGTGGGATGTTCCCCTGGAAGCGGCGCAACCGACGCTCAAGATCGGGACCGTGAATATTTCTCTCGTTTTTTTCTTTCATCCCCGTATGAGAGAATACGATTTTGCCGGGAGCCGGTTTGTCAAATACGATCCTGAAATAGCTGCGCTCAAACCGGCCGAACGGTTAAAAAAGCGCCGGGAAATAGCCTCGAAAAAGATAGAACATTTAAATACCGGAGAATTCAACCAGGAACTGTTGGGTCTCCAGAAAAGTTTGCAGGCGAAACAAAAAGAACTCAGCACGGCGAAAAAAGAGTTGGAGAGCCTGACGAAGGATTTTCGAAAACGGGTCCAATCTGAAATCAGAGGACTTTCTTGGGATGATCCGGCGGTCGATCAAACCTTTTCCCAACACAAAAAAACGTTTGACCCGAAGCGTGAAGCGATTGTTGGACTCATCGATTCTGCCATCCAGGAAATCGATATAATCAAGGGATCTATCAAAGATAAACTCTTCCTGGTTGCTTCCCCGGAAGGTTTTACCGATTTCATGGAAACCGACCTGATATACTGGGGTATTCGTGCCGATGTCAGGAAAATCCTGGAAGAGCTCAGCCGGGAAAACGGCCTGGTAACCCTGATCAATTCTTCGTATCTGGTCCAGGATTTCATTCCCTTTGTCTCGGATAAGAGACACGAGATGGAATTTCCCGATTCCGCCACCTGGGAGGACGTGCTTGAAGAGCTATGCCGAACGCGAAGTATGCTGACCGGAGCATTTCCGTTTACCCTGAACGATCTGGCTCTCCCCATGCAAAAAAATGTTTCAGTGAAAGACTATACGGTGGAAGCGGTAGATAAGTTACTGACGTTGTACGGCGCCAATGATGTTGAAATTTCAGTCATCAGAGACATCGTGAAACAGCAACTTCCATCAAAGCACTGAAGCCGGAAATCTCCCTCCTCGACCTGAACTACACTCCCTTATTTACTTCTTGAGAAATATTCTGCTTAAAGAGTATAGTAGTAGCAGTACTCGATAACCAGGAGGGACATTGTATGCTGCAGAAAAAGCGAGGAACCTTGAAAATCACCGTTCGAAAACTCTTCCAGGCCAGGCCGGTCTGGCCGGTCATCGTGGTGGAAGACTGCTCTGGCCGGGTGCTGGCCCTGGCAGAGATCAACGAGGCCGGTTTCAGGAAGACGCTCCGGACCGGCAAATGCCACTATTGGGACAGCGTCAATCAGGTCGTCTACCTGAAAGGCGAGCACTCCAACGAGATTGAGACGGTCAAGGATATCAGGCTCGATATCTGCTCCGCACGGCGTCACAAACCGTCTCTTCTCTTCCGTGTCGATCTGGCTCCGGGCAAGTGCCTCTACGGTATGGACACCTGTTTCTTCTATCATTTTGAAGACAAACATTTCCAGGTCGATCAAAAAAGTGTTATCGACATGGAGGCCTGCAGTGAGCACTGCAGCCGCATTCAGATGCTGTTTTCGGAAGACGAGGACATGGAGCATCAACGCCGGTTCATAAAGAAAAAATAAGATATGGAGAAGAATAAAAAATGGCAATCGGAAGCCTGTATGGAAAACACCTGATAACCACCCAGGATTGGACTGAAGAAGAACTGAGGGCGACTCTCGACCTGGCCTCGGACATGAAACTGGACCGGTTTGGTTCCAAGTACACCAGCCTGCTCGAGCACAAAACCTTTTTCATGTTCTTCTACAACCCGTCGGTCCGCACCAGGCAGTCTTTCGAGTGTGCGGCCACGGAGCTCGGCGGGCACGCCCAATTCCTGGAACCGAAAAGCATGCGTTTGAAAACCGCTAAAACCGCCGGAGAAACAGTGGAGGATGCCGCCCTGGTCATGAGCCGGTACGCCGCCGGACTGGGGATCAGGATTCTCGAAGACAAGGTCGCGGCTTACGGGCAGGGAGACGATCTCTTGCGCGAGTACGCCCGGTGGGCAAAAATTCCGATTATTTCCATGGCCCACGACCGGTTCCATCCATGCCAGGGAATGGCCGATGTCATGGGCTGGTCCGAGTGGATGGGAAACGGTCCCGGAAAACCGGTAGATTATTCTGCAATCGAAGGTAAAAAACTGCTGGTGACCTGGGCCAGCGGCGCCCTGGCCCGCTCCCTTTGCAGTGTCCAGGAAGCCATCCTTATCGGCAGCCGCTTGGGAATGGACATCACGGTGGCGAACCCGGAAGGATATGATCTTGATTCCTGGGTCATGGACCAGGCCAAGGAAAACTGCTCGAAGAAGGGGACCAGCTTGAAGGTGACGCATGATCAGGAAGAAGGATACCACGGGGCCCACGTGGTTTACTCCCGCAACTGGATGCATCCAGACGCGTATCATGACGGTGAGTTTCACAAACAGGAAGAAATCGAGCGCGCCTTGAGCTACAGCGGCTGGACCTGCAACGCGGAAAATATGAAACTCACCGAGAACGCCATTTACACCCACCCCATGCCGATCGATCGCGGTAATGAGGTAACCGACGAAGTGGCTTCCGGTCCCCGGTCCTGCATCTATGACGTTGCCGAAAACCGTCTGCATGTTCAAAAGGCGATCATGGCCGCGACCATGGTTAAATAGCGTCACCGCTGCTGCTTGAAAGGTGAGGTTAGAAGATGGAACACGTTATCGGTCTGGAGTGCGTGAAATGCGGCCGACAGTTTGATGTGGCTCCCTCCCTGTATATCTGTGATCAGTGTGGTTTGGAAGGTATTCTGGATGTTTTGTATGATTACGATGTGGTCCGTCGGACTCTGACCGGAGACTATCTTGCCACTAACAAGCGGTTCGACATGTTCCGGTACCTGCCGGTCCTGCCCATCAGTTCACTGGAACTGGTGCCGCAGCTTCAAATCGGTTGGACGCCGCTCTATGCTCCGCAGGCGCTCAGGAAAGAACTCGGGTGCCGGGACCTCTATGTAAAGGATGACGGCCGGAATCCCACCGCTTCCCTGAAGGACAGGGCTTCGGGGGTCGGGGTCACCCGGGCCCGCGAGCTCGGATATGAAGTGATATGCGCGGCTTCCACAGGCAATGCCGCCACGTCTCTCTCCGGTCTGGCGGCTTCGGTTGGAATACAGACGGTTATCTTTGTCCCCGAGCGGGCTCCAAAAGCCAAACTGGCCCAGTTGCTCATTTTCGGTTCCACGGTGGTCATGGTGAAAGGAAGCTATGATGAGGCGTTTGAATTGAGTATCGGCGCCTCCGAGCACTTCAACTGGTACAACCGGAACTGCGGCTATAATCCGTACCTGGTCGAAGGCAAGAAAACCGGTATTTGGGAAGTGTTGGAACAACTCGATTTCGAGGTCCCCGACCTGGTCTTCACACCACTCGGCGATGGGTGTATCACTTCCAGTATCCATAAGGGATTGAAAGATATGCACGCCCTCGGATTGATTAACCGGATGCCACGTATTATCGCGGTCCAGGCCGCCGGTGCCTGCCCGCTCAAAACCGCCTGGGAAACGGGTCGTCCTCTTGAGCCGGTGGTGGCTGATACACTGGCTGATTCTATCGCCGTGGGACACCCCCGCAACGCTCTTAAAGCACTTAAAGCCATCAGGCAGACAGACGGTGAGGTAATGGCCGTCAGTGATGATGAAATACTTGAAGCTATGCGGGTCCTCGGGCGGTTGACCGGTGTTTTCGGCGAACCGGCCGGGGTTACCGCCATGGCAGGTGTTATGCAGGCCCGATCGAGTGGCAGAATAACCGGGCAAGAGAAAATAGTGGTGATGATTACCGGCAACGGTTTGAAAGATGTTGATAGCGCCATCAAAGCTTCCGGAGAACCGTTAAAGGTCGCTCCGGATATGGATGAAGTAGTGGCCACGTTGTCTGAGAAGTTTTGAACTCCGGCCAAACAAGGCGCGCAGAAAGTAAGGTGTTGGCCGTCGAATATGAGGATCAGCAGGAACGAAGTTCTACATCTGGAAAGTATTTGCCGGCAAGTCAGACGTGATATCTTGGGGATGCTCTTGACGGCCGGCAGCGGTCATGCGGGTGGCTCCCTCTCTGCTGTTGAATTACTCGTTGCCCTCTACTGGAAGGTCCTCCGCCACGATGCGTCCAACCCCTCATGGACTGACCGCGACCGTTTCATATTGTCCAAAGGACATGCATGTCCGGTGTTATACTCGGTACTGGCTCGGCGCGGTTTTTTCCCGGTGAGCGATCTCAGCACACTCAGAAAACAGGGGAGCATACTTCAGGGACATCCTGATTTTAGAAAAACACCGGGAATCGATGTTTCCACCGGATCGTTGGGGCAGGGACTATCCATTGCCAATGGCCTTTCATTGGGCGGAAGATTCCAGCAGAAAAATTACCGTGTCTATTGCTTGTTGGGGGATGGAGAGATCCAGGAAGGACAGGTGTGGGAGGCGGCTATGACCGCCGCCCACTACCATTTGAACACGGTCTGCGCCATTGTAGACAACAACGGTTTGCAGATAGACGGCCGAATCGAAGAGGTCAAGAATATCTATCCCATCACTGAGAAGTGGCGTGCCTTCAATTGGCATGTGGTGGAAGTTGATGGACATGATCTGCGTCAGATACTGGCCGCTTATACTAAAGCCATACGAACCCGCAAGCGTCCCACGCTTATTTTGGCGCATACCATTAAAGGAAAAGGAATATCTTTTATAGAGGAGCAGGTTGACTGGCACGGGAAAGCCCCGAATCAAGACGAGTACGAGCGCGCCATGGAAGAGTTGGCGGAGCAAGAAGCGTAGAAAGTAAGTGAAGAGATTTTGAAGATAGTTGATATTAGTCTGGCTGACATGGAGATGAAACCTACCCGTGACGGCTATGGTGACGGGCTCCTGGCTTTGTGCCGTACCCGGCCTGATGTGGTGGTGCTGGATGCCGACCTGGCCAAGTCCACGAGAACCATATGGGTTCGGGAAAAGTATCCGGAGCGGTTCTTCGATCTGGGAATCTCCGAGCAGGATATGCTCAGCACTGCTGCCGGCCTGGCTTTGTCGGGTCTGGTGCCGTTCGTGACCACTTATGGAGTCTTTGTGGCCGGCCGCGCCTGGGACCAGATCCGAACCTCCATCTGCTATTGCAACTTGAATGTAGTTATCGGCGGGGCCCACGGTGGAGTATCGGTGGGTCCGGACGGAGCTACACACCAGGCGCTGGAGGAAATTGCCATCATGAGAGCCATTCCCAATATGACTGTTATTGTGCCTGCCGACTATCATGAAACTCAAAAAGCTACCATCGCTGCGGCTGATATTCAGGGCCCGGTTTACCTGCGTTTCGGAAGGGAACCGGTGCCGGTAGTAACAACGGTTACTACTCCCTTTACCGTCGGCCGGGCGGAAATATACCGAAGCGGTAATGATGTTGGTATCATTGCTGCGGGCGCTATGGTATTTGAAGCTTTAATGGCCGCACGGATTCTGGCAGCGGATGGAATCCAGGCTCGAGTGATCAACTGTCACACGATCAAACCGCTCGACCGTGATACACTGCTGGCCGTCGCCAGTGAATGCGGTGCTTTGGTGACTGCGGAAGAGCATCAGATTAACGGTGGTCTGGGAGGAGCGGTGGCCGAACTAATGGTCCGTGAATACCCGGTGCCCGTTGAAATGGTAGCGGTCCTCGACCGGTTCGGGGAGTCAGGACAACCGGACGAGCTTATGCTAACCTTTGGCTTGACCTACAAAGACATCGCCCGTGCCGCCAAGCGGGCAGTGGAGAGGAAAACAGCGTATCGTGAAACGACTGGCTGACCGGACATGAGTTTTCAATGCTCATTCTTCAGAGGATGGTTGGCCAAGCCAGTAGCGAAGAACGTAAACAGGAGGTGTTGTTCATGCGGGAAAAATTATTGCACTTGATTCCGGAGTTCAATGAAGTACGTGATCACGTCTTATCGGGAGCCGTTATCAAAACCTGGGAAACTGCGCTTAACGAGTCGGGAATGACTCCCGAGGATCTGGTTGATATGCCCTTTACCCTGTTGATCAATCCTTGCCCGGTTAACTTTATTCAGCACACGCGGGCGGTGACCAGGCTGGCTCTGGCGGCGGCTGATATTTACGAACAGATTCACGATATCAAACTGAAACGCGATCTTTTAGCTGCCGGGGCATTGTTGCATGATGTGGGCAAAATTGTCGAATATCGACGCGACGGCAACACCTTCGTAAAAAGCGATACCGGCCACTTTCTCCGGCATCCGTTTACCGGTGTCAGCCTGGCGTTGAAGTGCGGAATCCCGCCTGAAGCAGCCCACATGATCGCGGCCCATTCCAGGGAAGGCGACATCGGGCAGCGAACGCCGGAATCCTGGATCATCCATTACGCCGATTTCTCCAATTTCGAGCCGCTTCGCGCGATGAATTTATAGGTAGATTGAGGTATGAGATTGAATAGAGGGAAGACATTCGCTGAAAAAGTTTTAGCTGCCAAAGCGGGAAAACGTGACGTTTCTCCACAGGAGATCGTCCAGGTAGAACCTGACCTGGTGCTTTCCCACGACAACTCGGCGGCTATTTCCGGACATTTTAAAAAAATTGGTGTGACCCGGGTGTGGAATGCTCTCCGGGTGGCAATAGTGCTCGATCACTGCGTTCCTGCCGCCAACTCCAAACATGCCGACAACCACCGGATCATCCGTGAGTTTGTTCTGGAACAGGGAATCTCCAGGTTCCGGGATATCGGGCGCGGTGTGTGTCATCAAGTAGTGCTTGAGGAAGGATGGGTGCTGCCCGGTCAGCTGGCGGTAGGGTCCGATTCCCATACCACCACCTACGGAGCGGTTGGTGCTTTCAGTGCCGGAATCGGCCGAACGGAAGCCGCGGCCACCTGGGCAATGGGTGAAATCTGGCTCAAGGTGCCGGAAAGCATTAAGTTCTGGCTAACCGGCCGGTTTTTACCGGGTGTCACGGTTAAAGATCTGGTATTGAAAATAATTGCCGACATCGGTGCTGCCGGCGCCGATTACGCTTCATGTGAATTCCTCGGGCCGGCTATTAGAGATTTATCGGTCCCGGACAGGATGGTGCTGTGCAATATGGCGGCGGAAATGGGAGCCAAAAACGGAGTTGTGCCTGCTGATGAGGTAACCTTGCGCTGGCTTGCCGATCAGGGTGTCGATGATATCGGAAGTGTTGAAACGATACTTCCCGATCCGGATGCCGTTTACCGTCAGAGCTACGAGTATGAGCTTGCCGCCATCAGTCCCATGGTGGCTGCACCCCATAAAGTGGATACCGGCGTGCCGGTGGGTGAACTGGCCGGATTGAAGATAAACCAGGTCGTTCTCGGCACCTGTACCAATGGACGACTTACCGATCTACACCAGGCGGCCGGTATTCTGACCGGTAAGAGAGTGGCTTTTGGAACCAGGCTGATTGTCGTCCCCGCTTCCAGCCGGGTGTACGCTGCGGCGGTGAAAGATGGAACCGTGGCCGATCTTATCGAAGCCGGCGCTGTCATATGTAATCCCGGGTGCGGACCATGTCTCGGGGCGCATCAGGGAGCCCTGGCTCCGGGAGAAGTATGTTTGGCAACGTCTAACCGCAACTTTAAAGGACGAATGGGATGTAAAGATGCTGAGATATATCTGGCCTCACCGTATACTGTCGCGGCCACGGCGGTAACCGGTGTCATCACGGATCCTCGAGAGTTTTTGTAACATCGGTTTCCACGCTCCGAAAAAGTCTGCTTCTTTTGACATTTTATCCGCGCGGTGATACAATTTCCACGGTATTTTGTATACAAAACTAGAGTTTACAGCTGGACCGTCAAGATATGTGGAAGGCAAGGTGAATGCGTATGAAGATCTTGATTTGTGATTCGACTGCCAACGAGGCAATCGAAAAGATGCGCGCGGAACCGACTATCGAAGCAGTGGATGTGAAAACCGGTATGAGTCCCGAAGAAGTGATTCAGACCATACCCGGGTACGACGCGTGCATGGTGCGGAGTGCCACCAAGATTAGACAGAACATTATCGACGCGGCTAAGAACCTCAAACTGATTGTCAGGGGAGGGGTGGGGCTTGATAATATCGACGTGGCCTACGCTGAGGAAAAGGGTATTACTGTCAGGAACACGCCTGTGGCCAGCTGTATCAGCGTGGCCGAACTGGTTTTCGCCCACGCGCTGGCCATGTCCCGTCACGTGGTGACGGCCACCACGGCCCTGAAAGAAGGCCGGTGGACCAAAAAACAGTGCAAAGGAGTAGAACTGTTCGGTAAGACTATCGGAATCATCGGCCTCGGCTGTATCGGGAAGGAAGTTGCCTGCCGGGCGGTAGGATTCGGCATGAAACCGGTGGCTTACGATCCATATATCAATGATACGGTAGTTGACTACAAGGACGTTTCCATCCCCGTACTGAAATCCGTAGACGAACTTTTTGGGATGGCCGATTTTATTACCATCCACGTACCGCTCACCCAGGAAACCAGGTACATAATTGACCGGGACGGTATCGCTAAAATGAAGGACTGTGTCCGGATCATCAACTGCGGCCGCGGGGGAACGGTCAACGAGTCGGCGGTTCTGGAAGGAATCGAGAGCGGTAAAATCGCCAGCGCTGCCCTGGATGTAATGGAAGAAGAACCGGCCACTGACAATGCACTGATCAAGAGTTCGGACAAGGTCATCGGCACCCCGCATGTTGGTGCCTCCACCAGTGAGGCCACATTCCGGGTCGGAATGGAAGTAGCCGACATCATGATCGCTTTCGCCCGCCAACTGGCAGGACAGATGGAAGTTGGAGCCTAACGTATTAAGGAGGTTGAACAAACATGGCTTACAAACTTTTTATTCCCGGCCCGACAGAAGTTAACGAAGAAGTCAGGGAAAAAATGTCGGTAGAGATGATGGGGCACCGGAGCAAAACGTTCTCAGTGCTCTATGACCAGGTTTCCAGCAAGTTGAAAAAGATGCTCGGTACTCAAAACCGTGTATTCCTTTCAACCAGTTCGGCTCTGGGAGTCATGGAGGCCTGTGTCCGTAACCTGGTAAAAAACAAGTCGCTCAATCTGGTATGCGGCGCTTTTTCCGACCGTTGGTATAAAATGGTAGGAGAATGCGGTAAACAGGCTGACAAAATCGAAGTGGAATGGGGCCGGGCTATTAAGCCGGAGATGGTGGATGAAAAGCTGAAGACCGGACAGTATGACACCCTGTTCATCACGCATAACGAGACATCTACCGGAGTTATGAACCCTATCGCCGAGATCATGGCAGTGGCCCGGAAATATCCGGATATCGTGGTCTGTGTAGACGCGGTTAGCTCACTGGCCGGGGCAAAAATAGAGGTAGATAAACTGGGACTCGATGTCTGTCTCGCTTCGGTACAGAAAAGCTTTGCCTTGCCGCCGGGACTGGCTATTTTTTCCTGTTCTCAGAAGGCCATCGACCGGAGTAAGGAAGTTGAAGGCCGCGGTTACTATTTCGATTTTCAAATGTTTGTCAAATACGATGATAAATCACAGACCATATCAACGCCCTCCATCGCGCACATCAATGCGTTGAATTACCAGCTCGACCGTATATTGGCTGAAAGTATGGATAAGCGCGAAGCCCGGCTCACTGAGATGGCCGAGTACACCAGGCAGTGGGCTTTGGATCAGGGATTCGAACTGTTCTCGGAGCCAGGGTACGAGAGTGTCACGCTCACCTGCATTAAAAATAACCTCGGTATCGATGTTGCCGCAGTTATCAACCAGGTCAAAGAGCTGGGTATGGAATTTGGAAACGGTTATGGCAAGGTCAAAGGACAGGCTTTTAGAATTGCTCATATGGGAGATCTCTGCATGGCCGACATCAAGGCTGTAACCGGTGCGATTGCGGCGGTAATTGGAAGTTCAACACAGGCTGAAGTGTAGGTTTCGAGCAAGCAGGAAGTGTGGAAAGTGAGGTTAGAGCTTATGATAACTATCAAGCCATTCAAAGGATACCGTCCTCCGAAAGAGCTTTCCCGGAAACTGGCCTCCTATCCGTACGATGTTATCAATTCTGATGAAGCCAGAGAAATTGCTGATGGCAACTCGTGTAGTTTCCTGCACGTCATAAAACCCGAGATCGATCTTCCCGAGGGGACCGATCTTTACGATCCCGCGGTGTACCGTACCGGAGCGGAAAACCTCCAGGCGTTTATTGCCAAAGGATGGCTCGTCAAGGATCGGGGACCCCGGATGTATGTGTACCAGCAGAAAATGGGCAATCACGTGCAAACCGGATTGGTATGTTGCTGTTCCGTTGACGATTACTGGGAAGACCGGATCAAGAAGCACGAGCATACGCGGGCTACCAAGGAAGAAGACCGGGTCAAGCACGTTGATGTTTTAAACGCCAACACCGGGCCGGTGTTCCTTACCTACCAGGCTGATCGGAAAATCGATGCCATCATCAGATGGTCGCTGAGTAAGGAACCGGAGCACGATTTCAAAGCGAATGACGGTATTGCCCACAGGCTTACTGTCATTGAAGACCCGGAGATCATCACCGAACTTGCTAAAAGCTTCCAGCGGGTTGACTGTCTCTATGTTGCCGACGGGCATCACCGGGCGAAATCCGCCGCTCGTGTCGGAAAAATGAGGAGGGAACAGAATCCCGACCATACCGGTACGGAAGAGTACAATTTTTTCCTGACAGTTCTCTTTCCGCACGACGAGCTTATGATCATGGATTATAACCGGGTTGTCAAGGACCTGGATGGAATGTCTTCCGAGGAGCTGCTTGAGAAAATAGAAGGCAAGTTCACGATCCAACCATATATACCGGAAGAGTTAAAACCTAACTTTAAACCGGAACGGAAAGGAACTTTTGGTATGTATCTGAATAAGCAATGGTACGTACTTGAAGCCCAAAAGGGAACCTATGATGAACAGGATTCGGTGGAACGGCTAGACGTCAGTATACTGCAGAACAACCTGTTGAGCCCGGTCCTCAAAATAGGTGATCCCCGGGAAGATAAGCGGATCGATTTTATCGGTGGCATCAGGGGAATGAAAGAGTTAAAGAAACTGGTTGACAACGGCCGTTTCCAGGTGGCGTTTTCTTTATATCCCACCTCCATAACCGACCTGATGAGCGTGGCCGATTCAGGCCGGGTCATGCCGCCCAAGTCTACCTGGTTCGAGCCAAAATTACGAAGCGGCTTGATAGTGCATATGCTGACATAAAATAGATAGAAAGTAAGGTAAGAGATTGTGGAAAGTAAGAAAGAACCCGGGCGGAGGCTGGTTCATTCCTCCAAAGATGCGTGTCAACATGGTGGCGTAGCGGAAACAGGGTGGTCCCACCCTCAAGCAGGAAGCGTAGAAAGTAAGGTATGGGTGTTTGGGGATGATGTTAATACTGATGTCATTTTTCCCGGAAAGTATACGTATACGATAACTGATCCGAAAGAAATGGCTCAACATGCCATGGAGGATGCGGATGAGCGGTTTGCCCGGGAAGTCAAGGCAGGGGATGTCATTGTCGCGGGCAGAAATTTCGGTTGCGGATCTTCCCGTGAGCAGGCGGTAAAATGTCTGAAGGCGGCCGGAGTGGCCGCAATTCTGGCCGGTTCCATCGCCAGAATCTATTTCAGGAATGCGATTAACGAAGGGTTGCCGGTGGCTGTAGTACCAGGGCTTTCAGATTCGGTTGATACAGGGGATCATATACAGATCGACTTTTCAGCTGGAACGGTTATCACCGAGACAGAAACGTTCTCGTTCACCCCGTTAACCGGCCCGGCCCGGGACATTCTCGAGACCGGTGGTCTCATACCGTATGTCCGGGATAAACTGACGAAGAAAAAACAGCAAGAGGAGATATAAAGAATGGCAAAATACAAAATTGCATGGCTACCCGGTGACGGGGTTGGCAACGATGTTATGGAAGCGGCTCGCATCGTACTTGATGCGCTTGAACTCGATGCCGAATACATCCACGGAGACGTAGGCTGGAAGTTCTGGTGCAGTGAAGGAACACCGCTTCCTGATAGGACTGTCCGGCTTTTGAAGGAGACGGACTGCTGTCTGTTCGGGGCAATTACCTCAAAACCAAAAGAAGAAGCGGCGGCAGAATTGGTACCGCATCTTCGTGATCAGGATCTTAGCTATTTCAGCCCGATTGTCCGTATGCGTCAGGAGTTCAAATTGAGGACGAATTTCAGGCCTTGCAAAGCGTACAAAGGCAACCCTCTCAATTACCAGGACGGTATCGATATAGTGGTGTTCCGGGAAAACACCGAAGGGCTTTACTCCGGGGTGGAGTTTCATCCCGTACCGGAGCCGGTGCGCGATGTGCTGAACAGGCATGCTCCTAAGATAAAGCGTTTCCAGGCGGTTGCCAATGAAGATATGGCTATATCCTGCCGTATCTTTACCCGTGAAGGCTGTCGCAGTATCATCCGGGACGCCTTCGAGTATGCCAAAAAGATGGGCCGCGGTAATGTGACCGTGGTAGAAAAACCGAATGTCATCAGGGAAACGAGCGGATTGATGGTTCGTACCGCCCGGGAAGTGAGCAAAGACTATCCGGGAATTGAACTCTGGGAAACCAACATCGATGCCATGTGTATGTGGCTTATAAAGAATCCACATACCTATAGCGTGTTGGCTACATCCAACATGTTCGGGGACATCGTGTCCGATCTGTGCGCTCAACTGGTGGGAGGTCTCGGATTTGCCGCCAGCGGTAACATAGGCGATGACTATGCCATCTTCGAACCTACCCATGGCTCCGCGCCCAAGTATGACGGGTTGTATAAAGTTAATCCCATGGCAATGCTGTTGGCCACCAAGCTTATGCTGGAGTGGCTGGCGGAAAACAGCCTGGCTCAACGGCTGGAAGCCTCTATCGCCGAGGTCATTCGCGAGGGACAGGTAAAGACCTACGATATGGGCGGTTCAAGCACTACTCTCGATGTGGCCCGCGAGGTGGCGTCGAAGCTCGGTAGTGCCTGCCACGCCGCCTCATAGCATATGCTTTGAAACCTTTTCAAGAATTTCAGATGGGAGTTCGGGGATGAGCCGCTGTTTAACAATATTGCTGCTTTTACTCCTTAACACCTTCGTGGTACCGCTGCTGGTGGCGGTTGCCGACGAACTCCCGGCCGGCACGCACTTTTTCAACCGCAACTCGGATCTTTCCCTGGATACTGCCGAAGGAGTGACGAGAGAAACAGTTGACCTGGAAAAGTCTCTTAAAGAGGAAGATTCCAGTCCCGGAAAAGCCTTTCGGCTTACAAGTCTTGAGTTTTTAAAGCCGGCCGGTAAACAACCCGTTATTATCCTGGCAGTAGCTATTCCTCAGGCGTCATTGGTTGATGTTATGGTAGCCGGATTTATCATTGAAGAAAAAAAGGAAGAACTGATACCAGGCGAGGTGCCGTGGGGGAGAAACGCTGGTAAAAGCAAGGATAGTCAAACCGAAAAGGTGACCGGTGAACTTACGGTCTGGAGTGGTTTTTTTGCCGGTGGAATACTCAGACTCGAGATTGCTCTGCCGTTTGAGTTAACGGATATTCCGGGCTTGGAAATCAGAGCCAGGCAACGTGTCTATCAACTTGTACCAATAAAACTAGTTGGTGGGATGGGTCGCGGAGAAGGCCAATTTTTTCTACCCAAAGGAGGGTTTATCGACAGTTCCGGCAATGTTTTTATTGCTGATTCCGGTAATGACCGGGTTCAATTTTTTGATAAGCGTTGGAAATGCAGGGGTATGTTTGGCGAGTTCGGGTGGAGTTTCGAGGAAGATACACGGTTTGCCGGCGGACAGTTCAACAATCCGTTATCTGTCTGCGTCGAGCGGTATGTGTACGTGGTTGACAGTGACAACTACCGAGTGTGCCGATACGATCGTGAAGGCAACTTCATCGATTCTTTCGGAGATGAAGGAAGTGGTGAGGGTCAGTTCCTTGAAACGGGAGGGGTTGCCAAGGATTTCGACAATAATATCTTTGTTTCCGACACGGGGAATGACCGTATTCAGAAATTCGATTCGGCCGGCAATTTTAGGAAAGAGATAGGCTTTTTCGGATGGGGCGAAGGACAGTTGAATGCCCCCGGTGATGTAGAGATCGGGGTGAACGATGACATCGTCGTACTGGATTCAGGAAACGGTCGGGTTCAAATTTTCAACAAGTATGGCTCGTTTATCCGTGCCTTGGGTTCGAAAGGGCAAGGAGCAGGAGAATTAAAGGAACCTCACGGGCTCGATCTCGTACCGGAGATTGGTGTTTTGGTAGCCGATACCGGTAATGATCGGATTCAGTTGCTCAGCTTTCACGGTGGTTGTCTGATCTCGTTCGGGAGTAGGGGAAACGGACTGGGTGAGTTCAAAGAACCCTGGGATGTAGCAGTTGGACCGGAATCGGATATGGTGGTTGTGGTAGAAACGGGAAATCACCGATTGCAGGTTCTCAAACTGGAGGAACGTGTTGATACCGTGAGCAGGCTACTGGAGGCAGATGACTCTTCCACACCGTAAACTAAATGAAATTATTCATTCCTGAGGGCTTGTGTGGTATCTTGAGTCGAGATGTAGAAAGTAAGGTGTGTTGAGTTTATGATCTCCGGCCGAAAAGCAGTCGGAAGGAAAACTCTTGTTATATTCATGGCAGTGTTTCTACCGCTTCTCACGGGAGTGCAAGCCTGTCGGCGGCGTACGCCTGAGAAACCTGTCCCGAAGTATGAGTTCAACCCGGAAAATCAGCCATGGCATGTAGCTATGGAAGTAGGAATTATAGCTGCGCAAAATGGTAAATATGATCGTGCTATCAGCGAGTTAAAACGGTCGATCTCATTAAACCCGGGCTATGCTCCCCCGTACGCTTTCTTGGGTTTGATCTATGCTAAAGTGGGTGAAAAGGACCGGGCACGGGCTTTCGTAGAACGTGCCTTGCGGATTGACTCCCAAAATGAGATCGCCCTAGAGAATCTCGGAGTGCTATTGGCTGAGGAAAAAGAGTACCGGCGGGCCCAAAAGTGTCTGGAAAAAGCCGTGCAAGTAAATCCGAGAAACATTAATGCCCGCTTTAATCTGGCTCAGATTTTCAAGATCCAGGGTGAAACCAATAAAGCGATACAAGAGTTTTTGAAATTGATTAATCAGGTACCCGATGTTCCCGCTTTTCATTACCACCTGGGTGTTCTGTACCAGATGAAAGGGTTCACCGATCAAGCTATCGAAGAATACGCACGAACAGTTGAATTGGCCCCGGTCAAGTATCTCGAAGCGTATTATCATCTGGCCGCCATTCATCACGCCGAGAAAAAGTATGATCAGGCTGAATCGAATTACCGTAAAGTCATCAAGTCCGACGATCAGCATCTTCAATCGTATATTGGGCTTGGAGACCTCTTCTTTGACCGGGGGGAATATCAACAAGCACGGAGTTACTACAAAAAAGCGCTAGCCATCGCTCCTGAAAACAGGTATTGTTTTAACGCCTTAGCAAGGATCAGCCAGGTTCTCGAAGAGTAAGTTCGTATGGGCGGGAAGGATGATACCAATTATTGATTTCTCGTTCCTTGAGGATATACTCTCTCAGGTGCGCCGCCCGGCCAGATATATAGGCGGGGAGTGGAACGCGGCTCGAAATTCTTCCCGTGAAAATGTTTTTAGAGTAGCTCTGGCTTTTCCCGACCTCTATGAGGTAGGGATGTCTTATCTTGGTTTTAAACTGTTTTATTGGCTGCTCAATGAAATGCCCGATGTGGTTGCGGAGCGGGTGTACACTCCCTGGATTGACATGGAGCGGGAAATGAAGGCCGCCGGGTTGCCTCTCTACTCACTCGAGTCATTTATTCCCCTGAAAGAATTCGATCTAATCGCTTTCACGCTGCCGCACGAACTGAGTTATACCAACATTCTGACAATGCTCGATCTGGGCGGCATTCCCTTGCATTCCAGCGATCGTGGACCGGTTGATCCCATCATTATAGCCGGCGGATATGGAGCGTTCAGCCCTGAACCTCTGGCACATTTTATCGATGGTTTTTTCATCGGTGAAGGGGAAGAAGGATTTCCGGAAATCGTCAACCTCTTGAAAAAACTGAAGATACAGGGAATGTCTCGTGACGAGAGAATTAATGCATTGTCCCGGGAAGCGGGAATGTATGTCCCCCGGTTCTACCAGGCAGAGTACACGGACGGAGGAAACCTGGCCGGTATATTCCCTGCGGTTGATCACGTTTCCTCCCGGGTTACCAGGCGAACCGTAAAGGACTTAAACCAGGTGTTTCACAACCGGACGGATCTCGTCCCTTGCATGGATACGGTTCACAACCGGGCAGCGGTGGAAATCATGCGCGGATGTACCCGTGGATGTCGGTTTTGTAACGCCGGAATGTTGTTCCGTCCGGTCAGGAAAAGGTCGGCTGAAAACGTATGCTCCATTGCCCGCGACATTATCAAAAATACCGGGTATGAAGAGCTTGCTTTATGTTCTCTCAGTACCACCGACCATTCGGAGAGTGAACGTATCATAACCGATTTAAAAAAAGACTTCGATCCGGCTCATATATCGCTCTCCTTATCCTCGCTTCGTGCCGACATGTTTTCCATTGACCTGGCCCAGATGGTGGGACAGGTCCGGCGTACCGGTCTCACCTTTGCTCCCGAGGCCGGCAGCCAGCGGCTCCGCGATGTGATCAACAAAGGAGTTACCGAAGAGGACCTTCTGGATACGGTGGCCAGGATTGCTCGACAGGGATGGCAGAAAGTCAAACTGTATTTCATGATCGGGCTTCCCGGTGAACGCCAGGAAGATATTGAAGCTATCGTTCATCTGGTCAAAGCTGTCCGTCGGGAAGGCCGGAAATACTCCAGTAAAGGATTCAGGATCAACCTTTCGGTCTCACCGTTTTGTCCCAAACCTCACACTCCCTTTCAATGGGTGGGACAGGAGAGCAGGGAATTATTTAAGAAAAAGCTGCAATTTCTACGGAAGAATCTGCGGATAAAAGGAGTCAAGTTCAATTATAGTGAGAGTGACGCGGCCTGGTTGGAAGCTGTTATTGCCCGGGGTGACAGCCGGGTCGGCCGGGTGATAGAGCGGGCCTGGCTCAACGGCGCCAGGATGGATAACTGGACGGAGTGTTTTGATCCCCTGGTGTGGGAGACAGCTTTTACGGAAGAAGGTATCGATCCGGAATTTTTCTCCACGAGAGAACGCTTGCCTGACGAGGTCTTTCCGTGGCATTATATAGATGCGGGAGTTACCCGGTCGTGGCTGTGGAATGAGTACCAACGGGCGCTAAGCGGAGTGACTACTCCGGACTGTCGTCGCGGGCACTGTTCGCAATGCGGAGCCTGTTAGTCGGCAGCGGCTTTTCCCGGTGGTCCCGGGCTGTTTAACAACAGGAAGGAGAACGGTAAGGATTGTGAGAAGACCGAACTGTCATCTCATACAAGTGCCCACCACGATCATTATTTGTTTCTTATTTCTGGCTGTCTCCTGTCTGCCGGGATGCCGTGGGTGCCGGCAGGTAAAGTCCCCGACTGATATCGGGCTCGATCAGGCTGAAATGAAAAATTCACGCCCCGTACCCGGCGGAGCTGAAGAATCGACATATGTTTTCAGAGCCTCCGGCAAAGACCGCCAAGGCCAGGGCGGCCAAGACGAGAATACGGACATGTCGTTTCCCGAACGTCCCGGAGAGCGCATTGATTCTGTGGAGTACAACAAGATTCTGACAACGATGGACCGTGGAGAATACTCCAAGGCATTGTCCAGAATCGACGACCTCATAAACCAATACCCGGCCGGTTCCCGGGAACGAGAGGTGCTCAACTACATGGAGGCCGAGTGTCTCTTTTTTCAGAAAAACATGGAGAGCGCGCTTGTTGCCTACCGTCTCTTTCTCGAACAATATCCTGATTCGCCCATGGTAGAAAATGCCAGGGCCGTCATAGATTTTATCAGCTCCATCGATCGATATAAGAAGCTTTACGTTTCTCCGCTGAAAGATCAGCCGGGCGGGAGAAGAAGATGAATCGCGGATTTTCATTGCTGCAAATTTTAATCGCCCTGTTTATACTGGGGGTGGCTTTGGTGCCGGCCACATCGTTATTTCTCCAGTCGACCAGGAATGTTGAGCGCAGTGGTGCTTTGCTGGAAGCGACCATTGCCGCCAGGTCCATACTGGATGAGATAAGAAGCCAGTCCTTTCTGCTGGATAATATCGGTGCTGTGATAGACGTTCCTTCGGAAAAATATCCGTTTTTGACGGTTCCCACTCATTTCAGTAAAAAGTTTAAGGGTACGGCCCGGGTGGAGATACGTCAGATGGAACCGGGTAAATTTAGTGAACGGCTGAGAGAAGTACGGGTAACAATACTGTGGACAGAAAACGGCCAAGAACGAAGTCTGGATATGTATACCCTGGAATCAAATCTGAACGACTGCAAGCTGACACGGCTGTAAATATCCGCATCCGGCGTCTATCCGATAGAGCGTTCGGGAAGAACAGGATTGGTTTTCGCGGGTATACGCTGCTGGAACTGCTGGTGGCCACGACGATAACCGTGATCATCGCCGCTATCGTGATTCTGCTGATAAGGCATCACGTGAACATGTGGCGGGAAGGGAAACGGTATATCGAACTTCAACACGAGGTCCAGCGTTTATTGAAACGTTTATCCAACGATTTCAGAATGGTTAACGCACCGGTGGTTGTCGACCGTAAATTGAATATCTGGCTCGGCGGCGAAGATCTGGCGGAAATGGAAATATCACCTGTTGAACTCAAAGACACCGATGAAAACAAGGAAAATGGCAGTGAAGAGCTCGTAATACGGCATTATCTCTTCGAACCACTGGGCCGTGAGCGGGTAATCAGGTACTACCTGGACCGGGAAGCTGGCGGGCTGGTCCGGGAGACCGATGGCCGTAAGCAGCTTTTCAGCGATAAAGTAACAGATATGCATTTCGACGGTGACAAAGACGATCTGAAGAAGATTTGCCTAAAAGCTACCGTGATTATTCCAGCCAGGCAAAATGTTTCGAAGAAAGAAGAAATACTGGAAGCTGTTTTCCGGATGAAAAGTGATTTTATCACAGTGAAATGAACCGGGGAGAATAGCACATGATGATTGTGATGAGAGAACGGGACAGAGGAATATCCATAATCCTGGCTCTTTTCGGAATAACCATGCTGGCTGCGTTCGGAACTATTTTCTTCAATATTTCCTTGAACAGGCGGTACGAAGCGTTTCAGGAATCAGACCGGCTTCGGGCGGCTGAACTGGCTTCCGCCGGTCTCGAGAAGGCGCTGGTTATTATGTGGGACCAGCACATACGTGGAAACTTTACCTGGCGGTATCCTGCCCAGGGAACGCTGGCGGTGCCGGTAGAGGAGCTCAGCGGAACGATTAAGACCATGGCCACCGACGACAAACAATCCGTTCCGTTCGGAAAATATCGGATTATCGAGGTCGCATCTTATTTTTTGAAACAGGGTGATACTCTTATCGGTCCTTATGAGTCGCTGCCATATAAACTCCACGGTGTTCATCTCGGCCGGTACGATATTCTCAAGATTGTGACGGAAGGAACGATTTTCAGAACGAATATCAGCGTTCGCCTGACGTCACTGGTAAAGGTGGTGCGGCAGGATGTGCTTTACTAAACGCTTTAGGCTCATTGGAATGATCTGTCTAACTGGAATTTTTCTGTTTGGCCTCCCCCGGGTCTGGGGAGAATCGGCTGCTCCTCCCCAGAAAGGTTTTCCCAAACAAATCAGCGGTGATATCTACGGGCAGATCCAGGCGGTCGATCTCGATGGCGATAAGAAAAAAGAGCTTGTTTTCGGAGCCACGGACGGCTGTGTGCATGTCTTTAACTATAACGGTACGGCCCGCAGGATGATGGGAGTGTGGCCTCGGCATACCGGCGGCCCTATCATGGCAGCGGTAACAGTCAGTGATCTTGACGGGAACGGTACGCCTGAGGTATTGGCCGGATCTTTCGATGGAAAGGTGTACGCTTTGAGCCGGGAAGGAAAACTCCTGTGGAAGTACAATACCGGCGGCAGCATCACCCTGGCCGCTCCGGTGGCCCAGGATGTTAATAATGATGGAAAACAGGAGATAACTGTGGCGTCGCACTCGAAGAAACTGTCGCTGCTTAACAAGGACGGTACGCTGCAGTGGGAACACCGGGCGACCTCGACGCTCAGCGGCACCCCGTCATTGGGCGATCTCAACGGCGACGGAAAAAAGGATATCGTGATTCGGTCCGATGCCGGATGGTTAGAGGTTGTAGCTCATTCCGGCGCTAAGCTCAGCGGTTGGCCTAAATCCCTGGGTGGTCCTTCAGGGTTTTACCCGTTTCTTCCAACAGTAGACGATCTCGATAGCAACGGCGAACGGGAAATCCTGGTCGGTTCCCCCGCGACACAGAGCCTGGCTTTGTTGACTAAAAGCGGGGTGGTAAAACAGAATTTTGAGGTCAAGGGAAATATCCATGACCGGGTGCGGGTATCGGATATGAACGGTGACGGGTTTCCCGATCTGGTCTACGGCCTCTCAAACGGGAAACTGGACGTGGTCGATCTCAGGGCGACCATGGCTCAGGGAGACGGAAACAAGGTTTCGTTTCCCGGGTGGCCGCGCAAGGTCGGAGACCATATCTATGGAATGCCGCAGGTAGCGGATATCGATGGGAATGGCAAACCCGATATCGTTTTTACGTCCTGGAATTCAACCGGGGAAGGGCTGGATACCGGTACCCTGGGAGTGGTAGATCTGGATGGCCGATCCGTTAAGGGATTTCCGAAGAAGGTGGGAAAGACCTTCGGCCGGGTGACGCTGGCCGACCTGGATGGTGATGGTGATATCGAAATTATCTGTCCGGGAGGAATTGGGTATACCGGCCCGCAATTGCAGGTGTTTGACTGTGCCGGGAAAATCCCGTTACGGATGGCTATTATGGTTAAGGAGTACAGGTGAAACAGGACCATCTTTCGACGACTAATGCTCATGCTAGGGTCCGGGCATGGATAGAAAAAAAAGGCCGGTACCGGTTTGTGTCTCATCTGGGAATGGTGGTTATTCTCCGCCGAGCAGTGATTCGAAGCAAATTGCCGGTTCTTTTTTCTAAAGGATTTCATCCATTGCCCCGTTTCTCCTTCGGCCCGGCCTTGCGCGTGGGATTCGAAAGCCGTGGAGAACCGGTTGATATTTACCTGGCTGCTGTCTTTGATCCGGAGACGGTCAAAGAGCAACTCAACCAGGAACTTCCGGAAGATCTTAAAGTACGAAGAGTAGACATCCTCGACCAAGACAGTAAAAAATGTGCCGCTGCTTTTAAATACGTGACTGCGGAAGTAACCTTTGCGGTCGATGGATTGTTGGAGTTGACCGGATCTTCGGTCCGAAGACAGGTACCCTCTTTTGATGCCGAGATTATCGATTTTTCCCCTATCCCCGATACCGGAATGATACCGGACTGTGCCTGGTACCGGGCCAGGATTGTTCTGCCGGCAGCTCTCACATCGAAGGTTGAAGAAATTATCAGGGATGTGATAGGAGGCCGGGCCATCACGAAACTGCGGGTGGTGCGGGAATCGTTTGAATGAATAAGATAAATCAGGCAAAGATAGGTGAAAACCAGATGTCATTGCCCGGTTAAACCGGAGGTTGTAAGTTATTGGAGAAAAATATCATTGTTGACTGCTCGGGTGATGAAGTGCGAGTCGGTATTACCGAAAACGGGTACCTGGTCGAACTTTACATGGAGCGGGAAGAAAAACGCAAGATTGTTGGGAACATCTACAAGGGCCGGGTAACCAATGTACTACCTGGAATGCAGTCCGCGTTTGTTCATGTCGGGATTAAAAAAGACGTGTTCCTCTACATCGGCGATATAGAGGGTTTCAGACCCGAAGAGTCTGATGACATGCTGTTGGAGGAATCGGCCCCGATTACCATCAATGAGCTTCTGCAGATGGGACAGAAGATAGATATTCAGATCCTCAAGGAACCGATCGGTACGAAAGGGGCGCGGGGGACCACGTACCTGACATTGCCCGGACGGTACCTGGTGCTCATGCCCGGTATCGATCATGTCGGGGTCTCCAGACGGATCGAAGAAGGGGAACGGGAACGGCTCAGGGAGATCGGCCATGCCATTCAGCCTCCCGATATGGGATTGATTCTCCGGACCGTGGCGGAAGGTAAAAAAGAGGAAGAACTGAAAACCGATCTTAATTTTCTACTGAAACTCTGGCAGAAGATCCAGTCCCGGGAGAAGCAGGCGACGGCACCTTCGCTGCTTTACCATGATCTCGACCTGGTGCAGCGAATGGCCCGTGACCTTTTTACTGAAGATGTGACCCGGTTCGTGATTAACAGTCCTCGGAAGTACACCGAACTTTTAGAGTTCATCGAGACGTTTACCTTTTCGTCTTCCTTCGCGGCCCGGGTTGAATTATATGAGGGTTTCGTTCCTGTTTTCGAGAAATACGGGCTTGAAGCCGAGATCGCCCGGGCATTAAAACGCAAGGTGTGGCTCAAGTCCGGCGGTTACATAGTTATCGAGCGTACGGAAGCCCTGAGCACCATCGATGTCAACACCGGTAAATTCGTCGGTAAAGTGAATCTGGAAGAAACGGTGTTCAAAAACAATATGGAAGCGGTACCCGCGATTGTACGGCAGGTGCGGCTGCGTGACATCGGGGGGATTATCGTAGTTGACTTCATAGACATGCGTGACTTGAAACACCGGGAACAGGTGGTTGAGTACCTGAAAAGTGAGCTCGAACGAGACAAATCGAAGAGCAACATATTGCCGATCAACGAGTTCGGCTTGTTGGAAATAACCCGTAAACGAGTCGGTAAAGGCCTCGACCAGATCTGCAAATCCAGCTGCCCGTACTGCCGGGGGGGAGGGCAGGTTCTGTCGCCGGAGTACATCGCCGAAAAAGTACGCCGGCAGCTACTGCACATCGCGGAAGACACCCTCAGCCGCTTCCTGTCCGTGACGGTTCACCCCGAGGTGGCCGCGGTTCTGCGCGGCGTTGATGACGAGAGGCTCTATCTGCTCGAAGACCAGTTGCGGAAACGAGTCCAGGTTATTGCCGATACTGCCCGGCACATCGAAGATGTGGATATCGGTACCTGATGAGAAAGGAATATTCCATGTCTAAACCTACTGAAGACCGGTGGAACCATCACGATCGTTCGTTCTGGGAAAAGAACCACAATATCATCCGCACGAAACTCGGGGGAGTGGTGGAATATCCCAACCTGGTATGTTGCGGATACGACTTGTTCAAAGATCTGGTGGGAAAGGTTTCCTGGATGGAGATGTTTTACCTGCTCCTGAAGGGCAGGCTTCCCAAAAAGCCTGTGCTCAGGCTGCTCGACGCTATCTGTGCCTGCACGTCATATCCCGATCCGCGTATCTGGCCGCACCGGGTAGGAAGACTTTCGGCGGCCATGAAACCCATACAAGGAGCGGCGTTAGCGGCATCGTTGGCGGCGCTTGATGCGAGGATGTTCGGGTGCACCAGCCTGGCCCGAACGGTGGCTTTTTTGAGTGGACTCGTAAAACGGGGAGTCACTCCGGACACGGTGGATACTATAAAGAGGTACTTGACAGCTGTTAAGAGAAAAATTATAATTGTCTGCACCTGTTATGTCAACCACCACCGGTCTCACTGGCCGGTGGTGGTGGATATTAGAGTCTAGTTTTAAGACTTTTTCGCAGGTTGCGTAGAAGATTTATGCAGAGTCATACCCCGGCTCGGCCGGGGTATCCAGGAGTAAGATTAAAGTGCCTTGCATGGTAAGAGTTTAGCATGGTTCTTGGAATGGCCACAGGGCGGGACGAACAGGTATTGCTACTGGACAATGTCGCGAGATGAGTAGGATCGGACAGACCTCATAGGGACCTCTTTCCACTCCTCTTGCTTTAAAAATCTCAATCTCCTGCTTGCGTTAAGAATATCTGTGTGGGAAGTGAGGTGTATTGCCCGGACAAGTTCCCACCCACCCTCTATGCGTGAGTGTAGAAAGTAAGGGCGATGACACTTTTTTGGTTGCGGCCGGCAGGCCGCTTTAAGAGAGGAGGCCCCTGAGATGTACGCTATTATCGAAGAAGGGGGCAAACAGTACCGCGTTTCCGAAAACGAAACGATCCAGGTGGAGATGTTGACTCAGGACATTTCTTCTACCTATGAGAATACAAGGGTTCTGCTGGTTAATGACGGTGACAAGCACCATATTGGCAAACCTTACGTATCCGGAGCGAAAGTCACCGCTACGGTGGTTGGCCATGGAAAAGGCAAAAAGGTCAGAGTCTTCAAGTACAAGCGCAAAACCGCTTACCGGCGGCTGCGTGGGCATCGGCAGCCTTATACCGAACTGAAGATCGAAAAGATCGAACTTACGGCCTGATCGGGTAACCGTTATGGTGGAAGTTACTATCTACCGGTATGAAGATGGGCGGCCGCGGGGATTCCGGGTATCGGGTCACGCGCGGCCGCCGGTGGAAAAACCGTCGTCCCCTGGGCAATGGCCGGTAGATAATTATTCGGACCGGGCCTGGCGGACACAGCTGAAAGCCAGCGGAGTGTGTGGCGGCGTGTCGGCTCTGGTGTTACATACGGTCACCGCGTTGAGACACCGGCTCGGCCTGGAAGTAGAGTATCGAATCGGCCCGGGCGGCACCGTGTGCTGTCTGCCCGATATCGTTCCCGATAATAAAGAGGAACGCGCGGAGTTTCTATTGGATGTTATGATAGATTCTATTGAGCGAATGGCCAAAGAATATGGGGATTTCATGCAGGTTACCGATAGCATATCGGTTGACAATACAGCAGGCGCCACGATGGAGACTTACGAGGAGGAGGTGAAGTCACATGGCGCATAAGAAAGGAAAAGGCAGCACCTCAAACGGGCGCGACAGCCATTCAAAGCGATTGGGCGTGAAACGCTATGGCGGCCAGTTCGTGAACGCAGGCACAATCCTGATCCGGCAAAGAGGAACAAAGATCCATCCCGGTGAGAACGTGAAGCGGGGCGGTGATGACACGTTGTTTGCTACAGCCAGTGGTTACGTTTTGTATAGAAGAGGACTGTCAGGCCGGAAGTTGGTTTCGGTCCTGCCCGAGGCTGCAGCCTGATACACCAGAATAATTCACGAATGTTCGTAGCGAGGTGAAGAAAATGGCCGCAGATGCAAGACGCGTGCAGGGAAATGCACGGAGTCGTACCGATTGGTACGATGAGTACATTTTTCAAGCGCAACGCAGTAGGTGTGGTCATTTACGAGCCATAGCAGAAAATTTTGTGAATTATTCGGGATAAACATGCTCGTTGACCAGATAAAGATATTTGTTAAAGCTGGTACGGGCGGGGATGGATGCGTCAGTTTCAGGCGGGAAAAGTATATACCCAGGGGAGGCCCTAACGGAGGAGACGGCGGTAACGGCGGCGACGTCGTACTGGTTGCATCTTCCAATGTGCACTCCCTTTTTCATTTCAAGAGAAAACGCCACTTCCACGCCGCCCGCGGCTGGCACGGGTCCGGAAAGGACAGGACCGGGCGTGACGGTAAGGGACGTGAAGTGCCGGTGCCACCGGGTACCGAAGTAATCGACCGTGACACGGGCGAGCGTCTGGGCGAACTGCTGGTGGTAGGAGACTGTTTTCTAGTGGCGCGTGGGGGGCGTGGAGGCAAGGGTAATGCCCGGTTTGCCACTCCCACCCTGCAGGCTCCGCGGATTTTCGAGCCGGGAGAACCCGGCGAGGAACGGTGGTTGGTGTTGACGCTCCGTCTGCGTTCCGATGCCGGCCTGATAGGTTTTCCCAGTGCTGGAAAATCAACGCTCATATCAAAGGTATCTTCCGCCTCACCAAAGATTGCCGACTACCCCTTTACTACTTTGGAACCGTTTCTCGGAGTGGTTCCGCTTCCCGGGGAGCGGTCGATGATTTTGGCTGATGTGCCCGGTTTGATAGAGGGAGCGCATGCGGGAAGTGGTCTCGGCGACCGGTTTTTACGGCATATAGAGCATACACGGGTGCTGGTGCATCTGATTGATGTCTCTCCTTTTTCCGATCGCGATCCGGTATCTGATTTGGGCGTTATCAATCGAGAGATAGAGCAGTACAATCCGTCCCTGCTGGAAAAACCCCAGATAGTGGTTGCCAACAAGATAGATCTTCCGGGAGCATCGGAACGGGTGAAACTCCTGGATGACCATCTTCCCGGTCAGAGAGTGTTTCGGATTTCCGCCCTTACCGGTCAGGGCCTGGATGAACTTTTGGAGCACATCTGGACACAGCTTGCCCGCTTGGATAATTCGGCTTCGGTTTGAAAGGCGGTACCTTATGAAGTGTATTGGTATATTGGGAGGGACCTTTGATCCGATCCACATCGGTCATCTCATGATGGCCGAGGAAGCAGCTGCCGCGCTTGATCTGGACAGGGTTTTCTTTATTCCCAACAGACAGCCTCCCCATAAGGATGAAGAGGGAGTTACGCCGCCTGATGACCGGTATCTGATGACCCTAAAAGCAACGGCCGGTAATGAGTTGTTCCATGTATCGAGAATCGAGCTGGAACGGGAAGGACCTTCTTTCACTATCGATACGGTTCTCGATATCAAAGAGAAAATTCAAGACGGTTCAGAGTTGAATATCAGTGAAAAAACAAAGATTTTTCTTATCATCGGGATGGATAGCCTGCTCGATCTGAAAAACTGGAAAGATCCTCAAAAACTCGTTAGTGAAGTCATATTGGCAGTGGCTCCGCGTCCCGGTTGCTCGAATGACTCCATCCCCGGTTGGCTGCTGGAGAAAACGGTTTTCCTTCCGATGCCGGCTATTGACTTGTCTTCCTCGCGGATACGACAGCGGGTCAGGTGCGGAAAACCCATCCGTTATCTGGTACCGCCTTCGGTTGAGGAGTATATAAAAACAAAGGGTTTATACCGCCCGGCATCGGAATGAAGAAAACCTCCCGAGCGGTTGATTTTTCCTCCTTTAAAGGTGTGGTATTATTGAAGCATGACCATAGATTCAGAACCGCTTAGGCCCCGTGTACAGTATGAAAAAGGTATATCACGAGTAATGAAAATCGATCCCTGATGCCGGAACCTCTGAATAACAATAAAAAACCAATCATTATCGTTGTTCTGGTGCTGCTGGTGGCAAGCTTGTATCTGTACGGACGGATAGCGGTTTACCCGGACTTGAAAAAGCGTCCGTTTGAGGGGCTCTTGTATCCTAACTACGTGTTTCTCCTGCTGGGAGTCGATCATCGGTTCGGTTCGGTGAGATCGGACACCATGCTGCTGGTTCACGCTGACAGTATCAAGCAATTTGTTGATGTAGTTTCTCTTCCCCGGGACACCAGGGCCCTTATTTCCGGGCACGGGTTTGCCAAACTCGGGCATGCTTTCGCGTATGGGGGCATCAAATTGGCCCGGCAGACGGTTGAGGATATGATTGGTGTAAAGATCGATCATACGGTGACGGTTAACATCAACGGATTCGAGGAGATCGTCGATTTGCTTGGTGGGGTGACCATCGAGATAGAAGAAGACATGCAGTATGAAGACCGGGCACAGGGTTTGAGGATCGATCTCAAAAAAGGCAGTAGCCATCTATCCGGGCCGGAAGCGATGCAGTATGTCCGGTTTCGCGAAAAGAAATTTGGCGACCTCGGACGTCTTAAACGCCAGCAAAAGTTTCTGGCTAAAATGAAAAAAAAGTTGCAAACACCGCTTCATCTCGCGACATTGACTAAACTGCTGCAGACTATCCTATCCTATGTAGAGACAGATGTTTCTCTGCCCACACTTCTCTGCCTGGTGCTGCGTTTTCGCACCATCGATCGGTCAAATATCCGGTTTTGCACTCTTGGCGGAACACCGGACTATCAAAACGGAGTCAGTTATTTTATCCCTAACAGCAGGGATATTTTCCGTTTACGTCACTTGATCAAGGTCTCAGGGAGGGGAAAATGGTATCTTCTCGTCAACGAAGAGTAGCCGCTCGGACCTCTGGATCTTCCTTTGATACCGCGGTTATAGTACGTCTGATCTTATATACTGCATGCCTGTTGGTCTCGTTGTTTTTCTGGCGCGATACCCGGTCGAGTTTTCTCATCCCCAAAGCGGTAATAGCTATCAACCTGGCTATCATCGGAGCGTCAGTTTGGCTGGTTTTGTGGTCCTACGGTTTTCTGAAATTGCCCCACACAAAGTTGACCGGCCCGCTGTTTGCGCTCCTGGGAGTGTTCTTACTTTCAATCCCCGGCTGTGTCTCCCTGCCTGATGCAATGGAAGCGCTCTCGCGGGTATTTGCCTATGTTGCTTTATTTTATCTGACGGTGTCGGTTATACGTAAAGGGGAACAGGTCAGACTAATCTATCTGTTGCTGGTTTTTGCCGGCACCACAGCCTCCTGCCTTGCCATTATGGAGTACCACGGTATCAGGATCTGGGATTGGTCGGAGAAAGTCGGTCGTCTAAGTATTATTTCAACCTTTGGAAATCCCAATTACCTGGCCGGTTTCCTGGTGGCGGTCATACCGCTCGGGTTATCAATGGTTCTCCATAAAATTAAAGGATTTCTGCTACAACCGCTCAATTCCGGGTGTTTGATTATGCTCTCATGCGTGGTAATTACCCAGACCAGGGGGTCCTGGCTAGCGCTGGCGGTGGCTATCCCGGCGTTAGTCATTCTCATGCTTCAGAGTGCCGTCGGCCAATGGTTTCGTGAACATATCGGCCCTCTGCTGGCCTTCATGTTGATTGGATTTGTTCTCCTGACGGCTGTTGTTGTGATTTTCGGTCCGGGAGAGCTCAGCGTTGATCGTTTGTTTTCCGGGCACAACATTATCCAGCGGTTTCTGGTCTGGCAAGTTACTTTGAACATGGTGCGCGATTATCCTTTGTTTGGAGTTGGTTTGGGTAACTTCAAAGTGCACTATATGCAGTATCAGGCTGATTTCTTGGAAGATCCGGCTAACAAGCGGTATATCCCATTTAATGGGAAGGCGGTGCAATCCCATAATGACTATCTCCAACTACTGGCGGAAACCGGTCTTTTTGGGGTGCTTGTTCTGGGATGGGTCTTGTATCGGCTTATGCGGATTTTTCTCCCGCTTCTGTCGGTTCAATCACCAGCCGGCGATGAAACATTCTACCTGGCGGGGGCGGCCGCCTCACTGATAGGGGTTGCCACCCATGCTGTGGTCAGTTTTCCGCTTCATCTACCGGCGACTTCCCTGGTGGTCTGCCTGGTGGCCGGAATCGCCGCCGGTTGGGGAAGCAGGATCTTTTTAGGCAAGGGTTCTACCGGCTCTGATACCGAAGATTCCTATCGTTCAAAACCCCCGTTTGACGGGACTCAAATAATCATAATAGTGTTCGTTTCTATCGTTGCAGTCATTGGTATTTTCAAGATTAACGGTACCTGGGTAGCATATACCTTCTGGAAAGACGGGCTCGGTGCCCTGGGAGAAAAGGAACTTTCCCAGCAGGAGCGGTATATAAGCGCTGCCGAACTATGTGCCAGAGCATTGAAATTCGCTCCCAATAACGGTGCTATACGAGCTAATTACGCGGATTTTATTGCCCGGAGTGTCGAGCACCTGCCGCTGGAAGATGCACGCCCGGCACTTGAACAGGCCATCAGGGAGTATGAAAAATCGGCCCGCAACTATATGAAACGAGAATTGTATAACGATATAGGAAATGTGTATATGCGTCTTCAGGACTTTGAAAATGCAGAAAAAGCTTATAAAAAGGGAGTACGAATAGATCCTACCTACAACCTGGTGAAGAAAAACCTCGGTAATTTTTATTTGAAGACCCAACAGTACGACAAAGCCGAGAAATACTTTTCAGATGCCCTCGAACTCTACCATAAACAACCGGTTGTCTGGTTGAATGTCGGACTTATCAGGCAGCAATCGGGGAGATTGAGCGAAGCCGCCGTGGCCTTCCAGAATGCGTCCCGATTATCACCGGCCAATCCGAAGCCGCTTTACTTTCTGGCCCAAATTGAGGAAGGACAGGGGCAGTTTACCGCCGCCGCCGAACACTACCGCACGTCGCTGATTATGTCGGAACGTCGCCTGACAGAATCCGGATATGATGCAGAAAAAGATCCCCTCCTGATGACGATACGACACCGGATGGGAGTCATGCTCGGGCGGACGAACCGTCTGGAAGAATCAGTGGAAGCTTTGAAAGCAGCCAGAGCAATGAAGCCCGACAATGAGTCCATCCTTTGTGATCTGGGTGTCGCTCTGGGCCAGAAGGGTGCTTTAACTGAAGCCGTTACGGTTTTCGAGGAGGGTCTGGAGTATAATCCCGCGTCTTCGAGTCTGCTTCTCAACCTGGGGATCGCCTATATGAGACTGATGCGCTTCAGCCGGGCCCGGCGCATCCTTGAACGGCTAATAGACAGCCGGCCGCAGTCACGTAGTGCTGCTACCGCCAGGCAGATGCTCGAAGATTTAGACCAGACAATGGAAAAGAAGCAAACAATTAATCTCAATGACTGACAATAGGACCCCTCCTTTTTTCAGGATTACAGCCAGGCAGTCGTCCACGGGCTCTAAAGCCCGCCGAGGAATAGTAAATCTCGGACGGTTTGAACTGGAAACCCCGGTGTTCATGCCGGTGGGTACTGCCGGTGCTATAAAGGCGGTAAGGCCGTATGACCTGGAAACCATGGGGTATCAAATGATCTTGTGCAATACCTATCACCTCTGGATGCGGCCAGGTCATGAAGTGGTGAGTTCCATGGGTGGTCTCCACCGTTTTATCGGGTGGCCGGCGGGAATCCTGACCGACAGCGGCGGATACCAGATATTCAGCTTAAAAGGACTGACCAGGATCGATGACGAAGGAGTAACATTTTCGTCACATCTCGATGGCAGCAGGCACCTGCTGACACCGGAGAAAGCGGTCGGAATCCAGAAAGCGCTGGGAAGTGATATTATCATGTGTCTCGATGAATGCATTGCATTTCCGGCGGAAGAAACCATGGTCCGTCTGGCCCGGGAGCGAACCACCCGCTGGGCGAAAAGGTGTTTTCAGACCTGGAAGGAAGTGGGAGGAGGGGCCTTGTTCGGTATTGTTCAGGGAGGAATGGTTACTGAGGAGCGGTTGCGTTCGCTGGAGGAGATAGTCGAAATCGGGTTTCCCGGTTTGGCTATCGGTGGTTTGAGCGTTGGGGAGCCCAGGGATTTGATGTATTCTACACTGGAAACTCTGGCGCCTCACATGCCTGAAGAGCTTCCTCATTATCTGATGGGGGTTGGAGAACCGGTTGATATACTGTATGCGGTTGACTGCGGGATAGATATGTTTGATTGTGTACTCCCGACCAGGTTGGGACGGCATGGTTCGCTCTATACGCCGGAGGGCAGGATCAACATTGTCCGGAAAGAATATGCTACCGATGATCGTCCCGTGTGGCCCGGATGCGATTGCCTGCTCTGCCGTAAATTCAGCCGGGGTTATTTGAGGCACCTGCTCAAAGCGCGGGAAGTACTCGGGCTGACCCTGGGCAGTCTACACAACCTGAGGTTTTTCAGCCGTTTCATGGCCGATATCAGAGACGCTATATCAAACGGGATATTTGATACGTTCCGGGATAATTTTCTCGAAAAATATCGAGGTTAAGAGTCAGCTTTGAATCAAAATTAGTGTTATTATAGGTAGATGTGAAAGTTTGAGATTCAAATGTCGCAGGAAAGTGTAGAAAGTGAGGTGTAATGATGGAAGATAGACCTTCTGCTGCTGTATATTTAAAAGCCGGAAAAAGATTTTTTCAAGAGAAGAACTATGGGGAAGCTATCTTGAAGTTCCGTAAATTGATCATCGAGTATCCCGACAGTGACCTGGCTGACAATGCTCATTATAACCTGGGTGTTATCTATTCAAAACAGGGCGACTATTCAAAATCGTTTGTTGAATACAAAACGATACTCGAACGATATCCTGACAGCGACGCCGCCGTTTGGGCGCCGGACATGATCGAAGAACTCAAAGAGAAGATCGATCCGTCCGCTCCGCTTTTCTACAAATCCCAAGAGCTCTATCGGAGCAAACGGCACGTGGAGGCGGAAGAGGTGCTCAATGAGATGCTGGAACAGTATCCCGACAGCGACCTGGCTGATAATGCCCACTTCAGCCTGGGGATGATCCGACTGGCCCAGGGAAGAAAAGAAGAAGCTCTGTCGGAGTTTCAGATAGTCAAAGAAAAGTATGCCGGGACCGATGCCGCTCAACTGGTGCCCGACATACTGGCCGGTATCTGATGGGTGAGATAAGGCTTTGAAGTTTTACAGCTATCCTGAACCTCTTGCATATACGGGAGAACAGCTCCGGCCTCACTTTGCACTGGAAACCTTTAAGGTTTCAGGTGATTCTATTGTCTGTTTCAGGGGCCGGTGCGATGTCGCCGGGTCCCGGTTGGTAGACCTGGAAGACCGCCAAGCCGGAGAAACCATTGAAGCGGCGGAGATGCTTCACATCGTGGTGGAACATTTTGGTGTTTCTCTGGAGAATATAGTCTTGCGTCAGAGACTTTTGGTAGCGCTGACCGCTGAACTGATATACGAATTCCTGGCGAGAAATTATTCTGAGACATCACTGTGCGATGTTCGTCGCAGCGGAGATGACATATTCGTTCTGGGAAGAAAAGCCACGGTATCTATTGCCTCGGTATCACCCGTTTCCGGGATGATCCATCTCGGGGTTAACATAGACCCCGAAGGCGCTTCTGTCGCAGCCTGGGGATTGGAGCAGGGGGGAGTTGACCCGGATGAATTTGCTTCCGCGCTGGGAGAAGCATACGTGGCTGAAATAGAAGGCGTTGCTCATGCCGTATCAAAAGTTCTGCCGCTATCTCCGGCGAAATCGTAAGTGATGAATAGTCCCGCGCGATGGGGTCGACCCGGCCATCTGGCTCTGCTGGTAACAGTAGTGGTGTTTGCTGTTTACCTGGGAACGTTGGCCGATGGTGTAACGTGGGCCAATTATGGCGGAGACAGTGGAGAGCTCATCGCAGTATCCTACAGCCTGGGGATCGCTCATCCTACCGGTTATCCCCTATACACCTTGCTGGGCCGCGTGTTTACGTTTATTCCCCTGGGAAGTGTTGGGTTCAGGGTAACTCTCATGTCAGCCCTGGCGGCGGCGAGTGCCTGTGGCATCCTGTTGCTGGTCCTGCATCATATGACCCGGAGCTACCTCGCTTCTCTCCTGGGCGCGATGGCGCTGGGACTCTCAAAAACTCTTTGGGGACAGGCAAGTATTGCGGAAGTATATGCGCTTCATCTTTTTTTCATGGTGCTGTTGCTGGCGGCGCTTTTCCTGGAAAATAAAGATAAATCGGGCTATACCGGAGTGCCGTTTGGCCGCAGGTTATGCCTGATCGCGCTGTTGCTGGGATTTGGTTTTGCCAACCACATGATGACGGTGCTGATCGTACCGGCGGTGGCCGTATGGTTCGGAAGCAGGTTTCTGGAAAGCGGTAACGGGAAAAGTGAAAGAATGGAAGCGCTACAAACCCGGCTCCTTGTACGAACCCTGTTAATGGCCGTTTTTTTCTTTAGCCTGGGAATAATGCTCTATCTCTACCTCCCACTGCGGAGTTCCATCCGGCCGGCGGTTGAACTTGGACCGGTGCGGACACTGGCGAATCTTTGGGGACATGTCACGGGAAAGCAGTTTCAGGGATGGATGTTTTCCCGCTCCACTCCGGAAGTGACGTACTATTTGAGAGAATACCGGGTTATCGATCAATTCTCTCTCCTGGGAGGATTGCTGGGGACCATCGGTGCCTGGGAGATGGCTAAATGCAGCCCTTTTTATTTTTTTCCGCTCCTGTGTTTCTTCCTGGCGGATCTGGTGTATGCGGTCAACTACAATATTCCCGATATAGCACCCTACTTCATCCCGTCGTACCTGGTTTTCGCTATCTGGATGGCCTGGGGACTGCGGCTTTTATTGACCTATCGTTGGCCGGACTGGGAGTCGAGCCGTTGGCGGAAAACGGGAAGCGCTCTCTCGGCCGTGGTAGCCGTACTTTTTTCGGTGTGGCTTCCGTACTATTCCTATTGCCGGTTCGTAACGTTAGTTCGTGAAGCCCGTCAACCCGCGGCCAGGATGTATGCCCGAAAAGTGTTTGATCGTGTCCCCGAGCGGTCAGTGGTTCTCAGTATCGGCACCGGGGAGACTTTTTCCCTCTGGCACCGTCAGGCTTGCGTTCCATGGGCGGCTGAAAAGGAAATAAAAGTGGTTCTCCGGACATACCTGGCGTTCCCCTGGTACATAGATAAGCTGTCGGAAGAAAATCCCGATCTCGATTTCTCCCCGGTGCACACGCTGGCGCACTCATATCTCGGGCATTGGAACGACATTGATTTCCTCGAGTACCGGCGTCGCTTGAACGACCTGACCCTGGCGCTGATCCGGACCAATTTCAGCCGGTGCACGTTGTACCTGACCAACAAGAAGTTATTTGATTCTGAAGAATATTTTCTGGCGCAGGCCGGTCCGGTGTTCCGGGTCCTAAAAAAATAACAGCGGTCTTTGCAACGAGTTCCTTTGAGTCTATATATATAAGAAAATAATAAAAGTATTTCACCTTTCACCTGTATAAGCTTTCATTTCCCTTTGTTTTCAGCACTTTCTTGAGTTGTACAGATAACTTTTTGACATGTTTTCGATAATTTTTTCCTGTTGACTCTACAGTCCCCCCTCCTTGTGGCCGATAAGCCATTAGAGTGAATTCTCCAAGGGAGGCGTTATATTCTATGAGTACAAGACGACGGGTTATTAATCTGACAGTTATTCTGGCCATCATTCTGGTGGCTACGTACGTGATCGGGTGCAAGGGGTCGGCCGGGATACGCAACGGGGCTATCAGGGGCAGGTGCCTTCAGATCAGTGGTCAGCCCATCCCGCAGGGCGTCAAGGTCAGGGCCGAGGGCGTCAACGATCCTGTTTCCCGGTATAGTCTTACCGACACCGGCGGCGAGTTCTACATTCCGGATGTGCCCGTGAACACCTACGAAATGTATTTCATCGTGGACGGGTACCAGTTGGCTATGGACGAGATCGGGGGCGGGACTATCGGTACCGCCGTCACCGGTGTCCAGTACTGGGTCCCTTCAGGCTTGAAAGCCTTCGTGGAAAGCGGGCGCACCTATGAGCTGCCCAATGCCTACTTCAAGAAAATTCCGATGTTCCAGGCCATCACCGTGTGGGGCTATGTCAAGAACTATTATACCAACGGCTCCATCGTGGGCGCGGCGGTTACGATCGGTAACGGCAGTGCTGTCAGCGGCACCGATGGCCGGTACGAAGTGGCCGGCATCTACGCCGGCCTCAGAAAAGTCACCTGCACCATGTACGGGTACAACGATTACAAGGGTAGTGAGGGTACGGACGTGCTCATCAACGTAGGGGATGCCGGCGACAACATGATGCAGTACGATGTCAGGTTAAGACCTGAACCCGCTACTATCCGGGGGAGTATCCTGGAGAAAACGTATCAGGGTATCCTTACCGCCAGTAAAGAAGAAGAGATGGGCTGGGATTTGATTCAGCTTACGGTTCGTGATGTACCGATCCTGAAGATCAACGGTGTCGTAAACGGTAAAATTGATGGTCCCCAGTACACTTTGGAGATTCCATCCGGGCATTCGAATTACGTGATAACCGCTACTCATCCGTACTGTGTCGTCAACCCGGGTGATCTTTCAAACACGATTACCGTTAGCGCTACCGGGGGGCTTCAAGCCGGACAGGAAGCTACGGCCGATCCGTTGTATTTGACCTGGAAAGAGGCTACCGGAGTTGATATTAAAGTGGTTACACCGGGCGAAAACCAGTCTGCCGGCGACAAATCTCTGGTCATGATCGACTTCGCCAATCCGAGTTCCGATGAGGTTACGTGGTCGGGCACCACTGAGACATCCGATCCGGTTGAATTCACCGCCATACCTATCGGTATCCGGAAGTTCAGCACAGCCTCGTCCGGACTTAGTAGCGTAACCGATATCCAGGACGAGAAAATCCGGGTAACGGAGCAAACCAGGGCGATTACCTTGCCGCTTGACTGAGGTTTAAGGGAGGCCGGATCCCGATCACTCGTCCAGCAGCGGGGAAACCTGCAGGACGTTGAGCAAACCGGTCATCCGGAAGATATTGAGAATATCGGGCGGAGCGTTCACTATTTCGAACCTCCGCCCTTTCCGTTCCGACCGCTTGTAAGCCCGCATGATAAGAGAAAGCCCGGAACTGGTAAGCATGTTTACTTCCTTGAGGTCAAAGATAACATGTTCAGGCGGGTTGATAGTTAGCAGATCGACCCGGTCTTGAATCGTCATCAGGTGGTCGATCTTCACACCGATGTCCCCGATAAGACGAATACGAACCGTGTCTCCCTCTTTCTCCCACTTCACCTCTGACATCACACAATCCTCCTGTACTCCTACATTATAGCCACAACGTCCGAATAATTCAACTATCTTTCTTTCATTATTTTTCTTGCTTATTGGAGAGCATAAGATGGTCGCAAGTGTACCAGGCGGTGTCCGAGTTTGATTATCTCGTTGCATTCATGGAAAGCCTTGGTATATAATTTTAAAAAAACACTTGACAGTTTTAGGGAGGTGCCTCTTTGGGTTGGTTTAGTAAGAGGTTGTTGGGTAAAAAAGGCAAAACAGGGCTCTGGCAGAAATGTGATGGATGCGATGTTCCCATTTTCCGCAAAGATCTTGAAAGTAACCTTAATGTCTGTCCAACCTGCGGACATCACTTTAAAATGAACGCCCGTGAGCGGATCGATCTGCTGGTGGACCGTAAAAGTTTTACCGAGATCGATGAGTCTGTCATGTCGTGTGACCCGCTTAATTTTTTCGATAAAAAACCGTATCCTGAACGGCTTAATGCCAGCATCGAAAAAACCGGATGTAATTCTGCCGTCCTCACCGGAATGGCCAGGATTGATAAGATGCCGGTGGCCATCGGGGCTTTGAATTTCGCCTTCATGGGAGGAAGCATGGGCAGCGTTGTGGGAGAGAAGGTGACCCGGCTCATCGAACGCGCCGCGGCGGATAAAATTCCGCTTATCATCACCTCCATGTCGGGTGGTGCCCGTATGCAAGAAGGAATATTGTCGCTTATGCAGATGGCTAAAACCTCGGCGGCGCTCGGCCGGTTGAGGGAAGTGCCGGCGCCGTACCTGTCTATTATGGCCCACCCCACAACTGCCGGGGTGGCAGCCAGTTTTGCCATGCTCGGTGATGTCAATATAGCGGAACCAAAAGCTCTGGTTGGGTTTGCCGGCCCCAGGGTCATCGAGCAGACGATCAGGCAAACTCTGCCGCCCGGATTTCAGAAAAGCGAGTTTGTACTGGAGCATGGTTTTTTGGATATCGTCGTCGATCGCCGTCAACTCAGGGACACGGTGATCAAGGTGCTTAGATTTTTCGTCGAATAGGGACCAGCGCGCAGCGCCGTGCCCGTTGAAAAACAAATGCGCGTTGAGGAGAATAAACCATGGAAAACACCGGTTCTTTTATCGAGAGCATCGATGGTATTGAATCCCAGATAGAAAAGTACAAACTTCTAGCCAGAGATCAGGGAATGGATGTCTCCGAGGTGATAGAAGCCCTGGAGCGGCAACGGGATAGGATGTTCAAGAATATCGATCCGTGGGACAGGGTAAAACTGGCCCGCCATCCCGATCGTCCTCTGGCCCTGGATTATATAAAAGCTCTCTTCGAGGATTTTATACCGCTTCACGGGGATAGACTCTTCGCTGACGACAAGGCTCTCATGGGGGGCCTTGCTCGTTTTCATGGGCAGTCCTGCATGGTTATCGGGCAACAGAAAGGTAGAGACACCTCCGACAGAATCTACCGTAATTTCGGTATGTGCCGTCCGGAGGGATACCGGAAAGCTATTAGGCTTATGCGAATGGCTGCCAGATTCAATAAACCCATCATTGTATTTATTGATACCCAGGGCGCCTATCCCGGCATCGGCGCTGAAGAGCGGGGCCAGGCAGAAGCCATTGCCAAAAACCTGGAAGTGATGTCACAATTGTCGACTCCCATCATCGTGACAGTCGTTGGTGAAGGCGGATCTGGAGGAGCGTTGGGAATTGGTGTCGGCGACCGCGTGCTCATGCTGGAAAACGCCATATACTCGGTGATATCTCCCGAGGGATGCGCCGCCATATTATGGCGTGATGCAGCCATGGCGCCGAAAGCAGCCAGGGCATTGCGGATGACTGCCGGTGATCTTTTACCCCTGGGTATTATCGATGACATTATCAGAGAACCTTCCGGAGGCGCTCACCGTTCGCCGGAAAAGCAGTTTGCGCTGGTAGGGGAAGCCTTACAGAAATATCTCAATGAGCTCAATAAAATGGATTCCGCCAGCCTGATTAGCAGCCGTTACGATAAATTCCGGAAAATGGGCCGGTTTTTAGGGTGAAGTCTTCCGGGTATAAGTCCGAAGACCGGCGGAATTTATGATCTGACCGGTGAAAGGTGCGTTGCCGTTGAAGGATGACCTCCGAAATCTGCAAGATGCGGAGGAATTGCTCAACCGAGGGCGTCTTCGTGGTTTTCTTTATGACGACGAGCTATCCTGGTGGTTGAGTCAACAGTTTGGTGAAGCCAGCGAAGCCTCTCTCTCTGTCATGCGCGAGCATGTTATGGAGCAGGGTATTCAGTTGATCAGCCGGAAGGATGTCATCGGCGAACCGGGTAAGAAAACCAGGCGTCGCTCTTCGAAAACGGCAAATCCGGCAGGCTCGGCCGCCGATGAACACTTGAGCTTGGAAGACACAGTGAAACTCTATCTGGATGAACTCCGGAAAGTCTCACTGCTGACAGAAGTCCAGGAGGTCGATCTGGCCAAACGGATTGAGGCCGGAGACCAGGACGCGAAGAAGCACTTGATCGAAGCCAATCTCCGGCTGGTGGTCAATATAGCCAAGAAGTACGCTCACACGGGGTTGTTGTTTCTCGACCTCGTGCAGGAGGGGAACATAGGGCTCATGAAGTCCGTTGATAAATTCGAGTACAAGCTCGGTTATAAGTTTTCGACCTACGCCACCTGGTGGATCAAGCAAGCTATAACCAGGGCGATAGCGGAACAGTCGCGGACAATACGGGTACCGGTCCATATAGTGGAAGAGGTCTACAAGTACAAGAAGACGCTTCGAAACCTCCAGGCGACTCTCGGGCGGGAACCTACTTTTGATGAGATACGTGAGCAGATAGGAGTTTCCGCCTCGAAACTAAAAGAACTAATGGAAATCACTAAGGAACCGGTATCTCTCGATATGAATGTTGGCGGCGACGATTCTTTCCTTTCAAATTTTGTGGAAGATTCTTCTGTGCTTTCTCCCGAAGAAGGTGTGTTTACCAAGTTTCTGAAGCAGCAGATAGAGCACGTGCTGTCTGATCTTACCGAAAAGGAAAAACAAGTTATTCATTTACGATTCGGTTTAAACGACGGAGTCCCGAGATCTCTGGAGGATATCGGGAAGATATTTAATGTTACCAGAGAGAGAATCCGTCAGATTGAAGATAAAGCTTTACAAAAGCTGCGGCATAAAAGAAGAAGCGACCGACTTTCAGACTACTTCTATGAGTGAGGTGATTAAACCTGGCACCCGCAAGAAAAAATATTAGCGGTACCTTTCCTGAGGAATGGGATGAACAGATAGAAATCTGTTTAAAAGGGATCGCTGTTGCTCCCGGTTACGCGGTGGGTATGACCTGTGTCTTTGACGAAGGAGGAACCAGGGATGTTCCCCGGCATTCCATAACCGAGAAGGAGATAAGTAGTGAAGTCATCCGATTCCGCCAGGCGGTTAAAGCGGCTAAAGAAGAACTGACAAATACCGCCCAGAAAGTGCGTGAACAAATCGGTTCTGAGGAAGCTGGAATATTTCAGGCGCACCTCCTGATGCTCGACGACCCGGCTTTTACCGAGGATATTCTCAACCTGATTATCGAACGCAAGCTTAACGCCGAAGCGGTGGTTATGGAGGTCACCAACCGGTTCGAAAAGATATTTTCCGGAATAGAAGATGAGTATCTTCGTGAGCGGGCGGCGGATGTGCAGGTAGTGGGCAGGCGTATTCTCGGTAAGCTGATGAAGAGTGAAGACGGCTTTAGGTGTGACGGCCACGGTGATGAAAAGATCATTGTCAGCGCCCAGACCCTCACTTCTTCGTTGACTGTTCACCTGGAACGTGACCACATTTTGGGATTTGCGGCCGAGAACAATCTTGGTCTTACCGCGCATGCGGCGATTTTAGCCAGGACTCTGGGGGTTCCGGCGGTAGTGGGGCTGCCGGAACTCAGCAGGTACGTTAACTGTGGGGACATGCTGGTGATCGACGGTTTCAAAGGCTTGATATGCATCAATCCGTCACAACGGTTCCTGGAACTCTACCGGGCCCGCGAGCGGGCGTTCCAACGCCTGCAGGTCCGTATGAAAGAATACATTGCCAAACCGGCGGTTACGAAAGACGGCTGCCGTATTTATATGGGAGCCAATGTAGGACGTTTAGCCGACCTGGAACTTGCTGATCAATACGAGGCGGAGGAAATAGGTCTCTACCGCACCGAGTTTCCCTTCATGAAACGAGACGAGTTCCCGTCGGAGGACCTCCAGTTTTCCCTGTACAAAACCGTGGCCGAAAGCTATCCTTCAGGTGTAAACTTGAGACTTCTCGATATTGGTGGAGACAAATTCTTAAGCTATTTCCCGCTTCCCCGTGAAGAAAATCCCTATCTGTCCTGGCGCGGATTGCGCCTGTTACTTGAAGCCCGTGGTGTCCTCAAGACACAATTGAGAGCGGTTCTCAGAGCCAGTGTCTTCGGCCGGATCAACATTCTTTATCCAATGGTGACCAGTGTCGAAGAGGTCAGACGGGCAAAACGGGTGCTTGAAGAAGTGAAAAATGAGCTTAAAAGCGAAGGAATTCCATTCAATGAAAACATCAAACAAGGCGCTATGATCGAAGTTCCGGCGGCAGTTCAACTGGCCAAATTCCTGGCCCGCGAGCTGGATTTCTTCTCGGTGGGAACTAATGACCTTGTCCAATACACTCTGGCTGTTGATCGCAATAATCAGCGAATGGCCCGTTTCTATGATCCTCTCCATCCCGGACATGTAAAGATGTTACACGATATAATAAAGGCTGCCAAACAGGCAAAGATCGATATCTCCATATGCGGGGAGATGGCCGGTGATCCGCATTTTACTATGCTGTTGCTGGGGCTGGGATTTAGACAGATGAGCATGAGTTCTCCCAGTCTGGTGTTTGTCAAGGATTTGATTCGTTCTGTTACCATCGCAGATTGTGAAAAAATGGCGAGAAAGGTGCTTCGCCTGGCCACCGCTGCAGAAGTATGGCGGGTGGTCTCGGATTCGTTTTCCGTCATCCACAGTCTCACCGACGATGTAGAGGAGACTTTTTCACTGGAATAATGAGTGTCTCCTGTCTCTCTGGAATAGCTGTCTCGCTTGCCGGTTTGATCTTCTTTTGTTTTCCCGGTTTGATCTTTTCCCGCCGGCTCTTGGGCCGTGAATCTTCGCCGTTAGCGGTAACTGCCTTGGGATTACCCCTGGGTTTGGCACTGGGAACAGGTCTTTCCGTCTTGTTGGCCTGGATTTCAGGAAAACCTCTCCTCTCTGCACTGGTATCTGTGGGTTTGTTGTCGATAGCGGCAGCTTTCCTTCCCGGTTTGGACGGCATAGTCATCACCCCTTATCAGGGACGGCGATGGAACTATACCGTTATCATCTCCATGGCTGCTCTCCTGGCGATTATCATAGCTCCGATCAGTCAGGTGGGAAGCCGGACCGTCCAGGGATACGCTTACGGCAATTACTTTAATGTAGATCACCTCAAGAACCTGGCTTTATCTTCATCGCTTGGAAGAACAGAGTTTCCTCCGGGCAGCCCTTTTATGGCCGGCTGCCGCCTGAGGTACTACTGGTTTTATCTCTGGTTTCCAGGTCTTCTATATAGAACCGGTTTAAATGCTTCAAGCTTCGAAACTGCTTTCATGACATATGGCTGTGTATGGTCTCTGGTGCTGGTGCTCATGTTGTTTTTATGGTGGCGCCGATTAGGTGTGTCATCGCGATGGGGAGCAGCGGCACTCGGTATCGCTGTAGCAGCGCCCAGCCTGAATGCCGTCACTTATATCTGGCGGTTGGCTTTGCACAAAAACCTGACGCCCAGCTTGCTGTTCGCTCAAGACACCGAGTTCATCTCTCCTCTCAATTTTGCCAGGGTCCCCTTTTTTGTTGATGGGTTGTTCCGGTACGTGCTATATATCCAGCTTCATTTGTTCGGTCTCATCCTGCTGCTGACTTCGCTGTGGATACTGGTTTCGGCGACTCCGGGCAATGAAAGAAAAACTCTTTTCTTGTCGGCTGTTCCGGCGGTGGTCGGACTGTTTTTCACCGATATTGTGAGTGTTCTCGGAGTACTGATCTGGAGTGCCGGTGCCTTGTGTCTTGTTTTTCGAGTACGGAGAAGCCCCAAAATCATTTGGAATTCATTGAAGTATACAGGGCTTGGGGCCGTGTTTGTCTGTGCGGTTACCGCATGTTTATTACCCGGCACCAGAGCCGGTCTGCAGGTACTTTTTTTACTTAAGATGACCGGACACCTGATGGTGGAATACGGTCCCCTGCTGTTTCTCGGATTAATTGGCTTGAGTGTAATTAAAAAACCTGAATTAAGTTCCATGTTTTCTACAATGGTGGTTATCTCCCTGGGAGTGCTTTTTCTGGTGGGAGAACGAGGGTATCTCAAATTGTACCTCCCGTCGTTTATATCAGGTGCTTTAAACCGATATCCTTTTCATATTTCAGTCAAGACCTCTGTTGTTCTATTGGGCGCCCTGCTGGTTTTGGCAGGACCGGGACTGGGAAAGATAGCGGACGCCTGCAAGAGGTCCGGACGGGTCCGCCTGGGAACCGCTTTGCTGTTAGTGTTGGTTGTCCTGGCTCTTCCCGGCTCGGTTGTTGATCTCGGATATCACTGCAACACCGGCGGGATACTGAGAAACATTTACATTCATCCGGAAGAAATGAAAGCGCTTAGCTGGATACGTGGTAATGTTTCTCAAAGAACGGTTTTTCTATGTGCACCTTACCGTCCAGGAAGCCTGGAACATCCGGAGAATACGGTTTCGGTCATTCCCAGTCTTGCTTTTCGTGATGTGCTCGTAGGTGACCCTCACCATACCTTGCTGTACACCAGTGGCCAGGCAGTTGAAGAAATGTCAAGGAGAAGCCGTCTGGTTAGACGTGTTTTACAAACAACCCACCCGGTGGGGATAGAAAAACTTTTGCACGAATTGGGTGTCACGCATGTTTTTCTTGGCCCGCGGGAAACCGAGTTGTGGGAGAAACAGACCGTTGATCGTTTGCGTAAAATTCTTCCGGTTGTGTATTCATCGGATACTGTTTCAGTTCATGAAGTACCGCCGGAGCGATGAATGTTAAATAAAGGCATACTTGCGTTCAACGTGGTAATCTGGTAGACTTATCCGCACTTGAAGGGCGCTTAGCTCAGTGGGAGAGCGCTGCCTTGACGCGGCAGAGGTCACAGGTTCGAGACCTGTAGCGCCCATTTTTTAATGCCTGATTTTTCAGACATTGAAAAATGGTTGGGCGGGACCACTCGGCTTCCTTTACATCTCAATGTTGACACATACGCTTACAAAACGCTACAAGTCATCACAGGGTCTCATCAATCCAACACCTTATTGCCCACTACAAATTCCATCCGTCATTTCAGGTCGTTCCTGCCGCCCTCTGGAATATCAGCGTAGAAAGTAAGGTGTAAGATTGCAAATTATCAATCTTCAAAATCTCCAAACTCACTTTCTACACTTCTTGCTTGAGGGTGGGACCACCAGGCTCACACTACGCTCCAATGTTGACACATACGTTTACAAAACGGTACAAGTCAGCACAGGGTCGCCCTCTGGAATATCAGGCCAGAAAGCAAGGTTGTAGATAGAGAAAACGTGTTTTTCTATTATCTCATGGTTGATTCTGTACAAAGGTTTCTGTACTATGTGAAAAGGCAGGCAAAGCTGGAAGGGAGATCTAATGCAGATAGAAGATTATAAAAGCGGGAACGTTACGGTGATCAAGCTCAATGGCGAAATCACCCACGAAACATCTGATGGATTTAGAGACACCATGCAGGGTATCTTGAACAGGGACAAATCCCGGGTTATCATCAACATGGAAGGTATTAACTTCATCAACTCCATGGCCGTCGCCATTATCGTCAGCATTATTTTGAAGGGCGAGGAGAAGCATGGCAACATAGTCCTGGTGAAGCTGAAACCGGAAGTACAGGAACTCTTCAAGATAACCAGGTTGTTAGATATTTTCACTGTGTTTGCTACCGAGGAAGAAGCCATCGAGTACTTCAGTCGTGCAGGCAAAAAACCACGGTTAAAGTAGCCTGTCGGAGTTTCTTGACAGCCTGTATTGGTCATGGTATCCTACTTCCCGTTTGGGCCTATAGCTCAGTTGGTTAGAGCGCACGCCTGATAAGCGTGAGGTGGCTGGTTCGAGTCCAGCTAGGCCCATTTTTTGAATGCCTTCAAGGCATTCAAAAAATGGTTGGGCGGGACCACCCAGCTTCCTTTACACCACCTTGTTGACACATACGCTTACAAAACGCTACAAGCTACCACAGGGTCACCTTTCTACGCTTCTTGCTTTAATCATCTCAATCTCAAGGCATTCAAAAAATGGTTGGGCGGGACCACCCAGCTTTCTTTACACCACCTTGTTGACACGTACGCTTACAAAACGCTACAAGCTACCACAGGGTCACCTTTCTACGCTTCTTGCTTTAATCATCTCAATCTCAAGGCATTCAAATGGAATATCAGCGTAGAAAGCCAAGGTTAGAGATTTCTAATTTATTATTGCTTATGCAATGGAGTACTACACAATTAGCCTGCGTCATGATAAACTCGACTTTGTAAGAGGCGGAGATATGGTATGAAAGATAAGGTCGTTTGTTTTTGTAAAAATGTTTCTGAGAAAACAGTCATCCAGGCAATTCAACAGGGTGCAACGAGCCTTAAGATGGTTCGGGAAACAACTGGAGCGTGCATGGGAAATCAGTGTAAAGAGCTTAATCCCAAGGGGGTCTGTTGTTCAAATGATATTCTGGCTCTTATCGAAGAGGTGTCAGGAATCCAAAAAAACGGCCATGATAGCGAGTGTTGCAAGACATGACTGGTTTTATCCAGGACATATTCTCAGAGATACCGAAAACATATGAGTTACTGAATCATGTTTTGACCTTCGGGCTCGATAGTAGATGGCGTCGTACAGCGGCAAAAATAGCTGCTAAACCCGGGGGGTGCAGGTGGGTTGATATGTGTACCGGGACCGGTGAGATGGCTGTTTATCTCCACCGTCTCGCTGGAAATGAAACACGAGTTCAGGCCGTCGATTTTTCACTGCCCATGATGCTGGAGGCAAAGAAGAAACCGGAATCACGGTTTATTGACTTTGTTGCTTCAAATATCAGGTCATTACCGTTTGCCAGTGAAAGTTTCGATTTGATTACCATGTCGTTTGCGACTCGTAACATCAATCTCAACAAAGATATATTGATTCAAAGTTTTGCCGAGTTCTACCGGATATTAAAATCGGCGGGAAGGTTCGTTAATCTCGAAACCAGTCAACCCCCGTTTTCACCGGTCAGACGATGTTTTCATCTCTATGTGAAACTGTTTGTACGACTGATTGGAAGCCGGATATCTGCCTCAGGAAAGGCGTATGCATATTTGGCAAAGACTATACCCAGGTTCTATCCGGCGGAAGAGTTGGCTTAAATTCTTCGCCAGGCAGGTTTTGCGGAAGTTGAATTTCATCGCCTGCTATTTGGTGCAGCAGCCATACATCACGGTGTGAAACGATAGGTCGGGCAGGCGTTTTTTCAGGTAAGAATTTGGAAGGAGTTTGAGATGGATATAGATACCGGAGTGAAGAGTCTCATCGGATTGGTGGATTACCAGACCGGATCGATTGTATCAAGTACGGTAATAGAAAAGAAAACGGGTACGGTCACCCTGTTTGCATTCGATCAAGGACAAGGTCTCAGTGAACATACCGCTCCCTTTGATGCCATGGTTTGTGTTCTCGATGGAAAGGTGGAAATTACTATTTCCGGGATTCCGAAAATTCTGGAAAAGGGAGACATGATAATCATGCCGGCAAACGAACCTCACGCCTTGAAAGCCGTGGAGAAGTACAAAATGATGCTCATTATGATCAGATCGTAAGGCCGTGCCGGTATTACCGTTTCAGCTTATTTAAGTTCTTATACTTGCTGATAATTTCCGTGAGATTACTGGAGTTGAAGTTGGGATACATCGCTTTGATCTGGTAGAGTTGTTTTCGCACTTTACCCACATTGATGTCATTGAACATGGTCGGCTTGAGCATCTTATATTCGGCCATGAGTTCGCGGAACGCATCCAGGTCGAAACCAGGATTTTCTTTTTGAAAACCCATCAGCAAACCCCGGAGTTGGGATATTTCCGATTGGGTAAGACCGGGGTCAATATTGCGTAACTCGGCCAGGATTTCGTCGATCAATTCCCTGGCCGATCCCTGGGTTTCTCCGCTTTGAGAATTGCTACCGGTCACCGATGTCTCATTCTGTCCGGCGGCTCCGAACAACCAGCCATATTTATCCATCGGGTCTCCCGTAGCACCTTCGTTTTTTTTGGCCCTCAAAGCCTGCTCAAGAGATTCCCTGGTAGCCGCCCGTGCTGCTTCCAGGCCGGCTTGTCCGGCTGCCTGGTCAGTTTTGTTTGCCTGTCGCCTGTTCTTGGTGGTTGTCCGCATTATTTTAAGTGTCCTGATGGCGGTTTTCAAACCGGCTTCGAGATGAACCCGTGCAGAATCTTTTTCATTCTCAAGCGTCTTCGTAATCACTCGATCAGTGTGACGTAAAAGGATCTGGAGACTCTTGTTGATTCGATCTGCTTTTTCTCCCGCCGCCCCACCGCCTGCAAAGATACTGGCTGTCTCAAAAAGAAGAGTAAATATGTCATTTTGGGTAATTCCTGCGTGGGTGACTATGAGCGAGATATGGTTTTTCATCCTGAAGAGTTCATCCGCGGTAATCGTGTTGTCCGTGAAAGCCGCGTTGAGTGCCTTCTTATAGTTGGTCAATAGTGGGTCAAAGAAACCGGTGTTGTTTTCCGGCACTTCCGCCGGCGTTTCCGCTGGTGCTTCCGCTGAAACTGCTGTGCTCATCAGGCAGTACACCAGCATACACAATCCGGCAAGAACCAGAACATAGTTCTTCTGCATGGCAAAAATGTCCTTTCAAAAAATCTCCCTATAGTTCCGATATCTTAATTCTATCCCCACCGTCAATGGCAAGTCAAAGCCATTTAGCTAACCAGCTCGTTCAGGGCCCGCTCATAAGCACCGTAGGTGTCGCAATCAAATAGCACGAAGCGCACCAGCTCTATTGACTGATGGGATGAAAGGAAATCTTTGACCTCCTTCAGGGCCGTATGGGCTGCCTGATGTACGGGATAGGAATAAGCACCTGTTGAGATGGAGGGAAAAGAGACCGTCTTGGCGTTCACTTCGCGGGCTCTCTCCAGGCTGTTCCGGTAGACGTTTTTAAGCAGTTGCTCTTCATCGCTGTGCCCGCCTCGCCAAACGGGTCCCACGGCATGGATTACAAACCGGGCTCCCAGATTTCCTCCTCCGGTAACTTTGGCTTCACCGGTCTTGCATCCACCCAATTTCCGGCACTCCTCAAGAATGGCCGGACCGCCAACCCGATGTATGGCGCCGTCCACTCCTCCTCCGCCCAAAAGCGACCGATTTGCGGCATTCACGATAGCGTCGGTAGCCTGCCCGGTAATATCACCCTGGACCAGTTCGATAACGCTGCTGTCAATAATAACTCGCATAATTGAGACCTCCTCGGCAACCGGTTGACATAAATGGTTTCATGAATAAATCGGACCGTTGCCAACATCGTCCTTTTCAGTAAAACATGAATACTAAATGATGTCAAAAGGATTTCATGGAGTGAGCAAATCTAGACTTTCGCGGTCATCCGGTGTATATTGAGATCGGAAAACCTGAGATCAAAAGAGGTGTTGTTCGTGCGTGTAACCAGATACCTGACTGATAATTTACCATCACGGCTCATACGAGCCTTTGACTTTATCATGAGCTCACCCCTGCTCGATATTCAGTCCCGGGATATTCGACTGGTGCTGCTGCGCCAGGCCTTGCTTCTGTTCAAGGTTCCGGCGGCTCTTTTGGAAAACTATTTGATGTGCGGGACCCGACGGGATGGTGCTGTTTTCGGATGGCTCAGTGCTCCTCGTTATCCCGCCGGCTGTTCCGTTGGCGGCGCTATTGCCGCGGTGTTCGGGTCAATCGAACAACTGAAACGGGAAAAGACTCGGATAGTTGAACACAACCGCCACATGTTACAGACCGTCCTGGAGATTACTTCGGAAGGTTCGGCGGCCGGATACGATTCTCACGGAGTCACCCTGGCGGTGCTGAATCTCAAAACGGAGAAAGTAGAGTTGGTACAGGCCAAAACCTCCGGTGACATCGATGAGCGCGGGTACTTGACAGTCAATCAACTTCTTAAAAAGAAGCCGGAAATAGAGACCGGAGAGGTCATGATTCTGGTGACCGGAGCCCAGACACGGGCGGCGACCCAGGGAGACAATATGTATTCCCGAGCCAACGCCCATCTTCATTATGAACAGATGACCGGCGAAGTTTTTCACGACATCATGACCGAAGAAGAGCTGTCCCTCTTCAGGTCGGAGTATCCGTTGCTGCTAAACGAGATGGGACCGTTCAATGTCGGGCACAACGGCGATATCAACAGTAAGATCAAGTGGGAACGCTATTTCTCTGAAAAAGGATTTGAAACAGAGGCCGATTCGGACTCAAAGGAGATTCCGCGGCTCGAACGGATGATCTATGAGTGTCTCCAGGCCGATCGGATTCTTAAAACCGGGCAGCGATTCATCCGGTGGTTTGTCGAAGATTTGAAAACCCATCATGTGCTTTCCAACGAAGTAACCGTGGAAGAACATGGAGAGGAACGCCATCTGTTCTTCCATGAACAGCTCGAAGATGTGCTCAGAACGTCTGAAAACCTTCAGAAAAACGGGGCTTCCCTGGTGACGGTAGCCGGTGCCGTATCTGCCCGGCTCCTCTCGTTTTGTGATTCGACCTCGGTATATGTATTTGAGACGTTGACCAATATACGGGAGTCAGATGATTCATATCTGCCCGTTACGACCATCGTCAAAGGACCAAAAGCAGGCGGTATGATCATATATCAAGATGATCTGGACGATACCATACCTGTCAAATACGCTTCCGATCTGTCTAATCTCAGGAGCAGAATTCATCGCTACAAAAACGAACGGCGTGAAGAAATTAACGTTGATTACATCACTTCCGGGGCAAAAGTAAAAATTAGGGAAGGGAATGTCGATTACGTAGAGCTTGATGAGTGGCAGATCGCGGAATTGTATGCCGGTGACGGTGCGACACAACCCAGGCTGAGCGTGTTCGATATTCTAACCGGCAGCAGAATCGAGCCGACTATCGACGAGAGTCCCATTATCGATTACCGTCTTGAAGGACCGAAGAAAACGGTTGTTTTAAAACCAGAGGGTCACTTGTTGGGGCTTAGCCGGGTCGAAAGAACCGTGGTTTATGACACGGTGCTGGGGACTATCATCACGGGGCCTACATCGGTGTTGGGGAAGCAGGTCAAGTTGTTCCCTGCCAAAGAAGAGATTGTATACGCGGTGGACAATCAGTATGGAGCGGAGATTCTTCTGGCCTATGTTACGCTCCTCAGGAATACTCAGAACCTGTTTGATTTCGGTCTGGATCATTACGATCATATCAAGGGCGATGTACGGATTAAACCCCGCTCACTATTCAATCTTGACGGGAAACGACTGGACGAAAAGAAACTAACCGAAATCCTGAAAAACGTGACCATGATCTACGGTCTGGGAGAGGGAACATCTCGAAACATACTTGGATTAGCGTTCTCGGCCGCCAACCTGGAAGGCTTAAACGATGTGGTTACTCAGGTGATGGAATCGAACCTGGCCAGAACTGAAAAACCTCATGTGGACAAGAACACACTGCTTATGTTTGTGAGTAACTCGGGTGGCACCAAACCGGTTGTGGCGCTGGCAAAGGAAACTATTGAAGAGCAGGGGAGCCGGCTCGACCGCGGCCCGTACTTGTGGTCGGTCACCAATCTTATTACCTCCGAGCTGGCCAGGATATCTTCCCACAGCCTTGGAGCAGCCGTCACCAATCTACCCTGGGAGAAAGCGGTTGGGTCTACATTTGCCGCTTTCACAGCGTTGCAGAGTATACTGGCGTTCCTGGTGTATCTCCATGAAATACGCGGCGCCATCAAACCCTGTCGAGCCCGGTATCTCTATCGATGCCTGGCTCGTTTCCCGGCTGTAGCAAAAGCCACTCTCTCCTCTTCGCTCACCAAGGAGCGTGTTCAAGAGCTGGGAACGTACATTGCCGGTCAAAATCTTGATCTCTCGTTTGTGGGTGCCCTGCAGGGATTCGATGCTACCGAGGGAGCCCTCAAGTTTGCCGAGATGGTCCAACATCCCCGGGTCAAATTCTATTCCGGAGCATACGATCAACATGGTCAGCGGGCCACTTACCTGCGTGATCTAAGGACAAATCCGGGTAGCCTGTTGTTTATACATATCCCCAATCTTGAAACATCTATCGGTAGCTGGATGGCCCAATTGGTCAAGGAAAACCAGCCTAGAGCCGGTAGGATTGCCTGTATTGCCTGTGAGGAAGACATGCGGCGGTTGGAGGAGAACGGATCGGACTTTGTTATCCCGGCGCCGGTGGGCACGTCCGGCGACATGTTTACCGACACGCTGGGTAAGATGCTGCTCGATAACATGGTCACGGAAGCCACTATCGAGGAATCAAATTCCCTCGCTTCCAGGATTTCGTACTGGGGACACCGCCTGCTTGATATATCCGCCGGCAGCCAGCCGGATGCTATCTTTACCATCCAGAAAGAACTAAATGTTTTTTTGCGGGAATTCAAACGGCTGGCGGAAGGAGATTTTCACTCTGAGATGCGGTGGCAGAAGACAATCGACCTGGAACGGCAGCTCTCAGAAGGCCGGATTTCAGTGGATAAACGGGAAGATATTCTGGGAACCATGTACAAAACATCTCGTCGGATCTCCGTGGTACCCGCCAGTAGCAGGGACCGGATTTACGATCTGTTCCGGATCTTGCTGCAGTTCGAATTTGATGGCGGGGAAGACCCGTCCATTTTCTTCTCGCTGCTGAATGACCTCATTCTGGAACTCTCCGACCGGTCTCTGGCCATGCGGGTATCGGATGAGCGGTTTTTTGACGATCCGGCCCGGGCGCGGGTGGCTGTTCACTATCAGGGCGTGGCCAAAGTTATCGGCTGCAACCCGATCAAACCGGACAATATCGCCAAATTTCAGCAGGGTTGGGGTATCCAGGGTTTTGTCTTACCTCCCGGCCGGCGGCTGTCGGATGCCGCGGTTGATTTAACTTTCATTATGAAACGGTTGATAGACCAGACCCGTCATCATAAAGTTGATGGTAAACCGGTAAATGGGATTCAATCGCTGATAAAAATTGGCTTTACGCGAAAACAGGTGGAGGAGATCAAGGCGTTTCTGAATATCGTCGATATTGATAAGTGCCAGCAAGTTGTCCCCCGGTTTTCCCGTGACCGGACCTACCGGTTCGAGGAGGCCGGTTGGAACGAAGAGACTCATTCCGGCAAGTCCAAGCACATTGTTACCAAAGAATTCAACGCGGCAGCCACCACCCGAACAGAGCCGATGGTGCTTATCTCCGGGATATCCGAGAAGCTCAAGATGGAGCTTTCTATTGTTGACAAATACGGGGACCTGGATCAGTTATTGGTAATCACCGGCCAACCGCGGGCCTTAAACCGTTTGCAATCCTCACGGTTGGCTCGTCACAGCCCATATGTCGGGCGAAAAGTGGCGTTTGTGTTGAGATGGTTGAGTGAAATGCCCAGGAAACGGGTGATCAAGTATCTGCGCCGTATCCCACCGGCCTATTACCTCCTGCGCGATGAGCGGTGTTTGGTTCAGCTGGTGGAAATGTTGGAACAGAAACGGCATCTCCTGGCTAAGATCGATTTTAAAAATGAACTGAGGAAGATTGTTCCGGACCTTAATAAGATCAGCCTGGGTGACCTGTTTACCATGAAAAATATTTTCAAGGCCGTCCGGTCTATCCGGGGGATGGGTATTTATCTGGTTGCGGTACAGTTGATTGACGGCGAGATAGAGTTTCTCGCCCGCCGCGACCTGTCCCGGACCACCGGGATCGCTGCTCAGATGCAATCATCATTTGATCGACCTGGTATTCTGAAAGGGACCAAGCGAATCGCTGCTGATGGCGGACGGCTCAAAATGGGTTACGGGAAAGACGGCGCCCCGATTATCATTATCCCGGTCAGGGATGATGAGGATCGGGTTATCGAGTTACTTCTTATTCATGCCGAGATTCGTGAAGATGTGTCAATCCGGGAGAAAATCGAAACGCTTGGCGACAAGTACCACCGGATAATCGATCATGTCAGTGAATACTACCAGTGGGATGACCACTACCTTGAGGACCTGTCCATGGCGGATCTGATGATGCTGAGCGATGAAGAGATAGCCAACGATAAAATCTTACCGCTGATAAAGACCAAATAATTCCTGCTTTCGACACCTGCAATTCAGAGGGTGGGCGGCCATCTTCTGCGTTGTGTTAAAAAAAGACCTTCAACGTACTTACCGGTACGGATCAGTCACGGCCGAAGACGATGAGTGTCCGGTCGTCAAAACGGGTTCCTCCCTGGGAGAAGTGTTTCACCGCTTGCAGCAGCTGGGTGCCGATTTGTTCACATGATAAGCTACGATGCTCACTCAAAAAATCAACAACCCGTTGTTTGCCGAAACTGTCTCCGTCGGTACTCATGGCATCTGAAATGCCGTCGGTAAAGAAAAGAATCCGATCTCCGGGTTGAAGTTCAATGGTTTCCTGTTCATACGAAGCCTTACTGAATAGTCCTACCGGAAACCCCCCTTTCATGAGGGTCTGCGCCTCGCCGCCGTTGCCTCTGACGAAGAAGGGAGGTTCGTGACCGGCCCGGGAATAATTAAAGGTCTTGGTATGCGGGTCTATGATACCGAACACCATGGTTATGTAGTGGTCGCTGGCGAGTTCGGCGGCCAATATATTGTTGAGTTTCTCCAGAAATTCCGCCGGCTCCTTGGTGGTTTGAGTCAGAGCCCGGGCCTGCACTTTTGAAGACGCCGCAATGAGTGCGGCAGGAATACCTTTTCCCGAAACATCGGCTATCAAAAGGCCCCATTTCCCATTTTCCAGGGGGATGAAATCGTAATAGTCGCCACCCACTATCTTGGCGAAAGAAAGGCTGGCATTGATCTGGAAACCCGGTATTTCCGGCGGCTCGTCGGGAAGCAGGCCGTACTGGATCTCGCGGGCCAGTTCCAGGTCACGGTTGATCTTTTCACGTTCCAGGGATTCTTTGTAGAGGAAGGCGTTTTCAACCGCTGTCGCGGTCTGATTGGCAATGGCGCCAAGCACCGGGAGATCGGAATCGCCCAGTGGATTACCCCGGGGAAGCAGGTCGAGATAGACCACCCCGAGTACCTTCTGATAACCCTGAAGCGGAAGACAGATAACGGCCGCTTCATCTGTTTCTACCAGGCTGTGGACCGAGAGTCCCAGATCTGCCCGAGAATAGATACGGGCCTGTCCGGTGGAAGCTACCTCCCGGGCAAGCTCTTCCTGTACGCGATGAGCACTCTGCAGTTTCCCTCCTGCTTTTCGTTCGTGCACAACTTCCGTCTTCAGGGTCTCGTCTTCTCCCTGAAGAAACAACAGGCCGCGGGTACCGCCGACACTTTCCATCAAAAGATCGACGCAGACATCGAGAATCTGCCTGACATCGAAGATGGAATGGATGATGTGCCCGATCCTGATCAGAACCGATTGTGCCTGGAGAGCCCGTCCGATATCTTCTGCATCTTTGAATAGTTTTTTCATCTGCTCGGACAGGTCCATCAGATCGTTTTTAAGGAAGATCAGCGCGGAGCTGTTCTGGTAGGCTCCTCTCATCCTGACCGCTACTGAACGCACTCTCGTGTCGATACGTTCCAGGGCTTTGAGCAGTTGCTTGGATTCTTCTGCTGATTCAGACATGATTGTCCTGACTGTGTTGACCATGTCCTGAATCTCTTTCTGGGAGATCTCGATCTTATCTTCCTCCTCGAGTTTGAAGAAAAACCGGATATTGCCCACCAGTATCTCATCGCCTTCTTCGAGCGGCCGTTCATTGATCTTGGTGCCATTGACGAACGTCCCGTTGGTACTCTGGAGATCAACGATGACATACCCCTCTTCTTTCAGTACGATCCGGGCATGTTGACGCGAGACCTTTATGGAAGGGATCACTATCTCATTACCGATACCGCGGCCGATAGTGTTGGCTCCATCCTCGAGAGGAAACTCTATACGAGGTTCGTTCTTCATAACCTGTACAAGCTTTGGCACCGGAAAGCCTCCTTTATCAAATTGTAGCACACTTGCGTTTGTAGAGTAAAAGAGAACCGGATCAACTCCGGGTTGACCATAGGGACTCGTCTCAGTTATACTCATAAGCTATGAAGAGGCTTCGGTTTCATATTTTCACTTCGAAGTTTAATGAATAGTTTGTGTTGTTGGAGCCCGGGAAATAACAGATTGATAAACTGCGAAACCGGCGGAAGAGGTGATAGTTGAATGCGTGTAAAGACGGTCAGTTTGCTGATACTGGGATTACTTATAATTCTTCCATCTCTCAAAGCAGAAACGCTGGAGTACGGACCTTCCGGATTTGAGCGGTATGAGACCATGCTGACGATTAAGGTGGATGGAAAAATATTGCCGGGAAAAAAGGTCTCGATAACGGTTGATGACGGTGGTAAAGCTTCCTATATTATGTCTGGTGATTTGCTTGACAAGGAGTTGAAACGCACGTTTCTTAAACCGCTCTACCGTCATCCTACATCGCCTACTATGTGTAATGTCACCATTCCCGAAGGATCGGATGAAATTCTCCTCAAGATCTATGACTATAACAGTAACTTGTTGTCGGATATCTCCTGTAACCTGAACATGAAAACGGGGAAATTCCAGAGACTGGTAGAGTACAAAGCTCTCACCCTGGGAGAAATAATCTGCCAGATGGAATTGTCGGCAACGGTAAAAAGCCGGGCCAGTGGAAAGATCATGAAAGTGGAAGCAGTTCGTCTTCCCAACGAGGACCGGTACATGGTACGGTTGGAATTTAAGGGTGGTAATGCGGTTACTCTGGTTGTTACCGAGTATGGATTAATAAAAACTATCATTGATAAATGAGATAACGGTAGTCGGAAACGGCGTTCAAATACAGCTTAAACACCAGCCGCCTGAGTAATAATTCCCTAGTGTTTGTGGAAATAATGTATAGCTGTGCAGTCTCCCGTCAGAAAAAGCGTTTAATTGCCTCGCTTCATGGTATGCGCTTGGCGCGTCCTTTTGCGATCGGTTTCGATTTTTACTTAAGTTTTGCGGGGATGCATATCAATCGGGAAGGAGATATGAAAAATGCGTTTGAAGCCTCTTGGTGACCGGGTTGTGATTAAACCCAGAAAACAGAAGGAGAAAACAAAAAGCGGTCTTTATCTTCCTGATGGAGACACGAAAAAAGAGAGTGTGGGTAAAGTTGTTGCCGTTGGTAGCGGGCGTTTCCTGAAAGACGGAACGACCTTACCGATAGATGTGCAGGTTGGAGACAAGGTGCTGTTTTCAAAATATTCCGGTGACGAGATCAAACTGGATGATGAAGAACTGCTCATCCTGTCTGAATCAGATGTGTTAGCGGTTATCAAAACCGATGAAGATCTAGAATTTAAATAGTGGAGACATCGATTGTCCAGGAAAGACTATTATGAGACATTGTCCGTCAACCGGAATGCGTCTCCTGACGAAATAAAGAAATCCTACCGGAAGCTGGCTAGAGAGTACCATCCTGATGTCAGCCGGCATTCTGACGCAACGGACCGGTTTAAAGAAGTCCAGGAAGCATACGATATCCTGAAAGATCCCGATAAGCGCGCCGCTTATGACCGATTTGGCCATGCAGGTGTGGCCGGTGGCGTTGGCGGTTTTGGCGGTGGAGATCCTTTTTCCGACCTGTTCAGCGGTATAGGTGGTCTGGGTAATATTTTCGACGATTTTTTCGGTGGTGGCACACGCCGATCGTCCCGAACAGCCAAACGAGCCAGCCGCGGTCATGATCTCAGAGCGGAGGTCACGGCCACATTTGAGGAATGCGCCACGGGCACCGAGAAGGAAATGGAGGTTGCTCGTGAGGTACGTTGCATCAAATGCGGTGGTAACGGGGCCGAACCCGGTACGTCTCCCATCTCCTGTCCGGCCTGTCATGGCACGGGTATGCAGCAGCGGTCCCAGGGGTTCTTTTCCATTAGTACCACCTGCCGTTCATGTGGCGGCGCCGGGCAGATCATCGTTAAGAAATGTGAACAATGTCAGGGCCGCGGCCGGGAAATAGAAAGACGTAATCTCAAGGTGAGCATCCCCGCTGGGATCCAGGATGGTATGCAAATGAGACTCTCCGGAGAAGGCGAGGAAGGGGAGCACGGCGGGTTTTCCGGCGATCTGTATGTGGCGGTAACCATAGAGCCGCATGAGTTTTTCACCAGGCTCAACGATGATGTTCATCTGAATGTAACCATCGATTTTGCTTCCGCTATTATCGGCTGTAAAAGGGAGGTCCCCACCTTGTTTGGTCCGGAAGAGATAGCTATCCCGGCAGGGACACAGCCGTTAACCGATATCCGTCTGAAGGGAAACGGATTTCCTAATGTTCACGGGCGGGGAAAGGGAGATCAGGTGGTGACTGTTCAGGTGGAACTTCCGGTGCATCTTTCCCGGGCTCAAAAAGACAAGTTGAAGAAGTTCTCCAACTCCCTGGAATCAAAAAATTATCCCAAAGAGAGCGGGTTCAAGAAGCTTCTCAAGAAGGTGTTTGGTATCAAGTAACGGCTGTTCGAGCCCGCATATTTCACCAGCATTCCTGCTATGGCCACGGATACACCCGCATCTTCTGCGTTGCACTCCGTCGTCTGTCCTCAACGTATCGCCCCGGATACGATTCCGGGAGACTCTGTCGCGCGCCTTGAATCTGCAGGCGCCTCCGCGACCTCGCGACGGAAGCTCATGAAATATGCGGGCCAGTCAGTCTTTGGTGACCCTTCGCCAATCAGCGAGTTCGGCTAATTGTCGGACCAGTTTTTTCTGCTCCTCGGTGAGTTTAGCGGGAATGTCCACCACGATCTCAACGTAGTGGTCTCCGGTTTTGCCTCCTTTTTCCTGTTTCAGTCCCAGGCCTTTCAACCGCAGTCTTGTCCCTGGTTTGGTTCCCGGTTGCAGAGTGACATTAACGGTTTTGCCGCCGGCTGTTTGGACCGGCACCTTGTCTCCTAACAGGGCCTGGGCAAGGTTAATGGTTACTGTCGAGATAATGTCTCGTCCGTCTCGTTTTAAGTGAGGGTGTTCCCCGGTCCGGATCTTGATAAAGAGGTCCCCGGCTAACCCGCCGGAACGGCCGGGCTGACCCTGGCCTTTCAACCTGATTTTAGCCCCGTCATCGATACCCTGGGGAACATGGATTTTCAGTTTTCGCGGGGAGTTGATCGTGCCGGAGCCGTGGCATTTCAGGCAGCAGGAAGAAGGAATAAATCCCCTTCCCCCGCATGCGGGACATGGATTATTCAGGGCAAAAGTTCCCTGGGTCATGGAAAAAACGCCGGTACCGTTGCACTGTTTACATGTCTTTTCCACCGCTCCCTTGGCTGCTCCCGACCCCCCGCACGTGGAGCAGGGATGTTCGTTGGTGATGGTCACAACCACGTCCTCACCTCGGACCACGCTGGCGAAGGGAACCTCGAGTTCCGAAATGACGTCATGGCCTTTCTGGGGAGCAACCCGACCTCTCCCACCGCCGGCTCGGGCGGAGAAAAGATTGGAAAACAAATCGGAGAATGAGCCCATGCCGCCGGTTCCGAACATGCTGGCGAAATCCTGTCCCATGCCGCCGCCGGCGGGTCCTGCACCTGGAAACCCGAAAGAACTGAACCCGCCCTGACGCATATGATCGTACTGCTTTCGTCGTGAGGTGTCGCTCAACACTTCATAGGCTTCGGAGATCTCCTTGAATTTTTTCTCGGCCAACTTATCGTCGGGATTCATGTCGGGATGGTATTTTTTAGCCAGTTTTCGGTAGGCTTTTTTTATATCATCCTTGGACGAACCATTTTTGACTCCCAGGAGGTCATAATAATCCATGATCATACCTTTCCATTTCATATTGTAAGCGAAAACCGTACCAAAAACAATTCCACGTCTTTGTTCACATCTCGTTCATGAGTTTTCTACTCTGATATTCCAGAGGACAAAAGCAAGGAGTGTGGAAGGTGACGTGTGAGATTTTGTTGTTTGAGGATGTCTCTTCTCTCATTGATGATATTGACCACCGAGCGGTCCTGATGATAGAATGAGTCTCGCACGCCGAAGTGGCGGAATAGGTAGACGCGCACGACTCAAAATCGTGTGGGCTTCGCTCGTGAGGGTTCGATTCCCTCCTTCGGCAATTTGTTGGACCGATGCTCTTTTTATTGGTAGCCTCGTCTTCAGCGCCATCACCAATTATGTTCTCTCAGAAATCCAGGTAGTGTTTCTGCATACTTCACCATCACCATTTATTGCGTCCAGCCGTTGCCTGTGCTACTATTGGGGCGGGAGTGAAGCGTGTGAAATGTACAGTTTGCCAGGTAGAAAACAGGGATGATCGACGGTTTTGCAAAGAGTGCGGTGCTTTTCTCGATTTGATCTGCACGGTCTGCATGGGATCGAACGAATCGGGCAGCCGGTATTGCGGGATATGCGGGACAAAGCTACCGAAGGAAGCCGTCAGAGGAGCTGTTGCCCTGAAATTGACGGCGGATGATATCGAACATCCTGAAGATATCGCTGCCAAAGCCAGACTTCGTGAAAACAGGGCTGTGCTATCGGTTATGGGGTCGTTTTTATCCGATTGGGAGAGTGAAACAGGAGGGGCCGCCCGAGTTCGTGAAACATTTCCCGTTGCCGATGACCACCGAGAAGTCTGGGCACTTTACCGGTCCTGTCTGGCCAGGCTTGAGGCCGGGGAAGTCGAGCTTCGGCTTCGGGAAGCTCCCGAACCGGTTCATGAGACATTAAAGGTTGGGGAAGTTCATTATATCATTATCACCACTGGTTTAATAGACCGGTTTGATGAGTTCCAGATTCGTTTTATCCTGGGCCATGAGTTCGGTCACATTCTGTGCGAGCATGTTCCGTTCATCAATATGCTGTCGTGGTTGAAGAGAACGGACCAGGAGGATATTCCTTATAAGGAAGAAGCGCTGGAAGCTCTGGTCGGGTGGTCCCAAACGGCTGACTTGACGGCCGATCGGGCCGGATTCCTCTGTTCGGGCGGCGTAGTTAAGGCCCGTGAGGCTATTCTGGCTTGCGGGACGGTGGCCGGAGATCAGATTGTCGAGAATCCGTCCTTACTTCACCGGTTGGCGGAACTCGATCACTTCATGCAAGACTGCCGTGGAGGTAAGCTCCGGCGACGGTATCATCCGTTTTTTAACATCGATATTGAACAGCTCGCCGAAGCCCGGAATATGGGTTTGGATGCCGCCGGCCATTTGGTTATACGTACCACCAACAATCTTCTTCTCAGATTCGATCAACAGGGAAATGTTCTTTTTGGAATCATGCCCGGACCCTACCCGCAACGAACACGGAGAGACGATCAAGGAGGCGGGGAAGGGAGCACTCCCCGATCGAAGGTACCTGATGAACTCGTACGGGCGGTGATAGCCGACCGGAGTCCCCGTCATGACGGTCGGGACATCGCTATTACCCAGGACGATACAAAAATTAAAACAGCGCCGAAAGTGAAAAGCCTGGTAGAGGAAGCTAAGCCGGCTCCGGTTTTTAAACAGGAGGAACCGCCGAAAGAGGAGGCGGAACCGGTAGCTGAAGAATCTGTTGAAGTGATCTCGGTGCAACCGGAACCGGAAGAAGAGGTGGTGCCGGTATCGGAAGCGGAACCTGAATCGGTACTGGAAGAGGTGCAGGAGGCACTGCCTGGACCGGCAGAAGATAGTGAGACCGATAATACGGCTAAACACGAAGAATCCCCGTTATTGGTTGTAGAGGGAAAACCGAAAGAAGATCTGGATGATCGTCAGATAGGGACGGACTCTGGCGGAGAATTTTGTTATGCAGTGGTTGATATGGGAAATCACCGGCTCCAATTCTTTTCCCGGGAAGGGATCTATTTGCGGGCGTTTGGTAAAAACGGGGCTGCGCCGGGACAATTCAATTCTCCCAAGAAGGCGTTCTTATCCGGTACGACGCTTTTTGTTTCCGATTTCGTGAACTGCCGGATCCAGCAACTCGATCTTTACGGCCAGGTCAAGGGAATGTTCGGAGCTCCCGGTTCAGAACCTGGCGAGCTGAGTTTCCCCACCGGCCTGGCAGTAGATGAAGATGGAGCCATCCTGGTATTGGACGCCTGGAACAGCCGCGTACAGAAGTTTGATGCCGAGGGACACTATATCTCCCGGTTCGGAATCTCCGGATCCGAGAACGGAGCTTTAAGTACTCCCGGCGATCTCAGTCTGGTCCCCGGCGGGGGAGTATGGATAGCAGACACCGGTAATAACCGGCTGCATCTTTTTGATGAGCTGGGCGGTGTCAGCCGGACATGTGGAACGTTTGGTATTGAACCGGGCTGTTTTGATGCTCCATCGGGCATTGTGTGCGACGAACAAGGAAAGCTGTTTGTGGCTGATTCCGGCAATGCCAGAGTGCAAATCCTTGATTCGGATGGAATGCCTCTGATGTCGTTCGGGGGCCTGGGAGAAGCACCCGGAGAGATGGATACACCCAGCGGTCTGACCGTTGATCCTGCGGGCAATATTGTCGTGGCCGATACCTGGAACAACCGGGTACAGGTGTTCGATCATTCCGGACGGCTGATTACGTTGTTTGGTAATCAAGGTACCGGACCCGGTGAACTTGAATATCCAAATGATATATTGATAGTCCCCTTGAACTCGATCCCTGATCCGCCGCCGGAGGGTTGAGAGATTGTATGAGCAGCGAACAGAGTAAAGCAAGGTTTCACGCTATCGTCACCGGCCGGGTTCAAGGTGTTTGCTTCAGAGCCCACACCCGTGATTATGCCAGGGAGCACCGAATAAACGGTTACGTGAAAAACCGTTCCGATGGAGCGGTGGAAGTAGACGCTGAGGGAAACCGAATATTGCTTGACCAGTTTATTCAATGGCTTCATGAAGGACCGCCATCAGCCAGGGTGGAGGCCGTGAGTGTGGAATGGTTGTCTGAAAGTGAAAATTTTAGTGGGTTTTCGGTGCGGTTTAACGGTGGTGGCTGGTGGTAAACGATCCTGTTGAACTTCCGGACAACTTTGATCCCTACCAGGTTTTGGGAATTGACCGCACGGCCAAGCAGATTGATGTAGAAGCGGTCTGGCAAGAGATATCACGGGAATATGCCCCGGACGAGTTTGCTCCCGGACCCGACCGCGATGAAGCTGAAAAGATCCTGAATACAGCCAGGAGAGCTTACGATCTCTTGTTATGTCAGGAACATCGATCTCAGGTTGATCAGCTGCTAGATCTGCGGGAATCAACTCGCAAACAGGAGTTGGTCGACCGGGCCAGGGTAGTGGAATTCTGTTTTTGCGAAGGACTTCAAAAACGGTTTTGGAAATTTGGAAACATCCGTCCCTGGGGGATGAATAGCTCTTTTTCTCCGGAACAGAGCCGGATTTACTTCTGGGCGCATATTCATCTCTCGGGTTCGGTTGATGTTAAACTGGAATGGATTGATCCATCCGGGAACGTGTACCGTTATATGGAAGATACCGTGTCTCCGGTCGATGGTAATTTTTATTTTACCGCCTGGCTTTACACCCACCGGGTAGCCAAGCAAAAGCTTTACGGAATGTGGAAAATTCGTTTTCTTGCGGGAGGATTGGAACTTGCCACGGGCGAGTTCGTTTTTAATGAAGAAGAACAATAATAATTCGGAGGTGCGTTGAGGTTGGCTTGTTGCGGAATGGTGGATGATAAGGGAGACAAGAAGCGGGGTCCGGGGGAGCTCTTTAAGGAAGAGATATTGATGACCCTGGCGTTTATTATCTCTACCGTGGCTTTGTTCTTGCCTCATCGGCTGAGAATAGCGCTGGCAATGTGTATACGATGGATGGCGGAAGTCGTCCCGCATCGATCTATTCACTCACTGAGGTTTGACGAATAAGATGAGTGTGGGAATGGGGGAAAACGCCGTCCTGCTTTTTTCCGGTGGTAGCGATTCTACCGCGGCTGCGGCGCTGTTGGCCAGAAAATATGATACGGTCCATCTGGTCACCTATTCCCGTCTGGGTATCGGGGATGTTACCAAGTCCGAAAAAAATTTCCGGCGTTTGGCCGGGCATTTCGGTGAAGACCGCATGGTGCATCACCTCATCGATATCGAACGGCTTTACCGGCACATAGCATATAAACAGTACATGCGGAATCTTATGCAACACGGTTATTTCATGTTATCCACCTGTGGGTTCTGCAAGCTGGCCATGCATCTGCGCACCATTCTGGTGGCCCTGGAGGTTGGGAGCCATTCCGTGAGTGACGGTGCCAATGCCAGCAATTATCTGCTGCCGGCCCAGATGGAAGGAGTGGTGGGTGAACTTCGCCGTTTGTACGAGTATTTCGAGATCGCCTACGAGAATCCCGTCTATCGCCTGGAGGACGAGAAATGTTTTATATCCACAGGGTATGTCAAGGAATCCGCCCGTCTGCTGCACGCGGAAGGTATTTTCAGCGATCAGGAGATCGAAGATATCAGGACCGATTATTTGAAACATGATGACACCATTCAGGCCCGGTGTTCGGACGTGATGCTGTTCGATATTTTCAGTGCTTTTTATTATGTCCCGAGGCATGGATACCGGAAATACGAGAAACGTTGCCGGGAATTCTACCGGATCAAAGTTGACGAGCTTATCGACGAGCTGAAGGAACACTTGGAAGATCCCGAACACAGTGAGCTTTCCCGGTATATTTGAAACAGCTGGATTGGTTGGGAGACTGAAATTTGAACGTCGAAAAAGTACGGCAGGATTTCCCTATCCTGCAGCAAAAGATTCACGGCCGCAGTCCCGTCTATCTTGATACAGCCTGTATGTCGTTGAAGCCGGTTCATGTCCTAAACGCCATACGTTCGTATTATCTCAACTACACTTCCTGTCACGGGCGTGTTTTCCATCGGTTTGGCCGCCTGGTCACTGAACGGTACGATGCCGCTCGGGAACGATTCCGGCGGTTCTTGAATGCGGCTAAGTCAAAAGAGATTGTCTTTGTCCGCAACACCACCGAGGGGATCAACCTGGTGGCGCGGGGATTTCCTTTTTCTACTGGGGATGTGGTGCTCACCTCGGACATCGAGCACAACTCGAACCTGCTGCCGTGGCAGCGGCTGGTGAAGGAGACCGGAGTTGAACTCCGGATTTTCAAAACCAATGCGGACACCACCTTCAATCTAGAATCTTTCGAAGCGGCACTGGCACAAGGAAATGTACGGATGGTGGCGGTTACCGCCCAGTCTAACTTAAGTGGCGTGTCATTCCCGGTAAATGAGATCGTGAAAAAATCACATAAGACCGGTGCGGTAGTGCTTATCGATGCTGCCCAGGCGGTGCCTTCAAATTCAGTAGACGTACGCAAACTAGCAGTTGATTTCCTGGTGTTTTCAGTACACAAAATGATGGGTCCCACCGGGATAGGGGTTCTGTACGGGAAAGAAGAATCACTGAACAAGCTGGCGCCGCTCGTTACCGGGGGGGAAACTATCAAGGACACGACTTATACGGGCAGTGTCCCGGCCGAGTTACCGGATCGGTTCGAAGCTGGGTTGCAGAATTACGCAGGGGTCATCGGGGCTGCTGCAGCGGTAGATTACCTCACCGAACGGTGTCTGGCCGATCTTAAGAAACACGAGACTCAGCTCAACGCGATCATGACCGAGGAAGTACTGAAAATACCCGGTGTAAGAATACTCGGCCCGGTAGAACCTGAACGCAGAAACGGCCTGCTTAATTTTTCTATCGAAGACTTGGAAGCCCACGATTTGGCCCGACTCCTGGATGAGATCGATTTCATCATGGTCCGGGCCGGAAAGCAGTGTGTTCATTCATGGTTTAACGCCACCGGTGCTCCCGATTCGCTCCGAGCCTCGGTTTACGCGTATAATACGGTTGATGAAGCTGCTCTGTTTGGCCGGCGGGTGCGAGAGCTGGCCAAACATTTGAGAAAGGACACTAACCGGTGAGGTGGCGAGACGGTATCTGGTTTATTCTGCTTGTTTTTCTGATCGTCAAGGTGATCAGAACCGCGATGAAGTTCGTAGCCGGTGAATACGATCTCAGGGTCAAACTATCGGCCCTGGCTTTCCGATACTCTCCCCGTCTGGGCGGGTACATCTACAATTCTTTTCGGGACCTGGTTCATTCCCCGGGACTCATTGTGATAGTATCGCTGCTTATGTGGCCATTGTGGGAGAACGTATTCGACCGATGAGTATTGAAAAAGCGGTGTTTGTAGATTCCCCGGATACCATTGATAGTTGTGCTTCCGGAGTGAAACGGATTTATTTCGGCAACGAATTCTGCCATCGGCTTCTTCCCTCGCCTGAGGAGGTAGAACAGTTCGTCGATAAGGCTGCTGCGGCTTCTATGGCTCTTACCCTGGTAACACCGTTTGTGACCGATGATGAACTGGAGACCGTGAAAAAAGCCATCAAGACGTTCCACTTGTTTGTCCCGGACGGGGAAGTCGTTTTTTCCGATTGGGGAGTACTTCGAGTGCTTAAGGAAACCTATCCGTCTCTTACACCCGTGCTGGGTCGTCTCCTTAACAAGCAGACTATCGATCCCCGGATAGGATCGATGATCGATGAGTTTCAGGAAAAATCCCGGGAACATTTTCTATCCGCTGCCGCCGACAACCCGGAGGTGACAGTTTTTTTGGTGAAGATGGGAGTTAACCGGATCGAGTTTGAAAACACCTTCCAGGGATTCGTCAGGCAGGGCACCATGCCGGCCAGCCTTCACTACCCGTATATCCTGTTTTCTCTGACCCGGCTGTGTCCGTCAGCCAACCTGGGTGCCGGAAGGGGATTCAGGGGAATCGGTTCGTGCCAGAGAGAGTGCTGTGATACGCGGTACAAGATTTCGTGGAAAGGCGTGCCCTTGCAGGCGTTGTCTTTTGGAAAAGTTCAGCTGGTGGCTAATTTTCAGTACCCGCCGGACGTAGAATCGCTGGGAATCGACAGGATTGTTAATCATGTCAGAACTTCGTGATTATCTAAGGATACTGGCTCCCTGCCGGAGTCCTGATGAAGTACCGGCCTTGATAGACGAGGGGGCTGAGGAGATATACTGCGGTCTCGTGCCCGATTCGTGGACCAGAGAGGCTTACTCGGTTGAAGATATCAATAAGGAACCTTCCACCGAATCGAGTATCCAGGGATACGATGATTTGGCGAGGGCCGTCGAGCGTGCGACAAAACATGAGGTACCGGTCTATCTGACGTTGAACGCCCGCTACTATACTCTGGAACAATATGATCTTCTCATGGACATCGCCCGCCGGTCATTGGACTGCGGAGTGGCGGCTTTGATCGTCGCTGATTTCGGATTATTGCTTAAGATCGCGGCCATGCCGGAAAAACCGCGGATTCATGTGAGCAAAGTAGCTGGTTGTTTCAACACCGAGGCGGCCCGGATATACCGTGACCTGGGAGTAGCCAGGATCATCCTGCCGGAACACTGGCAGATAGACGAGATGACCTCATTGACCCGCAGCCTGCGCGAGCTCGATCTGGAAGTGGAGGGGTACATTTTCAACGGCGGTTGCAAATACACTGAGTCTTTTTGCGGTCTGTTCCACACCGGCGACGTGGCCCCCACGCGTTTCAAATGGCTTTTTAATGCGCTCAAATCATTCTACTTTAACGAACGCCTGTACGGAGCTCTCAGGCATCTCCCTGTCCGTGTCCGTGATTATCTGGAAAACTCGACTATGGGAGCCCGTTTTAATCCGGGAATTTGCACAGTGGGATGCGAGGTGTCGGCGTGTGGCGGGACACAAGGAAACTCCAGTCAGGCGTCTCCGGAATTTTTCCAGTCGAAGTTTTTCCACCAGACGAATCTCTGCTCATTGTGCTTTCTTCCGGAGATGGCCGATTCGGGACAGACCTCGCTCAAAATCATGGGGCGGGGGTTCTCCATCAGGAAGAAGACCGCAGATATCAGGCTGGTCAAGAAAGCCATCGATCTGATGAAACAGGTTCCCGACCGGGAAGCCTTCCGGGAACAGGTAAAAAAACTCTACCGGCGTGAAACGGGATTTGACTGCGAAGAGTGCTGCTACTTCTGCTGGTAGGAAATAAAAGTTAGGGAAAATAACCCAGTGATTTCACTAGCCAGGGCTCTGAGATACGGATTTCTCGGTTTGAAACACTCGTTGACCGGTCTTGGTCCGCCGGCGTTTGTGACCCTGTTCGTGACATCACGCTGTAACGCCCGGTGCGACCATTGTTTTTACTGGCGGAATATCGACGACAGCGCCGAGCGGGATGAACTGACGTTAGACGAGTTCACCCGTATCTCCGCCTCCATGGGGGAGATATACAATCTCCTCATCAGTGGTGGGGAACCGTTCTTGAGAGACGATTTAGCGGATATATGCATCCAGTTTTGCCGGCAGAACCGTGTCAGTCACTTGGTCATCCCTTCAAATGGTTTTCTTCCGGACAAAATCGTTCCGCAGGTCGAGAAGATCCTCACTCGCTGTCCTGAAACCAGAACCGTTGTCCAGTTGAGTGTCGATGGCCCACCCGAGCTTCATGATGAGATCAGGGGCGTGCCCGGCGGTTTTAAAAGACTGGTTGAAACTCACGCCGGCCTGCTCCGGTTAAAACAAAAACTGGACGGACTGGGCCTGATGTTTTGTATCACTGTCACCACCGCCAACCAGGATCGGATGTATGAAATCATTGATTTCGTGCGTGATACGTTTTCCCGGCCGAACATTAACCTTATCTACGTTCGCGGGAAACCACGTGACCCAGCTTTGAAAAAGGTCGATCCTGAAAAATACCGGACCGCGCTCAAGTACCTGATCGAAGACGAAAAGAAGCAGGGCCGGTGGAACAATCGCCCGATTACCGAGGGGCTGTATTTGCTTCGCCGCGAACTGGAAGCTTCGTTAATTTTGGAAACCGGCCAAAACGAGCATCGGATAATTCCCTGCACGGCAGGGAAATTGACCTGCGTGATTGATGAAACCGGGAATGTCTGGCCATGTGAACTGTTGTGCAAAAAACTGGGAAATCTCCGTGAAGCCGGCTACGATTTCAAACGTATTTGGAAGAGCCAAGAAGCCAACCTGTGCCGCGCCTACATCACCGCCGGTGACTGCTATTGCACCCAGGAAACAAACATCATGTCCAGCCTGACATTCTCCCCCCAAACACTCCTCTACTACCTAAAGAAAAGAGGCCATCTCCTATAGGGGTCAGGCCTAACATTTAAACATTTAACCTCACTCCTGCTCGTTCACAAGTAACACAGTTAAAAAAAACCACAAATTCACCCCTAAGAATAATATAGGGGTCAGGCTTGACATTTAAACATTTGGCGCTCTATAATTATTACATGCCACGTAAACCACGTATTCATTATCCCGGAGCCGTCTACCACGTTATTCTAAGGGGCAATGCCGGCCAAAACATATTCTTTGACACTGCGGATCGTTATAAATATTTTCATTTACTGCAGGAAGGAATTGAGCGATTTAATCACAGCATCCATGCTTTCTGTCTGATGAGTAACCATGTCCATTTAGTAATTCAGGCTAATGATATTCCCCTATCTCGTATTATGCATAACTTGAATTTTCGATACACTGCCTATTTAAACAGGCGAATGAAAACTTCAGGACATATATTCCAGGGTCGTTACAAAGCAATATTAGTTGAGGCTGATAATTACCTGTTAGAACTCATACGATATATTCACAATAATCCGGTTGTTGCCGGTATTGTTATGTCTCCTGACAACTATCGGTGGAGCAGTCATTCTGTGTACATCGAAAAGATAGATGTTACGTGGTTGACGACTGCCTGGGCCCTTTCTTTTTTTTCCAAAAAAAGGAATCGTGCTATTGAAAAATATCAGCTATTTATCAAACACGGCCTTACTGAAACTCCTATGGATTTGGCAGATGAAGTAGTTGAAGGATATTTTCTTGGAAGCGAGAAATTCATTAATCGGATTAAGAAGTTATCAGGGCAAAAAACTACTTTTAAACGAACAATTGATGAAATTATTGATAAGGTTTGTGACAATTACAACTTAGAAAAAAAAGATGTTATAGGGCCAGGGAAGAAAAGATCGCTTTCTGAAGCACGGACAATGGTTGCCTGGATCGTTCGTGAAAACAAACATCTTTCCCTGACTGATTTGAGTAAAATTGTCAAACGAACTGTTTCCGGTTTAAGCTCTGCTGTTGGAAGATTGGAAAAAACGGCTCGGAATAATTCGAAACTAGCAGGAAAAATGGAGAAATTAAAGAACACTGTTTTGAGTAGAAAATGAGAAAAAGTGTAGAAAAAATGGTGGTTTTAA
>CAZQHK010000007.1:0-22100 GCA_964593455.1 uncultured bacterium
CACTAGAAACATTAAGTATTTTACACAATGTTGGTTCAGCATTGCCCCAATCTTCCTTTTCTAAGATTTCAGGAGGAATGGGTTCAGGTAATTTAAAAATTCTTTCCAAAAAACCTTCGTTTAATAAGCTAATATCTAAATCTAGCGAAGATAATAAAATTCTCCTTTCTATATCATAGTTTGTGATCTTTTCTACCAATTTATAGCTATTTGAAATAGTAATGTTAAAGTTGCCATTTATTATATGCAAGTTTTCTAATTCGATCCGATTTAAATCAAGCAATTCATCATCCCCATTAAATTTCTGCCATATTATGTACCATTTTTCCAAATGAGCAATTTTTGACCATACTGATATCCAATAATCAAGTAATCCAGTTAGATAAAATTTTATAACCACAATTTTGTTTTGTTCCCAGATATTCCATTCAATATTATTGTTAATGAAAAAACTCATTTCATCCTCCAAGTATTAATCAGCTGGTATCGGATAAGAACCAAAACCTCTTGAATTATCTTGTATTGATAAATTAGTACCTTTGTTTCCCCTCATAAGATTATACATCCAAGCAGATGCACCACCCATTCCAGTTACTGACAATGTTCCTGCGGCAGCTGCTTTCCATAATTTGTAATGTCTTTCAAATCTGCCTTTTCTGATACCAAAATGCCATAATTTTTTGTACCGCAAAGCACCAGCTGCTTTTTTTCCAAACCAGCGTCTAAGAGCTTTCATTGGTAAGCTATGTTTGCCTATATGCGGTGTGTAACCGAATATTCTAAAAGGTAATTGGAAATGGGGTTTTGGTTTTGCTAACTCTCTCATTATCCATTCTCTACATACAAATACAAATCCAAAAGCAAAATAAATTGCTGCGTCTGTTAAAGCTTCTTTAAGGTATGTTGTGCCCTCTTGTCTTTTCCTGTTTACTTCATCATGCCACGCTGAAACAGTAGCCATTCCGCCACCAAAAAGAAGACTCTTTAAGCCTAAACCAAGTCCTGTGAGAGGTAAAGCTTCAAATAGCAACATTCCTGCTGCTGTCATTGCAAAAGACTTACTAGATACAGCCTCACCCGCAGCATTCCATGGAGCATCGAGTGCGCTCGGTTCATCAGCATAAAGCCATCCTCCTGGATTTCCGGCTATTCCACCTGTGGGATCCATTTGAATTTCAGTTCCTGGACCATGAAAAGGTGTGTTATCAAAACCCAGAATTGCATTATTGCCTGGTTGCTCAATAAAGCCCCAGGGATCAAAGAAATTAATTGGGTTGTTTCCTACATATGAGTACAAATTACTTGTTTTAGGGTCCAAAAAATTCTTTGGAAATACATCTTTATTCATGAATCTAGCCAAAGGAGCTTTATAGTAACGGGAGCGGTAGTAGTAAAGCTGAGACTGACTATCCCAGCGACGACCGGTGTACAAATATGGGTTGGGGACACTGGCAGCCAGATTCTCTAACTTGCCCCAAACATCATAGTCGTAGGTTTCGACTATCTCTTGTGTACCATCGGTCAATGCTTTTACCGAACCGAGGCCATCTTGAAGGTAGGAGTGTTCTGTTCCTTCATTATCGATAACAACCGGCTCGTCGATGCCTATTCCATGTAGATACTTTGTTTTCAGGTTATCTTGACCATCATATTCAGCCACGACATCTTCAGCGACGTATGAGAATTTTCTGGTTTCATCAACTGTCTGCTTCTGCACACGCTTGTTCGACGCATCGTAAGTATATGCAACCTCGTTGGTCACTCCGGCAGAATCGGTGACCGTGATTGTCGGTGTAACCGAAGTGTCGTAATTACCACCATCCTGGACTCCGGTCACAGTAATCTCCGGATCCGTGGTGTCTTCAACCGCTGAGGTAGGAATAACTTTGGTCAGCCGGTTTTCGTAATCGTACTCATATTGTGTGCCTGAGAAACCATCAGTGAGGTTGCCGTTCGCGTCATAGCTGTAATTGATGGTTGTCCCGCCGGTAACTGTTTCCTGGACGAGCTGGTTCAGCGCGTTGTATGAGTAGTTGGTGGTTCTAGTTCCGTCATTGAAAGTTAGTCTGTTTCCGGAAGTGTCATACGAGAACGAATGTGACCTGGCATCGGGATAAGTGACGCCGGTCAGACGGGACCAGTCGTCATAGCTGTAGCTGGCCACCTTGTTTCCCGGGTTCTCCGTCATGGAGGAACGGTTGCCCACCGTGTCGTAAGCATAGGAGTAGCTCTTGAGCAGTGTTTCATCGGACTTCTTGTGTGCAATCTCGGTGAGTCGGTTCAGGTTGTCGTAATTATACACAGTCTTGACACCGTTGGGCCGGGTGAAAGAACTTCTCCTCCCGGCAGTATCATAGGCATACGTCACCGTACCCAGAGCAGAATGAATTATCTGGTTGACCCGGTCGTCGTTATTGTACGAGTACTGCACCGTCCCCGACGGATGACTTACCTCCGTCACGTATCCAACATTGTTGTAGGTAAACTCGGTGCTTATCCCGTGTACATCGTTCACCGATGCTATCCGGTTGTTGTCGTCGTAGTTGTAGGTGATGCTTCCGACACTGTCCGTAACCGAGAGAAGATTGCCGTTTTCATCATAGCTGTTGTTCCTGGTACTGCTGTCCGGGAAGGTGGTCGTGGTCAGGCGGTCCATGTTGTCATAAGCGGCCTGGATGGTGTTCCCTTTGGGATCGGTTTTACTCACCAGGTTGCTGTTAGCATCGTATGTATACTCCGTAGTGGTCCCCAAAGGTTCAAATTTATTAATCAACCTGTTCCTGTTGTCATAATCGTAGGTAACGGTATTGCCGTTGTAATCCTGCTCGGTGACCAGGTTTCCAACGGCGTCATACGAATAGATTGCCTCGTGGGTTATCCCGGATAACGGCTGCTTCACTTTGACTAGCCGGTTCCTGTTGTCATAATCGAACACCTTGACATTGTCGGCCGGATCGGTGACCCGGATCAAGTTTCCGTTATTGTCACGCTGGAAGCTCGTCGTGTAGGAAGTTGAGCCGTCCAAGTGCCGGGTCACACCAGCTACCCGGTTCAACGTATCGTAGGAATAATCGATAACTCTACTGCCGGGCATGGTAATTGAGGTTACATTTCCGTTATTATCGTACGCCTTGCCGTATACACGGCCAACCGGATCGGTTACCTGGGTCACCCGGTTCATGGTGTCGTAAACCATGTTGGCAGAGCGGTTCAGAGCATCAGTGACCTGGGTGACATTCCCACGGTTATCATAGGCAAACGCCGTGGTATTACTGAGCGGGTCGGTGATACCGATCATCCTGTTTATGGCATCGTACGTCAAAGAAACCGTCTTGGCGCGCCGGTTCTTGAAAGTCAGCCGGTTTCCGGTGTTATCGTAGGTAAAATCTTCCTTGTTGCCGTCGGGATAAGTGATCCTGGTAAGCTGGTAGGCTTCATCGTAGCTGAAGGTGGTTGAATAGCTCCGTGGATTGGTGGTGGAGGTCAACACGCCGACGGCATTGTAGCTGAAGCTGGAAAACGGGTTATCGTTGGGGTTGGCAGGTGTATTGTCGGGTAAAATGGTTTTCGTAAGCCGGTTGACAGTGTCATACTCGTTGCTCGTTACGTTACCGTTCTCGTCCCGGACGGCAGTTACATTGTCCGCGTTATCGTACGTGTACTCCACGTAGGTACTGTCGGGATGCGTGATCCTCGTCATACGGTATCCGGCATCGTAGGTATAAGATGTGGTTTGCCCGTGCCGATCGGTCTTCTGGGTGATCATGGCCACCGCGTTGTAGCCATACTGCTCATTGATGCCATCCGGGAAGTCTATGCGGCTGAGTTTGTCCCGGTTTTCATAGGTAAAGCTGAAAGAGTTTCCTCGTCGGTCGGTGTAGCCGGTGCGGTTCCCGTTGTTGTCGTAGTTGAAAGACTCGGTGGCGCTATCCGGATAGGTGATGCCGGTTACCCGGTTCATGCTGTCGTTGGTGAAGGTGGTCGTGTTGCTGCCCGAGTCGGACACGGTGAGCACGTTGCCGTAGATATCGCTGGTGAAACAGCTCTCGTGCCCAAGCTCATTGGTGATCCCGGTCAGATGGAGACTGTTCCCATCGTAGCTGAAAGTAGTAGTGTGACTGTTCTCGTCGATCTCCGTCAGCCGGTTGCCGTAGGCGTCGTAGGTGTAGGTTCTGGACACCTGCTGACTGTTTATGGTCTTCGTGGCCGAGAGAAGATTGCCGTTGGCATCGTAGGTGAAATCGGTCACTCTGTTGAGCGGGTCGGTGATTTTCGTTATCTGGTTATAGGTTAATTCATATTCGTAGGTAGTGGTGTTGTTGAGCGAGTCAGTGACCGTGAGCAGGTTCCCGTCGGTATCGTAGGTGTAGGTGGTGACATTCCCGTTGCCGTCCTTGCTACTAGTCATGAAAGTGTCGCTGTTATAAGTATACTCGTTGGTGATTCCCAGCGGGTCAAGGATCTTGGTGATGTTGCCGGCGTCGGTGTAGTATTTTACGAACAGGTTGCCTCGCCTGTCCCATAGCTTCGTGTAGTTTTCATCAGGGTGGTACTCGAATGTGGATGACTGATTATAAGAATCTTTGACGCTGGTCACTCTGCCCCGGCTGTCATACACGAAGGAGAATGAATTCCCCCGGGCGTTGGTGCGGCTAGTCATTCGATAATCGCTGTCGTAGGTATAAGTCTGATAGGTACCGTCGGGGCGGGTGACTTTTATAAGATTGCCGTCGGTGTTGTATTCGTATTGGACGATCCGGCTCAACGGCCCGGAAATCTGGGTTAGCCGGTTATTCCCATCGTAAGTGAAATCAACATATTTACCGACCGTGTCGGTGATCCTGGTGAGGTTGTTGCCAGTGTAGATAAAGGTGAGCTGGTTGCCGGAACGGTCCTCAATTTTGGTTAGGCTACCCCATTCGCCACCGTACTCGATGGTTTCGCCGGTCAGCTCATAATAGTACGTGGTGCCGCTTTTTTCTTCCCGGGTATAGTGAGTAGCATCCACCTTGGTTAAAACATCTTTGATACCGGCCGGTGGAGTATACGTCGTATCCTGATTCTCTTCAAACTTGTGGATAATCCCGTTCCCGGACCGGATCTTGATGTAGACATCCGAGCCGTCTTCCACCCGGCTCATGGCGTCGGAGAAATAAGTCATATCCCAGCCGTAGCCCGTACCGTTGTCAAAAACAGTCCTCTGGCTGGAGTAGGTACGGACAATGGCGACGTGAAGCCCCCTTCCAGGGAGGAAAAAATCTATATCCTGGTGACTGAGAGACCCGTTGGTGATATCGATTGGATCGTCATCATGCACTTCCGGTTTGACTTTGTCTTCATCTGTGGGCAGGTCACTGACATCAGCCTTCTTCTGGGTTCCTCCCCCGACCAAATCATGTGACCAGACACCGTTTTGATCCCAGTCTCCCTTATGGTCTCCGTCGTAGGGATGTGACTGACACGCCCCGGCTTTCTGGGGAAAAATCGGTTCCATAATCAATGTCATGAATGTTACAATCAGAATAACTGCTATGGATTTTCCGTATTTAGGCCTCATGGTTATTCACCTCCTTCCCAACCGTACTCATCCCGAACTATGAAGGTATCATCTGTGAGCGACCAGGTTTTCATCTCCACGGTGCAGTCCGGGAACGCTTCGACATCGTTGTTTAGCCGGTCTTTACCGTCCCAGACGTACAGGTGCTCTCCAGCCGGACGGTAGAGGTGGACGATCCGGGTACAGTAATCCTCGGAATACCATCCTTCTTCAGGATAAATAAAGAGATGGATCAAGGCCGGTTGGTTAACCGATAGCAGCATGGGGTATCCGTCACGGCTCATGGTATCGCTGTAGCTAAACGGTGACGGTAGTACCAGCTTGGCTTCAAGCTGCTGGTTGATCCGGGTGAACTTCTGCGACAGGAAACAGGCCAGGTTACCGCTGACGTAGTCGGCCTGGATCCGGGCCCGGTACACCGCCGGCACGGCCCAGCTCCCGTCAGTTTTCTTCCCGTTCCAGGTCACGCTGTTCTCCCCCGAAGCCTGGCTTACCGAATCGGCTATTCGTTTGACAAGTATATCATTATCGAAGGCGTCCAGTACGTCGGCGGTGACAGAACCGGAGAATGGCAAGGAGTAGACAGAGTCGGCGTTTTCGCCGTCCTGCGGGTGGAAAGGCTGGTTCTCGATGGTGATGCCGGCGATGGCCAGGTTCGGGTCAACGGTTATCTGGATAACGGTGAGGTCCGAGAACCGGTCGTAGTGGGGGGGGTATTTGACCGCCAGTTTGACCGTGTAGGTTCCACTGGTGAGAGGAGGGTTTGCCCACATTAAACGCCAGCTCGAGGGCGTCCCGGTCTGGTCGGCGGCGGTGTACCAATCTGTCGGGTCCGTCCCTGCCCCCCAGCGCAGACCCCACCATTGTACAAATTGTGGAATAGAGACGATAAAGTCGATGGGACCGTAGACCGATATGCCGTTTGCCGGTTGTACCAGGTCGAAAACCGTCAGTTTGATCGACGGGTTCGACGAATACGAATGGCTCCAATATTCCTTACTATTGTAGTAGGTCTTGTACCGGTATGTATACCCGTACGGCATGGAGAACGTCGCCTTACCCGACGAATCGGTTATCGCCTGGATTTCGGTATCCTCACCGTCAACGGTGTAAGGGTAGATGGTGTAGCCTGCCAACGGCGTATCGGCCACGGAGGCGGTGATTTCAACATCAAAAACATCGATGGTCATGGTAACGGTATCCTGGGTGGTCTCCGCCGACCAGAAATCGTTTTCCAGGTACCGGGTATGAAACTTGTAAGATATGTTTGCCGGCAGTGAGAAGGAGACATCACCGCTGGCATTGGTATTTCCGCTCATTCCGATAGCTTCATCATCCGCGTAAACCGAGACTTCCTGTCCATCCAGTGGAGTGGTGTCGGCCTTGACCGTGACCGTCCGTTGGGTGAAGGCAATATCAATGGTGGTGTTGGAGCCGACCGAAACGGCTGATGACCAGAAGATATACCCGTAATAAGAATCGATCTTGAACTTATAGGTCTCGTAATCCACCAGGTCGGAGAAAGTTACCTGGCCGTTGGCGTCTGTATCCGCACTCTTTCGCAGGTACTCACCGTAGGCGTTACAGGCGTACACGGTCTTGCCGGACATCGGCTGTCCGTCTTTCGTTACGGTGACGCTAACCGCGCCGGACCCCAGGGTGGAGTCGAGATCGATTCTCCGGGTGTAGTTACTGATATACTGGATAACACCGAAGATTGTTTCGGAGACATCCATGGCTTCGCCGTGAGCCAGCGCCCGCATAACCTTGCCGGCGCTGGCGGCGAAACATTCACCGTTATCGGGGTTGACCGTGACATTACGGATATCTGACAGATCACTGACCCGGACATGATACCCGGTATCGCTGTAAACATTGTAGCCGTCCGGCACATCCGGTTCCAGTTTGACCGTTTTTCCATAGTAGGTGCTTCCCACCCAGCAGCTGCCGTCGGTCACGTTCACGCATAGGGAATAGATCGAGCCAAGAAAACCGCTCACCCGGGCCAGCTCGACGCCGGCCGAATCGAGCCTGACCACCTGATTATTTCCCCGGTCGGCTACCCAGCAGTGACCGTTGGCCGGGTTCACTGAGACTCGTTCCGGCAAACTGAACCCGTCCAACCGCAACAGTTCGGTGCCGGCGGCCGAGAGCTTGACCACCTGGCCGTTGTAATGATCCGAGACCCAACAGCTCCCATCGGTAGTGTTAACCGCTACGGAGTGAGGGTTATCAAACCCGCCCACCCGCTTGATCACCGTCAGGTCGGAAGCGAGTTTCGCCACATTGTCGTTGTAATTGTCGGCGACCCAGATAGTCCCGTCGGCTGAGTTGAGTGAAAGCGACTCGGGGAAGCTGAAGCGCCCGTCTATGGATAGCACCTGGCTGCCGTCGCCGATTATTTCCACCACTTTGTCCCCGTCCCCATCGCCAACCCAGCAGGTCCCGTTCGAAGAATCAACCGAAACCGAGTAGGAGACCCCGAAACCGCCGATCCGGGCCAGTTCAGTGCTGCCATCTGCTGACAGCTTGACCGCCTGGTTGTTGTCCTTATCCCCTGCCCAGCAGGTGCCGTCGGTGGTGTTCACGGACACCGAGAACGGCTCATTGAAACCGCTGCATATCACGTGGGAACCGGTATTGACCGTCAGATCATATCCGTCGGCTACGCCTGACGCAATTCTGACTATCCGATCCGCATTCTTGTCCGCCACCCAACAGGTTCCATCAGTGTGGACCGCCGCCGCTACCGGGTAATTGAATCCGATTACCGCCAGGTGGGAGCCGGTATTGGTAGATATATCGTACCCGTTGGCTATATCATAATCAAGTTTAACCACCCGGTTGTTGGGTGAATCGGCGACCCAACAGGTCCCGTCGGATTTGACGGCGACACTGCGGGGTTGGGTAAACCCGCTGATCCGCACCAGTTCACTGCCGGTGGCGGAAAGCTTTACCACCTGGTTGTTCCAGCTATCGGTCACCCAGCAGGTGTTGTCAGTCGAGTTTACACAGACAGACAGCGGCTTATTGAATCCGGTGACGGTGGTATGCGAGCCGGTATCAGTGGCAATATCGTATCCGTCAACAATACCCGGGTGAAGCTTTATCACGCGGCCGGGATCAGCCTCTTCCGTTACCCAGCAGCTACCGTCACCGGTATTCACGGAAACCGAGCAGGGAGCCGTAAATCCGTTTATTCGTTTAATTTCTCCACCTTTGTTGGCGGCCACCAAGTAGACCTGGTTGTTGGCTCTGTCGGCCACCCAGCAGGTGCCGTCGTTCGAGTTGGCGGATAACGAGTACGGGTCGCTCATCTGGCCACCGGACTCGTTAGTAATGCTGGTCATATCGGCTGAAAGACGCACAATCCGGTGATTATCCCTGTCCGCTACCAGTATGCTACCATCGCTGGGGTCGAGGACGCCAGAACGCGGGTTGTTCAGCGACACGGTGGACTCGCTGATGATGCTGGTGAGGTCGGAGGAGAGCTGATAGATCTTTATATTTCCGGCATCCGTTACCAGGCTGACGGCATCGTCGGTGTTTACCAAACTGGTCTCGTTGCCGGCGATATCGCGGAATTTGGCGTACACCGTCTTGTAACCGTCACCAGCGGAAAGGGCAAATGTCTTGGCCGTGCTGTATGTTTCCCAGGTAGCCCCGGTGAAGTTCGAGTCTTCACTGAGTATCATCTCGGCGGCGTCTGCGGCCGACAACGTGAACTCAACATTTTGAGAATTAGTGATGAACCCGCCTTTCACAACAATTGAGGGTTTGGTAGGCGGGGTCTTGTCCAGGATCACGGTCAGGTCATTGCTGGCGGTCTCGTTCCCGGCGGCGTCACGGGCGTTAATTTCTACGGTAATACCCGTCCCTTCGACCATGGTTGCTTCTGTGAGCGTACCGGTGGTCAGGGTGTAGGTGTTATCACCGTTATCGGTTAACTGGGCAACTGGGGCAAGAGCGGAGTCGAGCACGCTCAGGTCTGCCATCAACGTAAGCCCTGTCTCCGTCATGGTCGCCTGGATGGTGAGGGTGTCGCCTGGTTTGTAGTAGATGTCGGGATCGGTGACCGTGACCGTCTGGAAGCTCGGAGCGGTGAAGTCGAAGGTTACGTTCTGGCTGGTATCGGTCCCCTGGTTGTTGGCGAAGTCGTAACCGGTGATGGTCACCGGGAGAGTTCCTTCAGTCTCGCTCCCGGTGATATCATAGTTATACTTGTAAGCGTTCCCGGCCCCACTCAGCTTGGTAGCAGAAATGGAGTCTATCTCCACGGTGGGATCGGAAGCCAGTGTCTCGCTGACATTAAATGAGATGTAGAGCTCGTCGCTGGCGTTGTAGGCGTCCTCGGGTTTGAGGAAGATGAATCGGCACGACTGGGCATTGTTGAGGTTATTGCTCCCATTGTGAGCGGAAATGACATAGTTCACGCCGTCACCGGCCGAAATACCGATATCCGGCGACATACCTATGTTGCCTTCTCCGTAATTGAACTGGATGTTACCGTTGCTATATAGGATGAGTTCGATGTTGACCGGGTTACCGCCGACATTTGTCTGCGCCGACCAATAATCTTCCCCACACCACCTGATACAGATGGAATCGGAAGACGGTTGGTGAATGTAAACATCTTCTCCAAAATAATAACCTACATCAGTCTCTATATCATCCAGGAGCGGTGCAATCATCACCCTTGAGGTTAAAGAGCTTGTCCCGTAACCAACGCCGGAGTATGGCGTTTCAAAAGTAATGCACCCGAGCCTCTTGCAAAAAGAATTTCCTTGCCGCCTTTCGTAAACCACATTCCGGCGAACTACCGGCGTTTTTTGTAACCGAGTTCGCTTTTGCGTCAAAAACACGCGTTTTTTAGCACGATTGTCGTATTTTGAACGCACCTATCCCACGACAATCGTGATTTTACCCAATCTGCTTTTTCTTACAACAATAAGTTCAATAATCGGTCCGCGGTCAACGCCACAAGGCCGAACATCAGGTGCGCAAAAACCTTCGCATGTCACCGGACACGGACCTGCTGCCGGCCGCCGAAACTATCCTTGAACAGTGAGTTTCCACGCTCGGCTGTCGAACGTTCATCATACCGCCGTTTCCTTGCCGGCTCCATCTCTATTTTATCGCCTTTGCGACGGTTGTTATCGATGATCGGAACATGTCCCAGTGAAAGGGAATGCTCACGGATCGCCGCCGCATCATAGGCGGCGTCCATGAGATCATAGAAACTGGTCACCCGTCGGGCACTGATCGTGGCCAGCGGGATCGCGCCCTGGCTGTCATGAAGCGACGCCGAAGTCAGGAGCGCGCTCACCGGGATCTCGCCATCGGCCCAGTCGATATGCAATTTCCAGCCCTTCCAATAAAACGTCCTACCGTTCTTTTTCTTCTTGCCCCAATCGCATTCCGCAGGGAGATCCGCCAACATCTCAGGGACGGTCATGGACAGTTGACGCTCAAGGCGGGTCGGTTCCTTGGGAGGCCGTTGTTCACCACGACGAGGGCGTCCGCGTTTGCGTTTGGGCTTGGTCTTCTTCTTTTTCTCAGCGGGTTTTGCTTTTTCGCGGGCGCTGATGTCGGTGGTGTCGCGGGAAATATGCCCCACCAGCCGCTGGCTTTCATATTTCGCGATGAGCGCCTCGTGGACCCGCGCCGGCAGGCCGCTTACGGCGAAATCCTCAAACGCACGGGAGAAGGTTGATTCGCTTGGTATATCCTTGACTCGCTCCCAGCCGCAGATCCGGCGGAGGTTCGGATTTGAGGCTAGTTGTTCAATCAACTCGCGGGTAGTTGTGCAATTGTAGACCATCTTTGCCACGAAGGATTTCGCCAAAGCGCCCCGGTTGGCTTCAGGGCGTCCCAATAGGCAACAGCGAGCCGGTATGGAATCCTCGATCTGGATCAATTCGAGAATTGCTACCAGTTTCCGCTGGGTCTCGGTAAGGGGATCGAGGTGTTCTTCAAGACAAGGGAAAAGTGTCGCTTGAATGTGGCTCCAGGCTTGTGATAATCTATACATTAAGGGCCGTTACTTTCTGTTGGAGGAGGTTTTAAAATGCAAAAACATCCTACCATAAAGGGAACGGCTCTTCTCGTGTAAATACATCTTGATCACGACTTTTGCAAGAGGCTCGTATCGTTAGAGAAATAAATTAGCACCTAAATATTTCCATTCCAATTTAGAGCATAATTCGCCGCCCGCTGTTGAAGAATTTCCAGGTTCGTCTGTTTCATGGATCAAATGAAATGGTGACAGTATGTCGATAAGGGAAGCTTGGCCAAGGAGGATAAATCCGATGCCGGTCTAACCATGAGATGACCGGAGACTGACCTCTATATATCAGAATGATTGACCCGGGTGAAGCCGCTGCAGGAAGGTCAATTGTCCTTAGTTCTGACCGAGTAGTAACCGGGCATTTACCGGCAGGTGACCTGGCCCTTGATCAGTAGTCGATGGTCTCCATCGCCGCTCTCAGGTGATCCGGAGCCAGGTGGGCGTAGATCTGGGTGGTTTCGATACTGGCGTGCCCGAGGAGTTTCTGGACGGTGGTCAGGTCGACGCCGCTCATGACCAGGTGACTGGCGAAGGTATGTCGCAGGGTGTGGATACTCGTGAACTCGGGCATATCGGCCTTTTTTGTTAAACGGATGAACCGGCTTCGGAGAAGATTCCGGTTGGTGCGGCCGACTTCTTCGGCCAGAAACACGAATTCGCCGGGCCTCTTCTTCTTTCTAATCTTCGTGAGCACTTCTTTGAGCCGGGCGCTCATGGGTATGACCCGGAACTTGTCCCGGGCGCTGGTATACGTCTTCCAGTTCGTGACCTTGAGCACCCCGTTTTTGAAATTGACATCTTTCCATTTCAAGGAGATCAGCTCGCTTTTCCTCATGCCCGTGTGCAGGAAGGTTGTCAGCACGTCGCGAAAATACTCTTTCCGGCAGGTTTCGAGCAGTTTTTCGATCTGAGGTTTGCTCAGGTGCAGGGCCGGCTTGGAATCGCGCTCTTTGAGTGGTCTGATGGTCAGCAACGGGCTTTTCAGCAGATTGTCCCGGCGGACGGCCATCTTGAACATGCTTTTGAGCACTGTCAGCTCAAAATTGACGGTGGCTGATTTCCGGATCTTGTTCCTGACGGCAATGTACCCCTCGATCAACTTCTGGTCCACCTGCCTGATCTGGGCGACGTGTGGATGTTTCTTCGACAGGAAATCCTTGAAACTGGCCAGCACTCCCCGGTAGCGGATAACGGTGGCCGGTGAGTTACGGGCTTCGACCTTGTCCATGAACTCCTTCATGAGGCGCTTGATCTTGACATTGGGGTCCACGATACCGATCTCGTGCCGGGCCATCTTGACTTCGATCTCCTTGCGGGCGATCTCGGCTACCTCTTTCGATTTCCCGATCTTCTTTTTTATCCGTCTGCCGTTCACGGTGTAATTCAGATACCATACCGGCCCGTTTTTACTCTCCCGCTTGTATATCGTCGCCATGAGAATCACTCCCCGCCCTTCGCGTCCCCAATACGGCCCAAATAAAAATATCAGGCCCTCAGCCTGATATAAGCCTATCATATTTGTCCCCGATTTGTCCCAAATAGGTTTTGATAGGGCGTAATCCCTTTATTCATGCGGGCAAATAAAAAAGAGTGCCGAAGGGGGGACTCGAACCCCCACAGGTATGCACCCACTAGGTCCTGAACCTAGCGCGTCTACCAATTCCGCCACTTCGGCACGAGGTCAACGACCTCTAGAACGGTGATTATACAGGAATGCGTGGTAGAAAATCAAGATCAAATCTCTGAAAAGTGAGTATAGAAAGTGAGATGGATCCGCCGGACAAGCCGGCGAATGACTCGGCTGGCCGGCGGATGACACTAATGTGCGGTGAATGACTTGTGAAAGCTTAGAACGACACGTTTCTCGAGACGAGCAGTGTCAGGTCGTAGGTGGAGCCGTCTTTGCGGTCCGGTTCGAGGGCGCTCCGAACGACGTCGAAAATCCCGTCTTCAACTTCCAGAGCGTACAGGAAAGCGACTATCTCGTTGGGCGTGATGAAATCGAATCGCATCTCCACCAGGTACTGGGTCAGGGTTCCCAAGTTCCGCTCCTCTAAGGGTTTCATGTAGGTGAGCAACTCACCCAGATCATTTTTTCTGGCCAGGCTTTCCAGGTGGGACATGAGGGAGATATTGCTGAGTTTCTCCCCTTCCCTCTCGGGGAAGATGGTCAAACCGGAGAAAGCTTTCCCGTAAAGACGTTTGAGTTCGTGAAGCTCGGCCAGCCGCGACTGCAGGGACGAGCGGTCATTCGTCATCCGCTTGATGGCTTTACGGTTGGGCAGGATGACCAGGCTCCAGATAAGCACCAGCACCAGCAGCGATACCAGGGCTAAAATCTTCAGCCGAGCCACCAATTTATCCAGGATATTCACCGGGCCACCTCCATCTCGAGCTCGAAACCGACTTCGTTTTTCGAGTTTTCACGGATCTTGGTGGCGGACTGAACGGTCACCCGGGTGAATGCGGCAGATTCTTCGACCTTTGCTTTAAGCTGTTCCAAAAGTCCGTACGATGGGGTCCTGCCTTTCAGGGTCACGATATCTCCCCCGGTGGTCAGTGATTCCAAGATGAGATCGGGAGATCCGGGCAGCATGGTCGTTAGTTCTTTGACGATATCCAGCAATTTTTCCGGCAAAGAGTTCAGCATCTGCTTGCCTGAGCGCATCTGGGAAAGGGGTTTACGAAGGTAGTTGAGCGGTTTGTCTTTGCCTACGGCATGTGGGAAATCACGTTCAAGATTTTTTTTGAAGCGCTCTTCCAGGGCCGCGTTGACTATCCTGGAGCGGCGTGCCTCTATCAACAGTTTGGATCCGTAGAGAACGACGGTCAGGTTTAAGAGCAGGAGTACCATTACGGCCATAACGCGCGGGTCCAAGTGTTCCTTGACCATCGATGATTTGAAATGCGACTGCAGGGCCACATTGATCGAGAGAGAGGCCAACCCGGAAACGATGGCCGGTGACCAGTACCGGCGGGCGGGCGCCGTGGGAGAAGCCAGCTGCTCGCTTATGACCGGCAGCAAAAGCTCTTGCCAGTTGTGGACTTCGGCGCCGGTAATTTCCTCGAAATAGGCTGATATTCCGTGAATGTCGGCGCCACCGCCGCTGAGATAGAGGGTTTCCACCGTTCCCTGGACAGCTTCCCCGGAAACCGTCAGGCTGAGATGCAGTTCCCGAGACAGCGATTCCAGGAACCTGGCCGCCGGAAGATGGCTTATTCCCTCGAACTCGTCGGCCAGGAGTTCCTCCGGACCTCGATCGGTTGTCGGCATTCCCTGCCGGATATTTCCCAGTCCCAGAGTCAGGCATCGCGCGTAACGAAGCCGGCCGTCGGCGAAGGTACAGATCAGGGTCTGGTTTTCTCCCAGGTCCACCAACGTGGCTGTTTGGCCTCGGTCGTGTGTCGGGGACGAAAGGAACAGCGCGGACACGGACTCGTACTCGGTGACGATGGATTCCAGGAACAGGCCGGCCTGCTTGAAATCGTCCTTGAGAGCGGCGATGGTGTTAGCGGGTACTACTGCAACCAGCACCCCCCGCCCGCCGCGGGCGTTCGGCCAATGGGAAACCAACCGAACCTCGGCTCCTTTAAGAGAAAACGGCAGGACCCGGGCCAACTCGTGATCGAGGACGGCCTTGATCTTGGCCAGGTCGTTAAAAGGAAATATCAACTCCCGCAGATGACAAGACCCGGCCGGCATGGAGACCGTCCAGGCGGCGCCTGAAGTGTCCGTATCCCGGGCCGCGCGCCGAAGAAGATCGAGCATCGGTTCACCGGCTTCGCGCCGGAACGAATGGAACGACATCTTCTTCTTGCCGAAGACCGACTGCCCGATCACCATAAGTTTGGCGTTATAGTTCCCCGGATCGAACAAAACCCGCTTCCGCCTGCCCAACACGTTAACCAACACCCTTTCAACACCTACAATTGTACACTATTTCCCGGTAACTACCAAGTCCGCTACTCAGACCACGACATGATCTTCAGGTGATCGTTTTCGGTCCGTTCAACCACCGCTTCCACCGATACCCGCACATCGCGCACCATCCCGGTGGCGGTTATCCGGAAAAACGTGCTTTTAACGGTCAGGGCTTTGGAGAGACCTTCCGGCAGGACCTCGACTTGCTGCTTGAGTACCGCAACGGCCTCGTCTGTATTCTTGAACGGCCGGTTTTCAACCAGGGAGGCTACCAGGCGTTCAGGTGCGCCCAGGTCCTGGAAAGGTTTCAAGGCAAAAAGAACGGTTTCCGTGGCCGTATTTACATTGATGGCACCGTCACCCCAGACGGTGAGACAGGAGGAGATTCCCGGTCCGTCCTGGAATCCCTCGTTTCCGGTTTCCTTGGCGATGGCGGAAAGATGGGTCAGAGGGCGAGTATTCATTATCTTTTTTAGGCTGGTTTCAAGATCCATACCCTGCATGATGAGCCCGGTTATTTCTCCTTTTTTTTCACGGTTTACCGACAGCAGTTTAAAGATGGTTTTTACTTCGGATACATCGGCTTTGTTGATGTTTATTTTGTTGGATTCGTCGGCAATCCTGATGGTGACCAGTCCCGGTCCGATTGGCACGCCGGCGGCGGCTTGCTGATCGAGTTTCGCCCAGAGGTCATCAAACGAGTCGTCTTCCCTTTCGTCCTCGTTGATGATGTACATGGCGAGCTCGACACCGCTGCGGGCCAGGGCTGAGGCCCGCAGACCGTCAAGATGGTACCTGACGGCCGCGCCTTCAACCCAGCTGGTAAAATGAAACTCGGCAGCCAGAATGACCACCGCCATAGCTCCCAAGACGGTAAGCAGCAGCGCGAATCCCCGCCTGTTTTTCGAGAACTTCGGGAACCTCATTGTCAATTACTTTCCATGATGAACGGGAAGGTGGTTACCGAGTATGATTTAACGGATTCTTCCTCGCTGAACTCCAGGTACAATGAAATCTTTTCGGGAAACCTGCCTTTGAGTTTTAAATCCCACTTGTCCAGCCATCGTTGGCCATCGAAATACTCCAGCCGGGCGCTGTCCACCTGGCACGAGATGTTACTGTTCGTTTTCTTTTTTGATTTCTTGTCACTCCGAAACACGTCTTCGGCCTCGAAGGCCAGCGCTGAGCGCCGGGTAAGTTTCCCCGAACCGGCATCCCATTTCCACTCCACCGTCTGCACCACCTCGCCGGTTAAAGCTGCTCCCCGTACAGTACGGCTCAACTTCGAGAACGTGATCTGCGTTGCGGTCCATTCTTCCACGTCCGCGTTGGCATCGATATATTTTCCGGGCCGCGTACTCTGCGGGGTTTTTCCGGTTATCGGCAGCAGAATCTCGTCGTCCTCGGAATCCCTGATCACCGGCCGCCACAGGGACCGGACATCGGTTCTGAATTTTCCCAGCATGATACGGGTGATGTCCAGGCTGACGATCTTCCCTTCCGCTATTCGGCGACCCCCGACCACCAGCCGAAAGCTCATTGTGAGCAAGAGCAGCAGGACCGATACCATCCCGAGAGCCAGCAGCAGCTCCACCAGGGTAAATCCGCACCGCTTACGTCTAGCTAACATCTCTAAATTCTCACTCTCTACGCAGGTAGACCGAGAAGGAGTAATTCCCTCTTTTGGGTCCTGCCCCACCCCAGTTGATCGTGACCCGGGTCTCCACCATTCCGGGAAGCGGAGTTCCTTCCCATTCCACGGGCACCGAGGTGGCCTGCCAGGTAACGTCGGGATCGTTTTCGAACTCGCCCTTATCGCTCTGTCCGGCACCGGGAGCGATATCGGGCAGTCGGTCGAGCAGTTCGTGGCCCATGATCACGGCCCGGGAATAGCCTTCAGATTTCTTTATCCCGTCAATGGCCAGCACGTAAGCCCGGAAAGCGGCGGTCAGACAGAGAGCCAAAATGGCGGTGGCAAACAGTATCTCCACCAATGTGAGGCCACGCCGCCGTCGTCTATCTACCATTCTCAAAATCTCAATCTCCAAAATCTCCTACCTTACTTTCCACACCTCTTGCTTGAGGGTGGGACCACCCAGCCTACGCTACACCTCAATGTTTGCACAGCCGTAGCGAGAGCTTCTACTTCCCAACCACCCTCTGAATTCAGGGTGTGGAAAGCAGGATATAATATTTAGAAATCTCAATCTTTCTTGCCTACCTTGCTGCGGCCGAAACTGGGGCAGTTTATTGTCACCTGGTAGGTTCCAGATGTATCCCCTATTCGGACGAACGCCGGCTCCACCGATCCGTCCGGCATAAAAATTATCTTCTCTTTATCAGAGTCCGGATCATCGAGATCCTGGTCCTCTTCTTCCCCCGTTTCTATCTCCAGAAACGCCAACCAGTGCGGCAGCCGGATACTCCTTTTAGTCTCCTCGATTGTTGCCTGCCCGGTTTCCACGTCAAAGGACACGGTGTGAGATGTTCCGGTTACCAGGCTTTTTGTGCGGGCATTGTTGAACAGGGAAGCGATTCTCCCGGCAGTGGCCCGAAGCTGGGCCTGCCGTATCCAGGTCAGACCGACCGGAAACGAGATACCGGCGGCCACCCCCAGAATAGCCAGTACCAGCAGGAGTTCGATCAGCGTAAAAGCCCGTTCAATCTTTACTTTTAACATATCAAAACGAGATCTGGCTGAGTCCGAATATGGGAAGCATCATGGAGACCACAATGAATCCGATGATGAGACCGAAGATGGTGATGATCACCGGTTCGAACATTGAAACCGCCGTCTCCAGAACGATCTGACTTTCACGGTCCACCAGGTTAGAGAGTTTCTGCAGCGCTTCACCCAGATTGCCTCCCCGTTCCCCGGCCATCACTACCTGGGTTGGAAAATCGGGAAAGACCTGCTCGCGTTCCAGGGAGTCGGAGAGAGTTTCGCCTTCAGTCACCCGCTCCCTCACCTCTTTCAGACGACCGGAAATCTCCATGTTGCCTACCAGCCGCTCCGAGACCTCCAGTGCCTGCACCAGCGGCATCCCGGTAGCGTGGAGCAGTCCCAGCGCCGCCGTGAACCTGGCGGCTTCTATCCTGATCATCAGGTTTCCGAAAAACGGTAATTTTAGAATCGTCCGGTGTAACTTGAGACGGATGCGCTCGTTTTTAAGACCAAACCGAATGCAAAAGATAACCAGGAAAAGCACGATAGCCAGAACGTACCAGTACCGTCGCAAAACGGTGCAGATACCGATCAGGATCTGCGTGGGTATCGGCATGGCCACCTGCATCTCCGTGAACAATTCGGTGAGCGTGGGAACGATGTACGATAGCAGGAAAACGAGTACCGCGGTGGCTAAAGCGCTGAGAAAAGCCGGGTAGGTGAGTGCGCTGAACAGGCGGCGGGTCATCAGCAGAGAGCGGTCCTGGTAATCGGCCAGTTTTTCCATGATACCAGGCAGTTTGCCGCTTTCTTCGCCCACTCGCACCATGGAGATGAAAAACTTCTTAAAGATACCCGGGTGGGAAGAAAGTGCCTTTGAAAACGAAACTCCTTCCTTTACCCGGCGGCGGATCTCGTGCAGAACACCGCTCATGGTTTTGGAGCGTTTCCTGCCAACCACCGCATCCAGGGCAGTGTCCAGCGTCAGACCGCCTTCCAACAGGAGCGCCAGTTCCCTGGTCAGCCCGGCCAGTTCGCTCTTACCCACCCTGGCGCCGGGAGACGTTTTAAGCTGCTGGATCTTCTCCGGAAACAGGTTGCGGCCCCGCAGCACTTCCCTGGCCTCTTCCAGGTCGGCAGCCTCACAGTGGCCGCGGCGGCGCTGGCCGGCCGAATCGAGAGCGGTATATTTGTACAGTGGCACGTGCGGTTCTCTACCTCTCGGTCACGCGGAGTATTTCTTCCAGGGTGGTGACTCCCTCCGCCACCTTCTTGAGACCGTCGGCGCGCAGGGTGATCATCCCGAGCTTCCTGGCCAGCGCGGCGATCTCATTGGTCGGTTTCCCGCCGGAGATGAGTCGGCGGTACTCTTCGTCTACGGTAAGGAGTTCATAGATCCCGGTCCGCTCCAGATACCCTGTATTGAGGCACATGTCGCAGCCACGGCCTTTCTTCAACTGTTTTCCCCGGAGATAATCGAGGTCACCTATCTCTGCCTCAAGCCCGTTCAGGTTCGATTCGGTCACATCTTCAGTGCAGTTGGAACAGATCTTCCGAACCAGGCGCTGGGAGAGAGCCCCCAGGAGAGTCGAGGAAACCAGGTACCCGGGCACTCCCATGTCGTTGAGTCTGACCGCGGCAGAAGCGGCGTCATTGGTGTGCAAGGTGGAAAGAACCAGGTGGCCGGTCAGGGAAGCCTGTACCGCCATGCGGGCCGTTTCCAGGTCCCGTATTTCTCCCACCATGATGATATCGGGGTCCTGACGGAGGATCGACCTCAGCCCCCTGGCAAATCCGAAGTCGATCTTCGGTTTGACCTGGATCTGGCTTATGCCGGGGATCTGGTACTCGATGGGATCTTCCACGGTCATGATGTTGAACGCGGGTTTGGCTATCTCCGCCAGACCCCCGTAAAGCGTCGTGGTCTTGCCGCTGCCGGTGGGTCCGCAGACCAGCACGATCCCGTTTGGTTTCCTGATGAGACGCCTGAACTGCAAGAGTGTATCAGACCCCATTCCCAGCGTTTTCAGGGATTTAAGAACATCCCTGGTTCTCAACAGCCGAAGCACCACTCGCTCGCCAAAAGCGGTTGGCACCGTGGAGACCCGGACGTCTGCTTCTTCATCGCCGATCCTGAGCTTGATTCGCCCGTCCTGCGGAAGGCGCCGTTCGGCGATATCGAGGCCGGACATGATCTTGATGCGTGAGACCACGGCCGGGAGATAACGTTTGGGCGGTGCGGCCATATCGTGAAGCACTCCGTCTATCCGGTACCTGATCCGTATCTCGTGTTCGTGGGGTTCGATGTGGATATCGCTCGCCCTGGTTTTCAGGCCTCGGTCAAGAAAACTGTTTACCAACCGGATAACGGGCGCCTCGTTGGCCATGCCCGCCAGACTGTCAGAATCGTCCAGTTCTTTCTCCTGCTCCTCGGACTCGGTCTCCTGCAGATTCTGGATGACTTTCTCGGCCGACCGGTACCGGTACCGGATCAACTCGGCCATGATCTCTTCCAGTTTTGTGCCGGGGATAACGACCATGGGCAGATCAGAGCCGATAAAACTCCGCAAGTCGTCCAGGGGATGCAGGTCCAGCGGGTTGCTGGAAGCGATGGAGGTAGTGCCCTGCTGTGTTTTTATGGGCACCAGGTTGTGCTTGAGAAGAAAGTGTTCCGGGATCCTGGCAGCCAGATCTATGTCCACATCATTAAAAACAAGGTCGCGTTGAAACGGCAGGAACAGCGATTCGGCCAACGCTTCGAGCAACGTATCCTCGTTAAACTGGTTGGAACTTGAAAGCTGCTCGAACAGGCTGATACCGTCTGATTCGGACAGATGTTTGGCTTCGGCCAGTTCATTGGGACCAATAAGCCCTTTTTCCTGCAGGACATTCTCAAAGGATCGTCGCGGTGCCACCCGATACCCCTCCTCGGGGTTATTTTACCACGGCGGCGGCGGTACCGGTAAGAAGGATCGAGAGAATAAGGAGTCGTTTTTGTTTCCTTTTGAGATCTCTGATCTGTTTGTCGTGCTCGTCGAGGCGACTCTCCACCCTGTCCAGGCGGTCTTCCACGGTTCTCAGACGGTCCATGTGGTAGAGAGCACTCTCACCCAGAAATTTCATGTCGTCGGCAAACTCCATCAACAGGTCACGTACCAATTCCACCTGTTTGAGCCTGATACCGTCGCCCGTTTCCAAGTTCCCGATCAGGCGTTTTACCAGGACCACCATTTCATACCGGTTTATCGGTTTCTCTCCGCGAAAGGTGTTGTCTTCGGAAAATCCCTTGATAATGCCCTGTTTCTGGAGATCCCGGATAGCGTCCAGTGCCCAGTGTCCCTCGGGCACATCATCAAACAAAGTGGCAGCGGCAGGAGAAACGATAAGACAGAGGCAGAAGACCATAAAAACCGCGAAACACAGCCGTTTCATTGCCCCACCGCCCGGTTCTTGATTTCCTCGAACGCTTTCCTGACACGTTGATCGCTTCTCAGGATTCGCTGCCAACGCTCGTCATCGGTCTCCCGGACCGTTTGCGGTTTTGGCGCGGCCGGGACGGTCTGTTCGATCTGCTCCTGTTTCGGGTCGGCTGGTGAAATTTGTTCAACCTGCTCCTGTTTCGGCTCCGGCTCGGGCTCAACTGGCGGCGGAGCGGAAATTGCCGATTTTACTTCGGCCCGAGGAGCCGGCTGTTTTTCCTTTTTGCGCGGCGATTGACTCTTCTTTCTGTTCGAACCCAGGAGTTTTTGAACAGCCTTGCCATAGACCATTTTATCGGCTTCTTCCATCAGAATAGTCGGACTGCCGTTGTTGGACAACGGCATGTTATCCGCATGTCCTGATACCAGTTCCGAAGGATCGAACACCACGTGGGGTGTGATAAATATGA
>CAZQHK010000007.1:22200-30479 GCA_964593455.1 uncultured bacterium
TGTCCTGATACCAGTTCCGAAGGATCGAACACCACGTGGGGTGTGATAAATATGAGCAGATTTACCTTCTTCTTTTCTTTACGTTTTTTCTTGAACAGTCCGCCTAAAAGCGGCAGCCGGCTCAGGCCGGGGATGGCGTCCTCGATCTCCTGGTCATCCTCGCGGATGAGCCCGCCGATGACCACGGTTTCACGGTTGGGTACGGTGACGGTGGTCTTGGCTTCCCGCTTGTTGATGATGGGGACATTGAAATCGTAAAGAAACGTCTCCTGCCGGTTCTTGATAATCTGCTCGATCTTGAGCGTGACGAAATCTCTCTGGGTAATACGGGGAGTGATATTGAGCGTCACACCCACGTCCTCGTAGGTGAAATTTGTCAACCTGAGGTCACTGCTGCTGTTGGAATCGGTCAGGTACCCCTGCGGCAGCGCCACTACTTCACCCACGGTGATTGAGGCTTCTTCGTTGTCCAGAGTCAGGATGCTGGGCGTGGAGATGATGTTAAAATCGGAATCGTTCCGGTGTGTCTGAATGAGCGCCCGGATCTTGGAGAGCTCGTTGAGGTCGTTGTCCGCCACTTTATCCAGGTCGACATTGCCCTTGATCACACCCATGCTTAGTCCCTGGCTGCTCAAGGCCGAGTTTTTCATAGCGAAGTTGGTCAACCCGAAACCACGCATCCGGCCGGAAGCGGAATCTACGTACCCCCACTCTATTCCCAGCCGCTCAGCCTTGGACATGCTCACCTCGGCGATCAGTGCTTCCACCAGCACCTGCGGCCGGAGCACATCAAGCTGTTCCAGGAGCGTCTCTATCTCGGCAAACACTTTAGGCGGCGCGTTGATGAGCAGCACATTGTAGGACGGCTCCACCACCACTTCTATTCTACTGGCGGTTTTATCATCGCCACCCTTGGGCGCGTAGAGTTTGGTTAACGTCTCGGCGATACTGGTGGCGTCGGCGTTTTTCAGACGGTAGATATTGACATCCGCCTGGCCTTTTACTTTCTCCTTATCGAGACGCTTGATCACGCTTTCGATCTCTTCCATCAGTGTTTCCGAGGGAGTACTCACCATTATCGCCCGTAAGCGCTTATTGGGAATCAGGCGGGAATCGGCCAGGAACATCGAGGACGCACCCTTGAAAACATTGCTGCCCAGACCACAAAGCTTGGTAACCTGCTCGATGACCGTCTCTTCGTCAGCATACGTGAGCGGGATGATCCGGATGTGTCGCGACGGGAGATCGTCGATATCCAGCGTGTCCACCAGCTCTTTTACCATTTCTTGCTGGGTCGGGCGGGCAACCACCACCAGGATGTTCATACTCTTGGCTGATGAGAAGCTCACTTCTCCCTTTTCGACCCGCTTTTTTGGTTTACCGCCCGGCACCCGAACCGGCTTTTCCACCCAGACCGTTTTCGATTTCCCCGGACCGGTCTGAATAACTTTCCGTTCCCGTTTTACCTCGGTCTTGGGCGCGGACACCGTGGCCGGTGGGGTCTTGGATGAAAAAATGGCCTTGAGCTGTGACTCGAGCTCGGCCGCTTCAATGTAGCGTAACGTGTACATTTTTAAAATTGCTTCTTCATCTTCCACCGGTACATCGACCAGGGCAACCAGCTCTTTGACTTTAGATATTTCCAGCGGAGAAGCGACCACCAGGATAGAGTTCGTGCGCTTGTCCGGATAGATCACTACTTCGGCGCTTCGCTGCTGAAACGGCGTGTTCTGCTTGACGTCTTTCAGCTTGAAGATCCGGCTGAGTTGCTCGGTTACGGCTTCCGCCGTGGAGTGGACAATATCGATCTTCTCGACAATGCCGACCCCTTTCTTGAGATCGAGTATTTCAAGCAGGGGCAGGAGACGCTTGGCGCTTTCAGCCCGGTCGGTGATGATCAACGAATTGGTGGGGGCAAAGACCTGCAGGCTGGTCTCCTTGGGTAGCAGGGGTGCCAGTACACCTCGTATGACGGAAGCTTCCGTATAGGTGAGCGGGACCAGGGCGGTGACGACAGTTTCGTCTCCCATACTGCGAAGCGCTCCTTTATTGGCCACGATTTGAGCCGCGCGTTTCTGGGTTTCCGGAGACGGCAGGATATGAACGACGTTATCCGCCTGGGAACTGGAGTATCCCTTGACCGCCAGAAGCGAGTCGAGCAGGGCCTGCGCTTCATCCCGCCGCATCATGTCGCGCGGAGAGATGATGGATACCTTGCCCCGGACACTTTCGTCCACCACGAACCCAAGTCCGGTAACCCGGCTCATATACTCGATGACGGTGCGGATATCCACGTCGGTAAAATCCATGGAGATGCGACCGTTTTCGTCCGGTTCTCCATTGGCTGCCATCTGCTTTTCTTCGTCCCCGACCGCGGCCCACAAACCGCCCGGATATGACGGGATCAGGATGCATGCGGTCAATACCGCCGCCGCCAGCAGCAACATTCTCGAAGGGTGTTGCAAAAATGTTCTCATCGTTTGTTAATGCCTCCTATTTGAGGTTGTAGACAAGAGTGATCTCCTGGCCGTTTCGAATCACGATAACCTTCACATAATTCTTGTTCTGCATCTTACGTCCAACCTGAATAGCTTTACTGAAGCTGTCGATAACTTCGCCGTTGACCTTGGTAACCACATCGCCGTCCCTTAGTCCGACGGTTCTCAAGAAACTTTCAGCCGGGATGTTCTCCACCCTGAAACCGCGTATCTGTCGGTAACGGTAATACGGTTTTATCTTCACCTGAGTCAGAATTTCGGCCATGTTAGAAGCTTGTTTCATTACTTCCAGCCGGTCCACATTGATGACCTCCTGAGCCGGTGCCGGCCTATGTTTTTCATGTTTTGGCTCCCCTTTACGGGTGGAAGTTTGAGCCATGGTTTTGGGCATACTCTTGCTTCCGCCGGTAACTTCCAGTTCAAACTCGCGGCTACGGTAGACGAGCGTGACCTTGTTCCGTTCAATCCGGATAACCTCGGCGTCCTGGACTTCGTCCTCCACGGCATACAGCCCTTCCTTGCCTGTTTTAGCGGCAGCGATTATCGCCAGACTTTCTGAACCTCCGCCGATGATGGTGCCTTTGAGAGAGAGGTCCGGTTTATTCCACCTGGGTGCGGGTACAGAGGGTTCCGTCTTGACCGGTTTGGGAGCAGGTTTCGATTCCGACTCCTCCGGTTTTTCCTCGACTACGTCCGGTTCTTCTTTTACCTGGTCGAAAAGTTTGGAGTGAGCGATTCCCTGATAATCATCAAGCCCCATCATAGACATGTCGGTCTCGGTCTCCTGCCCGTCGGGGCTCAACACTAGTCCGACTTCTTCCTGTCGGTGAAAGAAAACCGACCTGATAAATGACACGGTTGCTATCAGGAACAAAACAGCCACAATGATCGCTGAAGCTTTGAGAAATAGATAAACCAGTCCTTTTCGCACACTCCTCCTCCTCATCTCAACCTATCGGCACGGACTCCCGCCGCCTTTATATATAAATAAAAACATAGCAACACAATAAATCAAAACAAGCCTGATATTTTTAACGTTAGATCCACCAACTTGATCTCAGTTTGATCTCAAAATATGTGATTGCAAGACCTGACCTCAAAGAAAAGGCCTGAGCCTTCGAGATAGAAGGCTCAGGCCTTTTACGCTTTTGTTACTTACAGCTGTCTAGATCAGCAGGCGCCGTTTGGCGACGATCATTGCCGAACCGAGCACAACCGCCAGCAACATGGTCAGCACCCTGGTCACGAGTCCCGCTTTGAGGGAGAACCGCGCGTACCAGATAGCCGGTTTGAGCGCGAAACGCAGCGTCGCTTTTATTAGTTCGTGTTTCTCGATGAAGCGGGCTACCGGCGGACTCGCCGTCTCGTACAGTTTGACGAAGAGACGTCCCGGCGCCATATTTCTGAGCACCGTGTCACGGAACCGGCAGAGGTCCAGCACTTCCCGGGCCATCGGCGTTCCGAAGGTGGCGGTAGCGATGAAACAACCGCTCCCGGACCCACCATCACTACCGGCTGCCGCTGCTCCGCCGCCGCTTGACTGACCTACCACGAATGGCGAGAAGGAACTGACCTCGCCCACCATGAAGTCGCCCACTTTACCGGAGCCGGCGATCTCTTTCCAGGCACCGCTTGTGAAGTGGTACAGCGCCAGGTTGGACTGGAGGAGCATGTTGGTGTTGATCGGAATCTTCACCGTTACCGTCTGACCGGCCAGGTTGACCGCTTCCAGGGGGATGTCGACGATGGCCGAAGCCTCGGTCAGGTTACTGGCTGCCAGCGTCTTGTAGTTGAGGATAGCCTGCACCAGGGCGGCCTCGGTCTTCTCGGTAATCTCCGGCAGATTTGCCAGACTGTTGAGCACGTCACCCGGGATGGTCAGAGCCATACCAAGCGCCTCAAAATCGAGCTGGTAGTCCTGATTGGCCTGTACCGTGGGAGCCGGGAGTCCTTTCGACTGGTAGATGGCGTACTGACCGAGCGAAGCTACCTGGGCCGCCAGTTTGTGGTTGCCTTCCTCGTCCGTCACCGTGCGGCCTTCCGTCACCTTTTCCCACTCGTCGCTGGTGGCGTTGTAATAGAAGAGGTCGATGTCGGTGGTGGGGATCGTACCTCCGCTCCCCACCTGGTCGGTATCAAACTCCACCGCCAGCGTAAAGGTGGCGTCATCGGCCAGGGTATCAAGCTCGGAGAGCGAGAGCTGGTAGACGTCGCTCAGCGCACTGGTGCCGCGGTCGGCCACGATAGTCTGGGCCTCTCCGTTCTTCGGTCCGGCCTTGGCCGCACCGCCGCCGCCTTCCCCGGCCAGGGCGGCGATCTCCGCCTCGGCCTCACCGTCGCCGTTACCGTCCTCGATGGCACCCTGCGGGAACTGGGCCTCGGTCGAGTCGCCTTTACCCACGTTGACCTTGCCGCCCAGGGCGGCAGGAATGGTGGCCTGGTTCTTGGCTTTGAGGTTAACCGGGAAAGTGAACTTCCGGCTGAACGAGGCACCCTCCATGTCGTGGGCGATGGCCTTGATGGCGAACTCCTCGTCGGCATCGTCAGGCGAATAAATCGCGGTGATGATCATCTTGTCGGTGCCCATCACCAGGTCGTAGAGCTGTCCCTGGACGCCGTCGGGATCATCCTCAGCCCCGGTCAGCAGCTCCAGCACATCACTGGCCTCGGACTCGGCGATAACCTCCGAGCAGAACACATTAATCTCGAAATTGTCGTCGTCGTTGCGGTACACGTTGGCGATGAAGTCGCCGGCTTTCGGGGCTATCTCGTAGTTCACTTCGGCCTCGGGGGACTCGGCGGTGACCGTTACCGGGGTTTCCGTGGGATAAATCTTCTCCGGGCCTTCGTCTCCTTCCTGGATGAACATGATCCGGTAGGCGATACCGAACTCCAGACCCTTGACCTCGTAGGTATCAACCTCGCGGGTGGAAGGGTTCGAGACGAGCGATCCAAAGGCCAGCTTGGTCATATCGGGAGGCATGGCCACCACCATGCCGATATCGCCGGTAGTGAACCTGGTACCGTCGCCTTTCCTGACGGTGCCGCTCACCATGCCACCTGAGGAAAGGACGATGGGTTCCTCGAGCTCGTTCTCGCCATCTTCAATCTCCACCACGATACCGGTAGTGACCAGGTCACGGTTGAACACGAACAGGTTGTAGACTCCGGCAGCCAGGCTTCGGACAGTGAAGGTGGTCGAGTTACTATCCGAGGGATTGGTCAGGACCTCTATACCGTCCATGGGCTCGTAGAACAAGCCTTCTTTCTGGAGCAGGATCATGGCCGCCGGGAAATCACCCGCATCCTCGAACGGAAGCGCGAAGGGAGTCTCGGAATCATCCTTTTCCACGGTACCGGTGAGGGTCGAGTTGGCGTACTCCAGCAGGAAATCCACGCCGGTGTCGCCGGGCTCAACATTGAACCGTTCTTTCCCCGCCCAGGGACTGTCGATGAAATCGAACATCTCGGGACGCTCGGCGCAGATGACGTCGTAGTACTCGGCCCGGGGATCGATACCGTAGAAGATGTAGTTCCCTTCCTCGTCCGTGCTCGTATCAACCCCGCCGGCGGAGGAACCGCGGTCGGCGGGCTCGGCGAAGAGCCGGATGTTCCCAAGAGGGACCTGTTGTTGGGTGTCGGGATCGAGACCCATGACGGTACCGGAGATAGTCACTCCCTCCACCAGCTGGATCACGTCCATATCAACCGCGTCCGTGGAACCTTCGGGCACCACCACGCCGGCGTAGGTGGCACTGGCATAGTTCTTGGCGCCGCCCGATTTCGCGCCGGACTCGGTCCGGACCCGGACGACGTAGTTGCCTCCCGGCAGGTTGGTCAGGTAGAAGTTGCCGGGCAGCGTGTCGTTGTCGTCGTCCTGGAGTGCTTCGTCGCCGTCGATCCGGGTGTCGGCCTCGTCCATACCCCACTTCTGGTTGGTGCTCCGCCAGCTCCCGGGTTTCCAGGGACGGGCCTCGCACTCCACCCAGACACCGTCGGCGCCGGTAACGGCTTCGCCGGTCTCGGCGTTGACCAGCCGCCCGGTGATGCTGGCACCCTTGGTGATCTGGAAGTCGACATTACCCACGTCGGCGTCCTCGATGGTGATGTTCCTGGCCGCGGTCATGTAGCGGGGCGTGTGGACCTCCACCACGTACTTGCCGGCCTTCATGTGCTCGATCCGGTAGTCGGCGGTCTTCTTGAACTGGCCGGAAGTCTCATCGTAGAAATCAGCCGCCATGAGGGACTTGTGCCGGTTGCCGCCGTGATGTTCCGGGCGGTAGACATTGATCTCGCCGACCCAGAACTGCTGCAGGAACTGCGTTTTCGCGTCATTATCCCAGCTACCGAACTCGTCGAACCCTTCCAGGTCCACGTTGATCTTGCCGGGGATGGTGATGGTGCCGCTGATGGTGAAGCCTTCGGTGTAAGTGAAATCAACCTCCACCTCGGGATCGGCGGCAGAACAGAAGGCGGTCTTAGACTCGACGGCCACGTCTGGGTTCTGGTTGTCGAACAGGCTGTCCATGGGATTCAGGTGCTCACCCTCGCCCCCGCTGTCGGCGGCCGAGCTGGGCGGCTGGACCAGGAAGGCGCCCTCACCGAGACCGGAAATGGTGTAACCGAACACCCCTGAACCCTCACTGGTCTCCTCGATCAGACCCACCGACATGGCTTCCACGCCCATGCCCATGAACCGCATCTCCAGGGGGAAGGCCACTACCGGGCCGCCCACGAAGTCCTCGGGATCGAACTCCCCTGCGTACCCGTCGGCGGCGGCAAAAGTCCCGGAGATGGTGCAACCGGGGTCGAGTTCGAAGTCCTGCTCGAACTCATCGCCGTTGACGATGGACAGGCGGATGGTTATACCGCCGAAATTCCCCGTGGGCTGGAGGAACTGGGCCTCGATGTCGAAGGGCTCCTGGGGATCTTCAGTGCCCGCCGGATGCAGATCACCTCCGCCGCCGTGCTGCTGTTCCTGGAGGGCCAGCCACTGGGGCACGTTCTCGTACTCGTTCACGCTGATGACGTACTCGCCGGTGCCCAGATTGTCAAGTACATACTCGCCCTGCGGATTGGGCTGCGCGTACAGGAAGGTGTCCCACCGTTCCGGGTCCTTGGCCAGAACCAGTACCTCGGTGTAGTCGACGCTCCCCGCCGACACGGAGATGTCACCGCTTAAGACTCCCGAGAACGGCGCCAGGGCGAAATCGATATCTTCCAGATCACTGGCGGTAAGGGTCGCCTGCCGGTGGCGGCGTGGAGTCACCTCGTACTGGCCCGGGAACCAGATGTCTATATTGTAGACGGCCGTATCGCCGTCGCCCAGTTCCAGGCCGCCGATGGTGTAATCGGCGCTGAATTCGTTGCCTTCGTTGAGCTCCACCCGTGTCCAGCCGTGGACATGGGTCTCCTGGGACCAGACGTTCACGTCCACGTTGAGCGAGTCCTCCCGATCATCATCGGTGAGGGTGATGGTGCCGCTGATGGTGTTGCCCTGGCTCATGACGATGGGAGTTTGTGTATCATGGTCATCGCCTTCCAGCACCACATCGGCGCCCGCGGTAACGACGATCACTTCTTTGTAGGGTTTGTACCCGTCCACCCTGATCTTGGCGGTGTAGGTGCCGGGCAGGATGCTCCTGATATCGGCCCGGCCGGTGGTGTAGCCTTCGACAAAGTTGGGATCGAACTGGCCGCCGCCCCAGGCAAAGCTGCGGCCGTCAGCGGACTCGGCGGAAAACTCGATCCACTTCATGTTGTTTTGGGTAAGCTCCTCGG
>CAZQHK010000007.1:30579-61711 GCA_964593455.1 uncultured bacterium
GTCGCTGTCCTCGTTCTGGTCGTCCCAGCCGTACCAGCCCTGTTCCGTGGTTTCGCCTAAGCCGTGGATGACGGCGTTCCCCCAGGTACCCTTGCCGCCCATGGGGCTCCAGGCATTGATGTTGATCCAGAGGTCCTGCTCGAACCAGTCGCCCCACAGGCTCTGCCGGGGCACGTATGGTTGGGCGTTATCGTCGGCGTCCACCAGGAGGATGGTCCCCGGGACGGAAAGTGCCGGCTGGAGGGCGAAATCGATATCCTCGGTGGTCAGGCCTGCCTCCACCGTGACCTGCGCGTGCTGCTCCCCTATCATGTAGTCCTCGTTGACATACCCTTCCGCCTGGACATTGACGTGAAAATCGCCCGCAGCCAGCCCCGAGATGGTATACTCGCCGTTGCGATCGGTAATAGCCTCACCCCAGGATTCGCTGTTGCCGGCAGAAACACGGGCGTTCGCGATGAACCCTTGATCAAGGTCGGTCACCGTGCCGGAGATGCCGGCGGTGGCCACGGTGATCTGGAGAGGCTCTCCCACCAGTTCACCCGCGTCATAGACTTCAGTGGTCGCGCCGAAAGTCATCTCGAACTTCGATGTTTCCTCGTTCCACTGGCGGCTCTGGACGACGGCTATGAGGAGATTGTAGCTGCTGTTTGGTAAAACCTGCCGCCGGGCGTCACGCCCTTCCCATTCGACTGAAAAGGTGGCTTCACCGGTGTTCTCCAGATCTACCTCTAGCGGCCGCCAATTCATTTGCATAAAATCATCGGGGAAGGTCGTCATCCAGTTGTACTCTTCCCAATTGGGTGCTTCATACTCTTCGTCTCCATCGATATTGATGATCACCCCAGCCTCGATATGTTCCCACGGCTGAGCTTGAGTCTTGGAAACGGAAAACCTGATGATAGCCCGGTCGGCGGTGCCGTCATTGTCCGGGCTGATGGAAGCGGGGGTGATACTGATATCGCTGATGGTGACCTCCTGGGCGAAGACAGCGCCTACGCCCATCAGCATCACGAAACACATAACAAACGCGAAAGATCTTTTACTCACAAACATCATTCCCTTCTCCAGTGGAATGTGTACGAATTTGCCAATCTGAGAACCGGCTGCTCAATGGCCGGCTTGGAGACCGGAAATCCCGGAATCTCCAGATTGCCACCTCATTTTTCAATCTCGATTCCTACGTGTTACTCCAACACAATAGCAATATATGACCTGCGTTTAGCAGGACGTAACAAACTGGTTGCGACAGGTAAAGTAAAACAACATCCGACCAGCCCAAAAGGACGGCGGTAGCTTGCAGAACGGACAGAACCCCCCATTGGTTTCTCCTTGATAACAAGTTTTCCCCGAAAATTCCATGAAAAAATGGCCTTCCAAAACGAGCTTCAGGGCACACAGAATCAAGTATTTGACGTATTTACGCCTTCCGCGAAAGTAGTCTACATCAAGCCCATGGCAGTGTCAATACTACCGGGCCATAAAATATAACGCAAAATCTTCTCGATAAATTCCCGGGGGCTTCTGGTAAAGAGTACCCCATTTCATGAGAAAAATCTGTATGTTTTCACACACATACCGGGTGAAAATTTGCAAATATTTATTGAAACTTTTTCGATCCGTGAGTACTATTGATATAGAGAAGCGGAAAATAATTGTATTTTTCACTTTCCATTACTATTTTCACTTTGCGATAGAGAGGACGCTATCATGCAACGACGGACCAGACTGGCGGCAACGCTGTCAATTCTTCTCTTATTTTCCTTTACCGGACCTTCTTATTCCATGACGTTCATGAACAATGTCATGAGTTTCCTGAGCGGCATGTCACGGAATGTCAAGAAAACGACCCAACAGACCACTACCAATGTCAAGACCTTTTACAACTACACTTCCACCAATGTTGGGAAATTCGTGGACGACAAAAAACAGATCTATGCCGATCTCAAAACGATCAACGAGGGAATGAAGGAATCCAACAAGTTCAAGGACGAGTACCAGGAGGAGCTCAAGAAAAGCGGAGAGATCACCCGGGACATGAAGGAAGGCGGCTTTTTCAAGAAGATCGGCGCCGGTTTCCGGGGACTGTCTTTCACCGGCTCCAAACGGGGCAAGGCCGCCATCAGGGACGGCATCTATCTCATGGACAAGTATGATCCGGCCCTCAAGCGGCTCCTGGACCGGATCGGCCACGAAAACTTCGATGGCGGCATTTCCGACGAACAGATCCGCCGCGCTTCGAAAAGCGGTGGTCTGTCGGAAGTGGGCAACCAGTTCAAAAAGAACCCGTTCCAGATGATATTCCATCCCTCCCAGTTCAAGGCTGCCTACCGGGAAGGCTATAAAGACACCGTGGAAGTACTGGAAGCCTACCGCAAGTACCGCAAGTTCCTTCACTCGAAGAAGTTCTCGTCCCGCTTCATCCGCAACATCGCCCGCAAGGAACTCAAGAAAAAGTACGGCGACGATTTCGAGTTCGGCGACATGGAGACCAACGATAGCTCCCGGGAGATACGCCGGCGCCGGGTCAGGAACCGCCGTTCCGGTGTATTCGGACAGACCAAGATCGAGCGCGAGGGCCGCAAACGGGGTTTTGTCATCTATTCTCCCAAACGCGAACGGGAAAAACAGGAATCAGCCGGGAAAGAAACAACCGGGTCGAGTATCAGTATCGACACCTCTGACGATATGTAGCGCCGCCGGGCATCGGCCCTACCGGGACGGATTACCATGATAAACGGTAAACTTATTGCGTTGACGCTGATCATCGGCGTCCAGCTTTTATCGCCTCCTTCGGCTTCCGCGGGATACCGCCAACCGGACAGCGGTCTGCAGCTCGGGTATCGTACTTTCGCGCTGGTGGGCATGATGGCTTCCGGCCCGGGTCTCGGTCAGAGCTGGCCGGGTATCCAAACCTGGCGCTCGAGTATGGAGAAATACCAGTCGTTCAGCCAAGAGGTTGATTCTTCTGCCCTGGATACGGACAAAAAGAAGCACATGAAAGCCTGCGCCAAAATCTCGTCGGTCATCAAGGGGGTGACCGGCAGCTCTTTCCTGGCCTACTCCGCCACCATGACCATCGGGTTTGGCAAAGAGATTTTCGACGGGATCGCGCACGCCCTCACCGGCCAGGGTCACAAGGAGTATCTCGATCTCGAGGCCGACCACGTCGGCGCCCGGCTGGTCTACGAAGAGACCCCTCCGGAAAACATCGATGATGTCAATTCCGCTTTCGAGGAGTGCAAGCGTTTGTGGCAGTTGCATAGTCAGCTCGTGGAAGAAGAGCGCTACGCTGAAGCAGACGTAGCCTACCGGCAATGGCGGGCCGCCAGGAGAAGACTCGACCGAATGGGCCCGGCGGGAGACCCGTCGGACGACGCCGCGGGACCGGATTTTCCATCGAGCGGCTCCGAAAGAACACCTGCGGCCGACATCTCCCGTGTCCGTACCAGGTACGAAGCCAGCCACCGGCGCTACATCCAGTTGCTGCAGAGCGGCCGCCCAATCAACGACCCCGATGTCCAGGAAGCCCTCAAGGAGTACCGGCATTGGCGGACCCTCTACGAACAATACCGCGCCCGGTAAGTTGACTCACCGCTCCAACACTACTATACTTTAGCGCGTTATGTCTGACGAAAAAGCGCCGGCCAAAACGCCAACCAAACCGGTACTGAAAAAGAAGAAACAGCCCGCCATCCGGTGGCTGCCGACCATGAAGCAGGTGCTTTACGCCCTGGTTCCGCTGATAGCTGCATCGGTGTACTTTTTCGGTTGGCGCTGCCTGGCCTTGCTGGCCGTGGTGAGTACGGCGGCGTATCTCATCGAGTACGCCTTTTGCCGGACCTGGAAAGAGCCGGTGAACTCCTCCGTGTTCGTCACCGCCGTGCTCTTCACCCTGGCGCTTCCGCCCACCCTTCCCTTCTGGATGGCGGTGGTGGGAATCGTCGTTGGCGTCACCTTCGGCAAGATGGTTTTCGGAGGCTACGGCCGCAATGTTTTCAACCCGGCGCTGGTGGGCCGGGCGTTTATTTACATCACTTTCCCGGTCCATATGAACTCGAAATGGGCCGAACCCGTTGCCGGGATTACCGGCGGATTTACCACCTGGGCCGCGGACGCCCTCACCCGGGCCACCCCCATGCGAATCACGAACTCGGACACACCGGTGGCCTGGTCGCGCCTGTTACTGGGAAACGTCTCCGGATGCCTGGGAGAAACCTGCGCGTTTTTCATCATCCTGGGCGGGTTCTACATCGTCTGGAAAAAAGCCGCCGATTATCGGATCGTGGTGTCGGGGCTGACGGGTATGCTCTTCATGCAATCGGTTCTCTGGAGAATTCAGGTCGCGGGTGCGCTCCACCCTCTGTACGCCCTTTTAAGCGGCGGATTTCTCCTGGGGCTTTTCTTCTTCGCCACCGAGCCCATTTCCGCCTCGAGGACTCCCGAGGGGAAATGGATATACGGAGCCTTTATCGGTATCATGACTGTTGTTATCAGGACATTTTCGGCCTGGGGCGAAGGAATGATGTTCGCGGTACTGCTGGCAAACATGTTCGCGCCCATCTGCGACATCGCCATCAAGGAGTGGAAGGCCAGGAAAAAAGCAGCCGCTAAAACAAAGGAGCAGGCCTGATGAGCGTGCACAAGAGCGATACAAACGAAGCGGTGACGACCATTCTCTTTATGGTGACGGTTACCGCCGTGTTTATCGCCGCCGTCTCTTTAGTCCATCTGCTCACCCGGGACACCATCGCCCGCAACAAATCGCTCTTCTTGAAACGGGCAGTGCTCAGGGCCGCGGGAATCGCGGTCCCTAAAACGGGAGCGGGCGTTGAAAACCTCTACCGGGAACGGGTCAAAGAAACAAAGGGCCCCGAAAACAGCCTGATTATGCACATCATGGACACTGTCTCGGGAGACCTGAAAGGCTGCGTGTTAATCGAACGGGGAGCCGGTCTCTGGGGAACCATCGAGGCGGTGATCGGGTTTAAAAACGATCTGAAAACACTTACGGGAATAGATTTCACGCGTCAAAACGAGACCCCGGGACTGGGCGGCAGGATTACGGAGCCATGGTTTCGAGATCAATTCAAGGAAAAACATGGAGATTTCTCTATGAAACCCGAAGGCGAGCCCACGGAAGAAGACGAGTTTGACGCCATAACCGGCGCCACCATCACCTCCATCGCGGTACAAACCATCGTGAACCGTTGTGTTGCCAAAGCCGCCTCACTGCAGGCGGACGCTGAAGCTATGCTGAACCGGGAGTGACTGTGATGGCCAGGGGTATGATTAAACGGATTTTCAAGGACAATATGGGGAAGAATAACCCGGTGTTCGTCCAGATACTGGGAATCTGTTCCACCCTGGCGGTGACCAATGTGCTCAAGAACACCGTGGTCATGTGCGTGGGCCTGGTCTTCGCCACCGCTCTATCCAACCTGACCGTGTCGCTGATGAGAAAACGAATACCGTCACGGGTCCGCATGATGGTGGAGGTGCTCGTCATCGCCTCCTATGTCATTATCTTCGATATCGCCATCAAGGCTTACCTGCCGGAGATATCGAAACAGCTCGGACCGTACGTGGGTTTGATCATCACCAACTGTATCATCATGGGGCGGGCGGAAGCTTTCGCGCTTATCAACCCGCCGGTACCGTCGCTTTTTGATGGAATCGCCAGCGGATTGGGGTACTCCTACGTGCTGCTGGTGATTGCTTTTTTCCGTGAACTGCTGGGTTCGGGAACCGTCTGGGGTTTGACGGTGTTTGGTTCCTGGTGGGTAAACTGGGCCATCATGGTCATGGCGCCCGGAGCTTTCTTCATGCTGGCTCTCTTTATCTGGGTGGTCAAAGGCTTCTTCATCAAAGAAGACGCTAAAGCCACAGGAGGTGCCGGGGCATGAACGAATACATGGGGTTCGGGGCCGTCTTCATGGCGGCGGTTTTCACCAACAATATCCTGCTAACCAATTACCTGGGCATGTGCTCGTTCCTGGCCGTATCCCGGGAGGTGAAGACCTCTTTCGGGTTGGGCAGCGCCGTCGTTTTCGTCATGGCTTCCACCAGCGTCCTCAACTGGCTAGTGAACCACTATGTGCTGGCGCCGCTGGGATTGACGCACTTGCGCTATATTATCTTCATCGTAGTGATCGCCGCTTTCGTGCAGCTTGTGGAGATGATCATCGAACGGGTCTCCGACGTTCTCTACGCGGCGCTGGGCATCTTTCTGCCGCTCATCACCGTGAACTGTGCCATCCTGGGTGTGAGCCTGTTCATGATTATCCGTGAGTACAGCCTGGGTCAGACGTTCGTTTACGGTCTGGGAAGCGGCGTGGGCTGGACACTGGCCATCATGGCCATGGCCGGTATCCGGCAGCGGATGGCCCGCTCCCGGGTTCCGAAAGGACTCGAAGGAGCCGGTATCACGTTGATCATCGCCGGTATCATGGCACTGGCGTTTATGGGATTCAGCGGCATCATGACCTTGAACTGAACCCTAATAATTCACGAATATTCGTAGCGAGGTGTAGAAAAGAGAGTGAATTCCTAGCGATGGTTGTTGAACTGTTGGTCAGTGTAGGCGTGGCCTGTCTGATTACCGGGCTGCTGGCGCTCTTAATCGTCATCGCCGGCGCCACTATCGCCGACTACGGGGAGGTCACGGTCAGCGTCAACAAAGAGCGCAAACTGACGGTCCGGGGCGGCAAACCGCTGTTGGCCACCCTGAAGGACGAGAAGATCTTCATTCCCTCGGCCTGCGGCGGCCGGGGATCGTGCGGACTTTGCAAGGTAAAGGTCTTAAAAGGCGCCGGCGATATATTGCCCACGGAGCTTCCCTGGCTCGATGCCGATGAAAAAAAAGAAGGCGTGCGCCTCTCCTGCCAGCTCAAAGTCAAACGCGATTTCAGTATTAAGATCCCCGAGGAGCTCTTCAAGGTCAAGCAATACCAGACCGAAGTGACGGCCGTAAAAGACCTGACTTACGACATCAAGGAGATCACCTTAAAACTCCTGGAACCGGCAGAGATGTCCTTTAAAGCCGGCCAGTTCATCCAATTCGAAGTGCCGCCCTACGAGTTGACCGACGAACCGGTCTACCGGGCTTACTCTATCGCCTCTGCACCCGATGAAACAAACAGCCTTCAGTTGGAGATACGGCTGGTCCCTAACGGAATCTGCACCACCTATGTCCATAAATACATCAAGACGGGCGACCGGATCACCATTAACGGGCCCTATGGGGACTTCTATCTCCGTGACACCGGCCGGGACATCATTTTCATGGCCGGCGGCTCGGGGATGGCGCCTATCAGGTCGATCCTTTTCGACATGTGTGATAAAGGCAACGAGCGGCGGGCCCATTACTTTTTCGGGGCCCGGGCGCGGCGCGATCTGTTCCTGGTGGACGAGATGCGGGGATTTGAAAAAAAGCTTCCCGGTTTCACCTTTGTCCCCTCTCTTTCCTGCCCCGATCCGGAAGACAGTTGGGACGGCGCCGCAGGCTGGAACACCGAGGTGTTTAACCGGATGCTGGGACGATGTGAGAACGCCGAAGCGTATCTCTGCGGCAGCCCCGGAATGATCGAGTCATGTATCGAGGTGTTGACCGCCAAGGGTGTGCCGGAGGAGTTGATCTACTATGATAAGTTCGCCTGAATTGATTCTTTCACGTGGTGGAGGTGTGCGATGAAACAAACCGTGCAGTTGGACAGAATCCAGGAAGCCATGAAGCCGGGCACGGGCAGCCGTGACGGGTTTCTCGGTAACGACCGGCGGAATCTGATCGATATTCTCACCGAAGACGACGCGGCCGTGAAACGGCTCGATCTCAGTCACGAACAGATCTCCGCCCGGATGCGTTTTTTCCGTGACACCGGGTTCAAATATGAATGTGAGTTCGTCTCAGTGGAACCGCACTTCGAGGTGGCTGTGGCAAGTTTCCGCGGCCGTCTTTGCTGCCCATTTAACGACACCAGGATCGTCCGCAAGACCAATGTCACGGTCAGAAACCTGCGCCTCGGACAGGCGATTACCTATACCGATCTCAATATTCACATGATCGAACAACATGGATTTTACGAAGGAAAAGGAGCCGTCTACCGCCTGGAACCGAAAGACCTGGCGGAAATTCTGGAGATAAAACCCGAAGCCTAACCTTCGGGTTCGAAATCATCTTTCTCCACACCGCACACCGGGCATACCCAATCATCGGAAAGATTTTCAAAGGCGGTGCCAGCTTCGATACCGGCGTTCGGGTCACCCTGCTCGGGGTCATACACATACCCGCATACTGTGCACACGTACTTCTTCATAATCTCATGACACTCCTTTTCCTTTTACCCGAATACTTCGACTCGCTACGATGATTCGTGAATTAATCGGGTTACGTTATGTTCCATCTTCCAGCTGATCAGCCAGTTTTTCGGCCACTGTCTGCCCCAGCTCGAAGCAGCGCTTAAGCTCCTCATCGCCGGGAACGTAGAGCGTTTTCAAGCTCTCCGACACGAGCTCGACCTTCATCTCTCTCAGCACCGCTTCCACCTGTTTGACCGACTCCCCGCTCCATCCGTACGAACCGAAGGCCGCCCCTATCTTGTTCTGAGGTTTGAGGCCCTTGAGATAGGTCAACACATCGGCTACCGTGGGGAAGATATTGTTGTTCATGGTAGGTGATCCCACCAGCAGCGCCCCGGCGTCGAGCACCTCGGTGGCCACGTCGCTCCGGTGACTGGAGCGTAGCTTCATCAGCTTTACTTCGGTGCCGCCCTGCGCCAGTCCGTCACATAAAGCCCTGGCCATCTTCTCGGTGCTGCCCCACATCGTATCATACACGATGACGGCTTTGTTCTTCGGGACCTGGACAGCCCAGTCCGCGTAGAGGCCGACGATAGTGCCCGGGTCTTCACGCCAGATGGGGCCGTGGTCGGGAGCGATGATATCAAACTCCAGCCCGAGATCCGTCACCCGTTTGAGAAGTTTCAGGACCCGGGGCGAGAACGGCAGGAGGATGTTGGCATAGTACTTGGCCGCCTCCCACTCCAGCACCTCGTCGGGAATCTCGTCAGCGAACCGTTCGCTGCTGGCCAGGTGCATACCGAATCCATCCTGTGAGAAGAGCAGTTTTTCATCTGCCAGGTAGCTGATCATGCTGTCGGGCCAGTGAATCATTCTGGTTTCCAGAAAACTGAGCGTCCGGTTACCGAGACTGAGCGTCTCCCCGTCCTTGACAGGCACGATCTCCTTTTCAAGCCGGAAATGTTTGTTCAAAGCCCTCACTCCCATGGGAGAAGCAAAGACCTTCTCGGGACCGACCAGGTCGATCAGCTGCGGAAGACAGCCGGAGTGGTCCATCTCCGAGTGGTTGGAGATGATGTATTTGATATTAGACGGTGCCGTCACCGAGGCGATACGGGACAGAATCTCGTCCTTGAACGGAGCTTTGACCGTATCGAGCAGCGTGATCTTGTCGGCCATGATGAGATACGCGTTGTAGGTGGTTCCCCGGCCGGTCAGGTATCCGTGAAAATCGCGGATTGACCAGTCTATGGCCCCCACCCAGTAGACATCGTCGGTCACCTGGACCGCTTTGAAAGGACCGGTCACGTCAGGATGCCTCGGCGGCGCAAACCCTGGCCAGTTCCTTCTTGATAACGGCCACGTGGGTGATCTCTTCGCGGATGATGTTGTCTATCTTGTCCCTGCCAAACCGCTCCGGGACCAGTTCCTTCAGGCCCACGAAAAAGACGATGGAATCGCGTTCTTTCTTGATGGCGCTCTTCAGTATTTCAGCCGGCGTGGTGGCCGACGTCAGAGCACAGGTGTCGTGTTTCAGGTCGAACACGTGATCGTCTGCCAACGATTGAAGATACAAACTTATCAGTCCTTCGGGATCGTAGGCCAAAGGCTGTTTATCCGTTTCCGTCAAAGCCGCCTTCATGGCTTTAAACGTCTTCTCATGCTCCACTTCCATGGCGGCCAGGTCGGCCAGAAATTTCTTGGCGTCCTGATCATCGAAGCAGTCCTGGGCCTGGCTGTAGAAGACGACCCCGTTCCGCTCGATTTCGCATGCCATTTCAAGAACCTCGTCGATGTTGAACCTGATTCCCATTGGTTATTCTCCTCCCAAAGCGGGTGGCGGATACACGAATGTCCTGACACCCAGTTCCCGGTCGAGCATGAGCAGCCCGTGACCGGATCCGCCGACCAGCCGCATCTGTGTGGCCACCTTTGATGTAGTGCCCTCTTCCTCTATCTGTTCGTTCATGGCCAGGAGCATCTTTTTACTGATCATCAAGCTCCTCAGTTTTCCCAGAGACCGTGCAGGTTGCAATATTCCCGGACGGAGATTTCAGCGCCTTCCACACAACAGAAGGAGGCTTCGGCCGGAGCTCCCGGTTTCAAAAACTGCCGAAAAGCTTTGCCGTCGGCCACAAACTCGATCCATTCGATATAGTGCTCGTCTGTCATCGGATGGGCGGCGTTCTGCCCTACTCGGACTTTGATCCCGCCTTCGACTTTCTCGATAAAGGGAACGTGTTTCTGTACCGCCGGATCTTCAGTCTTCTCCTCGAAAGCCTTTATGGCCATGCCACAGCAGTAAAGCGTGCCGCTGCCCGAGTGAAGCACCTCTACGATATTGCCACAAATCTCGCATTTATAGATTCCCAATTTCTTAGCCATTTTCATATTGCCCCTTTCAGGTACTACTATCAAAAATAGTTATTGTAACAGTATCCTTATACTACATTTCAGGCCGACCAATCCAGCCTCTCCATTTACACGTTTTTTCGAGGACAGGATCAACAGGCTTACATGAGCCTCTACTACCAGTTCTCACCCAAAAGCTCGAAATGTGCCTGCCCGTGAGCGCACGCCGGACAGCATTCGGGAGCCTCGTCCCCCTCGTGCACGTACCCGCAGTTGATGCAACGCCATTTGGCCGCCTGCGTCCGTTTGAAAACCTGCCCGGACTCGATATTGGCCCGGAGCTCGTTGTACCGTTTCTCATGCTGTTTCTCCGCCACGGCAATGGCTTCGAAGATGTCGGCGATATCCGCGAATCCTTCCTCGCGGGCGGTCACGGCAAACCCGGGATACATGGTGGTCCACTCGAAGTTTTCGCCGCCGGCACCCGCCTTGAGGTTCTCCGCCGTGGGCCCGATCACTCCCGCCGGGAAAGCGGCCTGGATCTCCACGTCACCGCCCTTGAGCAGTTTGAACAGACGCTTGGCGTGCTCCCGTTCCTGGTTGGCTGTTTCCTCGAAAATATCAGCTATCTGCCGAAATCCCTCTTTCTTCGCTTTGCTGCTGAAATAGGTGTAGCGGTTCCTGGCCTGCGACTCGCCGGCAAACGCCGTTAAAATGTTTGTTTCCGTCTGTGATCCTTTGAACTCCATTGTTTTCTTACCTCCTCTTTCTAACTCTCACCCGAACAACACGTCCCGGAGCACTTCCGGTCAGCCAGAGAGGACTCATTATCGGCCTTCTCCTCATCTTCAGGGCCAATCTGGTGCTCCTTGATTTCCACTTCATACCCGAGTTCTCTCACTGCGTTAGTCAATTCAGGTACGTCAAGTTCCCTTCCATCCACGACCGCAATACCTGATTTCAAATCCACCGATACATTCGTAATGCCCGCGCCTTCAGCCAGCGTCCGCGTCACGGTCTGAACACAATGTCCGCAGGTCATTCCGGAGACGATCAGGGTTGCCTTTTCCAGCACCGTGTTTGAATCTCCGCCCTCATCAAGACCGGTCCCGCAGGTACCGGCCTGACTTGAAACGGAACGAAAAAACGCCGCGCCCAGCACGGCCAGCAGCACGAAAGACGAGACTATCTTGACGGAATCCGGAAGCATCTCCCCCATGGCGGGAGCCGCCGACACTCCCTGGGTGGTGTAGAGATAGTCCAGTACTGTCCCGGCAATCAAAGCCACCACCGCCACCGTAACCAGGTAGACTATCGCCGTCATTTTTCCCATGATTTTCCACACCGTGGTGAAGGCGGCCGCGTTGGTAGCCGGACCGGTCATGAGGAAGACCAGGGCCGCGCCAGGCGATATACCTTTAAAAATGAGAGCCGCCGCGACCGGCACCGACGCGGTGGCACAGACATAGACCGGCAGCCCCACCAGCATCATGAGCAGTTTGGCGGCCAGGCCCTCGCCCAGGTTGCCGGCCAGGAAATTGTCCGGGACCATGGCCGCTATTACTCCGGCTATGGCCAGACCCGCCAGCAATGACTTCCCGATATCTCCGGGCAGGTTAACAAACCCGTAATGCAAAGCCTGGTAGATCTTTCCCCTATCGCTGCCGCCGGTGCAGCAGGCCTCGTTGCACTGCAAGTCCCTGCTCTCTTCCTCGGTTTCTCCGGTAGGCTCTATATACAACACCACCGCGCCCCCCAGGATAGCGCTTATCAGGGCCGCAACCGGCCTGAATATGGCAAACACGGGACCCAGCAGGCTGAACGTGACCATGATGCTGTCCACGCTTGTTTGGGGTGTAGCCAGGAGAAAAGACGCGGTGGCCCCCCGGCTGGCCCCGTGCCGGCGAAGCGAAGCCGCCACCGGTATGACGCCGCAGGAACAAAGCGGCAGCGGAGCCCCCAACAGGGCCGCCTTGATTACGGACCACAAACTCTTGTCTCCCAGATGCTTTTCCACCGTCTCCGGTTTTATCAGCACCGATAGCACTCCCGCTACCAGGAAACCAAACAGGAGATAGGGAGACATCTCGCACAAGAGCTCCCAAAACTCGACCACGATATAGCCCAGCATTGTCATTGTCTTTCCCATCACGATCGCTCCTCGCGGCACCGTGGACAGAGCCCGAGAAATTTAAGGCGATGTCCGACGACCTCAAATCCGCTCTGGTTATCAATATGTTCTCCGGTTACTCTGACCAGCCCGGGTGGGATATCCTCCACCAGCCCGCACCTGACACAACAGAGATGATAATGGTTGCCAATGTCGCCGTCATACCGCCGGGCGGCGGTTCCCGTGACCATCTTCCGGACCAGCCCTTGCTCGGAAAGGATGTCCAGGTTTCTGTAGACCGTACCCAAGCTGATACGGGGTAATCTTTTCCTGACCATTGTATGGATTTCGGAAGCCGTGGGATGAGACGTGACCTGCTTCAATTCCTCCAGAATTACCTGACGCTGCCTGGTCATCCTGAGTTTTCCGGGCAATGAAATCAGTCTCCTTACATAGGAATCACATATCTTTTCAATTAGGAACCATTCCTAGCTAACGAATACTACTTCCCCAAAGTTCCCGTGTCAATAAAATGGTTTTAAAAAAACTTTTTGTATTTGAAATTTTAATATTTACCTCCATCTCACACCTTGCTTTCCACGCTTACTCTTCAGAGGGCGGGAGGAGGACTTTACCAAGAAGTGGACATTGCGGTGGGCAGAGAAACACTGGATTGAGCAGACCACCCTCAAGACAAGCCGGACAATGACAATTAAAGACGGTGGGTGACTCATGTAATACGCACGTTAGATGATTTGATTTTTACTCGGTTTCGAGTGATTCCGGGAGGGTCTCGACAAACCGCTTTATCTCGTCCCGCACCAGGCGGTAACACTCGAGCTTGTTCTCTTCCCCGTCAACACCAGCAGCCAGGCGCGGAGGATCATCAAAGCCGACATGATGGACATTCACGGCTCCGGGTAAAACCGGGCATGATTCCCTGGCATGAGCGCAAACCGTGACCACGTGATCAAACAGCATCCCGGCCAGTTCATCGACGTGTTTGGAACGCTGGCCCGAGATGTCCACCCCTGCCTCAGCCATGACTGTTACCGCCATCGGGTTGAGTCCGTGGACCTCGATTCCCGCCGAATACGGCTCGATCAAATCGCCTTTCAGATACCGCGTCCATCCTTCGGCCATCTGGCTTCGGCAGGAGTTGCCCGTACAAAGAAATAGAAATCGTCTTTTCATTCGAAGGTATATCCCAACGGTTTGGCAATCTTGTTCAACAGATCTTTATCGAAAGAGGTATCCAGGAGCTTGAGAGCTTCTTCCCGGGTAATCAGCCCTTCCCGGATGTGCTTGCTCATCTCCACGTGGTAATGGGTGTAGTTGAAATATTTCATGGAGTTGTGAACAGCCAGGTAGTTCAGGTAGCAGTTGGTCGATTTCTTGGGATAGCTCAGACGAGGATAATCCCAGTCGAGCTCTTCTTTGATGGTCTTGACGTAGGTCTCTGTTTCGAAGGGAAGAAACCAGTGCGGCGACAGCACGATGCTCTTGTGCCGTTTCTTCGCCTTTTTCAGGACTTCTTCCATGCTCTGTGGAAAATCCTTGTATTTCGGGTCTTTCTTGAGGGTTTTTAAAAACTCGATAGTGGCCATCCCCATCGACCGGAACTCCGGCGCGTCGATATTGCAGGCGCACTTCGACATGACCGACTGCCTGGTGGACTGCCCCTTCGTCCAGCCGGCGATGATAATCGGTATTTTGAACCGGGCCGCCATCTTAAACGTCAGGTCCATGTACCAGATGGAGCAGAGATGGCATATGACCGCTTTCGAGCCTGTCTCCAATATTTTTTTAACCAGATCGTGAATATGTGTCGACCGGAAAAAGAGGAAATCAACATCGAGAAGCTCCACGGCCCGGTTGATGTTGGCCAGGGCGTCTTCCGTCTCGAAACCGTGGTCGAAAGTAAAGGCCAGGGGATTCATCCGGTAACGCTTTTTCATGTAGTAGAGGGCCGAGGTGCTGTCTTTACCGCCGCTGCACATCACCAGGCAATCGTAATCGCCTTTACCGCGGTGTTTCTCGATAATCTTGATGAAATCGGTCTCCAGGGCGGCCCGCTGGTAATCACAGGAACGGGACTTGTCAAACTCGACGCAAACGCTGCAAAGTCCGTCCTCGTTCAACCGGATATCGGGTTTGCTTTCCGGCAAAACACACCGGCTGCAAATCCGTTGTTCTCCCATTTAATCGTCACCTCGCTTAACCAGGAGTTTCCAGCGGTCCTGCTGCTTCGTACTGGCCAGGATCGTGTGTCCCTCGTCTTTCAGCTCCGGAGGAACATTCTCCTTGGGCTCACCGTCATCGATGATAATTTCCAGGACCTCTCCCGGGTCCATCCATTCGAGTTTCAACAAGACCCGCGCCGTGTTCTGTGGACAAGGGACACCGGCAAGGTCGAGCGTTTCTACGGGTTCAGGCAGTTTTCCCACTGTTCTCCCTTTCCTCAGCCACGATGCGAGCGATAGCTTTGACCGCCGTATCTATTTCTTCCCTGGTTGTCCATTTGCTCAAGCTCAGCCGCACTGCCCCGTGGGCCTCCTCCACCGTGCGGCCGATAGCGGTCAACACGGTGCTGGGAGTCAAAGTAGTCGAAGAACAGGCTGATCCGGTGGACACGTATATGCCGATCCGGTTCAACCCCTCGGCCAGAAGCTTGCCTGCAACTCCCTGGAAAATTACATTTATATTGTGGCAAAGGCGGTATCTTCCAGGACCGTTGAGCAAAACGTTCCCCACGACGGTTTCCAGTTCTTTGATACAGTAATCACGCAAACCTTTCATTCGATACGCGGTTTGTCCGCAGACGATCTCCACCGCCCGGCCAAATCCGACAATGCCGACTGCGTTGCTGGTGCCCGACCGGAAACCTCCCTCGTGTTCTCCTCCATGCAGGAGCGGCACCAGCGAAATCCCTTTCCGCATGTAGAGCGCTCCCACCCCCTGGGGCCCGTGGATCTTGTGGGAGTTCAGCGTAACAAGGTCGATATTTTGATTGTCGACATCGAGAATTGTCTTGGTGAAGCTCTGACACGCGTCCACGTGGAAAAGGACATTTCGCTTCCGGCACAGGGTCCCTATCTCTCCGATATGCTGGATCGTTCCGATCTCGTTGTTGCCGTGTATGATGGAGACGAGAATAGTATCATCACGCAGGTTGCGTTCAACCTCGAGCGGGTCCACGAATCCTTCCCCATCCACCGGCAGGCGGGTAATCTCGAATCCCAAACTCTCGAGCCACGAGGCCGGTTCGGATACGCTGGGATGTTCCACCGCAGAAATAATGATGTGCCCGTTGTGCGATTGGTGTGAAAACGCCAGTCCTTTCAAAACCAGGTTGTTTGATTCTGTCCCACCCGAGGTGAAAATTATTTCATCCGGGCCGGCACCCAGGGAGCCGGCGATGATCATCCGGGCCCGCTCGACGGCTTTAGCGGCACCCAGTCCGGGCCGGTGCAACGCCGAGGCGTTTCCAAGACCGCTTTCCCGGTACCGCTGCATGGCCAGAGATACTTCCGGATCGAGGCGGGTCGTGGCCGCGTTGTCCAGGTAAATATCATATTGTGTTTTATCTCTGCTCACATCGTATCTCCGCTAAAAATAGCTGGCCATGTCCTTGATGGTCTGAACGAAAAGTTCCGCTTCCTCACCGGTGTTGTACGCATACAATGAAGCTCGCAGGGTCGGACCCAGCTCCTGTTTATGATACCAGGAATGGCAGCAGTGGACCCCGCTTCTGGTCATGATACTTTTGGTGCTGTCAAGCAGTATCGAAAGCTCGCCGCAGTCCATGCCCTCGACGGAAAAATTAACGATCCCCGCCCGATCTTCCGGCGCCGGCGGTCCAATCAGTCTGATCCTTGGAAGTGCTATGATTCCCTCAGTGATGATCCTGTTGAGCTTTACCAGGTGGCGGTGCACCTTTTCAATCCCCAGGTCGGTCAGGTATCTAAGCGCGGCTTGTGCCCCCATGGCGCCGGCATAGTTTTGCAGACCGGCTTCGAAGCGCTCCGGACCGGCGGAAAATACGCACGAATGATATTCGACGTCATGGACCGTCTCGCCGCCCACCAGGAACGGATCCAGGTCTTCCATGATATCTTCCTTCACGTACAGCGCGCCCATACCGGTGGGACCCAGGATCTTGTGAAACGAGAAGGTGAGAAAGTCAACGTCGAGTTCCCTGACGTTCAAAACGTGATGCGATGCGCTTTGAGCGCAGTCCAGGAGGACTTTTGCACTGTAACGGTGCGCCAGTCCGATAATCTCGGCGGCCCGAATCGTGTGTCCGGTCACGTGGGAGGTGTGAACCATGCTGACCAGTTTCACTCCCTGTTTAAGCTTGCTCTCCAGGAGTTCCAAATCGAGAGAAAAGTCGTCTTGAAACGGTACGATAGTATGGACGATACCTCGTTTTTGCACCAGCTGCTGCCAGGGCAGGAGATTGGAGTTGTGCTCCATATCGGTGGTTAGCACCACGTCGCCTTTTGAGAGCTTGAACGAGTTGGCTACCAGGTTTATCCCTTCGGTGGTGTTACGGGTGAAAATAAGCTCTTCAGCTGAACCCGCGCCGATGAAATCGGCGGTTGCTTTCCTGGCCTGATTATAACGCTGGGTGGTGCGCTCGCCGAAAGCGTGGACCGCCCGGTTGTGGCAACTCGGATGCTTGAAATAATACTCGTTCATAGCTTCCACTACCTGGCGCGGCTTGAGAGTCATACAGGCATTGTCGAAGTAAACCGGCGCCCGGCCTTTGACCTGCTGTTCCAGGGATGGAAAATCCTTCCTTACGGCCTCGACATCAAAGGGCATTTCCTCAACTCCACACGGTGACGATCATGGTTGTTAGCACTCCGATGATAACACTCCACAAGCTCATGAGTACAGCCAGGTTGAACCAACGGTAGATGAAACCGGAGAACCGCGGGGACAAACCGAAGAATATTCCGGCCAGAGAGCAGCGCAGCCGGGGAATGAGAGGAGAAGACTGGATCAGTTTCCAGTTGGCGGAGTTGATCACGATTATCCGGCCGGCCAGCCGGCGTCCGCCGGCACTGACCAGGCACCCGGGCGCCACCAGGGTCAGAGCCAGGCAACCAAGTGCCAAAAGCGGCACCGAAAGCGTCATGAGCCCGAAAACGGTAGTCCGTTCCGTGTTGAAATCCGCTCCGCAACAACCTGTTTCGCCAAACATGTCTATCGGTCTTCCTTCAGTCTGGCCAGTTTACTCTTTTTTTTGCCGGGTTTATCCAGTTCATCGGCGAACTGGTGCAGCAGTTCGGTAAAGCGTTCAATCTTGCCTTTGTAAAATGTATAGACGGCTTCTTCGTACTCCTCGTAAGAGCGGTTAGAGAGAAACCACCAGTGGACGAAGATATTGGAAAGGATAAACTGGAAGCACCGGGGCTGCATTTGCCGGTCGAGCTTGGTTCCTTTGACGTTTACCGAGGGCATCAAGCCCATCCGGTACAGCTGGTAGCCGGTGGTCTTTTGTTCCTGCTCAGCACGTTCGTCATCCGTATCCTGTTGTCCGGTCGTAATCTTCTCCAGGTTAAGCCGGTCGGTAAAATCAATGTTCTGCGGGCCTTCGTATTTGAATACCGGCGTGTCATACGTAATTCCGACACTGGCATACATCTTCATTGTCTCTCCGACCACCCTGGCCATCTGGGCGGGAAACAGGTGCATTCCCTTGTTGGCTCCGTCGGCTAAATTGCCCACCCCGTGCTCCAGGCAGTACATGGCGGCCCTGACATGCATGGCCAGTTTACATAGACCGCAGGTCGAGAGCAGCATGAACCCGTACCGGGCCAGGTTTCTCAGGTACCGTTCATAGGTGACATGTTTAAAAATCCGGTCATACTTGATGATCTGGTGATCGAACTTATCCTCGCCGAATTTCTGCGAGAGTTTGGCAAAGTTTCGCCTGGTGTTCTCGGTGGAGAAGAAGCTGAACCGGTGAAAGGTGACCAGGTGGACTTTCTCGAACTGTTCGGCTGACAGGGCGGCAGTCAGCGTGGAATCGGTCCCGCCGGAAAAGAGGACCACCACTTCATCGCTCTTGTTATTACCGGTCATTATTCCCGCTGTCCTTCCCGGCACCGGCCTTATCGAGCTCTTTGATGATGAATTTCAAGATGGCAAAGTAATTGAAGTAGATGAACTGGGTTATCCAGCCGAGCACCTCGCTGAATAGGCATCGAAGACGGTTAGGCAGCAAAACACCGATGGAGCAGATGAAAAAAGCCATGGTTTTCCTGATCATTCCGCCCACAATTGCATCCTGTCCTCTCTTATGTACTGTAAAGTCGCTTTTTAGCCAGCTTATTATAACGCATCATATGAATTGTAAGTTTCTTTTCTTAACATTTATATAGTCGTGAGTGATGAATTTTTCAGACTAGAAGTGTTGAGGGGGTTTCCGGTAAAATAGAGAAAAAGGGGAAACCGGGAAACTGGAGGATGAGAGAACCATGCCTGATACGCCTTTAATCGTTTACGCCGCCGGGGGCGTGGCGCCGCCGCTCGTAAAATGCGCCGACCTCTATTTTGATAAGACGGGTGTTCGAGCCAGGATCGCGTCCGGGAAACCAGAGGACCTGTTGCGGGATATCGAGGATATGGGAATCGGCGACCTGATCTCCCTGGGAGCCGAATACTTCATGGACGTTCTCGAAAGCAAAGGGCTCGTGGACAGAGATTCCCGGGTCTCTCTGGGGACCAGGACGGCAACGATACTGGTGGGTCAGGGAAACCCGAAAGATATCCGCTCCCTGGAAGATCTGGCCCGGGACGATGTCACCGTGGGAGTAGCCACCGCCGGATGCCTGCTCGGCGCCTGGGAGGATATTGCCGCCAAGGCCGAACTCACTACCGTTATAAGGAAACGCATCATGCGCTTCGCCGACAGCTGCGGGCATCTTATCCGCGAGTTGAACACGGACACCGTCGACGCCATCATCGGCTGGACTTCGTTCAGACATTTCAGCCCCGGCAAGTTCGAGTGTGTGCCGCTTCCCGGTGATTTAGCCATCAAGCGAAGTAATGCCCTGGGGCGGCTAACGATCTCCCGGCAACCGGAAGAAGCCGACCGGTTCACGTCTTTTCTCATGGGAGCTGAAGCCGGCGAAATCTTTGCGGCCATGGAGTGGTACCGAGGTTAACCCCGGCCCTTTTACCGGCAGGCGTCTACAAACGCGGTGAACAGCGTCTCCCGGTGACTACCGTCGTCCATTCGTTCCGGGTGCCATTGGACGCCGAGGATGAAACGGTCATCGGTTGACTCGATAGCCTCCACGGTGCCGTCTTTTGCCACCGCCGAGACCCGGAGGATATTGCCTATATCAGCCTGATCGATAGCTTGATGATGAAATGAGTTAACCCTGAACGGCCCACTGCCGAAGACATGGGAGAGAATGGTGTCGTCCTCAATCACAACCTGGTGGTAGTGCCCGTCCGTGTGAATGGCGGCAGTGTCCAGGTGCTGGATGATCTTTCCTCCCGTGACAATGTTCAGAAGCTGGCAGCCGGCGCAGATTCCAAATACCGGTATGTTTGAAGCAAGCACAAGCCGGGTCAGTTGAAGGTCGGATAGCACCCGGTCCGGGTGGATGAGCCTGATCAGCGGATGCGGCGGTTCATCGAACAAGTCGGGCGGATAGTCTTTGCCTCCGGTGAAAAGGAAGCCGTCCATTTGGGCCAGATAGATTTCGAGAATATCCGTTCTGCTGCTACAGGGAACCGGCAGTGGCAGGCCACCGGCTTCAATGATGGCGTTGGCGTACTCGGGGTAAAAACTATAGACGAGGTTGCCGTCGAATGTTCTGATATTCATGTTGAGCCCGATGACCGGCCGTGTCATTGGCACTTCGTTTCATCAAAATCCGAGGAATAGGAACAGCAACAGTTCTGGTTGGAACCTCGCAGCCGCTCGAGAATGATGGCGTATGCGCATCCAACCCCGGTCCTGACACTGACGGCCGCCACCGGGCAGTTCCGGGCGCAGGCCCCGCACTCCATGCATGCATCGAGATCACCTACAGCCGCTTTTCCCTCTGTCATGACGAAAACCCCGTGCGGGCACACCACGGCACACATTCCACACCCGACACAAATCTCGGTGTCCATTTGGAGGGTAACCACGTTTTTGAGATATTTCAACGAGTTCATTGACCCGATACCTAACTCCTTTTATTTTACATGAAAACGCTCCATAAAAGGAGAATTATACCGGCCACAGTCCCGGTAATCTGCAGGGGGACGGCGATCTTCATCTCCTTTATCACTCCTGATAACGATGTATAGGTAGAGGAACCGGTAAAGTTCATGGTCAGAAAAGACGCTGCCGCGACGGTCAACAAGTACCAGGCGGCTATCTCCGGAACCGTATCTCCCGCTGCCCCGCTAAAAAAAACAGCCAGGAAGGCCAGCGTTCCGGCAGTGACACCCTTCATGGAAAAACTCCGGCCGGGCAGCCAGGGAAGAAGAACCGGTCCCAAAACGATTCCTCCCAGGTAACCCGCAACCAGGTTCAAACAGTATCGCTCCCACACCGCCGCCAGCGCTTCTAGAGATTGACCGTCGGTTCTGAACCAAGCCGCCGGGATGAGAATAATACAAGCAGACAAGAGGTATTTCAGTCCTCCAACCAGCTCGGTGGGAATCAAAACCAGTCGGTCCGGCAAGGTAAAGGTGACCCGTCGCATGGCCGGCGTGGCACTCATATCGTTTACCAGAAATTCCGGCAGGTCTTTTGCCCGCACCGGTCCGTAGACCACCGAGAAACCGGTTCGTTTTTTGACCTCGTGAGCCGCCACGCCTGTGGCGCCGAGTTGGGGAACGATTATACTGCGATGATCCACAATCTCTGAGAGTCTGGTATCCTCTATCCTGCGCACCAGCTCATCGGTTCCGAAAGTCCCCTTCCCCGCCGCGCACCAGACATTGACGCTTTTTGTGTCCAGCACCAGTATCCAGGCATCGATTGTATTCAGGCGACATCTCAAGGAGTCGAAACTCAGTTTGTAGTTGGCTGTAACCAGAACGACTGATGACGGAGCCGGTTCGCCCACGGCGTAGAGGCCGGGCTCGACCCGGTAGTTCATCCGGCCGAAAGAAAACCTGACCTTCAGCGTTCCGGCCCAGTCCTGCCAATCCAACGATGTAGACACCCGGGGGACCTCTCCCGCCGACGTATCCACGGAGCCTGTAATGTATGTTAACTCATCAGTTTCCATCTACATCAAGACGCTTACTTCAGGCTGGTCTTTAACCGGATTTAACACATTTTTAGTTCTCATTACAATCGATCAGTATACCGTAAACCGCTTTTCAACCCGAATAATTCACGAGTGCTTTATGTCTGTTTAACGAAATCTTTGCCTTTTTTAAGATTTCTGATCATCCATTTTAGAGTCTTAGAAATTATTGAGAATGAGAATGAGAAAGATTCCACTACAATCTCACTTCCCAAGCTCACTATTCAGAGAAAGGCAGAAAAACAGTAGGTGAAAACTGGTTTTATTGCGGGCAAAAAGATTGCTGGGTGGTCCCACCCTCAAGCAAGGAGTGTAGAAAGTGAGTGGTTATTCCACAAACTCGTCGGACTCGACACCCTCGCTTCTGATGGAATTATCATCAACCTCGGGTGCTTCGCCACCCTCCGGCACTGCGGGTATTTCAGGACCTTCATTTATGGTCGCGTCGGTCTCGGGCGCATCACTTAGGGTGAAATCTTCACTATCACCGGCCTCGAAAGGTTCAGCCTCTATGATCCCCTCAACCTCGACACCTTCGTCACCCTCAAAGCCATCACTATGCACAAACTCGTCGGACGAGACACCCTCGCTTCTGATAGTATTATTACTAGCCGTGGGAGCTTCGCCGCCATAGGGGACTTCGCCCTCGTCACCATCGCCATGTATAAATTCGCCGGCCTCGACACCTTCGCTTTTGATGGAATCATCAACTTCGGAAGCCCCGCCACCCTCGGGTGCTTCAGGTATGTCTCCCTCGCTATATACGAACACATTAGTCTCGTCATGTTCACTTGCTTCGGGTTCACTTGCTTCGGGCTCGTTATCTTCATTATGAATGAACTCGGCGGCCTCGACACCCTCACTTTTTATGGAATCATCGATCCCCGCGGCTTCGCCTCCTTCAGGTGCTTCGCCACCCTCCGGCACTGCGGGTATTTCAGGACCTTCATTTATGGTCGCGTCGGTCTCGGGCGCATCACTTAGGGTGAAATCTTCACTATCACCGGCCTCGAAAGGTTCAGCCTCTATGATCCCCTCAACCTCGACACCTTCGTCACCCTCAAAGCCATCACTATGCACAAACTCGTCGGACGAGACACCCTCGCTTCTGATGGAATTACCGACATTGGAGTTGGGGGCCTCGCCGCCATAAGGTGCTTCGGGTAAGTCACCATTCGTCGGGTCCGAGGGGTAGAGGGGATCTGCGCAGGCCAGGTTAGCGGCTAATACAACGACAGAGAGAACAACAACGATAGACCATTTCTTCATTATTGCGATACCTCCATAATCCATATTTTGGATTTTTTTGAAGCTCCATAATTCCGCTCTGATCCACCCTGACCTAGTAATAATTCTAAGATCTCATAGCTTTGGCGCTATGTATTTATAATATTGGTACTACTTAGAAGCTTACCATATAGAGAGCGGTTTGTCACTTCTGGAAGTGAATTATTATTAAAGTAGGGTGATATTGAACCGGCCGGCTTCTTCTCTGTCCAGGGGCACGACTGAAATAACCCTGTTCAAACCGCTGCGGCCGTAGGCAACTTTCATACGGTCATCGGCGCCGGGAGAACCACTTGAGTAGCCGGCTGTCATGGCGGAGGCGAAAACGATGGCTTCCCTGGTTTTCTTTCCCTGGAGAAGAGTAATCGGACTACCGCAATCTAGCGCTTCGAACAGGTAGTCGGTCTTCTGTTTCCCGGTCTTGAGAACTTCGTTTTCTTCCTCGTTCCGGCCGACAATCAACTTGTTGCGTCCGAACCTGAAGTGGCGGCCGACCTTGAGAAGCAGGATTTCGCTCCAGCTGATATTGGTCTTGTGATCGAACAGGTCTTTTATCTTGCGGGCAAACTCACGCTGGGTGAGCATACAGCCGCCGGCGGCACAGGCGAAGTTCTGCACGTCGTACTCTTTAGCCAGCTCAAGCTGCGGTTTCCTGCTTCGGCCCTGTATCGAAAGAAGTTTTTCACGATCGATCAAACCGTCCCGTTCCATCTCCGTCTGGGGCAGGAATCTCGCCGAGAGCGGCCTCAGGATGCGTCCTTTCAACCCTGATTCTCGTTCAATGATCTTCATCGCACGCCGGTGTTGGGACATGGGCCGCTGCCCTAATACCTCGCCGGTTACCACGAAATCGGCGCCGGTTTCACTCATCAGTTTTTTGACTCTCCTCAACATGAAGATCCGGCAGTCGATACAGGGATTCATGCCTTTACCGTGGCCGTACCGGGGTGTCCTGATGACTTTCAGATATTCTTTGCCTTTGGGGAACATCTTGAACGGCACACCGGCTTCCAGGGCGGTCTCGCGGGCAAAACACCGGCCTTTCTGATCGCAGGTGCAAAACGGAGACGTGAATTTAACCCCCAGTATGTCAACCTTCTGGTCCTGCATCAGACGCAGGGCCAGTGCCGAATCAAGTCCCCCGGATAGAAGGACGATAGCTTTTACCACTAATCTCAATCCTTACTTTCTACACTTCTTGCAAAATTTTATTCCTTTTGAAATGGCCCTTTTACAAACGCCAGGCTGGCGGATGATATTACCACGATTACCGAACCGATATTGTGCACCACCGCACCCATGATGGGTGTGAACCAGCCGGCCGATCATGCCACCATAATACCTTACTTTCCACGCTTCTTGCTTGAGGGCGGGACCAGTTTATCCAAAATATCCGCAATTCGTTCCAGCTGATCGGCAATTTTTCGGAGATTATTATCTGGTTCCAACTTCTGAGCTGAATCTCCGATCAGGGCTTCCAAGGGGATAGACAATATCTCTGCAATTTTCCGGATGTTCTTGACTGATATGGGACGGTTCCCACTTTCATGGTAGGAGTAGGCCGGTTGGCTGATACCGAGCGCCTGCGCCATATCCTCCTGGGACATACCTGCTTTTCTCCTCGATAACGCGATCACTTCCTTGATTTTCTTCAGTTGTTCCGACATGCTGATCACTCCCCTTCATAACTGTTTATAACAATATATAACCTGATTATAACTTTGTCAAGGGGTAGTGTGTGAAAAAAATATCAGTTTTTTTCCCGGATATTAGGCCGATCTCCTTGATTTTTCACTTTTATTTCAATGTGAAATCTTCATGAAACTTTTTTATACCATCTCATCTCTAGCTGCAAAATAAAGCTTAATGAACAGGGCCGGTCTGTATTCCTGGGTTTGATCGGAAAGCGAAAGAATCTTCTCGATGATGACGAGCAGTACAACGGTGACTGTCTGTCCAGAAGGCTCAACGGGCTGTGGTCTTCACCAACGGGACCCTGCTTCTGCACCTGAATTCCACCAGAACTTGGTCTCTTCGATGGCGCAGTAGAGTACCGGCACTACGAAGATGGTGATGATGGCCACCACCATGCCGCCGAAGGACGGGATGGCCATGGGCACCATGATGTCGGCGCCGCGGCCGGTGGAGGTGAGGACCGGTATCAGGGCCAGGATGGTGGTGGCGGTGGTCATCAGGCACGGCCTGGCCCGCCGCAGGCTGGCCTCCACCGTGGCTTCCCTGATTTCCCCTACCGAGGAAGGTTTCTTCCTGGCAAAGGTCTGGTCCAGGTAGGTGCCGATAACCACACCATTGTCGGACGCGATCCCGAACAGGGCCAGGAATCCCACCCAGATGGCCACACTCAGGTTTATGGTATGGACCTGGAAAAGTTCACGCATACTGGTCCCGAACACAGAAAAGTTCAAGAACCAGGGTTGAGCGTAGAGCCAGATCATGATGAAACCGCCCGCCCAGGCTACTAAAATTCCGGAGAAAACCAGCACGGTGGTCGGCGTGGAGTTGAACTGGAAATAGAGGATCATAAAGATGATGAAGAGAGCCAGCGGCAGCACCACCATCAGCTTCTTCTCGGAGCGGATCTGGTTTTCATAACTGCCGGCGAAGGTGTAGCTCACTCCCGCCGGGAGGTTGAACTCCCCGGAATCTATCTTGCTGCGCAGGTAATCCTGGGCCTGCCTGACCACGTCTACCTCGGCGAACCCTTCCTTCATGTCAAAAAGCACGTATCCCACCAGGAAGGTGTCCTCGCTTTTGATGGTCTGGGGCCCCCGAAGATACTTTATCTCGGCCACCTGTATGAGCGGAATCTGCTTACCGTCAGGCGCCGGTACCAGTATTCTTTCCAGGGATTCAATGTTATCCCTGAGCTCCCGCGGGTACCTCACCCGGATGGGGTAGCGCTCCCTGCCCTCCACCGTGGTAGTGATCCGCTTGCCACCGAGGGCCGTTTCGATCACGTCCTGGACGTGTTTCAGCATGATGCCGTAGCGGGCGATGGCCCGCCGGTCGATATCTATCTCCAGGTACGGTTTTCCGACGATGCGGTCGGCGAACACCGCCGACTGCTCGACCCTGGGCACCTCTTTGAGGAAGCGCTCGATCTGGAAGCCGACCTGCTCGATGACCGCCAGGCTCGGACCCTTGATCTTGACCCCCATGGGAGCCCGCATACCACTCTGGAGCATGACGATCCGCGCAGCAATGGGCTGGAGTTTCGGCGCCGAAGTAGTACCGGGGATCTCGCCGGCCTTGACAATGGCTTTCCAGATATCGTCAGGGGTCTTGATGCCTGCCCAGGCCTTGCGCCCATCGTTGAGACCGGGGTCCAGGGGCGGCCGCCACAGGCGGAACGGATGTCCGTGCCGGTCGGGAATGAGCCGGCCGGCCCCGTCACGCTCAAACCGGCCCCGCACCAGGTATGACCGGCCGTCAGAAGCCGGAAGAGGCTCCCCGTCAGAGTTCCTGAAGAAATCCCTTTCTTTACTCTGGTAACGGAAGGTACGGCGCTTTCTCTTCTTGTCCAGGATATACTCCGGTCGGTAGTTGATCACTGTTTCGATCATCGATACCGGGGCCGGATCGAGCGGGGAGTCCGCCCGTCCCAGCTTGCCTACTACCGATTCCACTTCCGGGATCTCCCGCATGGCCATGTCCTGTTTCTGCAGAACATCGAGCACTTCGCCGATAGAGGCGTGGGGCATGGTGGTGGGCATGTAGAGATACGAGCCTTCGTCCAAAGGCGGCATGAACTCCTTGCCTAACCCCGGGAACAGGTGGGCGATCCTGGATACGGCTGCCGAAGTTTTCACCGGAGCCGGTAGCCAGTCGAAGCAGGCGTCGAACCCCAGCCAGACCATTCCTCCCCCCACTACCAGCGCCAGGGGGATAATCAAGAAGGCAAATTTGTGATTCAGGCACCACCTCAACAGGTAGCGGAAAGCAAATTGAAAAATATTGATAAATAACAGCAGGCCGCCGATCAGCAGGGAGACAAAGACAAAGTTGGGCACGAGACCTTTTTCCGGTCCCAGGGGAAGCCAGTGACTGCTGAGAAGGTAGGCCACCGCCAGGGTGGCGATCCCGATGCTTGACCAGTTCCCCATCACTTTCATCCATCCGGGAATCCATTCTTTGATCCGAGTGAAAATGGATTTTCTTCCTTGCTTTTTTGCCTTCCCGGCAATCAGCAAGTGGGCCACGGGCGGAATAATGGTGATGGCCACGATGACTGAAGCCAGCAAGGCAAACGTCTTGGTGAAGGCCAGGGGTCTGAAGAGTTTCCCTTCCGCCGCTTCCATGGTAAAGACCGGAAGAAAGCCGACTATGGTGGTGGCGACCGCCGTCAGGACAGCGCCACCCACCTCGCTGGTCGCTTTGAAGACCACCTCGAGACGGTTCTCCTGCTCTTCGGCATCATTCAGATGCTTGAGGATGTTTTCACAAACGATGATCCCCATGTCCACCATGGTGCCGATGGCGATGGCGATCCCGGACAGGGCCACGATGTTGGCGTCCACTTTGAAGACCTTCATGGCAATGAAACACATCAGCACGGCCAGCGGGAGCAGTCCCGAGATTAAAAGCGAGCTTCTCAGGTGCATGACCATGATCAGGACGACAATCACCGTGACCAGTATCTCTTCGGTCAGGGCGGTGTTCAGCGTGCTCAGGGTCTCGTAAATGAGGCCACTCCGGTCATAGAAGGGAACGATCTTCACCTGGCTGACGGTGCCGTCGGGAAGGGTCTTTTTGGGCAGGCCCGGTGAGATCTCTTCAATTTTCTTTTTAACGTTCTTGATGGTGGCCAGAGGATTGTCGCCGTACCGGACAACCACCACGCCGCCCACGGCTTCCGCCCCTTCCTTGTCAAGCGCCCCCCGCCTGAGCGCCGGTCCGAGAACCACCCGCGCCACGTTCTTAACATAAATGGGAACACCGTCGTTGACCTTGATCACCGCGTTCTCGATGTCGGTCAGTTCTTTGACAAAACCCAGGCCCCGGATGACGTACTCCACCTTGTTGACCTCGATGGTGCGCGCCCCCACGTCCAGGTTGGACATCTTGACCGCCGCGATCACCTCGTCCAGTTTCACCCGGTTGGCCAGCATGGCGTCCGGATCTACGTCCACCTGGTACTCCTGCACGAAACCACCCACCGAAGCCACCTCGCTCACGCCGTCGGCAGACAGCAGCGCGTAACGAACATACCAGTCCTGGATGGTCCTGAGTTCGTTAAGGTCCCAGCCTCCGGTGGGGTTTCCCTCTTCGTCATGTCCTTCCAGGGTGTACCAGAAGATCTGCCCCAGAGCGGTGGCGTCAGGTCCCAGGATGGGCTGGACCATGGGAGGAAGGGTGCTTGCGGGCAGGCTGTTGAGTTTCTCCAGCACCCGGGAACGCGACCAGTAGAAATCGATGTCTTCCTTGAAGATAACGTAGATCGACGAGAAACCGAACATGGAGTAGCAGCGGATGGTCCTCACACCGGGAATTCCCAGCAGCGAGACCGTCAGCGGGTAGGTGATCTGGTCTTCCACATCCTGCGGAGAGCGCCCCATCCAGCGAGTGAACACGATCTGCTGGTTTTCCCCGATATCGGGGATGGCATCCACCGGCACGGGATCCCGGGGCAGCCCGCCCAGATCCCAATCGAAAGGCGCCACCATGAGCCCCCAACCGATGGTGAACAGGATCATCAGGAAGACGACGATCTTCTTCTCCAGGCAAAACCGGATGATCTTGTTAATCCAGCCAGCTGTTCCGTTCTCAATCTCCGGCATGTATAATCTCCACCTGTTCACCGCACATCAACATTGCAACTCCATAGTAAGGATTTCTTGTTCCCTCTTTGTTCTGCAGCCAATCCGCCCCGCGCCCATCAAAAGCCATGGAACAGTTGAAGCGGATGATGGAGTGCCGGCCACCGGCACCGAACACTTTCACTACCGATATGATTAACTCGGAAAGCGTGGAAAACGACTGGCGCGCTTCCTCGATCGCGGCAGGAGTGGAAATACTTTTGGCTATTTTGTTAAGCCGCTCCAGTTCTTTCATCCAGCGCATGTGAGCTTGGCCTTCCAAGAGTCCCATGTCCACGTGTTTAAGAGCAGACAATATCTCCCCGGCACCGGAGCGGGCCGCATCAAGAGTATCGTTACTCAAAGCTTGTTGGACTTTGAAGTAGGCTTCAAGGACATGATCCAGCTGGTTCTTGAAGGAATCGGGAACATCGAAAACAGCCGGTTCCTCTTCGGCTTTCGTGCCGGAACCAGCCCCATGATGATGTTCCGGTTCCTGGTCACCCCCTTCCGGGCTCATCATGCTGGGTTTGGCCAGTATCTGGACGGCGCTGTCGATCTTGAAGTTACCGTTTACCACCACCAGTTCGCCTTCGATCAAACCGTCTTTGACCAGGTAGTAGTCACCGGCCCGGGGACCGAGTTCGATCTCCCGCCCTGAATAGCTTCCTTCCTTATCAGGCGAAGCCACGTAAACCACGGCCCGCTTCCCGGTAAGTAGCGGTGCGGTAACGGGTATGACCAGGGGAGCTTCCGGCTCCGAAAGGCTGGTCGATACATACCCCAGGGATTCGGCCTGAGCCAGCGGCATACCGCAGAGATCACACAAACCGGCCTCGTCCTTGACGACCTCCGGATGCATGGGACAGATCCATTTTCCGGCCAGGACGGTATCCAGCACCAGGCCGTCGGCAGCCATGTCGGCGCGGACCAGGGCCCGGACGAACATCTCCGGTTTAAGCCTACCGTTGAGGTTCGGCACATTCACCCGGACCTTGACCGTCCGGGTCTTGGCATCGAGGACCGGGTCGATGAAGGTAATTTTTCCCTTGAAAACATCTCCGGGATACGCTTCTGTTCTGAACTCCACTTCCTGCCCATACCGGATCCACGCCAGATCCGATTCATAGGCATCGAGCTTCACCCACACCTGCGAGAGGTCGGCGATGGTGTAGATCTTTGTTCCGGTTTTGACATACATACCCTCCACGGCGTGCTTGTGTATGACAATCCCGCTCATGGGAGAATGTACAGTCATGTGATCGGAAGGTTTTCCCCGCAACTCTATCGCTTTGATCTGATTTTGGGTCAGCCCCCAGAGGCTGAGCTTTACCCGGGTCGCATCCACGGTCAGGAGGGCGGTTTCCTTGATACTGGCCAACCCGCTCTCCCTCAGCTCTTCCACCGCCTTCAAAGCCTGGATCAGTTCCTCCTGGGCGGTGAGAAGCTCCGGGCTGTAAAGGTAGACCATATGGTCTCCTTTTTTGACGGAAACCCCTGTGTAATCAACGTAGAGTCGGTCGATTCTCCCGGACACCCAGGCTGAAATGCGGCCTAACCGGGTTTCGTCATAGTCTACTTTGCCGACCATCCTGATCTCCACGGTGACGAACTTCCGTTCCACCGGCGCCACCTGAATACCGGCCAACTTCTTGGCCGAGGGTGAAAGCTTAATTTCGCGCACTCCTCCTTCATCTTCCGCTCCACCGCTTTGAACCGGTATCAGGTTCATCCCGCATAAAGGACATTGACCCGGCTTCGGCTGACGTATCTGCGGGTGCATGGAACAAGTCCAGACCTGGGATTTTTGTTCCTCGTGCCCGGTGTCGTGCTCGTGGACGGCGGCGGTGGGTTGAGAATCACCACCGCCGCGCACGAAGTATCCCAGAACGAAAGCGACGATTATCATTATAAGAACGGTAATCTTCGTACTCCATCGCCCGGATTGCCTATTAACCAACTTCATCATTATCACCGTCCTCAAATGCCTCGCCTCA
>CAZQHK010000007.1:61811-131315 GCA_964593455.1 uncultured bacterium
CAGCAGAAGTACACTCGTTTACCCTCGTAATCGGCGAAGAGCTCCTGGTTGATCTTACCGCCCATGACCGGGCAGGTCGTCTGAGGTTCAAGTTGAACCGCCTCTTCCTCCGCCACCACCAGGCCGGTTACAAACACCATCACAACCAGAACCACACTAACCATCATCAGCTTTTTCATGATTTATTCACTCCTTCCGTTTTCTCCTTCTTGACATTGCAGCAATCGAGCCGTGAAGACCCGAACTGTTTCTTGTTCTCCCGGGCCAAACCGGACAGCCAGGTATTGAGCGCACGTTTTATTTTTTCCCACAGGTTCACAGAACATCACCTCCTACCTTACTCAGTAAACTCCTCTTCCACCCGGGTAAGTTCCCGGGCCACGAGCATCTCCAGTTCACCCAATCTCTGGGCATGGTCCGCCAGCGAGCGCTCGAATGAAAGCTGGAACTGGAGCAACGTTCTCTGTGTATCGATCAGGTCCAAAAAGCCGGCCTTGCCGGTGGAAAATGCCTTTTGCGTAACCTCGAATGCCTGTTTAGCTTTCGGAACCAGAGTGTCCCTGTAAAGACTGATTTTCCTCTTGGCGTCCCGGAAACGGTAGATGACCATTTTCAGGCGGGCCGTCAGTTTATTTTCCATATTACTTCGCTGGTTCACAGCCGACAAATACTGCGCTTCGGCCTGCCGCTCGGCCGCCCGGTATTTATCCTGCCTGAAAAAAGGCAGGTTGACCGAGACCATAGCCACCAACGGGTCCTTCCCGCTGTCGTTCAGGACCGGCATCACCGCGGGATCGGTGTCGACCAGGGTCAGTCCCACCATTACATCAGGCTTGTCGTTTATGTGTGCCAGCTCAACGGCCGCTTTCCCCCTGGCAGCCATGTAGTCCATGGCTTTCAGCTCCGGATTGAGCTCGCTGAGTTGTGTCAAAAGCTGATCATCAGAAAAGGAAACCGCTTCTTCGGAAATCCGTCGCGGCCATGGTATGAACGTATCGGAAGGCCGGTTGAGGGCCGCGTTCAACCTGGCCGACACCGGTCCTCGCAGCTCACGAAGCGTCTCCAGGCGGTCTTCCAGTTTACCGAGCTCCACCTGAGCCCTGATGATATCGGCGTGTTTGGCCGCGCCCGCCTGGTACCTGGTCCTGGCCACTTTTTCGAGATAGGTGATCAACTGGACATTCTCTTCCGTAACGGTGATGGCCCGGGCCAGGTAATAATACTCGTAATATGCTTCCTTGACCTGGTAGAAGAGTTTGAGCAAGGCCGTCTGATAGCGCTGCTCCGCCACCTTGGCCGCCTGCCTGGCCACCTTCTGACGTCCAGCCAGCTTGCCGGATCCGGGAAACATCTGGGACAACCCGAACTTCTGCCGTTGCGGTCCGACCCGGGTCTCCACTTCCCGGATGAAGTAACCGTAGGTAAACTTTGGATCCGGCAGGGACCGGACCTGGGGAATTTTTTCCAGAGCCGCCTGCCACGTGTTGAACGCCGCCTGCAGGCCCGGGTTGTTCGCCCCGGCGTAGACCAGGTAATCGGCAAGCATGGATTGATCGTCGAGCACCGGCAGGTCATGTGCTTCAGTGATGTCAGCCGGCTGGTTTGCTGTTTTGGCGACACATACGGTTCCCGGAAAAATAATTGAGATAAGAATCAGTAAAAATATATGCAACGTCTTATTGTGAACCATTTTTATCTCTCCCTATTTTGATTTTTCGCATATCTTTTCATTTTCCAACTTTATCCCAATCTAAGCGATTAACGGGCAACCGTGTCAAGATAGAGTGGCGTTAACGCGATTTTCAGGCTTCTCAGCAAAGAACTGTCATCGTCAACTTAACGATCCGTATGATCAATTCCTTCAGAACATGTCCTGTAAAACGGTCAACGGTTTGAAGAGCAAGACCCGTGCCAATATATGGTTATTAAACAGTCCGTGTTTGTAAACCGTGATTATACGTACTGTAATGAAAATTGCCGGACCCAAATATCGAAGCGGAATGAGATCGTTAAGACTGAGTTACCCACCAGATTCTGATGGGTATCGGCCCCCAAATTCTGATGAGTTACAGCGGGCGCTTCAGATCGTAATCGGTGATTTTTTTCCGGAGGGTCGTGGGAGAAATCTGAAGAATGCCGGCGGTGCGGGTGATGTTCCAGTCGGTTACAATTAAAGCTTTTTCTATGTGCCCTTTTTCGGCCTGGCGAAGCGTCGTGACATTCGCGGCCGATGGATCGGTTTCTATCTCGGGACGAAGCGAAAACTCGAGGTCGTCCCCGGTTAAAACAGGTCCCCGGCTCAAGGCCACCGCCCTGGTGAGAACGTTCTCCAGCTCCCGCACGTTGCCGGGCCAATCGTAAGCGGTCAGCCGCCTCATGGCCGCTTCTTCCACTGCGTCGACCCGCCGGTGCAAAGTACGGCTGATGCGGCCGAGAAGATACTGCACCAGAAGCGGTATGTCACTGCGGTGTTCCCGTAAAGAAGGCGCCTCGATACGGGCTACAGTCAGGCGGTAGTAGAGATCCCGGCGAAATGTACCTTCCCCAAGCATGGTTTCCAGATTGCGATTGGTGGCGGCAACTACCCGGGCCAGAAACGGTATACTTTTCAGCCCCCCCACCCGTTCGAACTCCTTTTCCTGGAGCACTCGAAGAACCTTGGCCTGCAAATCAAGTGGCATGTCCCCTATTTCATCGAAGAAAAGAGTCCCTTCACCGGCAAATTCCATCTTGCCGATCTTACGATCGCCGGCACCGGTAAAAGCCCCTTTTTCATGACCGAACAGCTCGCTTTCCAGGAGTGTTGGAACTACTGCCGAGCAGTTAATCGGAACAAATGACTGGCCGGAAAAAGACGCTTCGTGAAGGGCGCGCGCCACCAGTTCCTTGCCCGTCCCGCTTTCCCCCTCGATGAGAACGGTGACCCGGCTCCTGGAGAGAAGCCCGATCTGCTTGATCACCTCGATGATTTTCCTGCCGGTGCCGACAATCTCGTCAGGACGTTCCAAAACCGGACTCCTTTCAATGGGTACGGTTACCGTGCGGACAGTCCCGAATCGCTCCGCTTTCTCGATCAGCAGCAGGACGTCATCGAGTTCAAATGGTTTACGGAGATAGTCAAAGGCTCCGGAACGCATCGCTTCGATGGTCGTTTTCATATCCTGCTGGCCGGTGATCATCGCCACCGGAACATCACGGTATTGTTCCTGTAAAAGCTTGAGAACATCGATACCGCTCCGGTCCGGGAGATTCAGATCCAGCAGGATCAGGTCCGGCTGCCATTCTGCGATCAGGTCGAGTCCCGCGGAGGCGGTGTTGGCGTACTTCACTTCATGTCCTTCGGTTTTCAGCTGAATCTCCAGGGAACGGCAGAGATCACGGTCGTCATCGATGATAAGAATACTGCTCATGTCGGCGGTCCTCCCACGGGGAGCAGGGCGGTAAAGACCGCCCCTCCCTCTGAACGGTTTTCCACGACAACAGGTCCCCCGTGAAGTTCGATGATCTTCTTGACATTGGCCAGCCCGAGCCCGGTCCCGTCTGGCCGCGTCGTATAGAAAGGCTGGAACAATTTTTCCATTTGCGAGGATAAAATACCCGGTCCTTCATCGCTCACCGATATGGCAACCTGATCCGGATTATCCGGCACCAGTGATCCATTTACCAGCACCCTGCCTTTCCGTGGCGTGAAATAAACGGCATTGGTAATCAGGTTGGTCAAAGCTCGCTGGAGTTGTTCAGCGTCGGCAATTATCTCCGTTTGCCCGCAGTCGTCATTGAATTCAAGATTAATGGATTTTTCTTCGACGGCCTCCCGGACCACGTCCCTGACCCCGTCCGCCAGATCTCCAAATTTGATTGAGGTCAGTTTCAGCTCAAGCGGCTTCCCGTATCCGAGCAGATCCGTCAGCATGGTCTCCAGCCTGCCCGCCTGCCGGATTGCGATATCGGCCAACTCGGCGTGATCGGCGTCACTTTTCACCTTCTTCCGGAGTGCCTGCAGGTTCAATTTTACCGAGGATAGGGGATTTCGCATCTCGTGAACGATGCTGGAACTGAGCTCCCCGACAGCTGCCAGGGAAGCTGCCCGGGTCAGTTTCCGTTGACTGGCCGCCAGTTCATCCAGCATGTGATTAAACGCCTGCCCCACTTCCTGGGCTTCCTTCCCTTTCAATTGACCGAGACGTTCCTCGTGTTTTCCCTCGGCGATCGTGCGGGCTATTACGGCCAACTTTCTAAGCGGCCTGGATAGTGCACGAGATGTTCTTCCCGCGAGAAGAAGCACCACGATAAACGTTACCGCGCCCGTAACCAGGGCCCGGATACGAAGAACTCCCAGCCAACGGACCACATCTTTCTGTTCGATCTCCGATATCAGCGGGCAGCCAAGCTCGATGGAGGCCTTGTGACTTGCTTCCTGGAGCTCAATGATTGCCTGCCGGGCGCAGTGATATCCCTGGGCCGACATAATCACCAGTGGGCCAAGTGCCACCAGCGACATCCAGAGGAGAATTCGAAAACGCAGACTGTGGTGACGTTCACCGGGAGAACTGTTCGATTTTTTTTCATTCATTTTCACGGCCACCATAATACCTTCTTAACGTTTAAAAGGGCAAATTGACCCATCCAATTCCATAATGTTAAACTCATACCATGACCGTAGCAATGAAAATTGACAAATCGGAAACAAAATCACTATAATCCCAATTGGAATAGTCGGTAATAATAAGGTATGATAATAAAGCGAACAGTACATCCCTGATTCTTCAATTTAAAAGGAGGTAGTAACCATGAAAATAGCAAACAATATCACGGAACTAATCGGTAACACCCCATTGGTCAAACTGAACCGCCTCAATGACGGGCTGCCGGGACAGATCGCCCTCAAACTGGAGTCCTTCAATCCCATGTCCAGCGTCAAGGACCGCATCGGCCTGTCCATGATCGAGGCGGCGGAGCGGGACGGGCTTTTAAACAAGGATTCCATAATCATCGAGCCCACTTCCGGCAACACCGGTATCGCCCTGGCCTTCGTGGCCGCCGCCAAGGGATACAAGCTGCTGTTGACCATGCCCGAAAGTATGTCTATCGAGCGGCGGCGTATCCTGAAAGCTTTCGGGGCGGAACTGGTGTTGACCCCGGCCGACAAAGGTATGCCCGGAGCTATCGATAAAGCCAGGGAACTGACCGAGAGCGACAGTAAGTACTTCATGCCCCAGCAGTTCAATAATCCGGCCAATCCGGAGATTCACCGGGAGACCACCGCGGAGGAAATCTGGCGGGACACCGATGGACAAATCGATATCCTGGTGTCGGGCATCGGAACCGGCGGGACGATTACCGGGGTCTCGGAAGTGATCAAACAACGGAAACCTTCCCTGCACGCAGTGGCGGTGGAACCTACCGGCTCCCCCGTGCTCTCCGGAGGCAAACCCGGACCCCACAAGATCCAGGGAATCGGAGCGGGTTTCGTCCCCAATGTTCTGAACACCGACATCATCGACGAGATCGTCCAGGTTGCAAACGAGGATGCTTTCGAAACCTCCCGGCAACTCGCCATCCAGGAAGGAATCTTCGTGGGTATCTCTTCCGGCGCCGCCGTCTGGGCCGCCCTGGAGGTAGCCCGGAGGCCTGAGAGCAAAGGCAAGCTCATCGTGGCCATCATTCCTGATCTCGGCGACCGGTACCTGAGCACTCCGTTGTTCGAATAGCAAACGCCAATCATTGTCCATCCGATCACGACCGAATCCGGCCTGTTCGAAACAGCGTGCCGGATATTCCGGTAATAATCCCACTGCACTATCGTGAGGGTGTATAATAGGGTGAAATAATCATTAAAAGCGGTTGAACACGGACGCTCACTCGAGCGCCGGTTAACCGCGGACTCTACAATGAGGAACCTGGAGGAAAGTAAAATGGATGGAAAACCGGTTACGACGTCTCCCGAGTGGGACCTCGAGGATTGGGAAAAAGCTTATACTATACACGTGGGGACTATCTATGCCTGCCGGACGTGCAAGAATCTCGTGATGGTTACCAGGAGCGGTATCGGAGTTCTGGAAATGAACTGCTGTGGTAAATCCATGGAACAAATGATGCCTTCCAGCGGTTAGGGGTAGGAGAGAGATTATGAGCCACTCTAAAGGCACCATATATTTTTGTCCAATCTGCAAAGCTGAAGTAAGTGTACTGGCACCGAGAACAGGGGATTTCTCACCCCGGTGCTGTAATATGGCCATGGAACCATTATCCAGGCGCCTGTTTTTTTATATCTGCCCCATTTGCTTCGCTGAAATCGCTATATTAAAAAAAGGGACAGGGCCTTTTGATCCTCGATGCTGCAATACCGCCATGATTCACGCAGCAGCTTGAATTGACAGTCTTAGGAATGTTGCCGTAAACTGATCGCCGGTTTTTTAAAAAATAGACGGTAAAGGAGCTGCCATGACTGATAAACAGGGTTTAGTAGGAAAACTGAAAGAAAAAGCGCACCTCGCTAGAAAAGAGATTTTGGAGACGATTACCGAGGCGCAAAGCGGTCACCCGGGGGGGTCTCTGTCGTGTATCGACATTCTTATCTCGCTCTACTTTTACAAGATGAAACATAAGCCGGATGTTCCTCAATGGGATGAACGTGACCGCCTTATCATGTCCAAGGGACACGCCTCACCGGCGGCCTATGTGGCCCTGGCCAACGCGGGCTACTTCCCGAAGGAAGAACTCAAGACGTTTCGCAAACTCGGCGCCAGGCTGCAGGGGCACGTTCACACCAAGGTGCCCGGGGTAGAGTTCTGTACGGGTTCGTTGGGACAGGGTTTGTCCGTGGCCAACGGTCTGGGAATCGGAGCGAAGATAGGGAAAGCCGGATACAATGTCTACTGTCTCATGGGCGACGGCGAAATCCAGGAGGGGATGATCTGGGAAGCAGCCATGACGGCGTCCCATCACAAGCTGGATAATGTCTGCGCCATCCTGGACTACAACAAGTTGCAGGAAAACGGGCTCGTGAACAGTATCAAGAACGAGGAACCGCAAAACGGCCGTTGGAGCAGTTTCGGCTGGCACGTCATAGAAGTGGACGGCCATAATTTCGAGGAACTCATGAACGCCCTGGACGAGTTCGAGACGGTGAAAGGAAAACCCACCATCATTATTGCCCACACGATCAAAGGCAAAGGGATCTCTTTCATGGAGGGAAACCACAAGTGGCATGGAAAATCCCCCAACCAGGAGCAGTTAAGTGATGCCCTGGCAGAGCTAGGATATTGAGGTAAACAATTATGACTGAAATGAAAGCGACCAGGGACTCCTGGGGCGAAACATTACTGAAACTGGGACATGAAAACGAGAAGATCGTGGTTCTTTCAGGTGACCTTGAAGACTCTACCCGGGCGGAGTATTTCGGGAATGAGTTTCCCGAGCGGTTTTTCAACCTGGGAATAGCCGAACAGGACATCCTGGGAACCGCCGCCGGTTTGAGCCTGGCCGGATACATTCCTTTCGCCAGTTCCTTCGCGGCCTTTATCACCAACCGGCCGTACGGGATGCTGCGGTTATCTGTTTGTTACAACAACACCAATGTCAAGGTGATAGGCTCTCACGGCGGTATTACCGTGGGCGAAGACGGGGCTACCGCCCAGGCCCTCGAGGACCTGGCCATAACCAGGGTGCTACCCAACATGACCGTGGTGTACCCGGTTGACGCGTACGAGACCGAAAAAGCCACCCGGGCTATCACCGAGATGTACGGCCCGGTTTACATGCGTTGCAGCCGGAACAAGCTTCCGATCATCACCACCAGGGACACTCCGTTTACCCTCGGCAAGTCCATCATCATGCGTCGCGGCGCAGATGCCACTGTCATCGCCTGCGGCTTTCTGGTTTCAGAATCACTCAAAGCCGCCGACATCCTGGTCCGGGAAGGTCTCGAAGTGCAGGTGATCAACATGCACACGATTAAACCGATCGACCGGGACGCGATCATCCAGGCCGCCGGCCAGACCGGCGCTATCGTAACGGCCGAGGACCACCAAGTGAACGGCGGGCTGGGAAGCGCGGTGGCCGAGGTGCTCAGCACGAACCTCCCGGTGCCCCTGGAGATGGTGGCGGTCATGGATACGTTCGGTGAATCCGGGACGCCTCAGCAGTTGCAGGAGAAATATAATTTGACCGATAAATCCATCGCCGAAGCGGTCAGAAAGGTCATCAAGCGGAAACATCTTAGGGGTCAGGCCTAACATTTGAACATTTGAGACTATGGACAAGAGGATGATTTCCCTTGCCACTTTAATAGACGAGAATGGGAAACGCCGAGATGATAACCGGCTATGATCAACTGGTTGATCAGCGTGGTACGCAGCAGACCGAGCTTCTTCCAGCGCCGGGCAGAAGTCTCCACCGGAAGCGGGACGAGTTCGATCCGGCCGCGGCGCCGCAGGCGTTTGACCAGAACGTAGTCCTCCATGATCTGAATCGACGGGAATCCACCGATTTTCTTGAAAACACCGGCCGTCATGAACAAAGCCTGGTCTCCGTAAGGCAGTTGCATGTACCTGGACCGCCAGTTGATCAGCCGTTCACACCACCGGAAACGGGACCCGGCAGTCCTTATTCTCAACTCGAAAGCCCCGGCGATAACGCCTATTTGCGACAGAACCCGTCGCACGTGCTCCTGGAAACCGGTAGGAAGTATCGTGTCGGCATGGAGAAACAACAACGTTTCACCGGAAGCGGCTGCCGCTCCGATGTTCATCTGGTCAGCCCGGTTGGGATGACAACAGATCACCCGGACACCGAACCGTTCGACGAGCGTCCGCGTTTGATCGGTGCTTCCGCCGTCAACCACGATGATCTCAAGGTTTTCTTCATTTTCCAGCTGTCCGAGAACCCTGGAAATGTTGACCGCTTCGTTGAGTACCGGTATAACCACCGATAATTTTGAAACCCCGGATTTGCACGCCAGGCTGCTTCGGTATTCGTTCCAGAACTCGATATCTTCCGGGCGGTCGACATCTCTCATGGTCTCTAGCGTGGCCACCGATAATCCTGCTTCGTGTGCCCGCTCCATTGTTGCCGCCAGCACGTCTCCCGTTCCCCACGGGATATCCCTGAAGAGTTCCGGTACCAACCGGCGCAGTCCGATCAGATAATACCCGCCATCATCAGCCGGTCCCAAAACCAGGTTGTGCGTTCTCAACAAATCAAAAGTATTCTTAAACTGTTCGGGTCCCGCACCAGGACAATCCGTACCGATTATGATTGCCCCTTCCACCCCATCGCCGAAGGCTGCTTGAAAAGCGTGAAACATTCGGTCTCCCAGGTTTCCCTCTCCCTGGGGCAGGTATTCCAAATCAGAGCCAAACAACTGTTTCATACGAGATTTGGTACCGCCTTCGAAACGGACTTCCAACTGCAATTCCCGGGAGCGCCTGGCTTCACGAGCCTGCCACAACGTGTGAACGGTCATCCGGTTCTGAAGTTCGGCCGCTCCCTCGGCTCCCAGGGCCGGGATGAGCCTGGTTTTGGTTTTGCCCGGCTCCGGGCAGCGGGTAAACACCATTAACCGGTTTCGTTCGTTTTGACCGAAAAGGCCTGATCCTGTCATCCCGCCTCTTCGAGACAATAGCGCCGAGTGGAAAATTGTGTACAGAATTTTCGTTCCGGCGAAGACGACCCCTTTCACCGTGCCGGAGATCTTCGATTCCCCGATTCTCTGGCGGTAGCTGACCGGGACTTCCTTAACAGCCAGGTTTAACTGGGCGGCCTTGATCTGCATTTCAACCGTCCATCCGTAATCCTGATCCTGCATGCAAAGTTTTTGAAGCGACGAATACCGGACAGCCCTGAACGGTCCGAGATCGGTGAAGGTCTTACTCCAAAACAGCTTGATGAGAAGACAGGCCAGCCAGTTGCCGAACCGGGCCTGGAGAGTAAGCGCTCCGGCCTCCCTGCGGCCAAGTACCCGAGACCCGATTACCAAATCTAATCCACTGTCGGCAATGGGATCAACCAGCAGATCCATCTCGTCGGGATGGTCACTGAAATCACCGTCGAGAAAAACCAGGATGTCGGAGTGGTCGGAAGAAGCGATCCCGGTGAGACAAGCTACTCCATACCCTCGTTGAGGTTCTCGTACAACACGGGCACCATGCTCTTCGGCCACCTTGACAGTCCGGTCGGTCGATCCGTTGTCCACCACGATAATGTCATCTACCCAATGGGGGATGGCGTCGAGCACCTGTCCGATTGCCCGCTCTTCATTGAGAGTGGGAATGATGACTGTAATGGAAGAACCGTTTCTCAAAACGTTTACGTCCTTATATCTCTATCTCGTTATTCTTGTTGGTCCTGACAGTTAATTGGATAAGCTCATTATACTAAATAATCTTCTACAGAGAATTCAAATGTTTAAATGTTAGGCCTGACCTGCTTACTTTCTACGCTCCTTGCTTGAGGGCGGGACCACCAAGCTTCGCTACATCTCAATGTTCGCACTTGCTTTAGGAGGAAGGAGCCAGGCGCCGCCCGGGTAAAATCATCCTCTTATCGATAGCTTCAAATGTTTAAATGTTAGGCCTGACCCCTCTTATCCTCGGCGTAGCGTGAGCTTCTACTTACCCACCACCCTCTGAATTCCTGGCGTAAAAAGTAAGGTATGAGATTTCCGCCACTCCAGTATCAGCATCACCCATACCGGTATGTACTGCAGCCAGACCAGGCCGTAGTCGAACAGGTCGACGTTTCCGAAAGATTTGAAATAAAAACGCAGGTAATAGATTGGAAGCAGGGCTGTTAAAAGGATGAGCGGGCAGCGGGGATAAAAAACCAGAAACGGCAGGAACCAGAGCGAGTACCAGGGAAACTGCGTGGGACTGAGCAGGAAAAGAGCGGCAATAATTATAAACGCTTTGGCATAATAGGCCTTCTTGTTTGCCGGGTTTTTCCGCACCGCCAGGAAAGTAACTGCCGCCAGCAGCACAGCTACCACCAGCCGGGTAAGGCGCGGCCAGAGCGAATAGTCGAATTCGCCGACTTTCAAGACGACGGTCACACCCCAGCCAATGATCATGAAGAGTGAGTCGTTCATCTCCCAATGAGAGCCATAGGCGGTAAAACCCGAAGTGTCGTCCAGGCCTGCTTCAAGCACCGGGACGGAGATGATTCCCGTCAACAGGACGAAAAGCACCAAAGCCGCCGCCAAACGTCCCGGACGGGACAGGGTATTTCGCAGCACGAGAGGCACGAGCAGCACCGGCCAGAGCTTTATACCCGCCGCCAGCGCCAACAAGACCGAGGACCAGACAGGCCGTTTCCGGGAGGCCAGATAAAGCGCGCCCAGGACAAAAGGAATGAGCAGGATGTCCATGTGTCCCGAGTTGTAAATCTCTTTTACTAATAAAGGATTCAACCAGTAGACAGCCGCCCATAAAGGAGGCAGCTTCAGGTCCATCAGAATGATGAATAACAGGACCAGTATGACGAGGTCACAAAACAGAAGGACCAACCGCCAGGCCGGAAGACTCCAGGGCTTTAAAAGATACGCGGTGGCGAAAGCTACCTGGGCAATGGGTGGATAGATCGTCCGCAGGTGAGGATGATTGATCCGCTCGATAACGGTACCTGAATCGTCGGCCAACTGCCGGAGTTTCTCTGGCACGCTGGCGTCCAGAGGGCTGTTAAGGCTGTCGTTAATGTCCTGCGGGGCGTAAGCGTACGGATTGAACCCGTGAATCCACACGGCTCCGTCCCACAGGTAGCGGTAATGATCGTCTTCCAGTATGGGAACGCTGGTCATAAACAACAGGCGAAGTACGAGACCGGTGAGAACAACAAAACCCAGGAAGGCTACCGGGAGTTTCCGTTTTCCTTTCCCCCGAATACTCCCGGTAGTGCTCGCCGTGACGCAGCGAACGATCCAGAGATAGATGGCTCCGGCGGCGATCATGGTACCGCAAAGCCAAAAAATCGGTGCCGCCTCCAGGTCCCGCTCATACTCGAAGGCCGGTGACAGGTAATTTAGGCAGAGTTGTAAAACCACCAGCGCCAACCCGGCCAGAAACCAGGTGAGCGAGACTCGAGCAGTAACCCCCTTTGACATGAATGACCTTCCTTCTATTACTAATGTACCATGATAGGAATCCGCCGTCACACCAAAAAAATGTGGATTCTGAAACATGATCATTTGACACTAAATTTCTTTTAATAAGTGGTTACGTCTTTATAATGCTGTAAATTTGAAAGGAGGTTAGCACTAAGGGAAAGGCCATCGCCTTCCGTTAGGTTTTGTACACCCAATACACAACCTAGAAAAGAGGAAGAGCGATGACCCAATTCAATCTTACCGTAAACGGAGAAAAGCTAAAAGACTTGTTGGTAAAAGATAATGGATTACGTGATCTGTTGGAGGATGTAGTGAACCAGGTATTGGAAGCTCAAATGTCAGAATACATCGGTGCAAAGCCTTACGAAAGAACGAATGAGAGAAAAGCCTATCGAAATGGCTACCGGATCCGGCAGCTCTACACCAGGGTCGGCCCTCTCTCACTTCAGGTCCCGCAAACACGGGACGGCGGTTTCAGCACCGCCATTTTTAAGCGTTATCAACGATCAGAACAGGCGTTTGTCCTGGGACTCATGGAAATGGTTCTCAACGGGGTCTCTACTCGAAAAGTCACGAAAGTAACCGAAGAACTGTGCGGTGTCAGTTTTTCAAGATCGACCGTAAGCAACCTATGCAAAAACCTGGATCGTCGCGTTGAAGCCTGGAATAATCGCTCTCTGAAAGATACAAAATATCCATTTATAATCGTTGATGCCATGATGACCAGGGCCAGGAAAGATGGAGCCGGACGTTTTGTACATGCTCTGATAGCCCTGGGAATCAACAAAGAAGGACACCGCGAAATCTTAGGTCTGACACTCGGTGACAGCGAGTCTGAACACAGTTGGTCTAAAATGTTTTCCTGGCTCAGAAAAAGAGGGATTACCGGTGTCGACTACGTCATTTCTGACCAACATAGTGGTTTGACCAACGCTGTTCGGAAACATTTTCAAGGAGCAATCTGGCAGCGGTGCCAGGTCCATTTGCGACGGAATGTGTTTAGTGATGCATCATATTGTCTGCGACCTCAATTGGCAGCCGGAATGAAGCGTATTTTCAAAGCCGACACCAGAGAAGAGGGCTGGGAGCAATACGAGAAGCTCGTTACGGATATGGCCGGCAAAGGAAGCAAAGCTCTGAAGACCTTGGAACGGGGGCTTGAGGATTCATTAGCCATCCTTGCGCTGCCGGAAAAGTATCGAGTGAGGTTACGGACTACCAACATGCTTGAACGGCTCCACAGCGAACTGCGAAGACGGGAACGGGTGATCCGTATCTTCCCTAACGAGGCCTCGGTGGTTCGGATGATCGGTGCTCTCTTGGCAGAACAACATGAAGTGTGGTCCACCGGAAGACGCTATCTCGATATGACGGAATATAATGATTGGAAGGCTGAGCAACAGCAGGAAAATAAGAATGTAGTTAAGCTGAATGTATCATGAAACCTAGCGGAAGGAATTTACAGCAAGTTTTGGACTTGACCTTAAGCTTGATAATCTACATTTACTTATTTACTTTTTCATACGTAAATATGATATGGGTAAAGATAGATGAAAGACCTGGAAAATCTTATAGCAAGTGGGGATTCCGCATTTAGGCAATGTAACTATCCGGATGCGATTAAATCTTACTCTTCAATAATTACGGAAATTGATAGGTATTCGAGTTTTTCTAAATTTCACCAAGAGGCTATCTCTGTTCAACGAAAAATAGGATGGTGTTTCTGGTATCTTGGCGAATGGCTGAAAGTTGAGAACCAATTTGGTGAAGCCCTCAGCAAAAGCCTTGCTTTTAATCATTCAGGTGAACACGCAAAAGCCCTCATGGGTCAAGGATGGATTCTCCTGGCCCGAGGAGTTTTGAAAGCAGCTGAAGAAAAAACCATCGCCGCAAAAGAACAAGTTTTGATCGATGGTAATCAGGATCTTATTTACCGGCACCGTTATCTTGCCAGCGCGATCACTATACAAAAGGGAGATCTTGAGCAGGCTGAACAGATCAACAAACGAACTATTTTCGATCTGCAAAAAATAGTTAGTGAATTGCCTATTTCGGAACTAAAACTTCTTTCCGCTTCATTCTGTCATCTGGCACGGATTGAGTTGATGCAAGGAAACTTTGATAAATCTACCGGTTATATACAGCGTGCTATCGATATCCTTCAGGATTCACCTCCATCGATCGAACAAGGTGAAGCCCAAATGTACCTTGGAACTGCAAATTCAAAGTTTGGAGATCAGTTGACTGCACTGAAATTCTTGCGTAAAGCCTTGAAAATCTTTATTTCCTGCGGGTCCATTTACCATCAGGGAATGGTTTTTGATAGTCTTGGGCAAACATTCCTTTATCTTGAGGATCTCGACCGTGCCCTTTTCTTTTTCAAAAAAAGCCTTGAGATATTTAAGAAGCTATCAATAAAACACAAAATTGGTTCCCTTTTCGGCAAGATCGGGAATGTTTATATGGCGAAAGAAGATTACCCAACAGCTGAAAAGTATTATATCAGAGACCTGCTGGCTTCCATGAGAGTCGAAATCCCTCAAAATCAAGCTTACCTTAATAGAAATCTTGGCCGGTTGTTTTTTATCAGGAAGGAAGATCAAAGCTCAATTTCACATTATCACGAATCTATAACACACTTCCAGATGGCAAAAGATGAGCTGGGTATTGCATCTACATATATCGAGTTGAGTAGAATTATGCTCGACACCGCACAGTACGAGGAGGCAATCAAACTTTCCGAGCAAGCAATGGAGATATTTACCAGAGTTAACTATCAAATGGGAAAAATGAAAACACATCTTTTATTTGGTCGGATATATCGTTTATGCAATAGATGCAGTGCCGCACTTCAACATTTAAAAGCTGCTGAAAGTCATTCACAGAAAATGGGAAACCATTCCTATAAGGCTAAAATATTACTTGAATACGGGCTGATTAATAAAGATATGGGCAGCAACGAATCTGCCACTAACTTTTTACTTCGAGCACTTCGAGAAGCTCGTTGTTCTCAACTGCAGGACCTGACGTCACAAATACTGGAACATCTGGCAGAAATTGATATTGTCTGTGTCGCCTCCGAGATAACCGATTAATTTCATTCACTGCTTTTCTATAGATATACATGGGTCTACCGGCTATACCTGTTATCTCGTCCAGCTGAACCACCGGTTGAACAATTTTTTAACGATCGGCGTCAGGCGGGTCCGGTTGAAGGAATCGGCCACCTTACGAATCGCTTCCGCCTGGGTCGGGTATGGGTGTATTACACCGGATATGGACCCGAGCCCCACCTTGCCTTTCATAGCCATAGTCACTTCGCTGATCATCTCTCCCGCATGACGAGCCACCATGGTGGCGCCGATGATCTCGCCGCTCCCTGCCCTGACGTGGATCTTTACCAGTCCTTCTGTTTCGCCGTCGGCGATGGCCCGGTCCACATCGTTCATGGCAACCGAGAAAGTCTTGACCGGGATTCCACGATCATGTGCGTCGCTTTCGTACATTCCGACATGCGCAATCTCGGGATCGGTGTACGTGCACCACGGGATGGTGAGCATACTTGATTTTTTCTTGAACGGGCTCGGGAAAAGAGCGTTCTCCAGCAAAATTCTCGCTTGGGCGTCGGCGGTGTGCGTGAACTTGAAAGAAGAACAGATGTCCCCGGCGGCAAAGATCCTGGGATTAGTGGACCGGAGCGTGTCATCTACCGTAACGCCGCGCTTGTCGTACTCTACCCCTACCTTCTCCAGATCGAGTCCGTCGACATTGGGTACCCTTCCCACAGCGACCAGTATCTCGTCCACGGCGATTGTTTGACCGTTATCGTCGGCAGAAAGATACACGATCTTGCCCGCCGCGGTTTTCTCTACTTTTTCCACCTCGATCCCGGTGAGAATGGAGATTCCCTCCCGCTTAAACGCTTCCTCGATTATGCGGGCCGCGTCCTGGTCTTCCCGGGCCAGAATATGGGGAGCTTTTTCGATAACGGTCACCTCGGAGCCAAAACGGCGGAAGGCCTGGGCCAGTTCGCATCCTAGCGGACCGCCGCCAACGACCGCCAGCCGGGAGGGCAGCTTAGTCAGGCCAAACACGGTCTCGTTGGTGAGAAAGCCGGCTTCGGGCAGTCCCGGTACAGGAAGCTCGAACGCCCGGGCCCCGGTGGCGACGACGGCTTTCTTGAAACGAATGGTCTGCCCGGCAACGTCGACGGTGTCAGAGCCGGAAAAACGGCCTTCGCCCAGGAAGATGTCAACTCCCAGATCCCGGAAACGGGAAGCTGAGTCATGATGGCTGATTTCAGCCCGAAGCCGCCGCATCCGTTCCATGACCGCTGGAAAATCAACGGTCACTACTGATGGTACCGAAATTCCAAATCGGTACGCGGTATTCACGTCGTAGGCCGCCCGGGACGACCGGATCAAGCATTTGGAAGGGACACAGCCGTAAGCCAGACAGTCTCCGCCCATCAGGTGCTTTTCTACCAGTGCTACCCGGGCGCCAAGCCCAGCGGCGCCCGCGGCAGCCACTAGCCCGGCAGTGCCGGCGCCGATCACCACCAGGTTGTACCGTCCGGCGGGGGTGGGATTAATCCAGTCCGATGGATGCACATTGGCGACCATAGCCTGATTGTATTCATCATCCGGAACTACCTTCACAATATCCGTCATGCTCAGCTCACCTCTTTTACCGGAAGCTCGTCTTCGACCTCCGTGTCGCCGCCATCGTCTTCAATCTTATTTTTCGCCATCTTTACCAGGAACACCAGCACTACGATAACAGCCGCCAGCACACCGAGCAGTCCCCACGGTATCTCTCCTTTAGCTATTCCGCTGGTTATGGCGTCGGCCCCCACCACGTAAAGCACGGTCCCCGGCAGCATGCACAACCAGGACCAGAGGACATAGGTCCAGAACGACACCCTGGTCAGCCCGAACCCGTAGTTGAGCAGGTTAAAGGGAAAGATCGGCACCAGCCGCGTGATAGCTACGATGATCGCGCCGTGCCGGCCGGTCATTTCGTCCAGTTTTCTAAACGTATCATTACCCGCCAGCCAGCCTTCCACCGATTGCCGGGCAAAGTATCGGGCCACCAGAAAAGCCAGGCCGGCGCCCAGGGTGGAGGCGATACTGACACATACCACTCCCAGTGTGGAACCGAACAAGATTCCGGCACCGGCCGTCAAAGCCGATCCCGGGAGCGCCGCCACGGTAGCCACGGCGTAAAGCCCGATAAAGGCCACCGGTCCCCACGGTCCTAGCGACTCGATCCAGGTACGCATCTTCTTCAGATAGTCTCCAAGATCAAACACGGTAGCGACGATCATGATAGTGGCCACCACACATAAGAGGGCTACCGGCCGGCACCAACCGTGCTTTTTCCCGGTTTGTTTTTTTTCGGCTACGCTTTCTCCTATGCTCATGCGCTCACTTTCTTTGCCATATCACTGTTGCTCATTCAAACCCCAGTCATAGCTGAGATACTTGATTCGATAGGTCCCCGTCCGCAGGTATTCACGATCATCTTCTGACACGTAACGGTTGATGAAATTGAGCACGGAGCGCTCATTGTCATCTAACCAGGCAAAGGTGCTTTCGGTTCCGAACCGGCCGATAAAATCTTCGCCGAACCACGAGAAGATCGAAGACAGATAAACCCGATTCTTGTTCCGGTCGATAGAAAAGTTTTCCGGTTTCGCCAGGAACTGCCGTGTCTGGTTATCAAGCTGTTCATCCAAGTTCCCGGCGTTAAACGGTGCCGATCCGAGCGATGGGCAACCCATAGAGGCGCAGTTCAAGGCCATATGAATTCTGGGCTCGTCAAACTTCTGGCGAAGAATGTTATGCTCGATGGTGTTGAGAGTAACACGCTTTCCCATCACCGTGTGTTCGAGTTTGTCCCACACACCGGCTATCTGGCGTATGCTGTTTTTGGGAAACCGGATGGAAGCCAGCAGGCGTGACTTGATCGGGTAGTTATCGATAATCGCCCGTAACGTTAAAGCGTTGTAAGCGTTGATCCAGAACGCAATCTTCTTCCGTTTACTCCACCGGTCGAATTGTTCCCTGTTCAGTCCGGCCAGGCTAGCAACGAAATTATCGAGACCGTGCCGGTCTTCTTTCAAAGCCCGGTAGGCTACCAAACCCTGGCTGTTGACGTGCCGCGACAAGGCTGCGCTGAATTCATGGTAGAAACCATCTTTCACCCCGGATTTCGGCGATCGGTTATCCTGCAGCGTGTTCTCCTGGGAATAGACCGGCCCCGGGCCGCACGGAACAAAACAAGGCAGAACCAGACTGCAGCAGAACATGAGTATCCCCCAAATACCAAACTTCAAGCAGAACGATCCGGATCGTTTTGTTTTCATTTCCCCACCTCCCGTTTCTACCATACCGCCTCGTACTCTTCAGGCAACAGGTTCCATTGCTCACCATAGACATGCACGCGTCGGGTATTCTTTCCATTTTTGACGAATGGCCTGCCGGCATGGGCCCAGGCCAGGACCCCGCCTTCGAGGTTGAAGGCCTTAAACCCATCGGCTGCCAGGTCCACAGTGTAGTATCCGCTACGTTTGCCGGCGGTACAGTAGACAACGACTGTCAGGTGTCGGTATGATTCGATTTCCCGCTCAAACGCCTCGCGGGTGACGGCTCCGGGGAGCATGGAGACCCGCCATTCTTTCGGTTCACGTTCGTCAACGAGTATGACGTTTTCCGTCTCCTGCAAAGTCAGCAATTCCCGGACGGAAAGATCAGGAATATCCGGAAACTCTTTCAGATATTCCCGGTACATGTGTTCGATCCTGTCCAGCCGGGTTTTATCAGAAGAAGGAGTTGAGCGGCAACCAGGCAGGCAGGTGATGCTGAAGACGATCATAAGGAAGGAAAGCACATATTTATTGACCGCCATACCGGCCCACCTTCTCATGATGTTCTCACTTTCCACCATCTGTCAAAACACTAATAATCATTCTTATTATCCGCCTAAGATGAAAACGATTTTTTTATTCCATTTGTTCCACGAAACGGCATGATCAGCAGGTTTGTTCCCGGTTTGAGGTAACCGGAGACACCGATTATCAGGTCAGACTGCCGGATATCAAGAAGCGCCGTCAAGTGGATCCGGTCCCACCAGATAAAGATGGAGGAGCAGTTGGACTTTGACTGTGCTTCGATACTGGAGTGGTGAATCCCGTGAATCCGCCACAAAACGGGAACGAGATGGTTGATTCGATGCCAGTAGTAGAAGGAGAGGTCCATCAGCAAAAATCCCAGCGCAAATCCGGCGGCCGTGGGAAGGTCCGCCAGGTGAAGCAGACCGACAGCCTTTTTTCCCGACCAGGCCACCAATTTCATAGCAACCGGTTTTACCACCAGCGCCCCGACCGTGAACACAAACAATGACATGATCACGTTGACGGCGAACCGGCAGGCCAGTGGCCGTGTTACGTTCCTGAGCGGGAGGAGATTTTCAAAAAGCAGCAGCAAATCTTAATCTTTTAAATCTCGTGACCTCACTTTCTATATTGTTACTCACTAAATACTAAACAAACCCAGAAATTCAGTATAGAAAATTTCAAATGTTTAAATGCCAAGCCTGACCCCCAGTGGAAAACAGTCAAGCCGGCGAAAGACTCGGCTGGCTGTAGATGAACAGGCTGTGGATGAACATGAAAATCAGCTGAAGAAAGAGATAGCCTCTTCGCAGTCGGTATGGATGGTTATAGTTTCCTCAATCTGAATGGAGCTGATGATTTGACGCAGACCCGGTCCCACATTGCAGAGGCTTAGGCGCCCGCCTTTTGCCGCCACCTGTTCGGTCATAGCCACGATAATACCCCAGGCGGAGCTGGCCAGATAGCTCACTTCGGACAGGTCGACGACAAACCTGATGTAGCCGTCGCGGAACAACTTTCTGAGAGTTTCCTGGAAAATCGAGGAGTTGGACTCATCTATGTTTTTATCCGGTGTGATGATAATAGTTCTGTTCACTTCCCGGTAGGGAATCAGGTCGGCTGTTTTCATTTTTTCTTTACTCATCAAAATACACCCTCACTAAAGGCAACAAGATAACAGTGCACTCACCTTGGTTATCAGTTTACCAGGTAAGACACTATTACACTATCTGTAAAATGCCTGAAAATAACTATGGTAATTTTACTTAAATGGAGTACTTAAATACTCAGTTGTCACGAGAGAAAAACAGCCAGCACGCATATTCCACCGGTCTCCGTCGTGAGGACATGGAGGCAAGTGCATCCGGGTCCGGAAGAGGATGATTGGTGAAATTTGCTGGCTAAATTACCGTTTGATCCCCAGTTTTGTTTTGAACCGGCGTTTAAAGATAAACCATAGAGCGCGGCCGGCCCGGTCGCTGACGGCGCGGTCGGAGGATCTCAGATCTTTCATCAGCCTGGAATTCATGTCCCGAGTATCTCTGCGGACCAGAATGTTCTCGGCCAGGGAGCGCAGTTCATCCCGTTTATCCTCGAGATAGGGAATGACACGGTAGACGGCCTTGACGGGTTCCCTGGTTTCCAGTATCTCAAGCAGCGGAAGCACTATTTGGGGATTCGATGAAGTGTCCAGAACTTCCTCGGCGTATAAGAGAGTGGATTTATCAAGAAGCTCGAGCAGCATTTCCCTGGCCCGCTGAGCGGTTCGCAAAATGCCGCTTCCCAGGTTATCTATTTGTTCGGCTATCAATTTCTTCAACCGTTCCCGATTATGTGCTTTGTCGGTCGTTGTAGGTTCGGGGGGAATGTCGGGTTCAAGAGGGTAAGCTGGTTCTTCAGCGGCCGCGTCCTCCCCTTTGCGTTTACGCTCAGCTATGGACAGCAGGCTCTGCCGGGCGGCCTGTGAAATATCGCAGTCCTGGTCTTTGATAAGCTTTTTCAGAAGAGTGACGCTGCCGGAAGAACCGATGTCTTCAAGGCACTTGACCCCGGCCAGACGGTCTCCGGTGATAGAACTTCTGATCATTGTTTTGATAATTTTCTGGGTCCGCTTCGGTTCCACCCTGGCCAGGGCCTGGATCGCGTTGGCGCGGACACGGGCATCGGTGTCCTCCAGGCAGGGAGAAAGGATCTCAAACCTTCCTTCACGGCCGCTTAGCCTGATGGCTTCTACGGTGTTGGCCCGAACCCGGCTGTCCGGATGTTTAAGATACGGTTTCAAAACCTCGACAGCATCATCCCCCCCCAACCGGCCGATGACCTTGACCAGGGAAGCGATGACATATTCGTTTTGTTCCAGCTTGAGCAGGTTGATCAGCCGTGAAGCGATCCTGGGTGTGCCGATATCGTAAAGCGCCAGGGCTGCCTTCAAACGGCGGCGGTAGTCCTCGTGGGACAGGTTCATTATCTCGTTTTCTGCCTCATCGAGTCCGTGAAAAACAAGGGTGTCAGCCGTCATGGCTTCAATGGCGCCCGTCTCTATCCGGGTGAACAATTCAGCCGCCCGCACCTTTATTTCCAGATTAGTGTCACCCAACAGCTTTTTCACCAGGTGTTTTGTTTTCGGGCTGCCTATCTGTTCCAGGGTATACAGGGCCGAACGTCTCTCCCAGATCTGGGATGATTCAACCATGGAATGGAGTTTCTCCAGCATCTTTGCCTGGGAGAAACTCCACAGAACTCGCACCGAATTGGCCTTGACCCGGCCGTCATCATCGTTGAGCATGGGGAAAAGCAGGTCAAAAACATCCTGAGCGCCGATGGTTCCCAGGGCCTCCACCGTGTTGGCCCGGACCCGGCTGTCAGGGTGTTTGAGAAACGGTTTCACCCGCTCCAGCACCCGGGACCCTCCGAGAGCGGCGACCACCTTTACCAGGCTGGCGATAACATACTTGCTGTCCTCGATTTCCAGCTGCTCCAGCAGTGAAGGCAGAAGCTTCATCTCTTTTAGCTGTCCGAGTTCCTGTACAGCCCGGAGCCGGACCTGGTAGTCAGGATCGGTCAGATGCCGTTTCCATTCGGTTTGTTTTACCGACAGCTTCCCGGCCGGTTTTTCTTCCCGGCCGGCTTTCCTGTCTCTCTTGTCTTTCTTTTCTTTTTTTGTTTTCGTTTCGATGGTTTTGGCGGTTGAAACTTCCAGGGTAGGTTCCGCCAATTCCATGGCCCGTGCGATAGAGAGATCCACTTCAGCCAGTGCCTTGGAAACTTTGAGCCTGAGCTTCATGTCCGGATCGTTCAACACTTTGGCGAGCAGGTTCCTGGCCTCGACGCTGGCGATACGGCGCAAGCTTTCTACCGCCTGTGACCGGGTAGCGGCTGAAGACGCTTTCAGCATATGTTTGACCACATCCAGGACTTTGACCTTGTCGTGCTTAACGAGAATGGGCGCTGTTTCTACGATCAACAAAGGGTCGCCGGCTTCAAACATTTTTCTGAACTGGTCAACAAAGTCTCCCGGGTACAGGTTTCCTGCAGATTTCACCGCCTGTATCCTTACCCCGCGGTCAGGATGAAGAAGATAATGGTTTATCCAGTCATTTGTTTCCGGAGCGGGAAGCGAGTCGGCTATCTCCAAAATGGCGGTAATTACTTCAGGATCGGTCTCTTTCTTCAGGCAGGCGTACAATGTCTTCGTTTCCTCGATCTCCCCGAGACGGGCAATTTTCCTGCAGGCTTCGAGTTTTTGAGGAGTATCGCCAATCTCCAGGTCGGTCAACAGTTTTGACAGAAAAACCTGGTCGGGTTTCAGTGAGTCAATGTCGACCTGCAAACGTTTGCCTGCCTTTTTCAAAGCCCGCTTGGCCAGGAAACGAACTCCGGGTTCGGAATCGTAGATTGCCTCGATGATGAGTTCAAGAGCGGCATGTTCGGTTGACTGTTCAAGCTCGCTCACCGCTGCTTTACGCTCCTCGATATTATCGCTTTGCAGGAGCCGGCTCAACCGTTGCAGATCAAGAGACATCGATCACTTCCAGCCTTTCTCCTTGGCTTTATCTTTCAGTTTTTTCAACTGCGTCTTCAAATCCCCCATAGCCTCGATGGTTTTGATCTTTCCCTCGATGGCATTGGCCAGATCGTTCAAGTCTTTCTTTGTTTCCCGGGCTTTTTGTTCGGCCTGATTCTTCAGTGCCTTAAGCTCATTGATATTAAGCGTTTGGGCTGCTTTTTTCCCCAGCGTCTTGGCATATCCCCTGGCCTTGCGTTTGACGGAATCAAAAATCCCCGCCCTGATTCCCTTGTAGAATTTGTTCAGACCCTTGTTGAGGTCGGGAATTGACTTTTTTTGTAATTCGTTGAAGCTCTTCTGAAGATCGCCTACCGCCTTCTTGTAACTTTCCTTGCCCTCGGCGATAATCTGATCGATGTTGCTTTCGAACTGGTCGGCGATATTTTCCAGGCCTTTCTTCAGTGTGATCTCCCCGGAAGACTCAAACGCATCGGTACGGTTGTGGCTCACCCAATAGCGCTGCCGGGAGGCCAGTACTTCCTGTTTCAGGTACGAACACTGGGTGAGGCGATGGACCCGGATCTCCTTGAATCCAACCGGTACCCCCACGGCGCTGACGGCGACATCGATCCGGAAAGAGTCCGGATCATAGGAAAGCGAGAATTCATCGATATTCATCCCGACCCGGCTCATAGTACCCTTGAAGTTCCTGGTTATTTCAAGCGTCCCCTTCTCTTCCCTGGCAGCAGTGTAGACGACGAGTACTTCCTCTTCGTTTCGAAGCAGGGTTGGCAAGGTGTACGAATATTGGTCGGGATCGCTTTCATCGATCATCGGCGGCTCGATAAGCTGGGCAACATCTTTCATCAGGGCCCGCATGACGGCTTCCGCCTCCCGCTTGACCATCTGGTCCATCTCGGCTACTTTCGTTGATTTCAACGCATGGTTCAGGAAATAGTAGGCACCCACCACCACCATGGCAAAGACCGCGGTACCGACCAGTATCTCCGCCAGCGAGAATCCCCGGCCCTGCCGATCCCACACTTTACGCATCATTCAGACCCCCATTCAATACACCTTTTGCGAAATGATAAAGGTAGCCAGCTTGACGTTTTTGGGTGCCCCCCGTTTGTCTTTCCAATCAACCTTAATCTCGAGTTTAGCCAGATGCTTGTTTCCGCCCAGATACGGATAACACACCGCGGACGGAGTGAAATCCGGATACTTGTCCGCGTCGTTGAACCGGACTATTTCTTCCATGGTCTTCGAGAAGAGGCTGGCCGGAACAGGGATAGCGCCCGCGCCCGGATTAGCCAGCGCCAGTTTGCCAAACTCCTCGAAAGGCTGGTGTTCGCACTCCTGTTTGATAGAGACAGCCAGCCCGGTGGCCACGGACTGCGTCTTGCTTTTCTTGGTGGATAGATTGGCAAAATCGAATATCCCCATGAGCGGGATCACCGCCAGCAGCAATATGGCTGCCGCCAGCATGATCTCCAGCAACGTAAGGCCGATATGGTTTAATTTCATAACTTTTTCGCCTCTTTGTACACGGAAAACTGCCGCCCCATGGTGATATAGTAGCGAATCGGATCGTATTTCCCGTACCCCGGCAAGAGAGAAGTTAGCGACATACGGGTGTTGCTGGCCACGAAATTAATCTTGGTCAGACCGCCCATGCTCGATTTGTTGAACTTGTTTACCACCAGGTTGCCTTTTATCTTTAAATCACCGTTGGTACTTATTCCTTCGTTGGCATAGCAGGCCGCCTCCACGGTGTGGTTGCCGCTGGTGTGCACCAGGGACCCCTGCCGGGCGATGATGGAAAACACGGTATTGTCATCATCCGCCTGCCTGATATTGCCGGCGATATAAACGTTGCCGGCCGAAACGATCATCCCTTTGCCTTTGACGGTTAGATCCGGCAGGCGTACCGAATCGGCAATGAAGTTGACTCCGTCGATGATGAAGTGGCCGCTCTCATCGCACCGGTTAGGGAGGTCACTGATAAAATCATTACCGCTGGGGTACAGGTAGGAAGCTTTGTTCAGGTATTGATCGAGAGAATACAGGTTGGGCGGCAGGTTCTGCGGGTCGTTGGGATTGTATGGGGTGGGACCGGCATTGCTGGCGAACTCACCGGGCGCGAAAGAGAGATTTTTGTCCTTGTAAGCCGTTTTCCACATGACGATAGGAAACGGCGGAATGGGATAGGCGCCAAACGGTGTATAGATCCAAAAAGGTTTGATGTACAGGAAATCCCACTGGCGGAACTTCTGGACCAGGTTGCCTTCCACCTTGAATCCCAGCGGGCCGTTGAGAAACAGGGTCCCGAAGGCGTGTGTCCGGTTGTTCTCGGTGCCGGCGGTGGGTATGGTGAACCAGCTGTTGGGGGTCCCCATGTGCGGCCAGGACCAGTGCCGCCAGGCCCACTGAAATATGTAGGAGGACCTGAAATCAGGTACTACTTTGCGTTTGCTCTGGTCCTCATCTCCCAACAAAGCAAATATTTCACAGCCCTGCATACCGGTCTCTTTCCCGATGAAGCAGGCGTTGAGTGTCATTTTTTTGTTGCCGTTGACCCGCATCTTGCCGGGAAAATTAAGCTGTTTGATATTGGAAACAAAATTCTTGAAATCAAAGGAGTTCACCTCTAGAACGCCACCGTGGTTGAAATCTATATACTCGTCTCCAGCGTACCCGGGATCCACTTCGGTAGACTTGCTGGCCAGACTGGAGTTACCGATAAAGAACGTGTAAAGTGGCGCCAGGGGCTGTAAATCTGCCACCTTGAATTCCTTCATGGCCTGGATGGTACGGGTGACCTTGCTCTCGTCCCGGTCTTTGTAAGGCCAATAGTTGACCGTAACGTCGAACTTGACGTCCCCGATTTTTTCGATACACAGATTCGGTTTCGGAATATTGATGCTGGATAGGCTGATTTGGGGTGGCAACACACCGTCCAGGGCGCTGTCTACCAGGTTGTTGAACAGATCCGAGAAATCTATCTCCAGGTCAGTGGGTATCCCGGCCTCGTCCAGCAGTTTATTCGGGTTGAGCAGTTTGTCTATACCGACCAGCGAGGCCACATCCACCGTGTAGATGACTACACCCTGGTACTCGATTTCCACCATCAGCTCGATGTCCGGGCGAGGCATATCAAGCTTAATCTGAAACGATCCCGCAGGAAGCAGGCTCTTGATGAAATCGCCCACCGCATCGGTGATGGCAGCGGTGCCGACGGTGATCCCCTCTATCTCGTAATCGGTGTCTTCGGGAAAAATACCCCAGGCCCGGTCGATCTTGGCTTTGACTTCTATCTCTGCGCGGCCGTGCAAGTACTCGATCAACGGGTCGAGACCCAGGTCGGAAGCATTGTATTTGTGCTCGTGGTAGAGTTTCGAACCCACGGGTGTGGCATTCAAATCCATGCTTACTTTGGCGCCGCCGGCCAGCCCGAAACCCTTGCTAACGCCCCCCGACACGGTCAGAGTGGGAATTCTGAACTGCATAAACCAGCTTTGGAAATCGAGGTCGAAATCGTTCATCTCATCCCTGACTTTGAGAATCGTCCGCTGCAGCGCCGCCTGGGCCAGAGTCAGGGCCTGCTCATCGTTGAGGTTGTACACGGTCCGCTCGATAGCCGATCGCGACTGGTTGTAGATGTAGAGAGCAAAGAAGCCGGCCATTCCGATAATAACCATGATGACGACCATTGCCATCCCACGTTGTTTCACGGTTACCACTTCTTTCCAGCCCGCATATTTCACAAGTACTCCTGCTTCGGCCTCAGATGCACCTGCATCTTCTACGTTACGCTCGGTCACCTGTCCTCGACGTATCGCAACGGATACGCCTGCGGAAGGTTCGGTCGCGTGCCTTGAATCTGCAGGCACCTCCGAACCCTCGCGACGGAGCCTCGTAAAATATGCGGGCTTTAATTCTCTTGTTTTTTCTCCACAGACTCACACAATCCAACGAACGTTTCGTTTAATTCCTGAAGTTTCTGTTTGAACAACGGGGCGGGAATTTCTTTGTCGGAAGCGACATTATCTATTTTCTGGTTGAAATCGTCAATCTGACTGCCGAAAGATTGCATCCGTTTATACATCATAAGGGGGTTGAATCCGTCTTTACCGGGCTTGGCATACCCCAGCTCATGCAGCGTTTCCGAGTACTCTCCCAGGGCCTGTTCAAACCCGGCCTTATTTCCCGACTGCATGTGGGCTTCCATGATACCTCCCCAGGCATACGCCTTAACAAACGTATTGGTTCCTCTCTCGGACAATCCCTGCCGGTAAAGAGTGATAGCCTCCTGGTAGTTTTTCCGATGAAGGGCCGTAGTTCCTTTTTTAAGCACTGTCATGCGCTCCATCTCCCACAGGTCGGGGTCCATGCCTTCCGGCGGTTTTTCGTCCTCTTTCACCTTGAAAGACGCCAGTTCGGCCCTGATCTTTTCCGGCAGCTTCTTCTTGAGCCAGGTGGCGAGATCTCCGCCCTCAGTCTCCTCGGGAGCCTTGTAATTCGCGGCTTTACTCGATGGTTTCTTCCGTCCGGACAGGTACTTTTTCAGGACGTTGTCTTCGTTTTCTCCTTCTCCGCCGGCCGGCAGAAATAGAAGTGCTGAGAAACCGAGGCCAAGCACAAGAATGATAGTGACCAGGGGAACACGGTGTTTCCTGATCCAGTATCCGGACAGAGCTGAAAATATAGTTCCCGTGGGGATACGATCCTGAGCCACTTTTCCCTGCCTCCCATAGCTAAAAAGAGCACATGCCGCCTATTATATCTATCTCTATTGTAGGGTCAATAGAATAGCTATGTCAACATTCCCGGGCCGTCAGACGCTACTTGATCAATTTGGCCATGGCCTTCTCAACCTCATCGGCATTGAAAGGTTTGGCAATAAAAGCATCGGCCTCAACATTCAGGAGATCGCCGCCGAGTTTTCCGCTGGGCCGGTAGCGCCACGCAATCTCAAAGCCTTCGATGGGCAGGCTGGATGGCGGCAGGAGACTGCGCTGGAAGGCCGCGGCTACTTCCAGATCATGATGAATCACATCGAGGGCTCTCTGCAGACGGTTGTTGTACAAAGCCAGCTTTGCCACCAGCTGATTTCTTCCCAGGGCATAGTGTATGGCGCGAACGAGTACCTTCAAGTCAACTTCGCCTTTAAGCAAGTAGTCCTGGGCGCCCCGTTTCACCGCCGTAATTCCCACTGATTCGTCGTCAAGCCCGGTCATTACAATAACCGGGATACCGGCTTGGTTTTCAAGAACCCGCTCGAGCGTCTCCAGCCCACAGCTGTCAGGGAGGCCTAGATCGAGCAGGATAATATCGGTTTTGTTTTCGAGAAGATCCTCCAATCCGTCGGAAAGATTCTCGAAATGCCTTAGATCAAAGGCAACCGGAAGCATCCCCGATTCGGTAGAGTCCTGCAACATTTGTCTGATCAGCTCGACATCTCCCGGATTGTCTTCCACAAGCACAACTCTGATATGTCGCTCACCATCGTTGCGAGAACGAATGAACCTCTCAGTCACGGCCGCAGCTCCTGCCCCATTTTCCTCCGTCCATTGTAGGTTTTCTTTGTAACGCCGTCAACTTTTGCTGAGACTTGTGGTACTCATTTCTACTCTGAAATCTCACACCGTGCTTTCTACGCTCCGAATTCAGAAGAACGTAAGAATAGAAAGAGGACCCTGTGGAATCTTGTGTTGCTACCCAAAGATATGTGCAAACATGGAGGTGTAAAGTAAGGTTGGAAGTTTTGGAGATGATTGTACACTGAGACGAGTGATTTGTTACAATTGGTTTTCTGTAGTACGGGTCGTGAAGATAGGGAGATTCGGCAGGAAATGAGATTACGATCGTTCAGGCTTTTCTGGGTGATGGTTTTAGCCATTTGTTCAGGCTTCGACGCAGGCTGTTCCTCGCCGGCAAATAAAAATCGCCTGACTGTCTACTCGGCCGCCAGCACTACCCTGCCCATGGCGGAAATAGGTAACCTGTTTACGCAAAAAACCGGTATTGCCGTGGAGAATAGTTTTGCCGCTTCATCAGTCCTTCGGAAAAAGATAGAGCAGGCCGCGGGCCGGGCCGGTATCGACGTGTACCTGTCCGCCAACCTCATGCACATGGATGCATTAAAACAAAGCAGCCTGGTGAAAAAAGATTCTATCAAGATCATTCTCCGTAACTCACTGGTGTTCGTAGTTCAGGAAGACAGCGGCTCGGCGCCGGACTCGATCCGGCAGGCGCTCGATATGGATCTCTACCCGCTGGCTATGGGAGATCCCCGGGCAAAAGTTCCCTGCGGTATATACGCAGAAGAAGCGCTGCAACATCTTGGCGTTTGGGAAGAACTGCGCGATAAATCCACCAGAGAAATTTCAGTCAGGGCGGCTCTGGCACGAGTCGAGCAGGGCATCTGCCCGGCGGGAATCGTGTATGCTTCGGATGCCGTCAGCAGCCGTCTGGTCAAGACTGTATTCAAATTTCCCGAGGAGTCACATTCACCGATTATGTTTCCGGTTGCAGCAGTAACCGGAAGCGACAACGCTCAAGAGACTGTTACCTATCTCGACTTTTTAAGCTCGAAGGAAGCAGGAGCCATATTCAATAAGTACGGATTCATTCAAATGGAGGGGAAATAGCGTGATGACCAGTTTTGAACTCAATGCTATCTGGTTATCGCTCAAGGTGAGCACAGTAGCTCTCGCCATAATGATTCCCTTTGGGCTGGCACTCGGTTTCATACTTGCCCGGAGCCGTCGCCGATGGTGGTTGTGGCTTATCGAATCATTCCTCAACCTGCCCATGGTCATACCGCCGATTGTGACCGGCTACGTACTGCTCATCATTTTAAGCCCCGGCCGCCCCCTGGGAGCTCTGCTTAAAAACCTCGGCATCAATTTATTTCTGGACTGGAAGGGAGCAGTCCTGGCCGGAGCCATCGTTTCTTTCCCGCTTCTGTTACAGGGAGTTCAGACGGCATTTGAAGGCGTTGATCCGGTACTGGAAACTGCTGCCAGGACCCTTGGTGCCGGACCAATTCGAGTGTTTTTCACCATTACACTGCCTCTTTCGACACGTGGTGTGGTTTCCGGCGCCGCCCTGGCTTTCGCCCGCTGTCTGGGTGAGTTTGGCGCCACCATCATGATCGCCAGCAATATCAGGGGAAAGACACAGACCATTCCTCTGGCTATCTGGCAGGTTATAGATGCCGGTGGAACCGAAGATCCCGCCTGGAGGCTGGTAATAGTGGCCGTTGCGATATCAATTGCCGCCACCCTGGCCAGTTCGCTCTTGAGAAGGAGGCGCTAAGTATGTCGCTCCAATTTGACATCAGTGCCCGGCTCGGCGATTTCCGGTTGACGGTCAGTGGCGAAAACTCCAGCGGTGTAACGGCTCTTTTTGGCCAATCAGGATCGGGGAAAACAACTTTATTGAACTGCCTGGCAGGAGTGATCAAACCCGACCGGGGAGTGATCGTGGTTGATGACACTGTCCTTTTCAGCGCAAAAAAGGGTATCTTTTTGACGCCGGAAAATAGGCGGATCGGTTACGTATTCCAGGAAAGCAACCTTTTCCCCCATCTCACCGGGCTTAAAAATATCCTGTACGGTTATGATCTCCTGTCTTCAGACGAGCGGGTGATTCATCCCCCACAGGTGCTTTCGCTTTTGGAAATCGAGCATGTGATGGACCGTCAACCGTCCCGGATGTCCGGCGGAGAACGAAGCCGGGTGACCATTGCCAGGGCTCTGCTGACCAGTCCGCGAATTCTTTTTCTGGATGAACCGCTGGTTTCTGTGGACTCGAAGCTCAAAGGAAAAATACTGCCATATATCGACCGGATTAACAGGGACCTTCACATTCCGGTATTGTACGTATCCCACGACATTTCGGAAGTGCTCTATATTGCAGATGAAGTTTTTGTCCTGCAGGAAGGGAAACTGATTGGCAAAGGAGACCCGAGGTCCATCCTTATGGATGAATCGATAATCAGTCTGACCACTTCGAGTTCCATCGAAAACCTTTTCGACGCGGTGGTCACTTCAGCCGACCATGAAACCGGCCTGATACAGGCAGAATCAAAAGGACAAAGCTTCAAATTCTGGAGTAAGGAGGTTCCGGATGGGAAAAAAGTCCATGTTACTCTGGGACTGAAAGCTTCGGATATTGTTCTTTCCGCGACACCGCCGGGGGCAGTCAGTGTCAGAAACGTGCTTCAAGGAATGGTTGAAAATATCCAACTGACCGACGGCCGGGCCATGGTCCATGTCGACATCGGTCTCAAACTTATCGCCGAGGTTACCAGACCGGCAGTGGAAGAGCTTGGCCTAAAACCCGGAAAGCAGACATACATTCTGTTCAAAGCCAGGTCTATCAGACTGGTAGGAGCGCAACCGGAGTGACCACCACTGAACCGGTTCTACGGGTAGAAAAAGCCCTTAAAGAAAAAGTCTGCTGGCATGGCCGGGTCGTGGGTGTCTACGAACATGCCGTCTCCATACGTACCGATGACAGTGAACTGGTGTCATTATTGACGACTGTTCCCGGAGGACCTTGTTCCGCTCATGTCATACCGTCTGTTCCAGGAAGAGTAAAACCCGGAATGCCGGCTAGAGGACATCATGGAACACTCACTCTTGGCGAGGAGATTTCGCTCGACCTGAACCTGGCCCCTGCCTGGGACGCCACCATGCCGCGGATCACACTCCCTGCCCCGGACAGCATCAAACACACAATCGAAACCCTGGAACGTTACATTGAACCACCGGCCATTACCGGGCAAGACGGTATGGAATCGGCTCTTCACCAGGCACTTGCATCAGACACGAAACTACAACCGGTCATATCCAATTTGATCGGGCGCGGAGTCGGACTCACACCCGAAGGCGACGATGTTATCATCGGGTTGCTGGCCAGCGCGGATCTGCTTCATTCCTCAACAGTGCAAATCATCCGGGAAACGGTTGAAAACGGCCTTGAAAAAACCACCTGGATCAGCCAATGCTTTTTACGGTTTGCCCTCGATAGAAAGTTTGCTGAACCGGTTATCCGGCTTTTCCAGGCTCTCACCCGGGAAGACGAGCCTTCGTTTCAACAGGCGGCGGCCTCATTAACAACCGTCGGAGCGACATCAGGAATAGCGACATTGAGAGGGATACTGACTGTCCTTAGAGCCCGCTCCACGTTTGCATAGATACATAATTAAATGATATGATATAAGACTACTTTCCTGCCTGCTGAAAGAGGTTGAACTACAATGCCCGTTGCCAATAAAATCATCAAGAACAGTTATTACGACTCTGTTTTTCTCATGCGAATAGCACAAAAGATCAGCGGCGAGCCACAGGTTGATGAAGCCGCTGCCATGATGGGTACCGTTCCGAATAAGGAGATCCTGGAACGGGCCGGAATCCTGGCTGACAACGGCCGGGAGGCCGGGCCTAACGATCTGGTGGTAGCCGTCAAAACTGAAACAGAAGAGATCATCGAGCAAACATTCTCCAGTCTGGAAACACTGTTGTCGGGTCAGGACGAAGACGACTCGACCGAGGAGTTTAATCCCCGGACATTGACCTCTGCCCTGGAACGGCTGCCGCAAGCCAATTTGCTGTTGTTGTCGATACCGGGAGAATACGTCAGGCGGGAAGCTTCAAAAGCCCTTGACGCCGGTCTTCACGTGATGATCTTCAGCGACAATGTGCCCCTGAAAGACGAGCTTTACCTTAAAAATAAGGCCAAACAGGGGAATCAACTGGTCATGGGGCCGGACTGCGGCACCGTGCTTCTCAAAGGTAAAGCCCTGGGCTTCGGGAACGTTGTCCGCTGCGGCAGCATTGGAATCGTGGCCGCTTCAGGCACCGGGATACAGGAAGTGGCGACACTCATTCACAAACTGGGCGCCGGTGTTTCCCACGCCATTGGCGTGGGAGGACACGACCTGTCCCGGGAGGTAGGAGCGCTTTCGTTTACCACCGGTCTCAGCTACCTGGAAAACGATCCTGAAACAACGGTTATCGTACTCATTTCAAAGCCTCCCGCTCCCGAAGTGGCTCAGTCGGTTTTAGAACGAGCCAGGTCCATTGCCAAACCCATGGTTGTCTGTTTCCTGGGCAGCCGGGAAAAGCGAAAAAACCAGGATGATATGAGTTTTGTTTCCACCCTGGAAGACACCGCCCGGGCAGCTGTATCCATGGTATCAGGAACGATACCGTTCATGGTTGCCGGAACGGCTCCGGGCAAGCCCCAGGAGTGCGAGACCGGCCAACAACTTCGCCCGGAGCAGCGATTTATACGTGGTCTTTTCAGCGGCGGCACCCTGTGCGAAGAAGCTTTGAACGTCCTCGAACCGCTCCTCGATGGTCCGGTATTTACCAACCTGAAACCACGGCGCGAAATCAAATCGCTAACCGACCCGTGGAACAGCCTGGAGCACTCATTCGTTGACCTGGGTGAAGACCTTTTTACCAGGGGCCGCCCGCATCCGATGATAGATTTCAACCTCAGGTGTAAACGGATACTGCAAGAAGCAGCCGATCCCGCTACCGCTATCATCCTGCTCGACGTCGTGCTGGGGTACGGGTCCCATCCCGACCCGGCTTCCGAACTGGTTCCGGTCATTAAGGAAGCCCGAAAACAGGCCCATGAACGGGGAACCGACATTATATTTGTAGCATCGATTTGCGGGACTGACGAGGATCCGCAGGTGGCCGCCGGGCAAAGCGAATCACTGGCAGACGCCGGCGTGCTCATGGCCGGCTGCAATGCTGAAGCAGCCAGGTTGGCAGCCCGTGTTCTTGATGCTCAAAAAAGCTCTTCTCAACCACAGGAACAGTTGGAGAAAACAATACCGAGAACTGAATCGAGGCCCGGTGTGATGATACCAGACACACAATCCAAAAACGATAGATCGGCCTCAGCTGATAAGTCTGAAATAGAAATCCTCAACAACGGAGTGTGCATGGTAAATATGGGGCTAAAATCATTTCATGAATCGATGAAGGACCAGGAGTCTCAGTCTATCCACGTTGATTGGCGGCCCCCGGCCGGCGGAAACAAAGAACTGACTGCCCTCCTGGACAGAATGTTATAACAAATTTACAGTCACCCTTTCGGGAAAACCCGAATATATCACAAATCGCCGTAGCGAGGTGAAGGAAATGGCCGCAGATACAAGGCGCGAAGAAAAAGGAGTGAGAAAGATTTGAGTTCACAAAAAGAGAGAATTAATCAGGCCAACAACGAAGCCCTGGAACGGATGATGACCGCCGAACCGGTGCTGATCGACATCCGCCCGGCAAAAGAGGTCATCCCGGAATTCACGGGAAAAATGATTCTTCATGCCGGTCCTCCGGTTACCTGGGACGCCATGTGCGGACCGGTACGAGGCGCGGTTACGGGAGCCATGGTTTACGAAGGATGGGCATCCGATTTGGCCGAGGCGGAATCAGCGGCGGCCGTCGGTGAAATAACCTTTGAGCCCTGCCATCATCACTCCACCGTCGGCCCCATGGCCGGCGTGGTATCACCATCCATGTGGGTTTTCTGCGTCAAGAACATCACCCATGGGAACATGGCTTATTGCACCCTTAACGAGGGGTTAGGAAAAGTTTTGCGCTTTGGCGCGAACGACGACGAGGTAATCAAACATCTCAAATGGATGGAAGAAATACTGGCCCCTTCTCTGGCACAGGCGGTCCGTCTCTCCGGCGGAATCAACCTGAAGTCGATTATTGCCCAGTCCCTGCTCATGGGGGACGAATGCCACAACCGAAACACCGCCGCCACCAACCTGTTCCTCAAAGATGTGCTTCCTTACCTGCTGGAGACCGATTTGGAGAAAGCTCTCATCAAGAAGGTGACCGATTTTATTTCCGGCAACGTTCACTTCTTCCTGAATCTCTCCATGCCCGCCTCAAAAGCAACCGCCGACACTATTTTTGGATTGAAAGACTGCTCGCTGATGTGCACCATGGCCAGGAACGGGACCGAACTCGGAATCCGGATAGCCGGCCTGGATGAAAGCTGGTTCACCGCTCCGGCCGGCCTCCCTAAAGGTCTTTATTTTCCGGGATATTCCGAAAAAGACGCCAATCCCGACCTGGGTGATTCGACCATTTCCGAGACGGCCGGTATCGGTGGTTTCGCCATGGCGGCAGCGCCGGCCATAGTGCAGTTTACCGGTGGAAAGCCAGCTGATGCCGTCGGCTACACCCGTGAGATGTACGAGATAAGCGCCGGCCGTCACCGCACCTTCCAGATTCCGGTGCTGGATTTTGCGGGCACCCCTCTCGGAGTGGATATACGGAAGGTTATCGAAACCGGAATTACACCTATTATCAATACCGGAATTGCCCACAAGGACCCCGGTGTCGGACAAATCGGAGCCGGTATCCTTTACGCTCCCCTGGATCCGTTCGAGGAGGCGCTGCGCGCCCTGGCAGCGCGCCTGGAAGGAACCGAGAGATAGAGGAGGAACTATCATGACTCGAAAAAGCGTAGGATCAAGTCCGCCACGCAAGGACGCGATAGAAAAAGCAACCGGCCTGGGGACCTTTATCGCCGACATGAAGATTCCGGGTATGCTGCACATGGCGGTGATCAGGTCCACGAAACCCCACGCAGTTTTGGAAAGAATCGATACAGACGCGGCTCTAAGCTCGAGCGGAGTAGTGGCTGTTGTTACCGGAGAAAACTGTAATCTCAAGGTGGGACATTGCATTGTCGACCAACCGCCCATGGCCGTAAAAAAGGTTAGATATGTCGGCGAACCGGTGGCAGCGGTGGTTGCCGATACCAAGGAAGAAGCCGTGTTGGCAGCAGACAAGGTAGCGGTCTCCTACCGGGATCTGCCGGCCGTGTTTTCAGCCCGGGAAGCCCAAAAACCGGAAGCACCGATTATCCACGAAGACCTGGCTTCTTACCATACTCTACCCGGCTTCAACAAAGTGCCTGGCACCAATGTTTTTCATCACTACAAACTACGCAAAGGCAACGTGGAAGAAGGATTTAAACAGGCGGACATGATCCTGGAAAACACCTTCGATTTTCCTCATTCCAGCCATGCCGCGCTGGAACCGCATGGAGCCATAGCTCAGTTTGATTCCGAAGGAAAACTGACTGTTTGGGCCTCGTCGCAAGCCCCGTTTACCGTCAGGAACTTCCTGGCTGCCATGTTCTCCATGCCACTTCACCAGGTGCGGGTGATCGTGCCGTATCTCGGCGGCGGTTTCGGATGCAAATCGGACACGACCATCGAACCACTGGTTTCGTATGTCGCCAGGCACGTAGTGGGCCGGCCGGTACGGCTTATCCTTTCCCGTGAAGAAGTCTTCTGCGGGGCGGTCATCGGCCGGGGATTTTCCAACCACATAAAAATCGGGTTTACCAGGGACGGCATGATAACCGCCGCCGAGGTGGATATCGCCGCCAGCTGCGGAGCCTATGGAGAAAACGCTATTAATATCGTAGTCGGAGGCGGGCATAACGCCACCGGACCATACGAGATACCCAACGTCGCCATCGATTCCCGGGGGACCTACACAAATACACCGTTGGTGGGAGCATATCGGGGATACGGTCATCCCGAAGCCCACTGGATGATGGAACGACAGATGGATATCAGCGCCCGCGAACTGAAAATCGATCCCATTAAGCTCAGGCGGCAAAACCTGCTCAAACCAGGCTCGATCAACAACCTGGGACAGACCATCACCGAGAAAAACGGCGACCTGGAAGGATGCCTGGACGCGGTTCTGAAAAGCCTGAACCTGTCCTCAAAACAACCGGATGAAGGACCTATCAGGTACGGAAAACACATCGCCTGCCTGATGAAGTCACCGGTCATGGCCACCAATGCCGCTTCGGGAGCATCGGCCCGTTTCAACGAAGACGGCACCATCCAAATCAACATGACCGGCAGCGAGATGGGTCAGGGCTCCATGACGGCTCTTTGCCAGATCGCGGCGGAGACACTCGAAGTCCCCGTGGACCGGGTACGCATCAACGCCGGCGGAGACACTCTTTACACGCCCTACGAGTGGCAATCGGTTGCCTCGAGTACTACCTGGAAAGTCGGGAACGCCGTCAACCAGGCCTGCGAACGGTTGATCGAAGTAGTTAAACGGAACGCTTCGCTTGTCCTGAAGTGTTCCCTGGAAGACCTTGAATATGACGGGGAAACCGTGTTTCTGAAAGACAATCCGAGCAACGCAATTCCGCTGGTCCAATTGACACTGGGTTACACGTATCCCGACGGCCGCACGGTGGGAGAACCGGCCATGGCCTACGGAAGTTTTATCCCGATTGATCTCGCCTACCCCGACGCCGAAACGGGCGGCGGCAACTGCGCCGGGTCCTGGACCTTCGGCTGCCAGGGCTCCGAGGTGTCGGTTGACATCGAGACCGGAGAGATCAAAGTGCTCCGGTTTGTCACGGCAATGGACATCGGCACGGTGATCAACCCGCTGCTGGCCCGGGGCCAGATTACCGGCGCCGTGGTCCAGGCCATGGGAGGGGCCCTGACCGAAAAGATCATCTATGGCGATGACGGAGCGATTCGCAACGCCAACTTCACCGACTACAAGATCCCGACCCCGAAGGATATCGATCCCGATTCACTGGAAGTTATTTTCTTAGAGAATCCCGACGAGAAAGCGGCTTTCGGAAACCGCTGCATGGCGGAACACGGCACCGTGGCGGTGGCCCCGGCCATTGCCAACGCGGTCAGGGACGCCGTGGGACTCGACTTTTTCGAGCTTCCCATGGACGTTTGCACCGTCCTTAAAAAACTGAAAGAATCGGGAGTAACTTCCCGTAACGGCGAAGAAGCCGAACTGGAAGGGGGGTGCTGACCATGCTTAGACCTTTTGATTATTATAAAGCCGGCACTCTGGAAGAAGCCAGCCGTCTCTTGCTGGAGCACGAGAACGCCAGACCGCTGGCGGGAGGCACCGACCTGCTGGTAAAACTTCGGGATGGAAAATCTGCGTACCCAACAGTCATTGATATCAAGGGACTCGATGATTTAAAAGGAATCCGGATGGAAGACGAGATACTTTCCATAGGCGCCCTGGCGACGGTCACCGACATTCTGGAGTCCCCGCTGCTCTGTGGTCCCTACGAACTGTTAAAGGAATCGGCCGAGGTATTCGGCTGCCTGGAGATACGCCACCGAGCTACCGTTGGCGGCAGCATCGCCCACGCCTCCCCGGGAGGAGAATTCGGCAGTCCCATGATGGTACTGAAAGCCATGGTGGAGCTGTACGGTCCGGAAGGAAAACGGACCTTGCCGGTAGCGGATTTTATTACCGGCCCAACCCGTACCGCCATTAAACCGGGGGAGATACTGGTCAGAATACTGGTCCCCAAATACCCGGAGAGCACCGTGAGCGCCTACCGTCGCCGCAGCCGGATAGCCGGGATGGACCTGGCTTCCATGAACATGGCCGTACTGATTACCGATGCCCCCGATCAAGTATCCCGGCGGTTCAGGGTGGCCGCGGGAGCAGTAGCCGCAACTCCCATCAGACTCGATGCGGCGGAAGAGATATTGAACGGCTCTCCGCTCACGGATGCGACCATAAAAGAAGCGGCCCGAAAAGCCAATGAAGGTCTTAATCCCCGAGCCAGCAGCCTGAGAGCAACCCCCGAATACAAAAAGGATATGATCTATATACTTCTTAAAAGAATTTTGGCGGATCTGCTTGGCAGCAGCCCACAGGGCCGGAGCGGAGGTGAACAGAGCGATGATGCACGAGATAAAACTTACGGTTAATAATCAAGTCGTCACCAGGACCGTATCGTCGAACCTCACGTTGCTTGAGTTTATCCGCAATCACCTGGAACTTACCGGCACCAAAGAAGGATGCGGAAACGGCGAGTGCGGCGCCTGCACGGTCCTCCTTCAAGGCGTGCCGGTCAGGAGCTGCCTCATGCTGGCGGTGGAAGCGGACGGAGCAAAACTTGAAACCATAGAAGGCTTGGCCGACGGTTTCGAACTGTCGCAAATACAGCTGGCATTCGTGGAACACGGAGCGATCCAATGCGGATTCTGTACTCCGGGTTTCATCATGGCTGTCACCGCCCTTTTACGGAATACGAGCAATCCCACGAAAAAAGAGATACGGGAAGCCCTGGGTGGCCATCTGTGCCGCTGTACCGGTTACGAGGCTATTTTCAATGCGGTCAAAGCCGCCGCCGAAGCATTGCCGGACCCTGTGGAGGTTTGTCCATCTCTGTAAAGGTAAGTGTCAACATTGAAACGATTTTTGTTGTGGGCAGAAAGATTGCTGGACGGATAATCCACACATCAAGCGTGGGATGGAGAGATTTTGACCCGGGCGAAGGCTTGCACTTTCCTGTAAACGGTAGTGTTTACATGGTGACGTAGCGAAAGCCGGGTGGTCCCACCCTCAAGCAAGAGGTGTAGGAAGAAAGGAGAGATATGTATAATGGATTTAATTATACGTAACGCCCGGGTGCGCGGACGGGATGAACTGGTTGATATCGCCGTGGAAGGCGAAACCATAGCGAAGATCGCGGCGAAAATTGCGGATTCGGGGACGAAGGAAATCGACGCCGGCGGACAACTGGTCACCCCGACCTTTATCGATCCCCATCTTCATCTGGATAAGGCGCTCATCAGCGAGGTTGTTCGGGAAAACGTAACCGGCACCCTGATGGAAGCTATTGAGATCATCTGGAACCATAAAAAACACTACACCAATGAGGACATAATGTCCCGTGCCGGGCGATGCATCGAATGGGGAATATCACATGGGACAACCGTGTTCAGATCCCACGTAGACATCTGCCATATTTCCGGACTGAAACCGTTTGAAGGCGTCGCGGCAACCAGAGATAAATACAAAGATGTCTGTGATGTTCAAATCGTGGCTTTTCCCCAGGAAGGAATTGTTCAGTCACCGGGAACTGAAGAATTGATGATCAAATCCATGGAAATGGGAGCCGATGTCGTGGGAGGCATGCCCTACAACGAGATGACCGAGGACGACTCCAAACGGCACATCGACATCTGTTTCGAAATCGCCAAAAAGTTTGATGCCGATATCGACATGCATGTGGACGAGACCGATGATCCTAACGCCCGGACGCTGCAGTATCTGGCCGCCAAGACCATCAAGGAAGGATGGCATGGACGAGTAACCGCCGGCCATACGTGCGCCCTGGCTGCCTACAACCCCTATTACGCGGCGAAAGTCATCGGGTTGATCAAACAGGCTCAAATGAACATGGTCACCAACCCGGCTACGAATCTCATGCTGGAGGGCCGGCTCGATCAGCAGCCTATCCGTCGGGGTATCACCCGGGTCAAGGAATTGCTCGCTCTCGGCGTCAACGTGGTATACGGGCAGGACTGCTTGAAAGACACCTTCTACCCGACTTTCGGGCAGGCTGACATGCTGGAAGTGGGTCTGATAACCGCCCATGCCGCGCAGTTCAGTATGCCGAAGGAAATCGAGACGCTGTTCGACATGCCTACCGTCCGCTCGGCCAAGATGCTCAGGCTCTCGGATTACGGTCTTGAAGAAGGGAAATCCGCCTCCTTCAACATCATCGACGCCGAAACGGTACAGGAAGCCTTCAGGACCCAGGCGGACCGCCTCTACGTGTTCAGGAAGGGCCGGCTGCTGTCGGAAACCCGGACCATATCCAAACTGCACATCAACCAGCAACAAAAGAGCGCTGAAAGCAGTAATCAGCATGAATAACGATATCAATACCATTAAGAGAGAATTAACAAAAAGTAACTGAGAAAGAGAAAGGATGATCAATAATGGCTACAAAGCTCTATGATCTGACCCAACCATTGTCGGTACTGACACCGGCCTGGCCGACATACGAGCCGTTGCAGCTCAAATTCTTCAAACGCCTTTGTCCCAATGGCGCCAACGGGCAGCTGATAACCACCTCTAACCATGTGGGCACGCATATCGACGGCTCACTTCATTTCTGTACACACGGACGCGATATCGCTTCTATCCCCCTGGAAGACCTATACGGAGAAGCGGTGGTGGTCGATCTGAGCGACATTTCACGCGACTATGGTATCTATACTTCAAAAGACATTACGGATCGGGTGGAGGTCAAAGAACGGGATATCCTCATCATCAACACCGGGTACCACCGTTACGCCTGGGACCAGCCGGAAGCGGACGAAACCCGGTACATGGTCATGCATCCCGGACCGACCAAAGAGTTTACCGAGTGGTGCCTGAAGATGAAGTTCAAGTGGCTCGGCGTAGACTGCGGGAGTGCCGACCATCCTTTAAACACGAAAATCCGCGACTGGATGCCTCAGCATGCCAAGAATGGAGATAAAGCGCTCAAGGAGATGTACGGCAAGGGTCTCGATGAGCTCTTCCCGCCTGAAGATTACCAGCAGATGCATATCGCCCTGTTCCCCTTCGATATCATTCACGCCGAAAACCTGGGAGGCGATATCGACAAGCTGCTTAACCGCCGGGTAACAATAGGCTGCTTCCCCTGGCGCTTCGTGGGTGGAGAGAGCTCAATCTGCCGGATAGTGGCTTTTGTGGAAGAATAATTCAGGACCGATTGCCAATCCTCGCTGAAAATAATAGCCGGTCATCAGAAATGGTGACCGGTTATTTTGATTGTTTGATTTTCTCCTGATCCGGGTTACATATGTTATTTTTCCAATCTGAAATAAGAGACGCTGGTGTAAGGGATTCCCTTACATGCATCATCCAAACCCTTATGCAGATCCAATCCATTTCTTCTTTGCTTCTAATATAAATAGAAACCACATTATAAGGATTTAAGCCGCTATGAATGCGGTTTTTCCCAATAGCCTCAATTCCATCTATAAGCTATTCTTATATCAGAGGGATCATTGAGTTCGGTTTTTTTTGCGTCATCGCGAAACCAAATTCAAAATATATAACTATAATACCCGGAAGTTTTGCGTGCTGTTCTACCAACCGCTGGCTGCAGCGGGAAAATGAGGTGAGCCACTATGAGTTTCAATAAGAATCTCCCTGTAATGTTTCTGATACTTTTCCTCACAGCTTTCATCGTGTCCCCCGCCGCGTCCCAGGTATTCAACATGCAGCGCGGGAACAAGCGTATCCAGTTCAACGCCGGGTCGTACAGCGTCACCACGGACCAACGAAACCCGGAGATCCAGGTCACCGCCTGGTGGATGAAGCTCTACGACTATTCATATACGGCGAAAACCTGGGCCGACACCAGCCGGACCATCAGCCTCCATGTCCGGAGCACTAGAGGTACCACGCAGTCCAGCACCTACTACCAGATGTATGACGTCGAGAGCAATTACAGCAACGATACCTATATCAGGCGGTACCGGGAACGAAAAGGGGCCACCTGTTACGCCCATGACACCGGCACCAAGCAGGCCATGGGAATGGCTGTCTGGGGCTACCGTCGCGATATCGCTTCCTGGAAAGGCTTTTACAATTGGCGGCCGAACAACTCTCCGGAAGGCCACAGCGGCGGTAACATGGAGTGGCACGGTTGGAGTTGGCGCACCTTCAACAACAACACGGTCCTTAAGATACAGATCAGGACCTGGGTGGCCGAATACTCCAACCACGGTAACAGCCATCAGGAGATCCACTGGTTCAATTCAACCCAAAAACCTAACGGGCAGGACAACATCATCGATCTCAACATGCGTGAACAGTGGGGATACGGCCCCCAGTGGTCCCTGCAGTTCGAAATATCCCACATGGATGTGGAGTATGACTCCACCTATAAAGCGTACCGGCCAAGCGGTTACTGGGTGTCGGGCACGAGCGCTTTCGACGCCGGCTCCGAGTACTACAAGTGGGCCATGATAACCTACGCTGACCGGGACCGCTCGGTCAAGGTCTACTCCCGGGTCAGCACCTCCACCAGCTTCAGTTCCTGGAGCGCTCAGAGAAGCAATTACTACAACCTCGATGCAGCCTACCGGTACCTGCAATTGAAGGTCGACTTTGACAGCGCCGGTACAGGCTATCCGGGTCCGGGCACCTCCGCTAAACTCGACTGGATCTGTGCTTTTTACGGGACAAACCGCAAACCGTATCTCAAGAACCTGGCTATCAGCAACAATATCCCGTCCGAGTGGGGCGGTGTTGATAAACGAAGCCAGATCAATTACTCCAACCCGGCCCAGGCGGCCACGTTCGCCACCTGGAACACCTTACCCAAGGCCGACGGATTTTATGGGGACCTCACGTTCCGGTTCCGGATAAAGGACCAGCTCTCCGACAATAACCAGGAAAACCTGATGTCCGATTACAGCGAGAAACAGTTCTTCTGCGACAACAACGAGCCGCCGGTAATCACGGCCGGTTCGTTCCAGGTCCTGCCCGACCCGGCCTACACCACCGACACGCTGTACGTCAACACCTCCATGTCGGCTTCCGACAGCGACAGTGTCGTTACCGCGTGCCACGCGGAAGCGGACCTGCCGAACATGGAGTACCGCTCGTCGTGGACGGTAGGCGGCCAGCAGGTGGGCGACACGGCTCCCGAGCTGGCGCCGGAGAACTACGTCAAGGGCGACACGGTCCGGGTCGAGGTGTTCCCATTCGACGGCAAAGAGTTCGGGCAGATGGTGGCTGACGAGCTCACCATCTCCAACAAGCCGCCGGTTATCACCACCGATATCGACGGCGACAACGAGTGGGAGCTGCAGTTGAGGTAATCGATCAGCCGGCTGCCTGGCAGTTAATTTAGGAGGCAATAGTACATTGTAACGATTAACAACGGCTACGGTAATCATGCAGCCGTTTAAGATAAAAAAAACAAGCTTGTCCGGGGCGGGACCAACCTGCCCTTACTACACCACCTTGATAATCCTCCCCTTTAAAGAAAGCTTCCACTTTTCACTAAGAAGCGTGAAAACTAAGAGATGAAATAGCGAAAGCATATTGCGCTCCAGAGAATAATTCTATAGAATTTGATAAACGTATCAATAATCCGGTAAAGAGTGAGCAGTTATGGAAAACTTCGTCCGTATCATGGTTTTTGAGAACGAGATCGAAGCCCAGGTGTTGGATTCCGTGTTGAAAGAACACGATATCCCACATCAGGTTTGGTCCTTCCACGACACGGCCTACGATGGTCTCTTCCAGTTGAGCAAAGGATGGGGGTTCCTGTTGGCACCGGAAGAATTTCGAGACAGGATAAATCTCCTTTACGATGAGGTGAACCAGGCGGTATCCCCGATGGAGTCAACTGAAGATACAGAAGAATAGCCGCAGATATTTTAGATCACAGTAGTTTGACCACGCGGTCAAGCAGGTATTGAAAGATCGCTCAACAAATTCAACTTCCGGTTGATTCGGTCATGATTCACGAGACATCGCTGAAAAACAGCCCCTCACCTTCCTCGATGGCCTTGATCCAGGTGGAAAACTCCTGGTGAGTGATGTCCTGTTTTTTTATCTCTTTAACTTTTCCGTCTTCACTGAGGATCACCAGATCGATAAATACCTGGTCTCCCTGCTGGTACACGCAAAACCGAAACGGCGATCCTGATTTTTCCAGCAAGGAATGAGTACGTTCAGCCGCGGCCGCCAATTCCTGAAAATGGTCGGCGACTTCGTCCTTTTCGTCCCGTCTTTCCTGGTCCTTCTTCTTTTGCCGCCCTTCGGGATTCAACGAGGGAACATAGGTATCAGAAGTCAATATCCCGCCGACTTTCAGATCATCATCTGTCATACCATTCACTAACCTTACTTTCTGCCTATTTTTTGTTAATCAACTCATCCAACAACTCTTCGAATTCGTCAATTTTTTCATTTTCGATTGGTTTTCTAAAGAAAGCATCAGCTTCAAGACTCATCCTGCCCATATCTTCTGACTCCAGTATTCCTGAAATAGCTATTATTTTTACGTCATCAAAACCTTTGCTACGGATCTTTTTGCAGATCTGCCAGCCGGGCATCTCGTGGATAATCATGTCGACTATGGCCACGTCAGGCGGTTCTATCCTGAGCGCGTTGAAGAATTCTTTGACAGAAGTGTATCCGTGCACGTTATGACCTCGTAATCCGAGAACCGTTTCGAGGAATTTAACAAAATCCTCATCGTCGTCCATGATCAAAATGGAATATTTTCGGTCCATTTTTTCCTCCTGTCCCTGATCTCTCGAAAATAACTTTCCCGTTATAATTGACATGCAGACAGAGATTGCTAATGTACTACTATAATAACTATAGATAACATTGTCAAAATTTAGACGTTTGAGATTTGCATGATTTTCAATGTATTATGATGTTACTATACAAGCTAATACTTGTGATTATCCTTCTGAACAATGAAAAACAAGACTATGGTATAAGACTTTTATATTTTTTTTGTGTTAAACTACAAATTACGCGCCGGCGAGGAAGTGACGAAAATGATTAAAAATATCTTTAACATGCTGGAGTTCCTGGAAAACGATCTCGCGGACACTTATGCGTATCTCAAGGGGAAATCAAAGTTTCCATTGCTCTCCGCGGTGTACAACTACATGATTGAGCATTCCCGGGAGCACGCCCGGGAGATCAAGCTGCTGAACCAAGAACTGGACACGACCACGCTTAACGAAGAAAAGGTGTTTGCCTTTCAGAGCAAGATAAAAAACCGGTTGATCGACCGTATGAGTCAGCATACAGACGAGATCTATGCCACTAAAGATATGGCTAACTCCGAGGAACTCTTGGGAGCGTTGTATACTCACCTGGCCAAGCAGTTCAGGAAGATCGCCAAATACTATAACGGAGTAGCCAACGATCTGGACGGCCTGGCGGAGGATGAGTATGATCACCGGGACCAGTTGATTAAGGAGCTCGGCAAGATAAAGGACATTAGTAAAATAAAGAAGATAAAAAGTGAAACGGACAAAAAGAGCACGACTACTTGAACCGTCAGAAGGAGCTGCCCAATGAAGATCTACTTCGCCGGGTCTATACGGGCCGGCCGGCAGGACCAGGCGCTTTATCTGGAGCTCATCGGCTTACTGGCGAAGTACGGGACGGTCCTCACCGAACACGTGGGCGATCCCCGGGTCACCGCCTCTAATGACATTGAACCCGATGACACGCGTATCTATAAGCGGGACATGTCCTGGCTTAAGGAGTCAGACGTAGTCGTAGCAGAAGTCACTATTCCCAGCCTGGGCGTGGGCTACGAGATTGCCATGGCGGAGAACTGGGAAAAACCGGTCCTGTGTCTCTTCCGGCCAAACGCGGGCAAACATCTCTCGGCCATGCTGACCGGTAATCCACAGCTGGTAATTAAAGAATATGCCGGTGTCGAAGACGCCAGGACAATACTGGCAGACTTTTTTCAAACGCTTTAGTCAACTTCCTCCAAATCTCCAACCTCACTTACTCGAGAGTTGTGTTGGTCCAAACGGTATCTTTGGTTTATAGTGTAAATACCGGTATTTTTTTTAAGGTCTCTGAATACCCGTTTTGATAGGGGAAGTGACAATACATGATTACCGCCGAACGTATCAAGTATTTGCTCAATCTCCAGCCGCTTCCCGTAGAAGGCGGATTTTTTGCCGAGATGTATCGCTCAGAAGAAGTACTCCCTGACGTGGTCCTGCCTGACAGGTATATCGGGGAGCGTCCATTCTCCACCGCCATCTACTACTTGCTCGAACCGGAGACCTGCTCGGTCATACACCGGCTCACCTCGGACGAGATCTACCATTTCTACCTGGGAGATCCGGTTGAGATGCTGCTGCTTTATCCGGACGGAACCGGAGAGGTAAAGGTGATCGGGACCGACCTGGAACACGGAATATATCCCCAGTTAGTGGTGCCCCGGGGGGTGTGGCAGGGTGCACATCTTATCCCGGGGGGAAAGTTTGCTTTCATGGGTACAACCGTCGCTCCCGGGTTCGATCATCACGATTTCGAACTCGGCCACCGGATCGAGCTGCTGGAAACCTACCCGGCCAATGACTTCGGACACCTGATAGTCGAACTCACGAGATAGGATTTAATGTGCCTTGGGAGACGGGACCTAGATTATGGCCACCAGGTTCAGCAGGAACAGCAGGAGGGCAGCGAAATAGCCGGCGAAGACATCATAGAAAAGCCTGTTTCCCTGAAGGTGAGGAGTGTATTTGTAGAGCGAGTAGGTAGCGGCGTTCTTAACGGAAACCCGGCGACCGTCGATTCGCATGGAGACGGGACCGTTTTCCCGAATAGTTTGGCGCCCTTTCAGGTAGTGGGTTTTCATCGTTGAGGCGGCGTACGAGATCTGTTTTCTCAATCCCTTGTACCTGGTATTCCAGTTGCCGCCGTCGTAACACCCGACTCCGAAAGCCCAATCGAGCTGGCGCTGAGTGGCGTTTCTCTTCGATACCAGTCCCTGCTCCGTCTGCAGACGGGCCAGCATGATCTTCGGACTGATACCGTATTTGCGGCAGGCATCGTAGATGAGCTGAGAGGGCTGCTCCCCCCGATATGGTTTGGCCAGCGCCGAACCCTTGCGTTCGAGAAACGACTGGATCTCACGCTTACTCATCGAATTTACATCGGTGAACAAGGTATCGCTCATGATGTGTTCATAAGAAAAATCGCCAATCTTTTCTTCTTCGGGTGGTTCCCAGGGGCGCTCTGACGGAGGCGATATATCACGCTCGAACGTGTCGACATACTTCTCGCTGACCCAGGCTTCGTCACCCTGATAATCAACCAGGTACCAGCCTTTCTTTTCGTCGAGGATCGTTATCTTCGCGCCATTTTGGAAATACCCGGTTCGATCGTAATCCACTCCTGGTCCTGTTCTGACATTGAGACCGCTGGGAGCATTCACCCATCCCGGGCGAGGATCGGGCCGGCCGCCGAACAGAGAGCCGAACAGAGAGTGGAAGAAATTGCCGATTCCTTCTTTGAACCTGGTCCACCATGTTTTTTGAACCGGCTTCGAGGAAGGCGCGGGCGCCGATTCAGTGGTGCGCGGCCCCTGGATCACCTGTTCCATTTCATCAGCGGTAGCAATGGTTCCCGATCCTACCCAGACAGCTGTGATAACCATAGCCGTCAGCAGCACCAGTATCCCTGTCCTCGATAATGTAGACATAACAACTCCATTCTTCACTGAATAATAGTAGCTCTCCAGGTTGTTTGTTACAGTTTGGCATGAAATTAGCTTTAAATCAACGCAGTGATGCAAAAAAAGCTTTGAGGAGGAAGCACCATGGTCCCGTTAAAAGATATTTTGATCGATGTACTCGATGAACTTTTCATGGACATTACCCCGGAGAGCGCCCAGCGCGATATCGAGGATCTCCTGAAGATGCGGCCTTCCGATCCCGATTATCATCTCTATTTCTCATTATGAGAACCAATTTCTCAATGTGAGACACACAAACAGATGCCAGATGTTTCCCATATGGGTTTTCCGATGATTCTCGCAAGGAACGTAGGCTCCCGAGGCGGCCATGAATGGCCGGTCCGGGAGAGACCCTACCGCCCTTTGTGAAACGGAAGAGATTGTAGATAGGAAGCCGTGACTGTTTTGCAGGAAGCAAAACAGGACGTCACGCAGTGACGCCCGTAGGGTACGAAGCCAGGATGGCTTCGTATGATGCGGTTCCTGGAGAGAGTTATCGGAGACCCCCCTGGGGAACAATCCAGATTATTTCTTCGACAGACTCCTAGGCTTTGGAGAGGAACTCCATCACAGTCGCGGCAAACGTGCCGGGATTTTCCATGTGTACCGCGTGCGCTGAGCCGGAGAGAGATACCAGGGGAAGCGCACGGGGAATCTCCCGACAGAGCATCTCCACATCTCCCGGACGGGCCAGAATATCTTTTTCTCCCACCAAAACCAGCGTTTTAGCCGTTATGTTCCTTAACCGCTCCCGGGTGTCGTGACCGTTTACGGCCTCGATCTGGTGCCTCAGCCCGGCCAGGGACTGCGGATGTGGATCGTCCACAGCATAGTGAAGAACCGCTCCGATGAACTCCGTGTTGTCGAACCGTTCGGGAGTGAGAATCCAGAACAGGAAGTTTCGAAATCCATCCCCCGTTCCCGCTGTTCGAACATGTTGTGAAACAGCCTTTTATTCCGCTCGGAGGTCGCGGCCGCCGTACTGGCCAATACCAGTTTATCCACGCGACCAGGATAATTGATAGCCAGTTCCTGGGCGATGTACCCTCCCATGGAATGCCCGATAATGTGAGCTTGTTCAATGTTCAAGATGTCGAGTAGACGGACCGTGTCATCAGCCATCTGCCGTATGGTGAACGACGTATCTGGTGTCCGGGTGCGACCAGACCCCCGATTATCTAAAACCACTGTTTTAAACGAGGATGAAAACCGATCCAGAAGAGGATGCCAGCTCCGGCTGTCCGCGGTCATACCGGCGATAAGTACCAGCGACGGTCCGGTACCGCAAATTTCGTAATACAATGATAATTTATCGATTTCGGCGTACGGCATCGAAGGTTTGCGCGATTTTCATTTGAAGAGTCCCTTCAGGAGATTCTTGGCGCCGGTCCCCAGTTTTTCTTCCAGTTTGCTCTGAATATCTCCCTGGAGCTTATCCTTGAGAGCCCCTTCAAGCACTTTACGGGTAACCAGGGTCATGACCTCTTTGCTGAACGCGACCATAACCTTCTTGCTGATCTCTTCCGCGGTGGCTCCGCTGCTGCCGCCCAGATCGGTCAAGTTAACCGGAGGGATCTCAACGGTTTGTTTCTTCACTCCCATAGCGGAAGCGTCGGCTTCTATCTGGCCGTTGCGGAACGTAAATTTACGAATGATGAATCTCTTTTCCGCTTTCGATTCGGATGTATCAAAAGTCTGCTTAATGGCTCTTTCAACGTTTTTCTGGATAATCTCGATATTCTTATCGAGCTTACCGTTTACCTCGAAAAGTACCTTTGGCGAGTCTACTAATACCTCATCGATCACAATCGGAACCTTGGTCACGCTTTTGACGTCGATATCCAGCGTGATTGTGCCCAGGGTGAAAGCTTTTCCACCAGAAAATCCTTCTGGGTTGGCAATAGTCAGCCCGTTGAAAGTGCCGCGGCCTTTAGCTAGAGATATGTCAACCTTTTCCACCTCGACCTTGGTCCCGGTCATCTGTGATCCATACGTTTCAATTCCGTCTTTAACCATCGGGTTTATCTGCTTGAACAGGTAAAAAACCACCCCGCCCGCGATAACGGCGATAACCAACACCACCACGATCAAACCAACTACAAATCCTCCCCGTTCCTGTTGCATAACACGCCCTCCTCTTCTGACTCTTTTCAACTGGCTAAGAAGATTCGTAAATTATTATAGGTTAAGTGTATCACTTCTCTTTATGCATATCCAGCTACCAAGCAGGGTAAATGCCGGTAGAATATCTTAGAAGAATTCTGATACACTATACGGTGACCGAAGCAGAACACATTGCAGTACTGTTTTCGATTCAGCTTCGGTCTTTCACGGCCGCACTACGCATGGCGAGAGACACGAAATAACACCGGTCAGGGAGTGCATAAAAATGATAATTGAAATTGACGATAAGCCTGTTTCCAGAATTGACGACTACCTTAATCAGCTGGTCGCCCGTCACGAGTTCTGCGGCTCGGTGATCATTGCCCGACCCGATGGGCTCCAGATTAAAAAGGGCTACGGAATGGCCAATTTCGAACTCGATGTTCCCAACCGGCCTTTCACCAGGTTCAGGATAGCGTCGTTAACCAAGCCGTTTACCGCCACCGCCATTATGTTGCTGCAGGAACGAGGCGCACTCGAGTTGAGTGACCGCATCAACCGCTTCATTCCCGATTACCAACAAGGCAGCCGTATTACTATTGGCCACCTATTGAACCATACTGCCGGCGTGCCCAATATTTCCGATTCTGCGGACTATTCGATTCTCTTAAAACTTCCCTGTTCCCGTGAATTACTTATCAAGCGCATCATCGATCGTCCACTGGAATTTGCGCCGGGAGAACAATACAACTACAGCAACTCCGGGTACATACTCCTGGGACACATTATCGAGCTCGTGTCCGGTCAGTCATACGGGTATTTCCTCTGGAAGAACATCTTCGAGCCGCTTCAGATGAATAACACCTGTCTCGATTACTCCAGGCCGATCCTGCCGTCCCGCGCATCGGGATACCGGTTCGAAAACGGACGTTTGGTCAATGCCGACTACATCAATATGGAATACAGCTTCAGCTCCGGCGGCCTATGTTCAACGGTAGAAGATCTCTTCCGGTGGGACCGGGCGCTTTACACCGACCGGGTACTTTCTTCGGCTCTACTCAACGAGATGTTTACACCCGGACTGGGCAACTACGGGCTGGGCTGGGCTGTTTATGAACTCTTCGGCCGTCAGGTGGTAACTCACAGTGGTGGCCTCAACGGGTTTACCAGTCACCTGGCACGGTTTGTTGACGACGGTGTGTGTATAATTATCCTGAGCAACTTCCAGCACACCGAGATCAACCGGATCGGATACGACCTGGCAACCATACTTTTCGAATAAGAATAATCTTATTACTCGAAGTTGTAGTGTTTCCGGATGTCTTTCGTAATCTTCCAGCAGCAGGACATACCGCTGGGAAAAGTGACCAGGTCCCCGGCTTCGATCTCCACCGGTTCGCCACCATCGGGTGTGACGATTACATGCCCTTCGAGTATGTAACAGGTCTCCGCTGAACTATAATGCCAAGGGAACTCCGAAGCTTCTTTTTCCCAGATAGGCCAGCCGTCGACTCCCAGTCGGTCCAGTTTCTCTTTACTCGGGTTTTTATCAATCTTGATCTCCATATTTACCCCCCTTTACGGTTATTCCTGAACCAGAGACCGGTACAAAAGTTCCGTAAACCGGGTGGGGTTTAAGAATCCTTTCCCCCAGTTCTCGTCATATTCTTTCGTCGGGGCCGCAGTGATAATTTCCTCAAGCGGCTTGCCGGCTTCGATCAGCTGCTCGACGGATGCAGTCGTTTTTTCCAGCATGGTAACAAACAATTCCAGCTCGGCTTTGTTCGCGACCGGTCCATGTCCCGGAATGACCGTGGTGGCCTCGTCTATCATCGGTAAAACCCGCCGAATGGCGGCTACCATAGATTTAGCAGAACCACCTGAAGAATAGTCAATGAACGGATACATTCCGGCAAAGTAAAGGTCGCCCATGTGAACGACATTGGCGTTTTTGAAGAATACCACGGCGTCCCCGTCGGTGTGCGCGGGCCCCGGGTGAAATAAGGACACTTCGTCGTCGTTAAAATAAAGAGTCATAGACCGGTCGAAAACAATCCTGGCTAGGGCGGCAGGATGGGCCGGCGGATAGGTTTTACCGAAGAAATCGTTATGTTGTTCCGTGCTCATCCGCTGCCTGACATTTTCGTGGGCAATTAGCGCAGCCCCGGATAAATGAATTTTTTTGTTCCCCGTGACGTGATCAAAATGCCAGTGAGTGTTGATCAAAATCCGAAGCGGCCGGTCCGTAGATTCCGCAACCGAGGCCAGCAGGTTATCGGCCAGTATAGAATTTTTGGAATCAATCAAGAGCACACCATCATCTCCGGTAAAAAACACGGAATTGCCCAGACCGAGTTTGTCGGTGACAAAATAGATAGAATCGGTTATTTTTTCAAGAGAGAGGTCATATTGTGCATCGTCGGCCGAAAGCGCCCCCGAGACAATAATCACGAACATTAAAAAGCAAAACGCCGGGACCACATTTCTCATTTTTCCTGGCATCTTTTCCTCACTCCTTCCAGGGCTGCTGAATCAATCGTACATCGTCAATCCAAACCGTTCCCTTACCGGTTATTACGAGGTTTAACAGTACTCCGGTAGCCTGCTGGTCCTGGTAAAGCATGAAAGGAACCTCGACAATTTGCCAGCCGGTCGTACTGCCAACCGCTGTATCCATGCCTCTTGAAAAATAGTTTCCACCGCCCACGGTGCACCACATTTCTATGAACGCACTTCCCTGGAGGTTTTCGCACTTGATGCTGGCCCGGCACACGAGCCTGGTATTCTCTACTTTTATACCCAAAAACTCTCCCAGGCAGATGGTCGTAGGCCACTTGGTCGTGATCTTAATGGCCCCTTCCCCTTCAACTTTTTCGGTGGTGTCGGTCTCTATCACGGTAGCCAGCGTGGAAACGTCATCAAGTCCCAGTTTACCCAACTCCATGGCCGGGATTTCAATCTCCTCCGAGTTGATAGGCGCTCGGCAATAAAGCAGGAAAAACATAGTAAAAATTATCAACAACGCTGCACGGGGATGCCACCTGCCAGCCATATCATATCTCCTCTCACAAACCGGTAAACCATTTTCTCTTTCAGTAACTTTCCGTAAGGCAAACACTATTGTACCCGTCTTCCCGGACAGCCTTCAAGAGCGTTTATGAAACCAGTTTTCTCCCGGCTTTCCTGGTTTTCACCGCCAATTTTTCCGGAAGCGGATCGTCTTTATTCACCGCCACCATCCCGAAATACAACGAGGCTACCGGTTTCGCGCCCAGAAGCTTTACGCAAGACTTCAAGGACCACAGGGCCCCGGTCAGAATTCTTCCCATAAACGCAGGCATACTGCTCGAAGTAATGACAACCGCCCGTTTGGTCTTTCGTTTTTTTCTGAACCTGGGGCCGAAGCGACTTCCCCAGGGCCAATACGTATAGCACACCAACCGCTCCATGAACTTCCGGGTTAAGGCATTGACATTGAAAAAATTAACCGGCGCACCGAACACAATTCCATCCGCTTGATCGAGAGCGTCCAGAATAGTCTTCATGTCATCGTCCTGCACGCACGGACCGCGCTCGATTCCTTCAGCCTGCGTGCATGTCCGGCAATTGGTGCAGAACTCGATACGACTGTCGATCAAATAATACTTCTCCGTAACGGCTCCCAGCTCACCGGTGGCGGCCAGGACTTCATCCACCGCCGAGTCGATAATCCCGCCTTTATGATAGCTCCCAACCAACCCAATAATTTTAGTTTCCATGCTGTCTCTTCCTTTACCCAGGGTTTATTGATCAGGAAACGACTGATATTTCCGCTAAAGGTTTATCCTTCATCTTTACCCAGGGCAGCCAGTGTCCTGTTTTCGGGCGACCAGGGGAGAGAGTTGGCGATAGCCGGTAGAACATCATCTGGCCCTTCGACAAAAGCCCACATATCCCGGTGCATCTCCCGCATGAACCGGCCGACGATACAGCGTTCCAACATATCACGCAACGGATCGAAAAAATCGTTTGTGTTCACCATGACGATAGGCTGGCAGTAGAGCCCAAGACGTTTGAGCGTTAACGTTTCAAAGAGCTCCTCGAAGGTCCCTGTCCCTCCCGGAAGTGCCACCACCGCATCGGTCTCTTCGAGCATTTTTCTCTTCCGCTCATGCATATCATCCACGATATCGAGGCGGCTAACGCCGGTATGAGCCCACTCCAGCTCTACCATGAATTTGGGAATGACTCCGATGACCCGTCCTCCTTCTTCCAGGGCGCCGTCAGCCAGGGCACCCATCGAACCGATAGAACCGCCGCCGTAGACTACGGTCTTATGGTTCCGGGCCAGGTTTCTGCCGAGTTCACGGGCATCGTCCTGATATACCCGGTCGGTCTGATCGCTGGAAGCGCAGAATACGCATATTTTCCCGCTGGTTCCGATACGTTTCATTCCTTCCCTGCCGCTGGAGCATTCTACCATAAAGCGATGCGATCCGGCTTCAAGCACAGCCCGGTAATGGACGTGAGGCAAAGGCCCTATGGTACACTTGTTTCAATGTCAAAGGAGGGTATCTCATGAAGACCATTGAACATGCAACCAGAACGACTCTGTTGCTGATGTTGTGTATCTTTATCGTTATAACCAGCACCCCGGCGAAAGCCGATCTGGATGCTCCCTCGTCCGCCGGGCTGTGGGAAGATATGAAGGAAGCAGCCGAAACTGCAACCGAAAAGGTTAAGGAAACCGTTAAGGAAAAACTTTATGATGCCAGTGAAACTTTTGACGAAGTGCAGGATTGGACGATCGAGAGAGTCGGTGAAATCCTGGAAAACTTCTCCGCCTACAAACCGGTCATCAAGGAAGCGGGATTTGAAGTCGGTGAAATCGCGGTGGAAGTTGGCCTCATTCCCAAGCTGATAGTGACCTTCAAGCAGTTGGAACGTATCAACGAGGAGAAGAAAAACGAGATGCTCGAGGAATAGAAAGAGGATAAAATCCTGATATTCATGCTGAAATCGCTTTTCAAGGCGCACTCCCTTAAACTCGACACTTACCGGATCAAGAAAACCAGGTTGTACCTGGCTATTCCCCCTAAGACCCTGATCATTCTCGGGAATGAGCAGCAGGTTGACGATGACGGGAAAAACAACGAAGACTCCATGTACTGAGGAGGGCAACAATGCACGACGAATCAAAACAAGCCATCATGAAAGAATATCTGGAAGAAGATGAAGAGCTTTTATGGACGGGATCACCCGACCGGAATATTTTTGTGACCGGACTTATTGCCAAGGAAGCTCCACTGGGACTGTTAATGATCGTACTCACCTACTTCATTACCTCGGTTCTGACTAAAGGCGTGGTGAGAAAAGATATCGTCATGACGTTCATGATTATCACGGTGGGAATCCTGTATCTCCTCAAGGTAGCCTCCTCCTATGCCCGGGTGCGGGAAACCGAGATGAAAGCGGTGTTTGCCATTACCACCCAGCGGATTCTAAGCCACTGCGAAGGACGGGATGTCCGGGAAATGCCGATAGATAATCACCTGAACTGGCAGATAAAACCCTCTGACATCAGGTTTTTTCACCCGACCAAAATCGTCAACTGGAGTTTCTGGGGACTGATTAACCCCAGGGACGCGGCCGAGGTTATCCAGGATGCCCTTAAACATGACGGCGGTAGTGATAATTGGTAACAACCGACCCTAACAACCCCGGATATCTCAACAGCCTGCCTACCAAATAGCGCTACCGTTAATTCACCTGTGCTTTCTTTATTATGTTATTGACATATTATGATTTGATGCAATACTCTGACTATCAGGATCAGGGTTAGACCTCACATTTATCAGCAGCAAAGTACAGTAGATTCATTTAGCGACGGGAGGAACGTATCATGAATAACGTTTATCGATGTATCGTCGTGTTGGTGTCAACAACAATGTTTGCGGCTTCGATGCTACCGGCTGTAGCATCAGAATCAGGAAAATCGGAGCAAAAGCAGGACTATGTAGACATTAGTTTCAAGGACATAAACCTCAGCGATGCACTGACGCTCATCGCTCAAAAATCCGGCGTCAACATTTTGTTGAATCCGAGCATGGATATCAAGATTTCCGCAAAACTGAAAGATGTCCATTTTGAGAAAGCTTTTGAACTACTGGCAAAAACCAATGGCCGGGATTTAAGAAAGATCGGCAACACGTATGTTTTTGGAACAGCCTCTTTCCTTAACCAGAATTTTAACGCGGCTTCATACAAGATGTTCCGACTTCAGTTTGCCGATGCAGCACGGGTGAAAAACCATCTCGTCGACGTTTTCGCTCCCCTGGGAGAAAAATTCCATGCATCTCATTCCCGGCCCACAAACTCAGTTACCATTGTCGGTTCCAACGAAGTTATAGAATCGGTCTCGAAATTAATTAGAGATCTGGATATCCCGGTCCACCGGATCCGGATCGAGGCCGAACTGATCAAGATGATCGGTGAAGCGGGAGAAGACGCAGAAGAGGTATCGCTGGTAGCTTACAGCGATGGAATCGTGGAAACCGGCGCGACACTCACTCTGAATCAGGAGAACGTAGTTCCTTTTAAAATGGGGGATAAGCAAACCTCGATACAAAGCGGTTTTTTCCTGTCCATCACACCGTTGATCAATGACGATGAAATGGTTAACATGAGCCGTATACGAGGAGAAATTACACTGCTTGATTTTTCCGACGATCTCGACCTGGTGCCGGAACTCAAACGGGAAATCAACACCAGCCTGTACTGCACCCTGGGGAAATCTATAGAAATCGGCAGGTTTTTCGATAACCAGAGCAATTCCACGTTTGTGCTCAGGATTACACCGACTCTGGTGAAAGACTAGCCCAGGTAACTCAGGATAGCCTCGATTAGTTGCCTGATATCTTCTTCGTTATTAAATATGTTGAGCGCGACCCGGACATTGCCGTTGCGGTATGACACGTAAATCCTATTTTTCATCAAGTACGAAAACAGGCCTGCGGTACGTTCAGCCAGGCGGAACGAGATGATGGACGAGCGTTCTTCTCTATTCGACACCGGGGTCATCATCTCCACACCGAGTTCGTTTAGTTTCTCGATGAGGAGATCACCCAACTCGAACAAGCGCGCTCTGATAGTTGTATGACCGATCTTTGCCAGGTAATCCAGGGAAGTCGAGAGAGCGTTTATCGATTGCAGGTTGATGGTACCGAAGGAGTAGCGCTCCGCTGAGCGGTAGAGGTTGAACGGGACTCCTTTCCCGGTGTGAATGAAGTCACCATCGCCGGTATCTACCGAGAGCCAGCCGGCCAGGGGAGACGGGTAGCGTTCCCTGAAGGCGGGAGCGGTGTAGAAAACAGCCCCGACATGACCGGCAAATCCCCACTTGTGACACGATGCGGACAGAGCGCTGATTTTCATGCTCTTCATGTCAAGCGGAAAAAGCGGAAATCCCTGGGTGGCATTAACAATCAACATAACACCCCGCTTGGCAAGCTCCGCACCCAGATTGTTAAGATCCTGTCTGAATCCACTGGAATACTGTACATACGACGTAACCACAGCCACCGTCTCATCGTTTACCTTATCCAGAACCGATTCAATCGGATAACGATCCCGGAGCGGTTCAACGTAGAGCATTTCGATTCCCTGGTACTCTAAGGGAACCGTGGTTGCCGGAAACTCATCCATCATGGACACCACGTTAAAGCCGCTGCCATGCACGTTTTTCAAAGACATGGCAACAATGGACATGGACATGGATGTGTTCTGGATAAAGACGATATCGTCGGAGGAAGCTGCGATGAGACGTCCGATTTTTTCCCTCAAGGCCACGTTCTCGGCGAGGTCTTTAAAAAACCGTATATCTCCCTCATCATGAAGCACACGGTAGCCCGCCATGATACGCTCAAAAACCGGTGTGGGAATAGGTGACATACCTGCACTGATAAAATATACCCGCTTTTTGGTCACGGGAAAATCCGCTCTGATCCGTTTCCAGTCAACCATCACCGACTCCTCCGATTTCCACTTTAATTTCCCTACTTGAGGTTTGGCCTGGTATGATTTAAACACTTTGCCGGCCTACCGGGTACCGGATTAGAGAAATTTGCCCAGAAAATCGTGAACATATTTTGGTTCACGCAATACTCCGCCACTGATCAGTCGCTTGACCAGTTCCAGGTGCCCGATACCGATCTTGCCCGTAAAAAGATAGGGGAGATCTGAACGATCGTCTTTAAACCGGGTTTTCAGTTCGAAAAACCCTTTCAGGTAAATGTGGTCTTTCGCCAGGCCGCCCGCCCGGTGGGTCCGTACCGAAAGCTGCCAGGCTTCGTTATCACTGAAACCGGCTTCCTTCATCTCATCAAAGGTATCCTTGAAGGCCCAACCGTCAAAAACCGTTTTCACGGCCACAACCCGGCCGGCATAGTTTCTCATCACACTTTCGTCTATCATCCCCGCCTGGTTTTCTATATACACGGCCGTCCCCTCTTCGGTGGACTCATACCAGGGAGTGCCGATTGAGAAAATACCATACGGCTGCCTAAAACCGTTTGCCGCCCGGATAACATGTACGCCTATCTCGTGAATGACCAGACGTTCTATCTCGTGACTGCTGAAAAAACGGTGTCGACTGAGCGCTATCGTTCTCCGAGAGACGATAACCGAGGTGATAAAACGCGGCGAGAGCTCCACCCGCCAATCATCGAGCTGCAACTGCTTTAGATACTTCTCGAATATTGTCTTGGCCTCAGTGGGACTGATATCAAGTGTCCTCTCGCCGTCTTCTATCGGCCGCGAGAGAATCTCACGGGCATACGCATACAGCGCCTGGTCAACCTCGCCAAACAGCCCTTTTGAAAGAGGTACTACAATTTCCCTGTTCCCTCTATTCCTGGTTATCTCGATTTTGTCAAGAAGCGTTTTTCTGAGATCGTCATAGAGCGTTCCCAGATCGTCGGCTTCGAAATCCAGGGCCGCGAGCCTCGTAGCCAGGCCGCCAAAATCGTATTCAACTTTTTTGTAGGTAAACTGCGGTTCATACCGACTATCCTGGAAAAAGACTCGTTTCTCTTCCTGCTCATTCAACGGAAATGTCAGTTCAAGCAGCTTGATCTTTTCACGCGCTTCAGACAGTAGTGCATCGTGTTCACGGTATTCATTTCCGAGCTTGCTCATCATTTGTTATACTCCGCCTGTCGCCGCGGCCCGCTTCTGCTCGATAATTTCTTCGGCAATAGCAAACGGTACCGCTTCATAATGTTCGAATTGCATGGAGAAAGCGGCGCGGCCCTGGGTAATGTTTCGCAAATCACCTGCGTATCCGAACAGGTTTGCCAGCGGACACATGGCATTGATGACCTGGGCGGTACCCAGCATTTCCATGCCATTTATCCGGCCCCGCCGGGCACACAGATTACCCGTTACCCCGCCGGCATACTCTTCCGGTACGGTCACCGTAACTCGCATGATCGGTTCTAAAAGCTGCGGATTACCCCGCATGAATCCACGCTTAAACGCTTTTGAGGCGCAGGCCCGGAAAGCCATCTCCGAGCTGTCCACATCGTGAGACGACCCGTCGGACAAAGTCACACGCACATCAACCACCGGCGACTCCGCCCACACACCTTTTCGCATAGCGGCAATGATCCCTTTTTCCACCGCCGGGATGAATTCCCGAGGAATATCACCGCCGGTTATCCGGTTCACAAACTCGAAGCCTCCCCCCGGTTCCAGGGGTTCTATGGTGATAACGACATGGGCGTACTGGCCTCGACCACCGGTCTGTTTTTTGTGCCGTTCATCTATCTTAACCATGCTGGTTATGGTTTCCCGGTACGCTACCTGGGGCGCCCCGGAAGTGACCACTACATTGAATTCACGTTTTAAACGGTCGAGCAAGATCTCCAGGTGAAGTTCCCCCATCCCGGAAATGATCCGGTCTTCGGTTTCAGGATCGACGTTCACCGTGAAGGTGGGGTCCTCTTCCGCAAGTTTGATCAAGGCGGTCTGCAACTTGTCCCGGTCGTCCTGGTTTGCCGTTTTTACGGCGACGCTGACCACCGGAGCGGGAAAATCGATAGCTTCCAGCACGATTGGATGCTCTTCTGAGCAGAGGGTATCGCCCGTTATCGTATCGGACAGGCCCACGACGGCGCCTATCTCACCGGTAAACAGAGCTTCCACCATTTCTTGCCGGTTGGCGTGCATCTTGAACAGGCGGCCCACGCGCTGCCGTTTATTCTGATTCGAGTTTAACACATACGTACCGGCTTTCAAGGTACCGGAATAAACGCGGACATAGATCAGTTTACCGACATATTTGTCGGTTACCAGCTTGAAAGCCAGGGCCGCCAGTCGCCCATCATCTTTCGGGTAACGCTCGATAGGATTTCCTTCGAGACATGAACCACTGATGGGAGGAAGGTCGACAGGGCTCGGCAGATAATCTACCACGGCGTCCAGCAGCCGTTGCACTCCCTTGTTCTTGAAGGCACTCCCGCACAAAACCGGGCATATCAGGTGCTGGTGGGTGGCCTGCCTGATGGCTTTTTTTATTTCGCCTATGGTAACCTTTTCATCCTCACAGAATTTCTCCAGTATCCGGTCGTCGACATCGGCCACTTTCTCCGCCAGGTTCCGGCGCCACCGGCCGGCTTCTTCAATCATTTCAGGCGGTATCGGACTTTCGCGGAACGTCATCCCCTGGTCTGATTCGTCATAGTAGACCGCACAGTTTTTAACCAGATCGATAATGCCTTTGAACTCTACCTCCGAGCCGATAGGTATTACCAGCGGAACCGCGTTGGCGCCGAGTTCAGCCTGTATCTGCTTAACGACACCGAAGAAATCAGCGCCTATCCGGTCCATCTTATTGACAAACGCTATTCTGGGAACAGCGTATTTCTCGGCCTGTCGCCACACCGTCTCGGACTGCGGTTCCACTCCTCCCACGGCACAAAAAAGCCCGATTACCCCGTCGAGGACTCTCAGGCTGCGTTCAACTTCTACGGTGAAATCCACGTGTCCCGGCGTATCAATGAGGTTTATCTGGTAGTCATTCCAGACGCAGGTCGTGGCGGCGCTGGTGATAGTAATTCCACGTTCCTGCTCCTGTTCCATCCAATCCATGGTCGCCTTGCCGTCATGAACCTCACCAATCCGGTAGGTGCGGCCGGTATAAAATAATATCCGCTCCGTACAGGTGGTCTTGCCGGCATCGATATGAGCCATGATACCAATATTACGCACCCGCTCGAGAGAAAATTCTCTTTCCATTTTCAAACACTCCTCTTATATCCAAGTAAAAAATCTGATTATCTCAGGTTAATCCGGAAAATGTTGAGGATTACTCTAAACGCACCGCGGCCGGCACGCGTCATTTCCAAACTATCGTAGACAGTTACTGCATTTTCCGGACTGAAGGAGATGTATTATCCAACAGATCAGTCAAAATAGCAACCTTTTTAATATTTAATAATTGTATAATCAGCCGCCAAAAGTTCCTTTTTTGCCTTCTTTGATCCCGCGATGTTATAATCATTCCAGTCCGGGAACATACTTTTTCACCGATTTTTTCCTGATTTTCAAAGGGTTGGAGAAACTATCCATGGAGCATAAGGATCTGACTATCATGTTCACTGACATCAAGGGATTCACTCAGCGGACGAGCCAGCAGAGCCGTGACGATACTATCGGACTAATCAGGCAGCACAAAGAGCTTCTGACTCCCGTTCTCGAATCTAAAGGCGGGAAGATCATCAAGGAGATTGGGGATGCGTTTCTGGTAGTGTTCGAAAGCCCGACCAACGCGGTTTTAGCCGGCCAGGAACTTCCTGCTTTTCTTCCGGCCGGAAATTAAAATCGTTTTCACGCTTTCAACAGTTTACTAACAAATTAAAGGCCTGGTTAATTAAATGCTAAATTGACATCAAATTATCAATCTCCAAAATCTCCAACCTTACTTTCTACACCTCTTGCTTAAGGGTGGGGTCATCTCTATCCAGCGTTTTAACACCCACAACAAATTCCTTCCCTCGATTACGCCTCTCCTCCCACCCTCTGAAAAGTGAGTGTAGAAAGTAGGGTAAAATCTAATTAATCTCATCTTTTAATAATTGACATCAAACTTCTGGATAAGACTCTGTCATTTCCCGACATATAGATAAACAGGGAAGACTAAGGAGATTATCATGAGACAATTATTTAGAATTCTGTTTGTATCTTTTTTAGTGCTAAGTTTAAATAGTTTGGCTTTAGCCAACGATTCTACCGCTGAAATTGTTAACCTCAAGGAAGAAATAGCCGTTCTGCAGCAACGGCTGGCTGATTTTGAAGCCGGAAAAGCTGCGGATAAACCGTCCGGCGGACTGCCCGGGAACCTGACATTCCACGGTTACCTGCGCTCCCGCATCCATAGCTCACGGGTCGAGAGCGAACCCAGCACGTTTGAAGCCACTGAGGTGGCCTTCCACCCACGTTGGGATGCCAGCAACCGAATCCACGGGGAGGCGCATATCTGGTTCTGGCCTTCCGCAGGTGGTATCGGCAACACCAACAACTATATCGAGAGCGCCATGGTTACTTTCGACGGTGCGGGAATCGGGAACAACTCGAAGCTGGTCGCCGGCAAAACCCGCAACTGGTGCTACGGTATCACTCCCAACTTCAGCGGGCGCTTGCTCTCTAACTACAGCCTCTATTCAGACTCTTTCCACCACGACCGCGTGTACGGGCTTCAGTTTCTCAACCGGATGGACCAGGGGAAGGTGGATTTCAACGCGGCCCTGATCAACGGTTACAAGGTCGGAATCCGAACAACCGGCGTGGCGCTGCTCAACTTTGATCTAAAAGTGGCCGGTGATGGTCTCGGAGGAAGAGCCAGCCTCTCAGACACCACGCTGCTACTGGCGAACAGGGAGAACGGGTTCGACGGCAGCGACAACCGGGCGGTGTCCTTCCGAGTAGGCGGCAAATGTTCACCGGTGCTCAATGGCGGACTGAACGCCTATTTCAGTAAGATATCGGACACCGACGCGGTTACGCTGGCCGGTTACGGGTTCCCGGCCAGGAACCGGAGACAGACCATGGTCGGTGCCGACTTCCGGTTCAAGGAGGAGCGGTTGACCTGGCAGGGAGAGTTCACCATGGCCAAGCTGGCCGGTAATGACTATTGGGGAGCCCAGTCGGTGCTCGGGTATTCCTTTGCTCCCGACGATACGCTCTATGTGCAATATGGAGAAGTCAACTACGACGTCACGCCCGTTGCCGACAGCCGTACCTGGGATAAACAGCAGTTATCGGTTTCCTGGAAACACAAGCTGGCCAAAATGTGCTGGCTCCAGCTGGAACATGAGTTCAACGATGAAGATCCCCCTGACGGCACAGCCGGCAAAGATAATAACATGACGTTCCTGGAAGTGTTTGTTGGTTTCTAAAAACAATCAGGCGAATACTTAGACGATCGGTCAGCATCATCCATGGATGAAGTGTGTTCCCCTGCTCTCCCGCGCTTCCAGGGCAGCCGATGACACGGCAATAGCCGATTGGATACCGTTTCTCAGTTCAACCACATCTTTCGTGAGACGGGCTTTCTGGTAGAACTGCTCGATCTCGGACTGGAGATGCCGGAAGATAGTCCTGGCCCGCAGGAGCCGGGGCCGGGTCCTGACCAAACCGACATAATTCCACATGGTGTTCCGGATAGTCAACCAGTCCTGGGAGATCAGGACCGGGTCGGTTTCCTCTTTTTCCAGCACCCAGGGGTCTATCTGCGGGAAATACTCATCACTCTTTACGGTTTCAGCAGCATCCAGGCCGGCGAAAAATCCCCAGGTCAGTGATTCCAGTAAAGAGGTACTGGCCAAACGGTTGGCTCCGTGCACGCCGGTACAGGCCACCTCACCTACGGCATACAACCGTTTCAATGACGTTCGACCATCCAGATTCACACCGATACCCCCGCAGCTGTAATGAGCCGCCGGGACTACCGGTATCCTTTCCTTGGCGATGTCGATGCCTGAGGAGAAACATTGACAATAGATTAAAGGAAACCGTTCTTTCAGCCAGGCGGCATCCTGGTGGGTAACATCGAGGTACACGCAAGGATGGCCGCTTTCCAGCATGGCGTGATGGATACCCCTGGCCACCACGTCCCGGGGCGCCAGCGAGCCCAGCTCATGATGACGCGTCATGAACTCATTCCCATCCTTATCCACCAGCATGGCGCCTTCTCCCCGCAATGATTCGGAGATAAGGAAGCGGCCGCCTGACTCGTGGTACAACGTCGTGGGGTGGAACTGCACGTATTGCAGGTTGAAACAGCGCGCACCGGCCCGCCAAGCCATAGCAATACCATCTCCGTGCGACTCCGGCGGGTTGCTGGTATGAAGATAGAGTTGCCCCAAACCTCCGGTAGCCAGTATCGTTTTCGCGGCGAATATGGGAACGATCTCCCCGGAATTGCACTCGAGGACCATGGCTCCGAAACAGGCCGGCTTTTTATAAATATCAATGGAACGTTTAGCGTGGTGAGACAGAGTGAGCAGATCCAGAGCCATATGGTTTACCAGGCAGGTAATACCCGGATGTGACTCAAGACAGGCTACCACCGCTTGCTCGATGACATCCCCGGTCTTGTCCCGGCAGTGGACGATCCGCGGCATCGAGTGGGCTGCCTCGGCAGTCAGGTCCATGGTACTCGACTCATTCCGGTCGAAATCCACGTGGAGCCGTTCTATCAGGATTTTCTTCACCAGGCCGGGACCTTCGCAGCAGAGCCGGTCTACTGCCGGTTCCCAGCAGTGTCCTGCCCCGGCGATCATGATATCCGCTTTCAGCTTCTCCGGAGAATCATCGTCTCCCCGAAAGATAATACCTCCCTGAGCGTGAGGAGTGTTGCCGCTGGCCAACTCGGGAGTCTTGGTAATCAGCGTGACTTTGCGGCTCTGATCGGCTGCTGAAATAGCGGCTACAGCTCCAGCCAGGCCCGAACCGATAACCAGCACGTCTGTTTTCATGTCGACGTAAACTCCAACCTGATTTTAGCGTTCCGCACGCTGTGGGTCAGGGCACCGATTGAAATAGCATCGATTCCCGTGGTGAAATAGCCGTCAATATTGTCCAGGGTGATTCCCCCCGAAGCTTCGATGAAAATCTCTTCTCCACCTATATGGGCCCGGATCACCGTCACCGCCCGGTGAACCTCGTCAGGACTCATATTATCCAGAAGGAACCCGTCGACTCCCGCCAATAAGCCTTCTTTGACCTGGCTGATAGTGTCAACTTCAAGCTCTACCGGAAGATCAAATTTTTTTGATTTTACCGATGCAACCGCTTCGGCAATCCCACCGGCTGCCTGGAGGTGATTATCTTTGATCAAAATGCCGCTTGAGAGGTCCATCCGATGGTTCCGGCCGCCGCCGGCTGATACGGCGTATTTCTCGAACAACCGCAGACCGGGCGTGGTCTTCCTGGTATCCAGGATCGCCACCCCGAAAGGAGCGGCTTTCCTTACATAACGGTTCGTAGCGCCGGCTATACCACATAGACGCTGGACCAGGTTGAGCATGATCCGTTCCCGGCTCAAGACGGTCCTGGATGGCCCCTGGACGGAAGCGATGATTGAACCCGCAGACACAAGCTCTCCGTCACGAACGTTTAAAACGACTTTACACGGTGAAGGAAAGCAGTGAGGCAATACATGCTCGCCGGCGAAAACCATCTCTTCCTCCACCTGCACTTCACCGGTTATATTCCGCTCCTCCGGAATTGTACCAAGAGTGGTCTTGTCTCCGTCGGGAATATCCTCGGCCATAAACTCAAGTATCTTCCCGGTCACGTACTCCTTCGAGAGACGAGTCATTTGCGGATACATTATCAACTTGGAGTCAACTTCCTTTCCAGTCATATCAAGGTCTGCGGCAGTAAAAAACACGGATATTCAACCTGTACCACTACTCTCACGAGAAACGGTCACCATACATAGTATCAATCAGTGACGGCTCGGACAACCATACTTCTCCAAAATATTCACGACTCTACCGCCAAACTATCCGGATTCACGAGTTTCCTGTTTGTCCCGAGAAAAGCACGTATAACAAGTCACCTTACTGGCACTTCGTGGTGTATACTTTAAGCAGAGAAATACGTTTTAAGGGGTGAATCAGTCATGCCTACGATGCACCAGGGCGGAAAACGTGCTGAAAACGATGTCTTTTTAGCCGCCACCGGAATGACCCGATTTGGGAAACGCTCGGAAGCACTCAAAGACCTGTTCCGTGAAGCGTACGATGACCTGGTGAAACGTGCGCTTTCGCAGCACGTATACAAAAAAAGCCGCGAACTAAACCAGGCCATCGACGCCGTTTATGTCGGTTCCATGAATCCCGAGGAGTTTGCCGGGATTGGCAACATTGCCACCGCCGTCGCCGACCACCTGGGTCTGGTGGGACTTCCCACCACCGCCGTGGAGACAGCATCTTCAACTGGTCTGGCCACGTTTTTCCAGGCCTACCTGGCCGTGCGGTCAGGCGTATACCGGCAGGTGCTGGCGGTGGTCGGAGAAAAAATGACCGGGCTTCCGACTTCTTCGGCAACCAGAATATTGGCGGAAGTCATTCATCCCTTGGAGCGCTCCTGTGGTGCGTCTATGCCGGCCCTGGCAGCCATGTCTTCCAGGCGATATGCCTACAAATACGAGCTGTCACTTGAAGAGCTCCGGAATATGCTGGCAGCTGTTTCCATAAAAAACCACAAGAACGCCATCCATAACCCGTTGGCCCAGTTTCAAAAAGAAATAAACCTGGAGAAGTATTTATCCAGCAAGATGATCTCCACTCCCCTGTGCCTGTATGACTGCGCGGCTATCAGTGACGGCGCAGTGGCTGCTCTGATCAGCGCCGATCCTGGTCCGGTGCGTATTTCCGGCCTGGGACAGGCCGGCGATACGCTGGCCCTGAGTGAACGTGATTCATTCACTTCGTTTTCCTCAACGATTACCGCTGCCGATTCAGCCTACAGTATGGCTGACCTATCCCCTAAAGACATCGATGTAGTTGCCATCCATGACGCGTTTACCATGTTTGAAATAGTTGGAACTGAAGACCTGGGTTTCTTTCCTCCAGGCCGTGGAGGATATGCCGTTTTGGACGGGTTGACCGATTTGAACGGCAGCATACCTGTTAACCCATGTGGCGGCCTAAAAGCCAGGGGACATCCGGTTGGTGCTTCCGGTCTGGCCCAAATTCACGAAATATACCGCCTCCTGATGGAAAATCCTGGCTGGGACATCGGGCTCACCCAGAGCATAGGCGGTCTGGCCAACAACAATCTCGTCTGCATTCTGGAAAAGGTAGGCCACGGTAAACGCGTGTTCGGTTATGACATCGGGTGGCGTCCGCGAGAAATTGAACCTCATCACCCACCGAAAAAGAGCGCGTTTTCTGATCTCTTCGGACTTCTTTCCTCGAAGAAGGGGAGAATCGCCACCTTCACCACGTTGTATACCGTGCCGGAAGGATTCTCCGAAAAAGAACTCAGGATTGCGGTCGTTAAAGTCAAGGACGGCCACCATGTAATGGGAATCATGCTCAGTCCCGAAGATGAGTATGGGATTGGAACCCGGGTGAAAATACTGGAGCGTGATGGAAAACCCTTTTTCGAGGTAAGATGACAGAGAGCTGAAAAAGAGAAAGCCATTCAAGCCGGGACAAAGTAAGTGCGCTGGGTGATGTTCATGCTCGACGGGGACGTCAGGCCTTCAATACCTGCGATTACTCAACTGCCGTGGAAGAATACCAACTGGCACTCCAGATAAATACCAGCGATCCGGCCGAAGTGTGTTTATTCCTCGGGCTCAGTTTCGATAAACTCGGAGAAAGAGACCGGTCCATTGAATCGTTTGAGAAGGGACTCGAATACGACTCTCAACGTTTCCGGCTATGGAGCAATCTCGGGAACGTTTATTTCGATGCATGCCGGTTTGATGAAGCCGCCTCATCCTACCGCCGGGCGGTAGAAATCAATCTTGATGTCTCAAAGACGAGAATCGCCCATCGAAATACTGAACGCTGCGTACAATCCGGGAATATCAACTCAAAACAGCAGTGTTTCATACACCTCCATTGCTCCGAAACACTCCCGGGTGATCTACACCAAAACGTTCCGCCTAATCGGAGAGACCATCGGAAAAACAACACTACCCAGTCACTTCGAACGTCTCGACGTGGAACAATTCAACGGCAGCAAGATCGGCGTGTTCGTCTGTATATCTTTCTCTCCGAAGTCGGCAAAATAGTACGCTTTCTGGTTTGTGGAACCTGAATAATTCACGAATTTTCGTAGCGAGGTGAACAAAATAGACCGGAGCGTAACATTCCGCAGGATAGCGGAATGTCGCTGCCACTTGTTGGCAGCCCGAAGGGTGAGCGACAGGAAGTCGCTCATTACCAGTAGGTACGTTGAGGACCTTTTTCAAACGCAACATAGTAGCTGTGGTCAGTTTCAAGCCGCAGCAGATTATTTGTGGATTATTCAGGTTAAATAAGCCCGACAAAAAGTCAAGCCCGGCTTGAAAGCCGGGCTGACCCAATGAGAAGTCCTCGGCAACGACCTACTCTCCCACACAGTCACCCATGCAGTACCATCGGCGCTGGAGAGCTTAACTTCCGTATTCGAAATGGGAACGGGTGTTTCCTCTCCGCTATGATCACCGAGAACAATCTTTCTCTCGATATATTCTGTTGTTAAATAAGACCGTCCAGATCTTAGAAAACCGAACAACTTGGAAGATAGCCAAACGCGATCCCTGGAATCAAATCCAAGGTTAATGAATGAGTTGAAGTCCTCGACCGATTAGTACCGGTAAGCTGAACACGTTGCCGTGCTTACACCTCCGGCCTATCAACCTCCTGATCTCGAAGGGGTCTTACTCCATGACGGAACCGAAGTTCCGCTAGGATGGGAAACCTCATCTTGGGGTGGGCTTCGCGCTTAGATGCCTTCAGCGCTTATCCCATCCGAATATAGCTACCCAGCGATGCCCCTAGGCGGGACAACTGGCACACTAGAGATCCGTCCACCCCGGTCCTCTCGTACTGGGGGCAGCTCCCCTCAAGTTTCCTACGCCCGCAAAGGATAGGGACCGAACTGTCTCACGACGTTCTAAACCCAGCTCACGTACCGCTTTAATGGGCGAACAGCCCAACCCTTGGGACCTTCTCCAGCCCCAGGATGCGACGAGCCGACATCGAGGTGCCAAACCGCGCCGTCGAT
>CAZQHK010000008.1:0-128369 GCA_964593455.1 uncultured bacterium
GGCCCAGGCAGGCACCTACAGCGATGGTTCGCCAAAGTATGGTATGCCATCCTTTAATCCTCCGGTATATGTCATTCCCGAGGACTCCACCTGGACATTTACTCTCCGCGATATCGACTACTGGTTTGCCCGAAAACGGGACGGCAACGGTAAAATAGTAAAGGACAAAAACGGAGACGTTATCAAGGAATGGGTGAAGTTCGGTGATCTCAACCCCTTCAGTGGAGGGTATTCTTCCAAGACGGATAGAGTCTATCAACTGGTTCAATCGAAACCGCCGGATCCGCACAACCCCATGATGACCAGCGGGACCCTGGGATGGTACGACCAGTACGGAAATTCCAATAATATAAATCTTTCTTGGGAGTTGAGATTTGAAGCTCCACAGTTTCTCCCATTGCTCGGTCAAAACGGCGGCGGTATTAATGAGGGTGACACCATGGTGGACCGCCTGTACCCAATTCAGGCCAACTCGGCTGATAAAAACGATCAAACAGCCTTTGCTGTGATGTTTGGGAAGATTGACCGCCAGTATTATCGTGATAAAACTGCTGCGGAAGAAGGATGGAAACCGGAAAATAGGAGCACTCAGCCTTTCAGCGACTTTGACATTCCCAGTGAACCGTACTTCTATCATCTAGACTGCACGGTTGTCCGGGAGTATTCATATTGGGCCTACACGGAATACAAATGGGAGGACGCCGCCGGCAACGTGATGAGCTATAATGTTTCCACTCCTCACACCCTGGCCATCCAGATTCACGCTGAAGCCAAGGTTGTGGTGACCGACCAGACGACGCCTCGGGCCCTGACCGAACAGGAGAAGCTGTGTGGTACCACCGGTGAACCGTTGACGTCTCCCAGCGGACCTTCAGCGCTCGATCCTCTCGGTCTGCCGATAGGATATGAACACCCGGCTGCTATCGAGGTAACCGTGCTCGACAATAATCCTTTCGGAAGTCTGTCCGGCCCGGCGGAGAGTTTCTATACCGCTAATACGTTCTACGGCAAGGATTCCCAGGGCAATGTTGCCGTACCTCGGCATGATCCTGACAATTGGCAGGGTGTTTTTGCCTATGAGGTTCAGCTCAAGAACAATGACCTGCTCAAGATTCCGCTGGCTATGGAAGAAAATTCGAAGACACCTGCCAGGAAAACCAAAGAAGAAGCGTTGACGTATTACACGTATCTTCCCGATCTCGGCGGGGAATCGGTAATTCTTGAATCCGTCAAGCTTCTGAGCGGAGATGATGAAAAGAAACAACCGAAAACAGCTGAAAGCTGGGCTGTCTACACTATTAACCTGTCAGATTTGAATGATTTTTCCGATCCGAATGAATCGTATAATCAAGGAAAAGGGAATGTCCTCCCTCTGGGCCGTCAGGGTTTTCCCGCGTATTCCTATTCCATCGAACTGACGGATGCCAGCGGTAATGTTAACGAAATACCTCTGGGCGTCATCGATGTTAGAGACAATGACAAACCCAATATTTTTGTGGAAGTCGAGTCCATCAGGCAACACAATAAGCAGCTTGTCCCGACGAATATACTTGATTCGTTCACACAGCAGTTTTCTTTTGTGGACAACTCGCCCGTATGGGGAGATCCGGTAACCAACTGGATGATCAACCCGGTTCCCCGGGATGCGGGCCGCTCGATGTTTGAAAGCATGAAAGTCACTAACGGAACGGGAATCGATAAACCGGTGAAAGCGGAAGCTGTGTCCGACCTCTTCAAGGTTTTTGAGGATACCAGGATATTGTTCAAGTATTCCGTGGTAGACAACATAACCCGTGCGCAGACTAACGAAGCCAAGGCTGTAATCAGCAGTGAGAATATAACTCTCGGTGTGGCCAAAGAGGGCCATGTCGAGTGGAAGTTATTGGGAATGGAAGAAGAACCGGTTTCTATCAATCCCGAGACTACCGAGTTTGTGCATGTCTTTCACGAGCACGAATTGGCTGGATACACTCATCCGGAAATGGGGCCGTTAAACGATTACGTGCTTGTCATCGAGTCCAGTGACTTCGCCACCGATTGGGAAGGCAATCCGCTTACTAATGAGGCGGTTCCGGATTGCACCAACACGCGTAAATTGAGGGTCCGGGTCCCTGTTTTCGACACCCGGGTGCGTGTGCATACCCTTCAGACCAAAGCCTCGCATGGCGTGCTGCAAACCGGTCAGGCTTCTTCAGGAGATTCCGAGGATGAGAGCGACAGTGAAGACTCGGAATCGGAAGTAGAATCCGGAGACAGCGGTGAGGAATCAGAGGAATAGATAGGAATTATCCTCTTTTTTTAGCATGATTTTTCCATGCCGATTTTAACCTCTTTATGTTTTTCAGGTCAGGTCCCTGTTTGTTGAATCCCGGTGTTTCCAGTATCCATGGGACATTGTTGAGCCGTCCGTCCCGGGCCAGCGTCTTGAATCCTTTGATTCCGATAGTTCCCTCACCGATATTTTCATGGCGGTCATGGTGAGACCCGGCGGCGGTTTTTGAGTCGTTTGCGTGGATGATGGCCAGCCTATCAAGTCCTATCTGATTGTTCCAGGTGTCGAGAAATTCTCCAACCGTTTCACCGCTGGAGAGGTCGAGTATTCCGGACTGCAGAGCATGTGCGGTGTCCAGACACACCGCCAGGCGGCGTGATCCGCTTTCTTTCAGAATCAAGCCGATCTCACCGATAGCGGCTCCAATGGATTGTCCTGAGCCGGCGGTGTTTTCGAGAACGAGTTTCGTTTTTCCCGGTACCATACGTACTATTTTCTTGATACCGTTAACAAGTAGCTTAAGGGCCTTGTCTCGGGGTAGTCCCCGGCTTGACCCCGGGTGAAACACGAGCCCTGCCGCGCCGATTTTTTGAGCCAGGAGAAGATGATCGGCCAGGCTCTTAACAGATTTCTGCCTGATAGTATCGTTGGGGCTGGCGAGGTTGACCAGGTAAATAGCGTGAATGAACACCGGTCCCAGGCCGCTTTCCCTGTGTTTTAAGAGAAATTTCTCAATAGATTCGCTGTCGTGGGAACGGGAATTCCACTGGACCGGCGGTCCGCCGAAGATCTGAATTGTTTCGGCTCCGATGGACAGCGCTTTATCTAGGCCCTTATGAAGCCCGCCGGCCACCGACACATGAGCCCCGATAAGCGGTCTTTTTCTTTTTGCCATATCATTCACTGTACTACCATAACGAAGCCCTGATCGGCAATTATTCGAGTATAATATCTCTAGACGTTTGAATGCTAAGAGGAGGTGCACCTTATGTATATGGCAAAGACGGACGCCTGGTACATGGAGCGGATCATCTGGCTCATAGCCGGATGTTTTACCCTGGCAAGCGCCATTTTAGCCTGGTTTCACAGTCTGTATTGGCTGTTTTTCACCGGGCTGGTAGGGGTAAACCTGATCATTTTCGGGTTGACCGGATTCTGCCTGATGGCGAATATTTTGTACACACTTGGTGCCAGGTCCGCCATCAAACCCGGAACCCCTGGTTGCGTTGCTGCTGCTGTTGCAGGTAGTGGAGAGGATGAAAACCAGGGAAATGCTGGCTAGAAATCTGCATCCATGGGATGTTTCACCAACAGAAGCTGTTGCCATTCAAAAAAAGTTCCGGAATGAGATAACAACCGAGAACAGGGTCGGTCCCGTCAATATGGTAGCGGGAGTGGACATCAGTATAAAGAAAAATATCGCGAGAGCAGCGGTGGTGGTGTTGAGCTATCCGGAACTCGAACCTCTGGAAGAGAGTATCATCGAGGAACCGGTGCGCTTTCCTTATGTTCCGGGCCTGCTTTCGTTCCGGGAAATCCCGGCCCTGATAGACGCTTTCGAGAAGCTCAGACTGGTTCCCGACCTGATTATCGCTGACGGGCAGGGTACAGCGCATCCGCGGCGTTTTGGACTGGCCTGTCACCTGGGACTCGTTCTCGATATCCCAACCATCGGCTGTGCCAAATCACGGTTATGCGGAACACATGACGACCCTGATGAAACTGCCGGCTCCATGGCTTATCTCCACCATAAGGAAGATATTATCGGGGCCGCCGTCAGGTCAAAAAACCGTACCCGTGTGCTGTTTGTTTCTCCCGGACATAAGATCGATCTAACCAACAGTATTGCATTTGTGCTCAACTGCTGCCGAGGCTATCGTCTTCCCGAGACGACGAGATGGGCACACAGGGTGGCCGGTGGCAGCGTGTCATTGAAAGATAATCATGCCTGAATTGCCTGAAGTAGAGACGATCAGACGCGATCTGGAAAAACTGGTGGCAGGGAATACAATCACTGCAGTCAACGGTTCAGTAGTGGGGAAAAAGAAGATTGTCCGCACTTCCTGGGAAATATTTAAACGCGAATTGACAGGATCTCGTATCAGCGCTGTTCAGCGCACGGGCAAGTTACTTTGTTTTTCTCTCGACACGGGAAGCCACCTGCTCGTACATCTCAAAATGACTGGTCAATTGATCTATCGTAAGAATGCTAAAATTGTTCCGGGAGGTCACGATTATCCGCCCACAGATAAGAGTGAATTGCCAAACAGATACACGCATGTCTGGTTCGATTTCTCCGACCGGGCAAGACTGTTTTTCAATGACATGCGCCAGTTCGGATACTTGATGTTGGCCGATAAAAAAGAACTGATACTGATTCTGGACAAACTCGGTCTTGACGCGCTCTCGAACAGTTTGACTATAAAGGTCTTCAGAAACTTGTTTAAGGGGCGAAAAGCGGCGATCAAATCCATCCTGCTCAACCAAAACCTGATAGCCGGAATAGGGAACATCTATGCTGATGAAATCTGTTTTGCTTCCGGGGTGAGACCTGATAAACGAGTGTCCGGGCTAAGCCGGAAAAAAATAGACAGGCTATTCGAAGCCACCCGGAGCATCCTGACCGAGGCGATTGCCTGGCGCGGTACAACCTTCAGCGATTATCGCGACGGTGAAGGTCGCCAGGGAAATTATTTACAACGGCTCAAGGTCTATGGCCGTGAGGGAGAGCCTTGTTTGGAATGCAAAAATGGCGTTATCACAAAAACCACGGTTGCCGGGCGCGGCACGAGCTATTGTCCTCGATGCCAGCGATGAAGGAGCTTATGTGAAACGTTTTTCCCAGGCCGATCTTAATAAGTTCATGTATCCAACCAGACATCCCCGGTTTGCCCTGCGCACCGCGGACGGATGTCTCAGCGGCTCCCTGGCATCTCATCTTTGGCGGGGGATGGCCGTGCTGCCGGTTAGAGACTACCCGTATGAAGGCCTGACTGTAATGGTGCAGGGAGAAAACTGGAAGGTGTTGGACGGTTTTGCCATTAAGGTTGATGTTGGGGAAAATCAGGGTTTTATCTCGATTAAACCGGGAGATGTATTGCTGGCTCCCCACCTTGTCACCTTTATGTATCATTTTACATCACTGGCAGACGAATACCGGGTAACCGTCACTTATTACCTGATGAACAGGGAGTTTTCGGACACCGCTCCGGAAGGTGACGGGCTGGCCGGAGTTATTTCCATCGGCTGCACTCTTCCCGGAGCCGTCGTTCATGTCGTTCCCCTGGTAGACATCAGGCATATGTACGGTCATTCGGCGCCGTTTGATCATCGGGTATGGAGTGAAGACGGAAATATATGGGTGTCCAGGAGCGGACTCTACATGGTGGCCGGCTCTGAAGAAACTTTTTTGGATTGTTTTTTGCAAAACGGCCAGGTCACCTCTGAAAACGTCAGCCCCATGTTTTACAGATTGGGATCGGGATTCAGGCTCGATGTGGGCGGACGGCCTGTTCCTCTCCCGGAAAAGAAGCAAATCGTCATTCCAGGCAGTATTGTGGCCGGGACTGAAACGGATATCGTGTTTGCCTGCTCCACGTCACAAACTCGGGCGAACCGGTTACGGGAATGGGCCGTCGCTGAAATGCTAACCAACCTTGCTAACGTTGAAAAGCACTCCCGCATAGTGTTTGACCGTGTTCGAAGAAAGAATATCTTCATGAACCGCTATGATATTTCTACCCGAGCCCTGACGATGCGTTGTTTTGGAGTCAGGGTGAAAAAAAATCTAGTTCCGGAAGCCGGCGGCTGGTGGTTCAGAACTCCTTGGTTCAGGGATGTTTTTGAGGGAATCTACAACAGCCTGGAGGCTGTAATGGCCGTTTTCGGTGATGAGTATCCGGCCGGGATTATCGGTTGTGCTCTCGATATGCTCGATCCAAACAAGGGGCTGCTCCCAAACAAACTGGAAGAGATTGGCTGCCAACCGCAATTTATGGGCGCCGATGCCGCGCTGCTGGCCTACATTACTGCCGACAAGTATCTCCGTATACACCCTGACCGGAATCTGGCTAAACGGGTAATGGCGGCCATTAAAACAACTGTGAGTGCCTTTGAATCCGCGTCCCTGGAAGAAGAGAACGGTCCACCGGTGCTCGGTGATGGAGGTCTGATTAGCTGTCCATCCTGGCACAGTTGGACAGATGGGAAACGTGTGGTGGTGGTTGATGGTCTGGAGTACAAACTGGCCATACGTGTTCCCCTGGAGCAAGAGTTGGATTTAATCGACTTTTTCCACCATTTACCGGCAAAGGATCGGGTGGCGGCGGTGACCGGTTGGATGAACCGGCCTCTGTTTTTCTTTCCGGAAATCAATGCCCAGTGGATACGAACGCTGTATTGTTTTTTGTCTCTGGCAGAATCATACGGTGAGCGAAGCAGTTTCTCAGGCCGGATAGAAGAGATTTTAAAAAAGGCGGAAATCAAATTCAGGGAATCTTTTCTGGCTGATAATGGTTATTTAAAGAGTGTCCTAACTCATCAAGTATTTCCACTGGGAACATTGGTTGATGAAACTGTGGGCTCTCCCCAGATGGTGGCTGCCGAACTTTTATCGGAGCACTTTCTTTCAGAAGCCGAGGTCGAAGCAATAGCCGTCTTTATTACGCAAAATTGCCTGGTTTTAGATGCCGGCCGACCGTTTGGGATGGCGGTCAGGAAATCCGGAAAATCAGTCTATTTTGATGATAATGAGTATCATGAAGAGGTGATGTGGCCACGGGACATACCCTACCTGGTCCGGCTATTGATTAAAACCGGCCGGGAGAAAGTTGCTTCAATGATAATAGATCGTCATCTGGTCCGTCAGGACTCCGAGGGTGTGATCTTCTATAATCCGGAACTATACAGTATCGGTGATGATCGTGGAGGGGACCTGGTCCCCGTCAAGAATCCGATACAGTGGTGGAGTCACTGGATTTTTTAGAGTTACGAAAGTGTAGATGAGATGATTCCGGTTACTTGAATCCTGGAATGACTCAGTGGTATGATGGGGCATCATGTGCCGGTTCCGGGGTGCGATGATAATTATTATGCTGAATGTTCGGCTACTCTTCTGAAAGGGGAAGTATCATGCGTTTTTTCAGAAAGCTTATCTGGTGGGGGATTTTAGCTGTTACCGGGTATTATTGCGGGTACCGGTATTCCAAGATGGATGAAGAGATTCAAAGGATTCTCGAGGAGTAAACGGTCAGGATTATTACACGATGAAAATTGCTGGAATACAGACAAAGTTGGCGGCGATACTCTTGACCCTCATGGTGGCTGCTTCATTGATAACCAGCCTCTTTTACTATAACGGGGTTCGTGAGGGATTGGATCTGGAAACAAACAGGCACCTGCGATCGGTTGCCCAGACCAGTGCTTTGATGATTGACGGTGATGCCTTTCTCAACGTCCTAGAGGGAAAAGATACTACTGGTTTTCTCGATCGGACTATTCGGCGCAAGATGCGTGAAATCTATTCAGCCAGTCCAAATGTGCGTGAGATCGTTGTCGTCGGTCGCCTGCAGGGTGCGATGAAGGTAGTAGTTTCCATTCCCAATGTCGATCTTTCTACGGAAAAAATTGCGTCTGAAGCGGTTGCTCCGTTGGATGATGCACTCTCAGGGATGGTATCGACGGATCTTTCAGGCCTGAGCAGGAAGGAAGGTGTGACCTACGGGTATGCGCCTATCTTTAATTCCTCCGGCTCTCCGGTAGGAGCTCTTAAAATAGGATATTCCACCGTGGCTATGGGGCGGATTCTCCAATCTCTAAAAATCAGGGCATGGACCGCGTTTTTAATATGTGCTTTGCTTTCCCTGATTGTGAGCTACTACACGGCCAGACATATGGTACGTCCCATTCAACAATTGGCGGAAGCAACCCGGCGAATGGCTGACGGCGAACTCGGCCAGGAAGTGACTATCTCTTCCAGGGATGAGTTTGGTGAGTTGGCCAGAGCGTTCTCCATGATGAGCGAGAAACTAAAAAATGCCTACGACCGTCTCCAGAACAAGCTTGGAATGACCGATCAGGAGCTGGTAAAAACCAATCGTGAGCTGCAGCAAACCATGATAGAGCTCAAGAGAAATCAAGAGAAACTCGTACAATCGGAGAAATTAGCTGTGCTGGGTGAAATGGCTGCCTGCGTAGCCCACGAAGTTAGGAATCCGCTGTCCGTCATTCGTTCATCAGCACAACTTTTAATTGGGAAAGACCAGGAAAAGGTAGCGGAACTGGTGCAGTTCATCCAAGAGGAAGTCAGCCGTCTCGATGGAGTGGTGGAAAACTTCCTCCGGTTTTCCAGGCCGGTTAAGGTATCGTTGGCCATGGAGGATTTTAATGAAGTGGTTGAATACGCGAGCAGGGTAATCGATGATAAAGCCGGGGAAAAAGATGTAAGAGTCCGCATGGATTTTTCACCCGAGATGGAAAAATGCGAGCTCGACCGGGAACAATTCAGGCAGCTTCTCATGAATCTTTTGCTGAACGCTATCGACGCCTCGCCTTCCGGAGGAACGGTGACTGTATCCACCTACAGTGAAACCGACTGGAATATCGTCACGGTATCAGATGAGGGTCCAGGTATTCCTTCCGGAGTTAAGGATCACTTATTCGAACCGTTTATTACCACCAAGCGTGAGGGTACCGGCCTCGGACTCTCCATCAGCCAGCAGATCAGCAGAGCACATAAAGGGGAACTGGAAGTTAAGGAAACCGGAAAACACGGAACCTGCTTTCTGATTCGTGTGCCTCGGAAAGGTGAAATAGAGCACAGTGGCACGGATTCTCGTAGTTGATGATGAACCTAGGATGCGGCGGGTCCTTGAAATAGCTCTTCGGGAAGAAGGGCATGATGTGACCTGTGCCGGCGACGGGCTTGAAGGTTGGGAGAAATTCCAGGAAGAAGCCCCGCATCTGGTCATTACTGACGTCAAAATGCCGGGTATGTCGGGAATGGAATTTCTCGAAAAAATAAAAGGATTCAGCGATGATATCCCGGTAATTGTTATGACTGCCTACGGTACGGTAGATAGTGCCGTGGAAGCCATAAAACAGGGAGCTTACCATTACGTCATCAAGCCTATCAACATGGACGAGATGAAGGTGATGGTGGAGAAGGCTCTCCAGTTCAGCACGTTGCTGCACGAAAACCGTGCTCTTCGGGAAACCGCCCGGGAAGCCGCGTTCGGGCAGATCGTGGGAAGAAGTTCGGCTATGGCCAGGATATACCAGGTTATCGACCAGATATCCGATTCTACGGCCACGGTATTTATCTGTGGTAAGAGCGGGACTGGCAAGGAGCTGATTGCGCGTGCTATTCACAGTCGTAGTCTTCGAAAAGACCACCCGTTTATCCCGGTCGATTGCGCGGCTATTCCGGAAACCCTTCTTGAGTCAGAGCTTTTCGGACATGAAAAAGGCGCTTTTACCAACGCTTCGGGAAAACGAAGCGGCAAGTTTGAACTGGCCGACCGGGGAACGATATTTCTTGATGAGATTACAGAAATGCAAGTGAACATGCAGGCCAAGTTTCTCCGGACCTTGCAGGAAAGGGAGTTTACCAGGGTCGGGGGAAACGTAAGGATAAAAGTTGATGTGCGGGTCATTGCCGCCACGAATAGAGATCTTCCCGGGGCAATTCAGGAAGGCGTGTTACGTGAAGACCTGTACTACCGTTTGAACGTGGTCCCGATTGAAGTACCCGAGTTGAAAGACCGGTTGGAGGATATACCGCTTCTGGTAGATCATTTTTTAAAGATCTACTGCCGGGAAAACAAGGTTTCTTTAAAGAGTTTATCCCCTGAGGCTCTTACGGTTCTGGGCCGGTACACCTGGCCGGGGAATGTGAGAGAGTTGGAAAATCTTGTGCAGCAACTGGTGCTTCTGGTGAAATCAGCCGTAATAGATACTGGGAACTTGCCCACCTGGGTGCGTGGTGGCGTTGATGGCCGGTTGCCGTTTTCGGACAGGGTGGAAATCCCTCCAGACGGCGTTGACCTTCCTGAAATTATACAAGATCTGGAGGCGCGTTACATAAAAGCGGCTTTGGAGCAAAGCGGAAATGTCGTTACCAGGGCGGCTCGTCTCCTGGGGATGACCCGGAAGATGCTTCGATATAAACGAGACAAATTAAGATTGTAATCTGGAGGTTGATATCGTGAGAAAACTTTTATCTCTTGGCGTTATGGTGGGATTATTGCTCTTCATCTGTGGAACGGCCTGGACCCAGGAAGCGGGTGACTACCAGATATTGATTGTGGCCAATCAGAACTATCCGTTCTACCGGCAGGCGGTTCATGGTTTTCTCCTTGGACTGAGAGAGCAGGGGTATCACGAAGACAATGTGACTTTCGAGTATCTCAAAATGGATGCCGGTTCGGGTGCCGGACTAGAACGCCTACAGTCGACGATGTCGAGACGGCCGCCTGATCTGGTGTACGTTGTTGGTGCGGCGGCGGCGGATATTGTCGCCGAGAAGATACGGTCGGTTCCGGTGGTTTTTTCAGGTATTTACCGGGCAGCCGGAAAGCTCGTGCAGGAGGGAAACACCGAGGAGGTGAACGCTTGCGGTGTCACGGTGGGGGTCCCCATGGAAAAAGCGGCGGTGTTTTTTAAGATAGCCTATTCTTTCGACAAGATGGTTGTTGTGGTTTCTCCCGGTGATTTGGACGGTGAGAGTCAACTCGAAGATATGCGTAGTGCAGGTGAAAATCTGGGCTTCGAGGTGGAAGCCCTGAAGCTCGGACCGGAAAAACTGGAATCACCGCTGGAGGACATACAGGAAGACGAAAAAGTGGTGTTGTTCATTCCCCTGGACCTCGGCGTGTATGATTCTATCAAAGCTGTTTTATCAGATGCGGTAAAGAAAAAGATCCCCGTGTTTTCCTCATTATCCGCGGCCGTGCTTCGCGGAAGTCATTTGGGATTTACGGCGAATTTCTACCTGGCCGGCGAGATGGCGGCCTTCAAAGCGGTGCCGCTTCTTATCGGGGAGACCAGCCCGGCCGAGCTTTCATCGCACACCATCCCCATGTATGACATCGTGATCAATGAACGCTCGGCGCGTGAAATTGAGCTTCAGTTTCCGCCCGAAGTGTACTATGCCGGTGTCCAGATAATAAAGTAGCGAGGTGGAACCGTGACAACAGATAATATTGAGAAACCACCCCGTATCTTTGAACGCCCACACCAGTTTGTCGTAATCGGGTTGGGTAACTTCGGTTTGAGCGTAGCCCGGACCCTGGTAGAGGCCGGGTATGAAGTGCTGGCAATCGATGCCGACCCTCAACGGATTCAAAATGTGGTTGATGAAAAGATGGTTACCCATGCAGTGGTGGCCGATGTCACGAACCAGAACTCACTGAAAGATGCGGGTGTTGACAGTTCTTATGACTGCGGTGTCCTCAGTATTTCCAGTGACCTGGCCGCCTCAATTATTGCCACACTTTTGCTCAAACAGCTCGGTGTCAATCAGGTTATTGCCAAAGCCGCTGATAAGGTACATGGACAGGTACTTCAGATGATCGGCGCCGACAAGATAGTATATCCTGAAGAGGAACTGGGAGAGCGAATTGCCCGCAGCCTTATGTCGGGATATACGCTTGATTATCTCGGGCTGCCCGGCGATTTCAGCATCCTCGAGATGTATCCTCCCGAGAAATTTATCGGAAAAACTCTCAGTGAGCTCAACCTCAGGGCCGAGTTCGAAACCAACATAATCGCGGTCAAAGAAGGAGAAAAAGTGTTTCTCCCTCATGCTGAAACCAAGGTAAGCGAAAACATGACCTTGATCGTCATAATTCATAATGACATGCGCGAAAAGCTACTTGGGATTTAGGAATAGCTGTTCATGAAGAAATTTTCCCCGTCTCAGATGCTTGTGTTGAGCTTTCTGCTGGCTATCTTTGTGGGTGCCATTCTGTTGATGCTGCCTTTTTCAACGGAAACCGGAGAAACGACTTCTTTTGTAGATGCTCTCTTTACCTCCACCTCCGCGGTGTGTGTGACCGGTCTTATCGTCAAAGACACTCCCCACTATTTCTCTACCTTCGGAGAAATCGTCATCGTTCTTCTTATCCAGATCGGCGGTGTCGGGATAATGACATTTTCGACAATTATTGCTCTCCTGCTCGGGAGACGAATAGGTTTGAGACAACAGTTGTTGATCAAAGAAGATCTCAATCGAGTGGGACTGGGAGACATTATCGTACTTTTGAAGTATGTGTTTATTTTGACCCTGGGTGTGGAATTTATCGGGGCGATTCTGCTCTTTCTACGATGGTGGCATGTCGGGATCTGGTCTATCGGATATTGTGCTTACCTGGCGGTCTTTCACGCTGTTTCAGCTTTCTGCAACGCCGGATTTTCTCTTTTTTCCAACAGCCTGGAAGGTTTTTCCGGAGACATTGTCATCTCCGGCACGGTAGGCTTATTGATAATTCTCGGTGGTATTGGTTACGGCGTGATTTACGAATGTATCAGGTTTAGAAAACAACGGTCTTTATCACTCCACGCGAAAATAGTTCTTATTATGACGGCGATACTGCTGGTGGGAGGCGGAATCGTCATCTTTTTCTGTGAGTATTCCAATCCGGAGACCATGTCCGGTAAACCACTGATGGAAAAAATACTGATTGCCGGGTTTCAATCTCTCACTCCGCGAACGGCCGGATTCAATACGGTCCCGATCAACTCCATGCGTCCCGCGAGCCAGTACCTTCTTATGGGGATGATGTTTATCGGTGCTTGCCCCGGATCAACCGGTGGTGGAATAAAAGCTACGACGTTTTTAATTCTGCTCCTGTTTCTCTGGTTTACTCTTCAAGGAAAAGGGAGTGTCGTGTTTTTTAAACGTACTATTTCCCGCGATATGGTAAACCGTTCGCTGCTTCTGACCCAACTTTCCTTTTTGGCTATCGCTTTGTTCGTGTTCACGCTCCTGCTGACCGAATCGTTTTCCATGAAAGCGATTATGTTCGAAGCTATATCCGCTTTCGGAACGGTGGGTTTGTCGCTCGGGATAACCTTCGATCTTTCTGTCGCCGGTAAGCTGTTGATTACCGTGCTTATGTTCGTTGGCCGGGTAGGGCCGCTGGCACTGGTTTTTTCCATGGTCTCCTCGAAAGATCCGGCGGTATCCTTTCCAGAAGAAAAAGTGATGGTTGGCTGATCCACCTTTCAAATTCAACCAGTAACAACACCTATCCGTCCCACCCCGTGGTTAAACCAATAACGGTGTTGACTTGGTGAAAACGCTGGTATACTCTCGTAGCTGGTTAAGGAGTTGAGAGAATTCCATGCGTATCCTGGTGGCCATGAGCGGTGGTGTTGATTCTTCGGTGGCGGCTGCCTTGCTGGTCAAGGCCGGACATGAGGTAATCGGGGCCACTTTCAAGCTTTTCCCGGGAGATCTTCCCGGGAGCTGCTGCGGACTTGAAGGAAGCGACGATGCCCGGGCGGTAGCCAGGAAACTTGGTATCAGGCACTATGTCATGGATTTTTCGAAAGCGTTCAAAGAAACCGTGGTTGATGACTTTATCGATAATTATCTCAACGGATCAACTCCCAATCCTTGTATTCGCTGCAATCAATTCATCAAGTTTGGCATTTTCCTGACGCGCGCCAGGGTGTTTGAGGCGCAAGCTGTAGCTACCGGTCATTATGCCAGAGTGGCTCCGGGACCGTGTGGACAGGCGATTTACCAGGCAATTCCCGGTGCCAAAGATCAGAGTTATTTTCTTTTCAGCATTCCTCGTGAAGTGTTACGGGAAATAGTCTTTCCCCTTGGAACTTATACAAAGGATATGGTGCGCCTAATGGCTGCATCTCTTGAGTTGCCGGTTGCTCAAAAGGAGGAAAGTCAAGATATCTGCTTCATTTCCGCCGGAAAAACATATGGAGACTTTATAGCCTCGCAAAATGGTCGGAAGATTAAGCCGGGACCGATTGTAGACTCGTTGGGAAACGTGCTTGGCAGGCATCGTGGTCTCGCGCATTATACTGTCGGTCAACGCAGAGGACTTGGAATACACGGGGAGAAACCGTTGTATGTGAAAAGACTTGATCCGGAAAACAACACACTTGTCGTGGGTAATCAAAGCGAGATAATAAAACGAGACCTGGCTGTAGATGAAGTCGTTCTTCACGAGGATATACAACCTGATACCACTCTGCAGGCAGAGGTTAAAATCCGCTACCGGCACAAGGCGGCGCCGGCCCGTGTTTCCATTCTTGAAAACAGGCAGGCACGGGTAGTTTTCAGGGAGCCGCAGTGGGCGGTATCTCCGGGACAAGCGGCCGTCTTCTATCGTGATGGCCGGGTCATCGGAGGCGGTTGGATAACACGGCAAAAAGGAGAAGGCTGAGCCTTAATAGGCCCAGCCTGAAAATGAGTGAACAGGACCGAACTGTCCCTAACTAGTATACAACGATTCTTTCCCAGAAATAGTTTTTTTCAAGAAAAGTTCTTTTTAGGAGGAAGTAGTTTGTAATGTTCTGCCCCGTGATGATTGTTATGGCAAGGAAAAAAAATACAGAACTTTTTTTTAGAAAATTATTTTAACAATGTTTAGTTGTTAAAGGCTTGTGTTATTACGCTGGAATGAATATTTAAGAAGGATAGATAATTTGAAAAAAATATATGGAAAAGTGCTTTCTTATATGTTATCCTTAGGCTTGTATTGAGTAACAGAGGAGGTACTTATTTTGAAATGTCCAATCTGCGGTAAAAGAATCAGTGTCAAGCTTGTTGCGGGGAAAACTGCCGGTGCCAAGAAGCGGAAAAGAAAACCTCGGGCCGGCACATTAGCTTCTCAAATTGAAGAGTACCTGCGTGAGTATGGAAGGCCGGCCAAAGTAGCGAGTATTGCTGAATCTTTGTTAAAGGCAGGCGTCAAAACAAAGGCTAAAAACTTCAGGGCTGTTGTAAACCGTACATTGGTAATCGATAAACGGTTCAAACAAGTTCGCAGAGGCTACTACCAGCTTGCGCGGAGAAGACGCTCCTAGCCCGTCTATTTCATAAACTCTCCTGCTTTGGCTACGGATGCACCTGGCATCTTTTGTGTTACGCTCAGTCGGCTGTCCTCAGCGTATCCACCTCTGATACGCTTCCGGGAGCCTTGATCGCGTGCCTTGAACCTGCCGGCGCCTTCGCAACCTCGCGACGGAAGCTCATGAAATAGACGGGCTGGCCAATTACGGAGTCATAACCTCGACATCATACCAACCTCGAGATATAAGAGCCGGGAATGATTCCCCCTGGACAGTATGTATCTCCGCGATCAGGGCGTTGCGAACAGATATCCAGCTTCCCTCAAATAGTTCCCCTCTGGCAGCTCCATGGGTTAGAACGAGCATTGATCCATCCGGCGGTCGGGTAGCGCGAGGATAGACATTCTCGAAGTCTCCAATAATGGCTCTGGATGGACTCAGCATACTCTCACTGTCTTCCAGCACTCTCGCCTCGAAATATTTCAGCTCCCCCCGAGGTATGACCAGCGCGTGTTTAAGTGAGTTGAGAGTTTGTGGCTGTAAAATAAAGAACGGGCAGAAAAGCACCGGTTTCCCCGTACATTCCAGGACTACTTCACGGTTTAGCACTCTGATCCGGTGCTTGATCTTGGTATTCATTGGCTTGAATACACCGTGCCTGGTTCCTTCCACCAGGAAACTCCTGATAGCGTTGAGTTTCTTCTGATTTCCGTAGAACACCACATCGTAATCGTCCTTATCTTCTTCATCGCCGAACGAGGATGAACCGGTAGCTCCGAGATCATCAAGTTTCATCTGACCGAAGGAGGCGAAAGGTTTGGCCGGTCCGTTTTCCAAAAGCCAATTGGTTCCTCGCACTACGGGTTCGAACTTTCTGATGAACAGCATATATTTCAGGGCCCGTTTGGCAGGAAAATAAAAGAGAAAATTCTCTCTTCGGAATACCGGACACTGGGTAACTCCTTGTTGATGAAAAAAGAATTTTTTTATGGGATTCCTGCTGTTTTGCTGATTAACAGTTATTCTTCTAACTTCTTCCAACTGGGCGCTGTAATCTTTGATTCCCCGGTCATTAGTTACAAAAGTGGTAGTTTTTACTTCCAACCCGAATAACTTTTCATGTTTCCTGCTCAAGTAGGGAAGTTGTCGGGAAGCGCGTGGATCATACGGGAATCTCAATGGATTGGCACAGAGAATTTCACGGTTTTCCGGGTCCCGAAAAACACCTTCCAGGAAACAGAAAACTCCGTCGTACCGCATGTAATACTGTGTAACCTCGAGCGGAGTTTCATCGGTAACCGGTTCGGCCAGAGCAAGGAAACGGTCGTTTTTCAAAAGAACCCCATACAGAGCTTTCCATCTGTCAAGGTAGGGAAGAAATGCCTGTTGTTTCTCTGGATCACTCAAAAGCGTATTCCAGAAATGATCTATATGTTGCTGGAGAAGCGCTTTCCTGGCATTATAATCGATTTCCATTACTATGGCTCCTTTCATGTGGAGGCCTCCAGTTCATGGAATAGTATCATTTACCCGGATATTTCACAAGCCTTCCTCCATGGGGTACGGATCCACACACATCTATAGCGTTGCGCTTGGTCGCTATTTGCGGCTTCGCGTCTCTTGACGTGATGACTCTTCTGGTGTAAGAAGTTTATGGTAAATGAATCATGCAGGTATAGAAAGCAGAGTATGTAACTTTGTGTTTGGAACAAAAAGCTCCGTCTCTATCTGAACGGGCTATTGAGTTTCCTGCTTCTCCTATCCGGGTATTGGTTCCTTTGGCCGAAGAAGCGGCGAAAAGAGGAATTCATATATACCGGGTTAATATAGGACAACCGGATCTTTTTACTCCCGCTCCGATCATGGAACAGATCCATAGTTTCAGCAGGAAGGTTTTATCCTACTCTCCTTCCCAGGGGGAACCGGAGCTTCTGGAGGCTTTTCAGGCCTATTACCATAATCTCGGTTTTCAACTGACCCGGGAAAATATAATGATTACTACGGGCGGTTCCGAAGCGATTGTGTTTGCTTTTCAAGTAGTCGCAGAGCCGGGAGATGAGATAGTCGTTCCAGAACCCTGTTACCCGAATTACCTGGGATTTGCCAGCATGAGTGACATTCGGCTCATACCCGTGCCGACCTCCATTGATACCGGTTTCCATCTTCCCTCGGAATCCGCTATCGAGGCTCTTGTATCGCCGAGAACGAAGGCGTTCATCATCTGTAATCCGAACAATCCAACAGGAACAGTCTACCGCCGGGAAGAGTTGCAAATGGTTGCCCGTATCGCACGGAAACATGACCTGTTCGTACTGTCTGATGAAGTGTACCGTGAATTTGTCTATGATGGAGCGATCCACCACAGCCTTCTTTCGTTTCCCGGACTGTCTGACAGGGCTATCATCCTGGACAGCACTTCAAAAAGGTTTAGTGCCTGCGGCGCAAGGATCGGAGCGCTTATTACCTATCGAGAAGATGTTATCGAAGCTGCCGTCAAGTATGGTCAGGCACGGCTTTCTTCCCCGCAGGTAGCGCAGCAGGCGGTAGCGTCCGCGCTGACTATGCCGGCCTCATATTACCGGGACCTTGTCTCTGAGTATAAACAAAGGAGAGATGTGGTTTATCAGGCGCTTTCAACCATACCGGGAGTCACGTGTTCCTGCCCGGAGGGAGCGTTCTATCTTATCGTCTCTCTTCCCGTGGATAATTCCGAATCTTTCGCCCGCTGGCTGCTTTCGGAGTTCGAGGACAACGGTGAGACGGTAATGCTGGCACCGGGACAAGGATTCTATGTAACCCCGGGCAGAGGGACGCGCGAGATCAGGATTGCGTTTGTTCTTGACACTAAACAGATGAAGCGGGCGATGTCGATTCTGAGAGTTGCTTTGAAGAAATACCCGGGGTGTGACCGCTCCGCATAGAGGAACGCAGATCAAACTTCAAACGTAACGGCTTCGTCCACCGTATCGAAAACATCAAATAATTCTATCAGTTTGGTTATGGCCAGGATCTCCAGCAGATCGGGTTCAACACAGGTCAGTCTGATCCAACCATTTTTCTGATCGAGGTCTCTTTTAAGAGCGCACAGGACACTCTGGCCCATACTGGTAATATAGGAAACTTCCTTCAAATTGAGCACAATATTGATTTTGCCTTGTCCTATCAGGGAGTCCATGTCTTCTCTGAATGTGGTAACAGTTGATTCGAAAAGATTGTAGTCAAGATTTATAATAACGATACCGTCGCGTTCGTATTCATTTAGCAAACGATATGCCCTCCTCCCACGCCGGGAAAGGTCTTAGCAAGTTTATAATATCATACTTTCCGATAGACCGTCAAAGCGAATAGACGTCCGTCAATCAAACGCGTTGGTATGAAAAAGAGCTGGTGTTATAATGCGCGTGATATGTATCTTCATTCAAAATACAGTTTTCGGAACCGGGGGGCTTTTCCAACAGCTACTCAAAACAGGTTGGAGAATGTTTATTCGGAAATGCCTGATGTACAGTGCAATTTGTGCGGCGAGTGCTGTTACACGGTTCCCGTGTTTTTTTCTGAATATATTTTCATGGTTGACTACATATACACCAGAATCCCCAACAGCCTGCGTCAGCAGCTCATGTATCGGGGACAAAACTACCATGCCCGATGGGATGATGCCACAAAGCATTTCAGATGCTCCTTCTTTTCTGAAGCAAACGGATTATGCTTGATATATCCGGCCAGACCATACATTTGCAGGTTGTATGGGCACCAGGTTCATGGCACGTCTGAGAAAGGATGTTCCCGTACCAAACAACAACCAATCTCTCAAGAGAATGTGGATAAAGGTTTCAGGTTATTGTCCAGGATGTCGCGTCCGTTTGCTCAACCGTTTCCTGTCGAGTTCTGGATTCATCTCAGTAGCTCCGGGTTGGCTGAGACTCTCAACTTGTTCAAGAGAGATTCCCGTTTTATGAAAGTCATGATATCAGCGGAGATGCTTGCCAACCGTCTGTCTCTCAGCTGATTTTTACTCGTCGCATACACTTTCATGTCAATTCCTTGCCACCCGTGCCGATAGGTACTGTAGCCCGCATATTTCACCAGTGTGCCTACTGCGGTCACGAATTCACACGCATCTTCTGCGTTACGCTCGGTCGCCTGTCCTCGACGTATCGCAACGGATACGCCTGCGGAAGGCTTGGTCGCATGCCTTGAAGCTACGCATGAAACATCGCGACCTCGTGACGGCAACTCGTGAAATATGCGGGCTAGCCCAAACGGTATGTTCAATCTGTCGCGATATCAGGAGTTAGTATGAATAATATCATTTGTCCTAAAATTTTTATGATAGCTTGTATGTCAGTGTTTCTGTTCCTCGTCGCTATCGCTCCCACACACGCTTTCCTTGATGAATGGGAAGAATCCTGGGAAGATGTGAATAACGGTTTCTGGATATTTGGTGATGTAAGCAACAAGGAAAAATCCGTGGTCAATGATTACTTGAAGATAACACGTAGTCTTTCACCTGTCTTCCAACTGGTGCTTGAAAGCACCCTCATGCGAATGGAATTGAAACAACCAAACGGTTTCTCTATGGGACCGTCATTTTTGAAAATCGGTGATTTCAACGATATTTTTGTTGGTCCTTTCCTTTCATATGACCGCCCGGACAATGGACGATGGTATCTGTACAGCTTCATCGATAATATGATTGAAGACGACACCGATATCCAGAGCTGGTTTTTGAGAGGAATACAGCCGCTTGGGGCGCGTGGACGGTTTGTCCTGGAATCGTTTCAAAAAGAGCAAGAAAAGAATTACTCGCTTCCATATCTTCTTTCCAGCTATCGTGAAGAGGGTATGGTAGAACAACTGATATTCCGCTTGTACTACCAGTTGGATGGCCGGCACAGGGTCGTCTTAAGAACGATGAAAGAACGGTCGTCAACAAGCGCTCTCTGGGTCGATGAACCGGACCGCAACCAGATTGATCATGTACGAAATTGGATGTTTGAGCCTTCGGTGATAAGAAAGATAAGCAGATTTTCATCGCTCAAATTTACCTATAAAGATACACTTGACCGGAAAATAACCAACCGTCCCGGTGGGGCAACTCAGGTACCAGCACAGTTCCGGATTGATCACAGAACGAAGCGATACCTTCTGGAGTTTGAACATGTCAGGACCCCGTCTCTTATCTTTACCGGAGGTATTGGAGTCGAAGTAAAACATGATTTATACCGGTCTCTCAACGCCGCCGACCGCCATCTCAGCAACCGTGTCGGTGTGACTGTGTTTGGGTGTGAAATTGTTTTTCTCGATCAGACAAAGATTCGTCTGACAGCAACATCGGATGCCGATCAACGTATTGATATCGATGTCATGACGCTGTTTTAGTCACGGCTACGTCTCCGCTCTTTTTTCTTCGAACATCTTGCAACTATGTCTGACTTCTCCCGGATACTTCAAGTCAGGTAAAATGATAGTATGAAACAACAACCGGTTTCCGGACTCAATCTTTCGCTTCGGTTTCTCGACAGTTGTGTATCCAGGTACCTCGATGGTGTGTTTCCGCCTGTCGAGCAGCCGGGAACACCTGGTGAGTGGCAAAAGATAGCGATCCTTGCCAGGCAAAACGGTCTTACTCCACTCATAGGATATATGATAAATCAGGGAGTGCCTGAGCTGGATAGCTTGCCGGAGCGTATCATTGAAACCTTTCTACGAGATTATAAAGAGTCAACGATACGAAATGTAACCATCATGGATCAGGCCGAGAGAACATTGTCCTTATTCCGGTTGCAGGGAATAAAAGCTTTCCTGGTTAAAGGTGGAGCTATTCTTGAAACCATATACCGGGATACCCCCGGTATTAGGCCGGTTACCGACATTGATATCGTCGTGGCCGCGGATGATTTTGAGAGAGCGGCATCAGTTCTCTCGGAAACCGGGGCTAGTGCTCGTGGATTCCGGCCGCCGAATCATCAACTAATGGTATGGAGTAATTCCAGGAATGTACCGGTGGACCTGCATGGTTGTTTCTTTCAGACGCGTCTTCCTCTTGGAAGAGCAGGTTTCCGGCTTCCGGAAAAACTGTTTTCCCGCCATTCTGAGGGATTCACCGGGCGACTGGGGCGGCCCCAGCATCTTTTCTACCTGGTTTATCATGCCTTACAGCATTCGTTGTCCAGGCTGATCTGGTGGATGGATATCATATCGGTTATCAGGCAATGCTCAAAAAAGGATATGGCAGTTTTTGAAGATATTCTCACTGAAAGTGCTGTTAATAAAGTTTTTTCATCGCTACTATGGGTAATGAAAAGACGATTGGGGGTGTCGATCCCGGAGAATATAAGTTGCCTGTCACCTGACATTGGAATCTCCGGGCGTCTGGCACTGGCCAGAACGCTCCAGGGAAGATATCCACGTCGGTTGAATCTGCTACTTTATCTGGCTTGTCTTCCTTCGAGTTTTGACAAGATACAGTTCCTGAAAGCTTCCTTGTTTCCCGCTGCTGCTACCCTTGCGGGCACGTATCCGGAGAGCAACCGAAGAGCAAAACAGCTTCACCACCTGGAGCATGTATTCAGATTTATGAAAGAATTGCTGGATATGGTTTTCAGTATGCCTACATAGCCTCCAGAGCGGTGATCCTGGCCTGCAAAGGGGGATGGGTTGAAAATAATTTGGACAGCCCTTTCCCCTTGAACGGATTGACCGTGAATAGATGGGCGGTGGCCTGGCTGGCTTTCACTACCGGGGTTTTCTCATCGGCTAATTTTTTTAGAGCGCTGGCCAAACCCGGAGGATACCGGGTGAGCGCGGCCCCGGTAGCGTCGGCCATATACTCGCGTTTCCTGGATATGGCCAACCGTATGAACTGGGCGGCGATAGGAGCCAGTATCATCAAAACAAGGCCGGCTATCATTAAAACCACCTGGACTTGTCCACCGCCGCGCGAGGAGCGTCGACTGCCGCCGTAAAACATCATCCTCCGCATAATGTCGCTCATGATCACCACGGCTCCGCACAATACTGCTGCCAGGCTGCCTACCAGGATGTCATAGTTTTTGATGTGTGCCATTTCATGTGCCACAACTCCCTCTAGCTCTACCCGGTTAAGCTTGGCCAGCAGGCCTGTCGTAATGGCGATAACGCCGTGCTCGGGATTTCTACCGGTGGCAAAAGCGTTAGGGGACATGTCATTGATGATATATACCCTGGGCGGAGGCAGCCCCGCTGCCAGGGCAAGCCCTTCAACGGTGTGAAACAGGTGCGGATAGTCTCGCTTTCTAAGCGGCCGCGCGCCGCTGAGTCCGAGAATGATTTTATCGCTATAATAGTAGCTGGTGAAGACTGAGGCACTCGAGATGATAAAGGCGATGAGAGCTCCCATCTGATAACCGACGCCGGACATCTCTCCAAATACATACCCGCACGCAAGTAACAGCAAAACAAAGAAAAAAATCAGGAAAAACGATTTGCGCTGATTGCTGTATATCGCGTCAAACATCCTGTGCCGCCTCTAGAACTTGACCTTGACCGCTTCTCTTTCTTCAGGATTCTCGATTTCGAAGTAGTCATGTTCTTTGAAACCAAAAGCTCCCGCCAGCATGTTAGCTGGGAACTTTTGGATGGTGGTGTTGAAGGTCATGACCGAGTCGTTATAGTGTTGGCGGGAATAAGCTATTTTAGACTCGGTGCCGGACAGTTCTTCCTGCAGCAGAAGAAAGTTCTCGTTGGCTTTTAAATCGGGGTAGTTCTCTGACACGGCGAAGAGACTTTTAAGGGCACCGGTGAGCATATTTTCCGCCTGACCCTGTTCGGAGACGGTACCGGCGTTGATTGCCTGTGCCCGAGCTTTAGTGACATTTTCAAATACTTCCTTCTCATGCTTGGCATAGCCCTTAGCGGTTTCCACCAGGTTGGGAATTAGATCATACCGTCTCTTGAGCTGCACGTCTATCTGGTGCCAGGCATTATCAGTCCGGTTGTTGAGCGTTACCATCCGGTTGTAGAGGCCGATCACAACTATGGCTATGAGAGCAACAATACCGATCAGAATCCAGAGCCCCATGCTATTCCTCCTTCTTCAACCTTACTTTCCACGCTACTTGCTTGAGGGTGGGACCACCCGGCCTCCGCTATGGCACCTTGTTTGCACATACGCTGTACCGGACGGGATAAGCCTCCACAGGGTCAATAATCTCAATTCAAAAGGTTGTCGATTTTCGACTTGAGCGTGTCTTTGGTATTTGCCCCCATAATTTTTTCCACAGTTTCACCGTTTTTGAAAAAGATGAGTGTGGGAATCGACATAATCCCGTACTTGGCGGCAGTAGTGGGGTTTTCATCGACATTGAGTTTTCCTATTGTCACTTTTCCGGCATATTCTTTAGCCAACTCCTCTATAACCGGTCCCATCATCTGGCATGGACCGCACCAGGGAGCCCAGAAATCAACCAGTACCAGCCCGCTTGCTTTCAAAACCTCGGGCTCGAAGTTTCCGTCAGTGAAAGTGGTTTCCATGAAAAGCCCTCCTTACCGGAATGGTCTGACTCGTTTTAAACCCGGAAAATGCAGTAACCTTCTACATCAGGCGAAGCCATCCTGGCTTCACCCCCTTCGGGCGCCACTTCGTGTCGTCCAGTTTTGCTTCCTGCAAAACAGTGCGGCTCGAAAACATCCACAGCTACAGTGTTACGCTCGGTCTGCCATCCTCGCTGTAATAGCAATTACACCTCCGGGCTTTCTGACGCTGCGCTCTCCTGCTTCGCTTGAAAGCGGGGTTTGCCATCCTGGGCAAACCCGTTCGCCGGGAAAACACTCCACCGGACTGTTTTCTGTTTCCGGCTCACCTTCGGTCGCGTGCCTTGTATCTGAGGCTGTTTTCGTCGCCTCGTGACGAAGCCAACTGCATTTTCCGAGTTAACGGCTTATAATCAAGGGAAACTATAACATTTACGGCAATTAGATTCAAGGTGTTGACACCTTTTAACCCGAATAATTCACAAATAGTCTACTGCGGTTCGAAAATGACCCCAGCTACTGTGTTACGCTCGGTCGGCGTCCTCGACGTACCACAGAGGGTACGCCTGCGGGAGCCTTGGTTGCGTGCCTTGTATCTGCTGCCATTTTCTTCACCTCGTAACGAATATTCGTGAATTATTCTGGTTTATACAAAGATTAGTTCGTTTTGTAAGGTTCTGCTGGTATAATAGTTACGTTCAGTATGATAGGGGGACAATGGCAGATGGATACAAAGGATTACCTGTCTTCAATTCCTTTTTTTCACGAGTTCAGTTCCAGGGACCTGGAGATAATTGGCGGTGTGTTCAAAGCTCGTAACTATCTCGAAGCGGACATTATTTTCCGGCGGCTGGAAGAAGGCCAGGAAATTTATTTCATCAAGCAGGGCCGAGTGGATGTAATCTGGGAGATGTCACAGATCAGGAGACTTATCCTGGCTTCTATTGAATCCGGCAGTTTTTTTGGAGAGATGTCGTTGTTGGAACATAGATCCCGTTCGGCTACAGTCATGGCCGTGGAAAACTGCGAGCTGTTTTCCCTCGGCCGGCAAGATTTTTTTAAAATCATTAATCGACATCCGATGACAGGGAACGTTTTGCTCAAAGGTATCGGCCGGGGACTGGGCCGGCGGCTCAGGTTATTGAACGAACATCTCTTGTTTACCGAAGCCACGCTCAAAATGCTCGACGAAAAGAATCGGGCAGGTAAATGTACCGATCTGAGCTGTGAACCGGACATCTTAATCAAACGGTCGATAAATCAAGAAACCTTTGATTTTCTGAAAATATGCGGGGAAACGAAAACGGTTGAAGCCGGGGAAATCATCATTTCCGAAGGAGATAATCACAGCGAGTTCTATCTCATCCAGGAAGGAACCGCCGAAGTCAACAAACTGATGCCCAACGATGAACGGATTGTTCTGACAATACTGGGGCCGGGAAACATTTGCGGGGAAATGGCGTTTCTCGACAGCGAATACCGTTCGGCGGAAGTACGGGCCCGCGAACCGATGAGTATGTGCGTTTACCGCAAGGAACACCTTTTGAAACTGGCGCAGATGGATATGCCCCTGGTAAACAATATCTACCTGACGGTCCTGCGGCATATAAGCATGAATATTCGTTTGACCAACGAACACTATATTGCGTCGAAGAGAATCCTGCTCGGACTTACTTGAGCCCCTTTATCCCATAGACGGGTACCGGGGTACTCTTACCTTTTACCACGACATCGTCAAGATGGACCGCATCTACGATGGCCTCGACTTTTTTATAGGTGCTGCCGGTGATGATGACGCGGTGCGGGAAATCCCTGGTCAAGGCCTCCACCCGGGCGCCCAGGTTGACATTGTCTCCAATAACGGTGTAATCCATTTTGCGCTGGGAGCCGATATTGCCTACCAGCATCTCGCCGGTGTTGATTCCAACCCCCATGTCCAGGAGTGGCAATCCCGCCTTGGTCCATTTATCATGGAGCCGCAGAATCTCCAGTTCCATCTCCACTCCCGCCCGCACCGCCAGCTCTGCGTGGTCAGGCTGCTCCACGAGAGCCCCCCAGACAGCCACGATCTCGTCTCCGACGAACTTATCCAGTCAAGCTTTCTGAGAACAATCTCGCGTTTTGAGATATTGGAAGAGATTATTTTCCTGGTAGCGGGGCTACAGAGTTCAGGATTGAGCGGGTTCTTTCTCCTGAGTGTTTTTCTTCCAGGTCCGCTTCGGCTCGTTTCATCTCTTCATCCGTGGGGACGTCGAATTTGACCGACATTCTCGAGGGTCAAAATAATGTAAAATAGAATTAATAACCATACCGCAAAAACAGGAACAGCCCGAGAAACAACCAGAGCTGAAAAAAAGAACAACGTCCCGGCCGGTGCCCCTCGAATTCAGTGGAAAAGATATCATCCTTACGTTGAGCGAGCAACGTTCACTAACGGGATTAAGGGAGTATTGCATGAAACTATTGTTTAATTTTCTCGAAATAGTCCAGAAAAGAGTTCTGGAAGACGATAACAGATAAAGAGCCCTTTCTAAAACCCGAGAGGGGGAGAAGTACAATGATACGATTCGAGAAACGGCTGGGACAGGACTGGAAAGAAATACTCAAACCGAAAAAAGACAGGTTTGGATTTGTCAGGAAACTGATGCACAAGATTCGTGCGTTCGTCAGCGCTGAAATTCCGGGATTATTGAAATCATTGACAATGAAGTTCAGAAACCTGGTAAAAAGTGATCGTGCACAGGGGAAATCGCTTGCCCTCTCTCGGTCCAGGGTGTCTTCGATACCTTTCCTGTACAGATACTCCGGAAAAATCGGGCAGAAACGGTTTGGTACCGGTTGGAACACGTACCTGTTTTTTATTTTGTTCGCCCTCACCTCGGCCGCCTCGGTAATAATGGGCTGCCGGGCCACGCCATTCAATCCCGAGAGCAAAGCCTACGTCACCAAGTTTACCCCTGAACTTCTGCATCCCACGGTGGTTTCCGGCGGTACTTACACGCTTCCTGTTTGCCAGGTAGATGTGACGGTCTATAACGAAATTCCTCTTCACTTGAAAAGTTACGTTATCGACTATTTCGGTCCCGATGGTACTAAAATTACCGCACCCGATCTCAGCGTAAGCGCCAACCTGAGTCGGTTTATCAAACCAACTGCCGGCGCTGAAACAGCAACCCTGGATACCGAGATATATACCGAAGCGCTTTACGAGCACATTTCCCAGGGAACCCCCACCGATGTCAGCGACGACATCAACCCCGTAACAGCCATAATCACCTTCACCGGCGAAGACGAAAACGGCAACCTCATAACCTGCAACGGCTCGGTAGAAATAGACACTATGATAGTTTCTTCTAAAAACGTGATTTTAACTGGAAGTCAGGATAATAAGGAAAAAATGTCTTATCCCTTTCACTAATGGAAGCATGAAGGCTTTCAGCCACAGGTGGTACGGGAGATAGAACAGCATCTGACCTTTTAGCCAGAGATAGCTAGTCTCTACCCGAGTATTTCACACGCTCTCCTGCAAAATAATGCGCCCACGTCTTCGCACGCATTTTCGGCGTTGTGCTTCATACGCTTGTCCTCGACCTATCCCAACTGGCACGCCTGCGGAAGACTTGGTCGCGTGCCTTGAAGCTAAGCACGACTTCGAGACCTCGTGACGGCAACTCGTGCAATATCCGGGTTAGGGAGGTCTGGCTGCTTTCCTTGCCGGCATCGTCGCGAAGCGGGATTAATTGAGACCGAACGAGGTGGAAACTTTGACAAAAGCACGAAAATTCACCTATAATACAGTCGCACATGAATGGAGTGATATCGGTTATGCCTCTGAGTGAACAATTGCTGGAAATACTGGCGTGTCCCGTTTGCAAAGGAGATCTCGAATACAGTTCGGAACCAGAATACCTTCGTTGCCAACCGTGCAAAAAACGGTATCCCGTTCGTGATGGAATACCGGTAATGCTGCCTGAAGAGGCTGAGGATGAAGCTTAAGCCGCATTCCGTTTCTGAAAAAGGTGAGAAGATTTAGTGAGTAACCTGGATTTTTCGAATAATCTTTTTGTCCATGTCCCTTTCGACTGGTTTGAGCACTACCGGGAGACGTTTAAAGCCTGGAAAGTCTACCCGGAATTTTTAATATCCACCAAGCTCCTTGACAATTTCGAGGAAGGTGAATTGATCAGCCTGGCCCGCGATTTTCGTTATAAAAGGATGCGATGCACTATCCATGCTCCCTTTACGGACATGGATCTTGGTAGTCAGGACGTTCGAGTTATCTCTTTGGCACGCACCCGGTTGCTGCGAATCCTTGAAATATCGGATGTGCTCAGGCCTGAGGTGATCGTGATTCACTCAGGATATGATCCCGGTATTAAGAAAACGGCTTTTAAACAATGGTGGAGTACCGCAAGCGAAAGTATAGAAATAATAGCCAAGACGGCCCACCGGTTTGAGCTTAATTTAGCCGTTGAGAACGTAAACGATACCAGCCCCGCGTTTTTACGCAAGGTTATCGAGCAATACGCACGGTTCAAGGTTGGTGTCTGCCTGGATATAGGGCATATAAATATGTTTTCAGAGGTGGAGGTGCACCAGTGGATAAAAGAACTGGGCGGCTCTTTGTTGGAGATTCATCTCCATGACAATACCGGGAAAAAAGATGCTCATTTGCCGTTGGGGCAAGGAACCGTTGACTTTGAATCCTTCTTTTCAGCACTCGAACAGCATGAACCGGCGCCTTGTTATACTATAGAAAACACATCCACGGATGATGTTGAAACAAGTCTTTCTTTTCTCCGGTCCACGGTGAGAAAAAGATGACCTCGAATGATAATAAATAAGCGGTTACTCCTTCCCGTTCTTGCGTTCGGGACCTGGGGGTTGTATCTGCGAACTCTGGCTCCTACCGTAACAGTTGATGACAGCGGTGATTTCGCCCTGGCGGCTCATTACTTTGGTGCGCCACATCCTCCTGGTTATCCGGTATTTGTTTTACTGAGCCGCCTGTTCACGGTTATTCCCCTGGGAGATGTTGCTTTTCGTGTTAACCTGTTATCCGCCGCGGCCGGAGTCCTGGCTGTAGTGCTGCTCTTTTTGTTTGTCGAGGAGATTCTCAGTCCGGTGGGTGCTTCCGGATATCTACCGCCGTTCCTGGCGGCTTTGCTGCTGGCTGGTTCCAGGACATTCTGGCGCCTGGCAACCTATGCTGAGGTAGCCACCGCCATGACTGCGGTGGTGTTGGGAATTTTGCTTTTTCTCTGCCGGTGGCATCGTTTGAAACGACCGCGTTATGTAATGATTGCGGCGCTCCTGGCCGGGGTATCGATGGGAGTGCACTACGTTGCATTTATAGTGGCTGCTCTCTTTGGCGGTATGGGTTTTTTCCCCTGGTTTACCAGGAGTGGATTCTGTCACCGGCGCTTTCTATTGGCTATTACGTTGTTTTTCCTGGGTAGTGCCGTCTTTCTCATGCTGCCGCTTCGTTCCATTCATCATCCGGACTACAATTGGGGGCAACCCCGGTCGTATGAGTCGTTGAAGACGGTGATGAGTCGTTCCCAGTATGGTGATACGTCGTTTTCCGGTGGTAACGCAAATAGGCGTTTGTCTCAGCTTGAATATTTGTTTCAGGGAATAGTACGCCAGTTTGGTGATTCTTTACCACCGACAATGATCCTCGGAGCAGTCAGTTTCATTTTTTTGGGAATTATTTTCCTGTGGACTATCAACCGGTGGCTCAGCATTTCACTATTCGCTGCGGCTGTGGTTCCCATGGTTGTGCTGGCATGGGTTCTTGATTTTAATCTGGATCCTTTATCGTTTTATTATGTGGATGTCTTTTATGTTCCTGCCTACGCGTTATTGTTTGCTTTTGCCGGCGTGGGGGTGGGATATGTTAAAAAAATTGCCGGATGTATCGGCCATCGATGGGTCGAGACAGTTCTGGTTGGGCTTCTCCTTGTTTACCCCATGGGATCGATTATCAGCAACAGTTTTCTATCTTCCCGCAGGCACAGTTTGGGGTATTATGACGTTGCCTTGAGTAGTCTTAAAACTCTGCCGCCGGGAGGATTGCTGCTGGTTCGGGGAGACCCGTATACGTTTTGTATCTGGTACGCGCAGCGTATCCTCGGTAAAAGTCCGGCCAAATCTGTTTTGAACACCACCCTGATAGATCTTCCCTGGTACCGGCAGGAAGTGGGTAAGCACCATCCGGACCTGGGACGTATTCTTGCGGCCTTACCCGGCCCGGTTACAGAAAAAAATTCTGAAACGCGGAAATCTGCCGCGGTCCTGGCATGGATGGAACGGGGCGGAACCGTGTATTCATTGTTTAATGACGAACTGCCATCCAGGTTATGGAAGATGGAACCGCATGGTCTGATATACCGTGTGCTCAAGGCTTCAAAATCGTTTGATAACACAGCCGCCTGCCGGGCGGCGGAGCGGTTCTGGTCTGGCAACCGGGTGCGTGGTCTGTCACCATGGAAACCGGGTGAACGTTTATATGACGCCGAACTGGTGGATCAGGTGGCTACGCGTCGTTACAATACGGGAACGATATACTCCGCGGCCGGAAAATATGTGGAAGCTCTACGACATCTTGATGAGGCGGTCAATCTCGTCTCCGGACGCGCCGACATCCGCATCAATCGGGGAATTGTATTTTTTAAACTGAACCGTGTACAGGAAGCGATTGAAGAGTTTGAAGCTGCTGTTGTTTGTGATTCATCACTTCTTCTCGGTTGGCAGAACCTCATTGTCGCGCGATCTATTCAGAACGATAAAGCGGGTGCCGAAGAGGCCGCCAGGAGAGCGGCTGAAGCTCTCAGTAATCGGCCTGACCGGCTCGCGAATCTGGCTGAAATACTTGAAAAACTGGGCTATTCAACTCCAGCCCGGGTTGTTAAAAAATAACCTATGATTGAATGTGAACTTGCTCTCACGCAGGCAGTGTAGACGAAAGGTGAATATGGAAGCAAATTATGATGTAATCGTAATCGGTGCGGGACCGGCAGGGATGATGGCGGCCGGTCAGTCGGCGTTATCCGGAGCCAGGACCTTACTCCTGGAAAAAATGGATTTTCCCGGACGTAAGCTCAGGTTGACCGGGAAAGGTCGGTGTAATGTCACCAATACACTCTCCCTGGAGGACTTTATTGAAAACGTAAATCCTGATGGACGCTTTCTTCGTCCGGCTTTCACTCAATTATTTACTAAAGAGCTCGTGCGTTTCATGGATACCATCGGGATTTCCACGGTAGAGGAACGGGGAGGTAGAATCTTCCCAATCAGCGGCCAGGCTCAAGACGTGGTCGATGCTCTTTCTCAATGGGTGTTATCGCAAGGAGTTTCCGTAAAAATGAGGGGCCGGGTATCAGAACTTATTTGGGAAGACGGCCGGGATATCGGAGTGCGGATTTCAGGTGATAATACCAGGATGGTTCACGCATCTTCCGTGGTGCTCGCCACCGGTGGCAGGTCATACCCGGCCACCGGGTCAACCGGCGATGGATATAGATTGGCAGAATCGGTGGGCCATTCAGTGGTGCCGGTCAGGCCGGCATTGGTTCCGCTGGAGATAAAGGCGGCAATTCTCGAACCGCTCATCGGGCTGAAACTGCGGAATGTGTCCGTCAAGGGAATTATCGATGGAAAAAAACGCTTTGAGTTGTTTGGGGAGATGGAGTTTACATCGTATGGTATCACGGGACCGGTAGTATTGACTGCCAGCAGGGCACTGGTGGAGGTTCTCCAGCAAAACCGGCCGGTTGCTATCTCCATCGATTGTAAACCGGCACTCAACCAGGAAAAGCTGCGGGCTAGGCTTGACAGGGAGCTTACGCAGAACGGCAAAAAGACGATAAAAACCATGTTGAGAAAACTGCTGCCCGAACAGCTGGTACCCGTGTGCCTCGAACAAACCAGAGTACCTGATTACAAACTCGGTAGCGAGATATCATCCGGCGAGTGTAATCGACTCCTAACGTGGCTGAAAGATTTTCGTCTTGAATTAACCGGGCACCGTCCCTTCGATGAAGCCATCGTAACCGCAGGCGGCGTAAACACGAGAGAAATCGATCCCTATACCATGGAATCAAAGCTGGTAAAAGGCCTCTATTTTGCAGGCGAAGTGCTTGATCTCGACGGCGATACCGGCGGATATAACCTGCAGATCGCCTTCTCCACCGGTTGGCTTGCCGGCCGGTCGGCTGCAGGATATAATAGGCCGGTTTAACCAGGAAACTGCAGTTTCCCGGTTTATTGAATGGAGTGTGTTATCGATGTATCGTTTTGTAGTAAGCTCAGCAATCATGGTTTTTTGCTCTCTGCCTGCCGGGGCTCAGGAGGCAGCCACGCAAGTTGCCGCTAAGGTTGCGGAACCGTCACCACCGAGTTTCCTCTCAGTGCTCATCTCCCTGGGAGCTTTTTTCGGAATTTTCTATTACATTGTGATTCGTCCTCAGAACAAGAAAATAAAGGAGCACCGGAACCTGGTGGACTCACTCAAGAAAGGTGACGAGGTTATAACCGGCGGGGGACTTATCGGGAAGATTACCGCGGTACGTGACACCTTCGTCGAACTCCAGGTAGCCAAAAACACCACGGTCAAAATCGCCAGACTTCAGATCGCCCAACTCCGCCCCAAAGCCAAAGAGGCCGCCGATTCCCAGGATGCCGGAAAAAAATCAAACTAGTAGTCCGTCGTAGTATTCCATTCGCGAATTTAATCATTGGCTTGGCCGATGACTCTCGCAAGGAACGTAAGCTTCCGAGCCGGCCAGGGATGGCCGGTCCGGAAGAGACCCTACCACCCTTTGTGAAGCGGAAGAGATTGAAGCCATGAAGCCGTGACTGTTTTGCAGGAAGCAAAACTGCACGTCACGCAGTGACGCCCGTAGGGTACGAAGCCAGGATGGCTTCGTATGATGCGGTTCCTGTAGAGAGTTGTCGGACATACCAATGAATAGTTCTGATGAGGTCTTAAGCCATGGCGTCGACTGTCTGACCGCTCATAAGAGTGCCTAGTGAGTTGAGGAGCGTGTTGAGCTTGTTGACTACGGCCGTTTGAGCCTGAGCTGTTGCATTGACTCCACCGGCGTTTTCATTATCCTTGCTTTTCAACATCTCTTCAGCAGCGGAGGTCTCGCCCCCCTGGCCTCCTCTAGCCGCCCGGGCTAACCCGAAGGTCAGGTTCATCATATCTTCCACGGCTTCAAGGATTTGCTCCTGGGCTTTCTGTACTCCCTGGTCACCCTGGAACCGATCGATCTGCTCCAACTGCTGCAGAGCGGATTCGATCTGGGTTCTGATGGCGCTGGCCCTTTGCTTATTACCCTGTCCGGCTGTTTCATCGCGGCTCTCTGCGGGATTTTGACCCGGGACCCCGGAAGTCTCTTCGCTGCCGGAAATAGGCGCTTGGATAATTTGTGGAGCTCCACCATCCACCGGTGAGGTCGGTATACCGGCTGAGGGCGGTGCAGGAGCAACCACACCCCCTGATGGTGGGGGAATAGTGGGATTGCGCACCGCTGCGGCTGTATCGCGTCCCCCCGAGTCAAAGGCCCCTCTATTGAGGAACCTATCGAGACGTTGTAGTTCAGCTCTGGCGGCTTTTTTCAAACCATCGAGTTGCTGTCCGGCAACAGGCTGGTTTGCCGTCGCAAATCCACCGATGTCCTCATCTTCTTCCTCTTCACCGGTTTTAGCCAGTCCGCCGTCGGTGTCGGTAGCCGGCGCCGCTTGGGCGGCACCGCCTTTGCCGGCAGCACCTTCTCTCCGTATGTCGTCTGCCATGGTATCTAAAGGAGTTTGGGCCGGTCCGCCGGCGCCGAAGTCTGGTTGACGTCCATCGGGATAGATGACACGGGCGGTTGAAAGACCGCCACGGGCAGCCAAAAACGATCCCTGATACGAAAGATTGAGGGTGATGGCGTCGTAGATGACGTACCCGCCTTCACGGGCCGCCTGAGCCCTGAAACGGTTGATATTCTGCTGTTCATGGGCGGTAACATTGAGGATACTTTCGTTGGCGGTGGAGGGAGTAGCCAATCCGGGCTCGCCCAGATCGAGTTTGTAGTTGAGCCTGGGATTCTTTATGTAATCCGCGCTTCCCCGCACTCCGCCAATCGGCATTACAAAACCTCCTAGTATTCCTACTATGAGATTATCATATAAATAGCCGGTTGTCAATGGTAGCGCGGTTAATGCAGCTTACAAGAGGACACCTAAATCCGGAGCAATTAAAACGCTCCGAAGACCACTGGTATTTGCGCTTTTCAACAGCCTGTGATAAAGTAGCAGGAAGTGTATATTATGGGAGGGCCCGGTAATTCATGCCGCTATATGAATATTCATGCTGCCAGTGTGCTGCTTCATTCGAGCAGCTGCGGCCGATTTCAAAAGCCGATTCGGCTACCTGCCCTCATTGCTCTTCGCAAGATATCAGACGAAAAATATCCCTGGTGGCAACCAGATCCAAGGATTCCAGTGGAATCGTCAAATCGGTAGCTGGAACCGGGGGATGCTCGTCCTGCTCAAGCTCTTCTTGCAGCTCATGCCACTAAAAGATAAAGGGGGAATGGATCATTCCGGAAGATATTGAAAAAAGTAACGGCCAGCCCAAGCAAAATGTTAGAGACAGGCTCAAATCAGATGATCTGAAAGTCAGGGCCCAGGCCATCGAAGATGCATCCAAAATGGATGATCCAGAAGGGGTCATACTACTCATGGAAGCGTTTGCCGACTCGCATTGGCCTTTCCGTAAAAAGAGCGCTTCTTTGTTGATGGAACGTGATCCGTCGATTATTCCCATTATGATGGATATTTTGGAGGAAACCAGTAACCAGGACATCAATTACTGGAGTGTGAAAGTACTGGAAAACTTCGGACCTGAAGCAATGGATGCATTGAAAGAATTATCCGCGTTTCCCGACCGGGAGATTCGGTACTTTGTGGCCACCGCTCTTTCGTTTATTGAACATGATGGGACGATTCCGATTCTCACTGATATGTTGGGTGACGAGGATTGGGTGGTCAGGCAAGAAGCAGCCAAAGGATTGGAACAGCGCGGAGACACCGCTATCCAGTACTTGCGGGTCGTGTTTGCCACCGGTGACCAGGATGTGAAGTACTGGATCATTAAGATCATGGGGAGGGTGCTGAAAGAGGACGCGGTCAGGATCCTGGAAAAAGCTATCAAAGTCGATGATCCGGAGATGCGCTACCATACGGTAATCGCCCTGGGGGAAACTGATAACGAAGCCGCTGCACCGCTTCTTATCGCTGCTTTAAGTGATTCTTCCTGGATTGTTCGCCGCCAGGCGGCAGAAAGCATCGAGCAGCTGGGAGAAAAAGCCGTAAAACATTTGATGAAGGCTTTCAATTCGGGTGATGCTGATCTCAAGTATTGGGTCATACGGCTTTATGGCCGTATTATGGGGGGACAAGGGGTGCGCTCTCTGAAAAAGATCCTGGAGTCAACGAACGAAAAAGAAACCCAGTATTATGTTATTTCTTCTTTAGGAGAGATAAAAGCTATCGAGGCCGCCCAAACGCTGACCGATTGCCTGGGGGATGGGAATTGGACCATACGAAAACACGCCGCCGACTGTCTTACGGGGATGGGGAAGTTTGCCCTTAAAGCTCTCGATGCCGCCTCCAGGAAAGAGCAGAACAATGACTTCTATTTTTGGTGCTCAAAGGTGCTTGAAGGGCTCGGTAAACGTGCTATACCGTTGTTGCTGCGGATTCTCGATCATGAAGATAAAACGGTGCGATTGCAGGCAGCCCACGCTCTGGCCGGCAAAGAAGGCAAGAAGGTTGATCAGACCTTGATTCGTCGGCTTTCCGACAAGCTATGGCCGGTGAGGAAAGAGATCAGCGAGATTCTTATCAAGCGTGGAGAATCAATCGTGCCGACCTTGCTCGAAGAGATGTCATCGGGGACGGACGACATTGTTTTCTGGGGCAAGAAAGTAATCGGAACCCTGGGAGTGAAAGCCGCTCGGGCTGTGCTGACCTGTCTGGCCGACCAGACCACGGGAAAAATACTGTTGGAAAAAGTGGAACGTTTCCACGATCCTTATCTTACCGGAGCCCTGGCCAAATATCTGGCAACGAAAGCAGAAGGAGTAATGGCTTCGCGGATCTTCAAGCTGCTGGAACGGGCTACGGGGGAGGGGCGTGAAGTATGGGACGCTCTGGATAAGGAGATACGGAAAGCAATCGTGGTCAAGATCTCAGGAAGAAAGACCCAGACCCAGCCGGTACCTCGATCCAAACCGGATGACCGGCACAAAGCCACCACCATCAGCATAATGGACGCAAATGTCGAAAACCCCTGCGGTTACCTTTTGGACCAGGATATTGCCTCCTTGCTGAAGCTATCTCCTCACAAACTGGTTCCTTTATTGGGACAGGCACTCAATCTCAGGTATGGGATTATTCACGGTTTGGTATCGGAATACAGTTTGGAAGCGGTGGTTGGTGTCACGAAAAAATGGCTCTCGCTGACGGATGAAGAGCAAGGGAAGATAAAGAAAAAAGAAACCTGGTTGAAAAACCATGTGCGGATGGCAAATCGGGAGACCGGATCTTGACTTGAGCATTGACTTGCGGACATCATGATACTTCTCACTAATGACGACGGTTATAACTCACCCGGACTGAGAGCACTGGCGGCACGGCTAAGCAGTGTTTCGGAGTGCCTGGTGGTTACACCTCGCTATGAACAAAGCGGTGTCAGTTATTCCCTCAACGTTAACCGTCCTCTCAGAGCTGAACAGGCAATCGTGGCCGGAGTTCCGGCGGTAGTTGTTGACGGTTCACCGGTAGACTGTGTGAAACTGGCCATTTTCGAACTCATGTCTGAACCGCCTGAATTAGTCGTATCCGGAATCAATATCGGAGTGAATCTGGGTTCTGATATTTTTTATTCAGGCACAGTTGGGGGGGCCCTGGAAGCAGCTCTTAACGGACTTCCCTCCATGGCGGTTTCAACCGTTCCCGATACGGGCCGGTCTCAGCTCGATTCGGCTGCTGAAGTGGCTGTACAACTGATTTCAAGTATGAATAATCTTTTCCGGGAACGATCTGGACAGCCCCTGGTACTCAATGTCAATGTCCCCGTTGTTGATGTAAAGATCGATCCGCCGATAGCGGTGTCGCCGGCCGGTCCTTCGCGCTTCAAGGGAATGTATGAAAAAAGGCTCGATCCTCGAAAAGGGGAATATTACTGGTTGGGTGCGGCTGAAGCGGAACCTCGATGTATTCCCGAAGGCTGTGACATTGACCTCTTCCGACGCGGTTTTGTCACCATTACTCCTCTCCTTTTCAACATGACTGACAGCTCGCTTCTCGATACACTTCGGAATGCTCTTCCTGCGCGGTTTTCGGCTCTTGATGGTGAGTAGTCCTGGTGATATAATGACGCCGGGTGAACAGCCATCTGCAATCACGTCATAATATCGCGGCGGCTGTGAGCTGAGATCCTGTTGGGGAGGTGTTTTTTTTGAACACCGGTTCCGTTTATCTCTCCATGAATCAGGACGATCTGGAGCAGCTCGCAAAAAAACTTAACTCGAAATATCGCAAATGCGATCTGTGTCCCCGGAAATGTGGGGTAAACCGCATGTCGGGAGAACAGGGTTTTTGCCGGATCTCCTCCCGTCCTAAAGTTTCCAGTGTGGGACCTCATTTCGGTGAAGAACCGCCTCTGGTTGGACGACATGGTTCGGGAACAATTTTTTTTGCCGGCTGCAACCTGGGTTGCGTATTTTGTCAGAACGATGATATCAGCCATGGAATAACCGGCCGGGATTGCGGTGCGGAAGAGTTGGCGTCGTTTATGCTGCACCTGCAGGAGCTTGGATGTCACAATGTAAATTTCGTAACACCGACACACGTTGTTCCGACTATTGTGGAAGCCTTACATATAGCCGTGAGGCAGGGTTTCAACCTGCCACTTGTGTACAACTGCGGAGGGTATGAATCGGTGGACGTGATTCGTCTTCTCGAAGGAGTTGTTGATATTTATATGCCGGATTTAAAATTTACCGATCCGGCGGTATCGGCCAGATTGACCGGTGTCCACGATTATTACGAGCGGGCGCAAGAAACTCTTCGGGAGATGCATCGACAGGTCGGTGACCTCAAGGAAGATGAACGGGGTGTTGCCTTCAGGGGGCTTCTGGTCAGACATCTCGTTATGCCCGATTCTCTGGCGGGCACCGGTGAGGTTATGAGATTTTTACTGGAAGATATCTCTCCCGATACGGCTGTCAATGTCATGTTTCAATACCGGCCTTGTTACCAGGCCCGAACGTTCCCGGAGATTGCCCGCCGGCCGAACCCGGATGAATGTAAAGAAGCGTTGATGACTGCTCAATCATATGGTTTAAGAATATTGGATTAAAAGATGTTGGAGGTGGGGAGGGTGCGAAGAAAGGCTCTGTTCTTTCTGGTGCTGCCGATAGTGTTACTGGCAACCCAGTTGCCAGGTGAAAACGCGTGTGGATCGGCTCGAAAAGGAGTCCAAAAGGTGAGAGAACCACAGTATGCCGATATGTTCTATCCGGGTTCGGAAAGACGTCTTGAAAACATGGTTGATTCCTTACTGGAAGAAGCGGGGCAGAAGATAAAACATCTGCCTGAACTTCCGGAGGGGCGAATTGTTGCCCTGATTTCTCCACATGCCGGTCTGGTTTACTCGGGTGCCACAGCGGCCCTTGGTTACCGGATTTTAGCCAAACAGAAGCTGGAAAAAGTGATTGTGCTTGGCGTACGGCACCGCGGCTATCCGCCCGGGGCGACTATTGAAAAAGTCGATGGCTATCTGACTCCCCTCGGCGTTGTCCCCTTGGCCGGCCTGGCTGAAAAGTTCATTGATACATCGACCTTCAGTACCGCGCCGGATGATGATCACAGCCTGGAAGTTCAGTTGCCGCTTTTACAGAGGGCTCTGAAAGGTTTTGAGCTGGTGCCGATCATTATCGGGGAGATGCCGCCGGCCGAGATGGTTGAAGCCGCAACGGCTCTCTCGGAAACGCTGGATGATCAAGAGACAGTTCTCATCGCCAGCGGCGATTTTACTCATTACGGTTACCGATTCAGGTACACACCGTTTGGGCACCCGGAGAATCTACCAGATAAGATCCGGGACCTCGACATGGGGGCGGTAGAGAAGATCCTGGCCATTGACCCGGAGGGATTCGTGGATTATGTCGGAAAAACCGGGGCCACGATCTGCGGCCGAAAAACAATTACCATGTTGCTTCACACGTTGAAAAAACGACCTGGAATAAAGGGAGTTCTGCTTGAATACACGACTTCCGGCAAACTGACCGGCGATTGGTCCAACTCCGTCAGTTACGCTTCCATCGTGTTCGTGGAAACCGCTTCACAGCGCGGATCATCCGGTGATACAAAAAAAGAAAAGGACAGTATAGTTACGCCTGAACAGTCTGGAGGGAGCCCGGAAATAATGGAACCGGAAAATGAAGAGTTCACCTTATCGAAACAGCAGAAACAGGTCCTCATACGTGTTGCCCGGGAGACCCTGGAGGCCTACATCAATAAAGGACAGGTACCGGAAATTGAGGTTAATGATCCTCTGCTCAACGAGAAGTGCGGGGCGTTTGTCACTCTGCATGGCGGAGTCAGCGGATCCGGCAACCTGCGGGGCTGTATCGGTTACATTGAAGGAGTAAAACCGCTGGTCCAGACCATACAGGATATGGCGGTAGCGGCTTCAACAAAAGATCATCGATTTCCGCCGGTCCGTTCATCCGAACTGGATAAAATCGATATCGAGATTTCAGTGCTTACACCTCTTAAACAGGAGAAAAACCATAATAATATCGTCATGGGCAAACACGGCGTCATCGTCCGGAAAGGGATGAGACATCAGGGAGTGTTCCTTCCTCAGGTGGCTACGGAAACCGGGTGGAACAAAGAAGAGTTCATGGGCCAGTTGTGCTCACAGAAAGCCGGCCTGCCGCGGGAGGCCTGGAAAGATCCCGATACAGATCTTTTCACCTTTACCGCCATCGTTTTCGGAGAGAAAGATTTCGAGTGATTCGATCACACACAATCAGGTGTAGTCTGACTACCGTAGCTGTTCTCGCCATACAGTTTTTCCTGACCGGCGCGTCTGCCGGTGATGGATGGGATGTCTACACTATCGAGCAAGGTTTCACCAGGAGGCCGACTTCCGCCATTGCCGCCGGCCAGGGAATAGTCTATCTGGCACGATCGAACGGTGCGGTCATCAAGTTTAACGGTGAGACGTTCAGGGAGATTCAAGGAGTGCAGGAGGCTGTTTCAGGAACCCAGATTACCAGTCTTTTGGTAGAAAATTCCCGAATCTGGATAGGAAGCGGAAAGGGACTTTTTCTCCATCACGATTCCGGTACCCGGAACTTCACTTCCCGGGAAGGTTTGAAAGTGAACCGAATCCTGGATATTCAGGTTGACGAAAGCAAGAATGTTTGGGTTCTGGGGCAGAAGAAACTTGCCCGGGGTAGCTGGTATGGAAACCGATTGGAGTGGACCACGTTCTCCCTGTGGTCGGGATGGATAAAACAGTTCGATGCCGCCGACTTGCTTATAGATACAAATCAGCGTGTCTGGGTGGCTACCAGTAAAGGAGTGCTTCAGGTTTCCCAGACAGGTGAAACACGTCTTTTGGGTCCGGAATCCGGGTTGCAGCGGGTAAATACGACTTGTTTGGCTGAAGACGGAGAATCTGGATTATGGGTGGGAGCACACGATCATTTCGGCCGAGGAACTGTTTTCAGGATGAAGGATGAGACCTTCCAGGATATGGGGACCGGATTCGGGCTGCCGCGTCTGAAGATCAAAGCCCTCACTATAGACGGCCAGGTAGTTTGGGCGGCCACCGATAAAGGTCTTTACAAGTTTGACGGCACCCGTTGGCACAAGTACAGCCGTCTCGACGGTCTGGCGCAGAATGATATTGATGCCGTCTTGACCACACCGGAAGGAGTCTATGTCAGGACCGTTTCACGGTATTCCTCGGAACTCAACAGATTGAGTAAAATCTTCGAATGAGAATGAGCCCGAATAATTCGGCTAATATTGGAATAGATGAAGGTGGTGTATGAAGATGAAGTTTCGAGTTTATTTCAAAGTAGTGATCGCTCTGGCCGTCATTAGTTACATTGGTCTCGCAGTTACCGGGTGCTGCCAGAGAAAGGAAGAGGATATCAAAGTTACCTTCCACGTGGTAAAAGACATGGAACCGACAACGGCGGCGCCGCCAGCACCGCCCGAGCAGGTGAAGACGCCGCCAACCGGAGTAAAACCGCCGTTGCAGCAGGAGCCTGATTCCGGTGCCGGTAAAGAACCGGTTCGTCAGCCGCCTGTTGTTCTCGAAAATACGGAAAACCTGGATCCTTACGATCTTGCCTGGAAACTTATCGAAAAGGCCGAGCAGTTGCAGAACAAAGCATCGGATCTGAACGGTATGGACGAAGATCCGGGTGCCGCCAAACAGCGGATTTCCTTCCTGAGACAAGCCCTGGCACATCTTGGTGAGGCCAGGAAGATCATGAAGAGTAATCCCGGCAGTGTATCTGAAAACGAGCGATACGAGATGCACATGGCGGGCGCCCAGGTGGCGTTCTGGATTTTTCTGGATCTTGATCAATTCAAACAGGCGCATGATGTTCTGGAACAGTTCGTGGACACGCCGGTTCCCCGGTCCCTGGATAAAGAGAACCGTTTTGGGAGGGAGAACTTTATTCGGGAAGGGATGTTTCTAACCACGAAATTCCAGGGGGATCTTGAACGAACCCTTCAGATCGGCCGTTCGATACTGGAAGACGAACGTGTGCCGGCTGAAGAAAAAATTGGAATTCTTATGGAAATGAAGGAAGCCGTGTATGATCTCGGCCCTCCGCCCATGAGCATCAAATTCGAAAAACAGGGCTACGAGATGATAAAGTCCATGGACCTGCCATATGCCGTAAAGGCCGAGGCTTTGATGATCTACATCCAGGACTCGGTGGAGAGAAACGTCGATCTTGGAAGAGGAGACTACTGCCTCAAGATGCTGGCGGCGGCCAGGAAAGAGTGTTCGACTATTTTCCTGGACCCGGAAGTGAGAAACGAGTTTGTAAGACAGATCTATAAGTTTGAGAAGCAGGTGGGGAGACATTTTAGCCAACGGTAGCAGTCAGGAAAAACACCCTGGCAGACTCGTGGTGGCAGGTACTGCTATTACACCGGGGAAGGTCGTCAAATTTCCTCTCAAATGGAAGATTGCCGGCCTGGTTTCTCTCCTGATAACTTTGCTGACCATCACTCTTTTCTTTATTTTTGTTTTGAAAGAGGGTAACCAAAGGCTTGATGAGATGAGGACACGTGCCTCAAGGATTGCCCAGCAGATAGCAGCCTATGGCGCCGAGGCTATGAGCAAAAGTTCCGATGACCGGTTCTGGCTTCGCTACCAGAACTATGCCGATGGTTTTATCAATCTGGAAGACCTTCAACTGATGTATATCGCCGTGTGTGACGCGGATTCTGTGATCCGAGTTATTTCCGTAAACCCGGTACTTTTTGATTCTCAATTGAAAGGAAAATCAACCCGGAAAGAGTTCCATGAATCCCGGCAGAAATTGCATCAGGAATTGGTGGGGAACAAGGTTGGCGATTTCAGTGATTTTGCCAAAACCGAAACAAAAACCTCCGAGCGGTATATCGGTCGAATCTCTCTTGACATGGTGGTTGGCGAGAGGAAGATCGGGCGTGTGGAAATTGGTTTTTCGAGCAGAGAAATACATCGGGATATTGCCGGAAACAGACGCTGGGTGATCGGCCTTATGAGTGGGTTTCTCGTATTGGGATTGATCTTCTCGTTTTTCCTGGCGGCGCGTCTGACTGCTCCGATCCATCCCCTGGTGAAATCCATGATACGGGTCAGGGAAGGTGATTTGACACAGCGCGTATCGGTAGCTACCGGCGACGAAGTCGGGCTTATGGCTTCCACCTTCAACTACATGGTGGACGGACTTAGAGAGCGCGATCGGATCAAGGACACTTTTCAGCGGTACGTAACCCGGCAGGTCGCGGACGAGATCTTGAGCGGACGGGAGCAGGTACATCTCAGCGGAGAGAAACGGGAAGTGACTATTCTTTTCTCTGATATCCGTGGTTTTACCAGCATGTCTGAAACGCTCCGTCCTGAACAGGTGGTCAGTTTGCTCAACGAGTATCTCTCGCTCATGATAGATGTCATTTTCAAGTACGAAGGGACCCTGGACAAGTTTATCGGGGATGGTATTATGGCCTTGTTCGGAGCTCCCATCGTGCATGACAACGATCCCGAGCGGGCGGTCAGGACAGCCCTCGAGATGCAGCGCAAAATGAGTGAGCTCAACAATCGGCGGACATCGCGCAGGGAGCAGGCCATTTATATCGGTATCGGTATCAACACGGGTGAAGTGGTGGCTGGAAACATAGGTTCTAGTAAACGGATGGAGTACACGGTTATCGGTGACCATGTCAATGTCGCAGCCCGGATCGAATCGCAGACTACCGGAGGACAGGTCTTAATCAGTGAGAATACGTATCATAAAATTAGAGATAAATTTTCCATCAGGGAACTTCCTCCGACCAGGGTAAAAGGCAAGGAAATACCCATAAAAATGTACGAAGTCCTGGGTAACCTCGGCCGGCCACAAGGGCCGGTTCGATAACATCTCTTTGTGCGTAAGGAGAATTAGTATATGATAACTATAGGCATCGTTTCGGATACACATATCCCGTTACGAGCTCGCTCGCTGCCGGTAGCCCTCCTGCAGAAGCTAAAAGGAGTGGACATGATTCTTCATGCCGGTGATCTCGAGATTATAGATGTCATCAATGAGCTTGAAATGATTGCTCCGACCACGGCCGTGCGGGGGAATATGGATCCGTCGTTCCTCCAAGGCGAACTGGAGGTAAAACGCGTGTTGAGAGTGGGAAAATTCAAAATAGGCCTGACCCACGGCCGGGGAGCGCCTGAAGGTCTCGAAGACCGGATCAGACATGATTTTCCCAATGATATCGACTGTATCGTCTACGGTCATTCCCACCGGGCCGTTATTAATAAGAAAGATGGGATTCTTTTTGTCAATCCGGGCTCTCCTACCGACACGGTTTTCGCACCATTTAAATCGTTTGCTTTGCTCAAGGTAGAAGATGACTGTCTGAGCCCGGAAATTGTCAGGTTGTAAACTCCGGAGGTGATTTGTTTGCTTATCGACTCATTGTTAGATGACCTGGTTCGTATCAGTCATACCATCCTTTCCTCCTATCACGTGGAAAAAATTATGAGCCGTGTTGTCAGTTCCATGAAATATCATCTGGGCTGTTCTCAGTGTGGTTTACTCCTGGTAAATGAAAGTACCGGCAGTCTCGAAGTGAAGATTTCACGGGGCATAAGTGAAACCTCTCAGCGGGACTTCAGGGCGAAACATTACCGGATGGCTGATGAACCGTTTCAACAGGTGGCTGGATCAGGTAAATTGTTGCGTCTACAGTCCGGTGATGAATGGTCTCCGCTACGCTTCGAACGGGACGAGGAAGTCTTGCTGACTGGATGCATCAAGAACAGCGAAGGATGTTCAGGGATTGCGTTCGCCCAGACCGGCAACCCTGAAGGATTCACCCACGATAACGAAGCCTATTTTGCCCTTTTGATCAATATTGTCTCCCTGACGCTTGAGATGACCACGCTCCGGGGACGTCTTAAAGAAGTGGAGATGTTTGACCGTTTGACGGGTCTCCTCAATTATAACGGCTTTCAAATTATGGCCGAGCGCACCTTCCATTTAAACAGAAAATGTGGTGAAACCACGGGTATTTTGGTTTTGGACCTGGATAATTTCAAACCGTACCGGGCTACCTATGGTATAGCCGGAAGTGAGAAAGTTTTGAAGGAAACAGCCGACCTGATCAGGCAGTGTGTCGGTGAGGGTTCCATTGTCGGCCGGTACGGTCTTGACGAATTTATCGTCTGGATAGAACACCGGGACAAAAAGAAAATCCAGGAACTGGCCGAACAAATCAAGGACTCGATTTGCACCCACAAGTATCCCCGGGAAACTCCCCGGATTACCGTCACGATCGGAGCGGCTCTCTGTTTGCCGGAGCAGGATGTGGATTTTATCGAATTAGTGGGATGTGCAAAGGAGAATCTCTACGGCGCTAAACGTGGTAATAAGACTATTCGCATTAATGAGGTCAGTGCTTAATGAGTTGTTTTCGGGAACGATACTTTACACTGTTGATCACTGCTTTGCTGGCTGGTGTTTTCCTGCAATGCCAGGGCAGTGCGCTGCCGGCTCAGGAGAATGTCGATCGATTGTTCCGCTTTTCACTCGGCTTGTACAAACAGGAATTTTTTGAAGAGTCGGTTGAACAGCTCGAGAAACTGGTTAAGTTCTATCCCGAATACGAAAAAACGGATGTGGCTTTATATATTCTCGGTGAGAGTTATTACCGTTTGGGCAGGTATGATGAGGCGCATAAAACGTATCATCGATTGCTCACGCTCCTCCCTGAAAGCAAACTGGTTCCGGAGGCAGCTAACGCCGGTGCCTGGTCTCTGTTCGAACTGGGACGGTTTGAAGAGGCGGCCGCGCTATTCAGACAGGTATCGGAGGAATATTCTTCCCGGCAGGACCTGGCGCCTGAAGCCAGGTTTAGAATGGCCCAAGCTATGGTAAAAGCAGGGTCAAATGAAAAGGCAGTTACGGTCCTGGAACAGATAGTCGCGCGGGAGCCTCCCGGTCCGTTTGCTGCAGACGCTGTTTACAGTCTGGCGGATATATTCTATGAGCAGGGCGAGTATAAAAAAGCTTCCGTTCAATACAAGAAAATATTGAATACATTTAAGGAAAGCTCCTATGTGGAATCTTCACTATATTCGCTTGCTTTTGCACGGATGAAACTGGCGGATTTTGAATCAGCCCAAAACCTGTTCTCACAACTCAAAGAGCGAACCGCTGATCTCTCGATGAAACGCGAAGCCACGCTCCGTCAGGCTAAAGCTTTGTGCAACTTGAAACAATACCAGAAAGCTCTGGAAATCTTACAGGCTTTAGAGCCAGGAGATCATCTAGGGGATGAGATTGGTTTTGTCAGATCTTTGTGCCGATTCCGTTTGAAGGAATATGAAACCGCCCGGGCCGGGTTTTTAGAATTATGCCAGTTGTATCCAGAGAGTCTGTTTGTCGCAGAGTCTATGGAACTGGCTGCTGAATCACTTTTCAGGCGGGAGCGGTTTAAGGAAGCGATCGCCGGTTTTTTTGCGGTAGTAAAAACCTATCAAGGAACCCGCTGGCACGAATCAGCCGGACTGCACCTGGGTTTGTGTTACTTCAATCTTGGCCAGATGGATGAGGCCAAAGATGTTCTCGAGGCTAGCTATTCACGTTTTCATGATGGCCCTTTGGCAGGGCAAATATTATTTGCCCTGGGTGAAGCATATTACGCCATGGAAAATTATGAGAAGGCTGAAGATACGTTCAGAAAAGTATTAACCCTCACTGACGAGATGTTCAAACCAGCCAGTTTTCACCGCCTGGGAGTGCTTACTCAGATTGGAAACAGGCATGAGGAAACTCTTGATTTCCTGGACCGTTTGATTACCGGTTTTCCGGAGAACTCCCTGGTTCCTGATGCTCTTTACCGTAAAGGAGAATCGTTGGTTGCTCTGAAACGGTTTCGTGCGGCGGTCGACGTTTTTACGGTGCTGGCGAATGAACCGAACAGTCCTCTGGTGCCCGATTCATTGTATAAGGCCGGCGAATCGTACAAAGCCTTGAAAGAACTTGATATGGCGATAGAAACCTACACTAACCTGATTGAACGCTTCCCGGAAAGCGCTCTGGTGCCGATGGCCAAGAAAGCGAGGGCCTGGTGCAGTTACTCATCCGGTCTGATAGATGACGCTGTTATCGGATATCGTGAGCTGGCGAACAGCGATCTTCCCGCAGACCAACTGGCTGAAGCGCAGTATTGGTTGGGTAAAGCGTTTGAAAAGAAAGGTGATTTCAAGCAGGCCAGGACAGAATATCTCAAGATGGGTATCCTGTATCCTGAAAGCAAACTCGCAGGCACTGCCATGTTCAAGGTTGGAGAGTGCTACCGGCAGGAAGGTATGGCGGATAAGGCGATCCATGCTTACAACACGGTCATAAAGAACTATCCCGATAGTGATGTTATTCCACAAGTGCGGGGAACGCTCAAACGGTTGAAAGAGGAGGACTGACATATGAAAAGAACGTTTCTGTATTCGAAATGTTGCGACGCAAGCCAGGGGGGCGGCTCATGAGCGGGAAGAGTAAAATATTCCGGCTCCTGCTGCCGGTGGTGATCGGGATAGTATTGGTGTTCACCGTGGTGATGGTGCACGCCGAATCAGCAGACAAAACCTATGATATAGGAGACGTTGAGGTCAAAGGGAGTGACCGCACGGCCCTGGGTGTAGGGAATCGTGATTCTCTAATATACAGTGCTACTCGGGAGCTCAATGATTTGCAGCTATCTGATGATAAAACGTCTTTTTCCGTGCTTTCCACTGAGCGGGGTAAAGGAGCTGCCGAGGAGGCAATAGAACCACGGGAGAACTGGTTTTCTATCTATTACGGTTCAAATGACTTGCTCGGGTACGAACTGTTCGACACATTCCGGGTAGGATCGCTTCAAGACGCTATTTTCCTGTTTGGCGGCGGACGGGAGAAATCTGATGGACACCGGCTCAATGCGGGATTCAGCGCCAGTGAGATGAAACTTGATTCGGGAGTGAACCTGGCCGGTGATTCTAATCTGGAGGTACGGTGGAACATCAAGAGAAAGAAAAACGAACTCCCCGGACCGGTCAGTTCTCCGACGCCACGGGCACGACTTGATGATACAAATATCATGCTGGACCTTGAGTTTGAGCATCTTGAAAAAGATGCTTCCAGGTGGGGTGTGGATCTTCTCTTTGGAGCACACAAACGTGAAGTAGCGGTCCCGGATATCCTGCAGACAGTTTATGAGAAGTATACTGATGATATTATAACGTTAGGATTTGAATACGTTCCTTCAATTGATTCCAAGGGGTTCCTTTCATTTGCATACTCATATATGCACGATGAAATAAAGCGTCATCCGCTGGATGGAAGTGCTGTCACCGCCGGTCGGAAAGAAGCATCTAATCACACGATCTCGATACAGCGCGAAATCCTTCCCGGACCTGAAACGCTGCTGGTACTGGCTGCCAGACTCGACAGCCACTCTCTGGTTGGAGATAAAGTGAGCACCAGTATGGCGGTCACCCACCACATGGATCCGGGCTGGAAGCTGGCGCTCAACATCGGCCGGGAATTTGATCCTTCGAGTTTTCACCAGCAATTCTTTGCCATGAATTATGTTGCTTTTGACCCGGCCGGACAGTATAAAACTCCTCAGACCGGTTATGTCGGTTTGAAGAGCGAGCACTTCCTGGACGATTCCACTCAGGCTGCCCTTTCACTGCGCCGGGAAACGGTTGATTCCTATCCGGTCTATGACGACGATTTAACTACCGGCAAATTTTCCCTGGTGTACCGGGAGGCCACCGTCTGGAAAGCGGAAGCCAGCGTGAAGTTGGCTCTGTCGGAAGTTCTTGTGGGAAAGGCCGGCTACACGTTTATCAGCACCGAAGACCAGTTTGGAAAAGACCTGCCTTTTGCTCCCATGAACGAGTGGCTCGTAACGCTTACCTACCGGTACAATGATTATATTAATATCGGTCTTGATGAGCGGTTGGTGGGAAAGCGGTTCTCCGGACCGAACAACATTCACCGTCTTGACCGGTATATCCTGCTCGGCTTGGATGTAAACGTGGCTATTTCAGAAGTACTCAACGCGTATCTCCGTGTGGATAATATCTTTGACAAAGGGTACCAGCTCAGGCGGAATTATCCCGAGCCGGGTCGGGAGATCAAAGTCGGTATGAAAGTCAGGTTCTAAACCGGTACATTTATGAGAGGTGGTTAAATCCGTGTTTTCGATATTCGGAAAAGGGGGCATTCTTATGTTCCCATTGTCGCTTTGCTCGGTTCTCGCGGTAGCTATCATTATCGAACGGTATTTCTTTCTCAAACGTAACGCAGTCAGTGATGGTGAAGAACTCATCAAACTTCTTAAGAGCCAACTACTGGCAAATCAAATCGAGAAAGCCAGGTTAGTTTGCAATCGTTCGGATAGCGTGGTAAGTCGAGTATTGTCGGCGGGATTGGATAAACTTTGGGATGGCGAAACGGTAATGGAACAAACCATGGTGGACGCCGCGCGCAAAGAAATACCTCGGATGGAAAAGCATATTTCTTCTCTCGGCACTATTGCCAGCGTGTCACCACTGCTAGGTCTCCTGGGAACAGTAACGGGTATGATCAAGGTGTTCGATGTCATTTCCACCAAGGGAGTGGGAATTGTTCAGTCCCAAGCATTGGCCGGCGGGATTTCCGAAGCGTTGATTACCACCGCCACCGGATTAAGCGTGGCCATTCCCGCCCTGGTGGCCTATCATTACTTTTCTCATCGAATCAACACGGTTACCGACGAAATAGATATTCGAACCAGTGATCTGCTGAGTTTCATACGTTCCGGAGGAAAAACAGATGAGACGCCTGGCCCCAAAACGTCCCCGCGTCGTACCTGATATTACGGCTTTGATCGATGTAGTGTTTCTGCTGCTCATTTTCTTCATGGTAACGACCACTTTCGTAGGCAGTGAGCGGGAAATTCCAATCGATCTTCCCGGTGCTGCTTCCGGTGAGGTTGAATCGGTGCAACATCATGTCGTGCACATTACCGCTGCCGGGAAGCTCTTTTTCCATGGTCAGGAAGTGGATCGGGATTCTTTGATTATGGTTCTCGGTAAAGCGCTACAGGAATTTCCCGAGAAACTGGTCATTGTCAGTGCAGACAAAACTGTGGCCCACGGACGAGTAGTGGAGATTCTTGATATAGCCCGGCAACTCGGTGGCAAACAGGCGGCACTGGCAGTAGAAATCATACATAAACCTGCGCCATAGCCGGCGGCAAAGAGTTTAATTATGTGTCAACAAGGAGTGTAGAGAGTTCGTAACGATGAATTTTGAGAAAGCCATCGTTGTTTCCATCGTCTTCCACATTGTGTTTCTAGCTGCTATTCCCCACCTATACCAGGCGCCCGCTCTAGACACTCCCGAAGAAAAAAAGATAAGCCTGGTGGTGCTCAGAACCCCCAGGCCATCTCCGAAACCCGAACCAGCTAAGGGAACTCCCAAAACCGCTGTCAAAAAAAGCAGGAATCAAAAGAAAAAACGGATAAAACCCTCCAGTCCCCAAAAGCAAAAGATATCAGCTCCGCTTCAAGAAAAAGCTGTCAATTTGGCAAAACCGTTGTTGCCGCCGATGCCGGATATGGTTGTTTCTTCTGAGAAACGTGAGATGCTATCGGCGGGAGAAAAGCGGACGTTGCCGGAAGCTGAAAACCTTTATGCCAAACGTCAGCTTGATCCCCTGATTTCTACAGATCAGGAGAAAAACGAAGCCTCGGTCCTATCTCTTCAAAAGGTCAATAAAGGACGTAACGATCTATTGATACCGGCCTCGGCATTAAAAGAGATTATGTCCGAATCGCCCGCCAAGCCGACGTCGGAATCTCTACCGGTGTCCGTTCGCCGTTCGAATCTCCCGGTGAGGGCTACCAGGCGGTCTTCAGGTTCAACGCTGGATTTCCCGGAACATTCGAATGAAGGCGATAATCAAACTGGAGCAGAGCAACTTGTTTCAGGTGGGAAACCAGATATCCCTCCGGCGTTTCCCAGCGGCAGGGCGCTGGAAAAAGGAGTATTGCCTGCGGGGAAGAAACAAACGTACGATAGAATGACCGTCTCCCGTACCCAGAGAACTGCCGGTATTGAGCACCTATTGACGGAAATAGAAGATCAAGAGCAGAACGCTCGGAAAACCGGTTCATCGCTACCGGGAAAAGCAGGCGGGATTTTGAGTCATCCTCTTCCCAAGGTGGATGAATTGTATTCCCGCAATAGCCCCGATGAAAGTCTTCCTGAATTAAGTATTACTAATGGGGAACGTTCCTCCGGTGCAATGAGTCAGGGAGTAAAGGGCCGCGTTCAAGTCGATCCGGGAGAGGTCGAATTTGCCCGGAAAACAATAACCACCAGGCCGCGTTTGCTTCATTGGGTTGCACCTTCCTATCCCGAATGGGCAGAGCGAATGGGGAAAGAAGGCAAAGTTAGATTGCAACTAGAAGTGTCCAAAACCGGCAAAGTTGAGAACGTGTCGGTCGTTGAAAACACCGCTGGAGAGGTACTGGCTACCGCTGCCCGGGAAAGCGCCTATCGATGGAAATTCGAACCGGTATTCATCGATGGGGTACCGGTAGACGTGGTCGTCTATAAAACGATATACTTTATTCTTGAGCACGGAAAGTAGGAACTGTCATGCCTAAGTATAAGGTAACCATTCCCTACAGAGACTCGAAGCATCGGGAAAAACGTTTTAAGATATCCTACGAGGTGGAAGCACGACAAAAGCGGGAAGCAATGGGGATTGCCAAAAAGCGTTTCAACGAGTTTCTCACGTTCCAGCTTGCCTCCTGGGTCAGGACAATGTTTGAAGATGAAGTCGCCGTGGTCAAGATTGAAAAGGGGCAATCTGCCTCCGATGAACTGATCAATGAACTTTGCCTTTTATTAAAAAGCGGATCTGAAGAGGTGCGTACGTCTGCTCTGGATAAATTGAAGAATCTGGAAGACGAACGGGCAGTGCCGGTTCTACTCGATGTATTCATGGATTCTCTTGAGCCTGAAAAACAAGATCTGATCGCGACGTTATTATCGTGCGGAAGCGCCAAAACGGGTAAGCAACTGACAGAGCTGTATGGTGATGAAACCTCTCCCCGGGTAAAAGCTTCTTTGATAAAAACCATCGGAAAACTGGGCAGTCGAAAGGTAATCGGGTTTATGGAACAGGCTCTGGCTGAAGATGATACCAGAGTTCGCGCCAACGCTATTGAAGCTCTGGAAGAGATAGGGGGAGACGAAGCGTTTACTATCATACTGGGAGCAGTGGAAGATAGCGATAATCGTGTCAAGGCAAACGCCATCAGAGCTATCTACCGCTTGAAAGGACTTTTTCTCGACGAGGCCTTGAGGGAGATGCTTCAGCATCACGATTCAAGTATGAAGAAAAGCGCGGCTTTTGCCGCCGGTGAAATGTGCGTACCTGAAGTGATCAACGACCTTGAAGAACTGCTGAGAGATCCTGATGAAGAAGTCAGAGTTCATGCGGTTCGTGCTCTGGGAAAGATCAGAGGGGTGGAAAGTCTGGAGATTTTGCTCGCCGCTTTGGTTTATTACTATCAGTCAGGAGATGAAAAACTTTTAACTGCCGTCAGAGAATCAATCATCTACCATCCTGCACAGGACGTACTTCCCGATATACTCATGGAAGCACTGAGCAATAAAAGCGAATTTCCTTCGGAATGCGTGGACGAAGTCCTGCTTGAGTTTTTAAAGAAAGAGAAACAGCGAGGACAAACATGGTTTTCTCTTCGTTGGAAACGCTGGTTCAATAAACTTTTTCATTAAATGATCCCGATGCGGTTTGGGACCGTACTATTTATAGATTAGGGTAGCTTTCTCTGCCATCTCTTTTATCGCGGTTGAATCGTAACGTCCGATCCACCTTTTGTAAATGGGGCTGAAAGCACCTTCCTCTATCAACGATGATTGATTGGATTTCTTCATGTCCGTGTCCATGGCATCAGTGAGCGAGTAACGTTGGAGCAGTTCCTGGGTCTTGGGGTGAGTAAACGGTATTTTCCCGGGCTCGATCGTTTCCAAAAGCTTCACAATGGCATAGCAAGTTACCCGGCCGGTGATGGAGAAAATTGCGCTTACTTTACCCGGCTGCAGCGTCTTTAAGACTTCCACAATATCCTGGTTCAGTGACTCTGATGGACAAACCTGCTTAGCCAGTAGTTCAGGGTAGACAGCACCGTAGCTAAACAGGGACTGCTCAAAAGAAGTTCCTTCTTTGAGTGCGGTCTGTGCTTGATCTATCGTACTCCGTTTCGGGTGAAGAAGAATCTGAAAGCGATACTGCTCTCCGATTTTAAATAAATCAGCGTTTTTATCATACATTTCCTGAAGGTCGGCTTCATTGGATTCCGGATCTGGAATCTGAATGTTTTCTTGTGGTTGTAGTCTGGTCACGTTCGTTTGTCTGTTCTCGGCTGGGGGCTCGGGTATCTCGGGAAAATTGTCAGGAGATGGGGTCATGGAAATAGAGTATTTCTGATTCAAGTTCGAGGTATTGCTGGCTTGAACAATGCTGTAGGTTGGATATCTTTGCAAAAACCTCAATTCCAGGAGTGAATGAAGCGAGTCAATAGTAGTAGATCCCAAACTTTCCTCAGCAAACTGGTCATACAGTATCGTATTCATTCGATGGTTCAGCAATTCCTGATGGGTAAAAAGAAGCCTTTCAACCGGATCATCAGGAACATGAAGATATTTGAATATGTTCTCTGGATTGATACGTAAGAACCGATTGCCTCGAAGCATTTCCAGATTATTCCAGGCAAGATCCAAACTGATTAGGGGCCGAAGAAAACCTGAATGAGTAAACTCTGAAATTACTGTCGGTGCCTGTTGGATCAAAGCTTTAGCCAGTATATGAGATTTTTCAACGGCTTGATCAGTAGTATAAGCAGCTAAAGCCATTAACGTAGAGAGCGGTATCTTTCCTTGATAGGTATCGAGAACCGGGTCAATTTTCGCAGCAGTTTCCTTATTCATTTTGTCATTCATTCTGGTTCGAGCGAGGGTAGCGAATAAGATGTTGACAACCGCTTCACTGGAGTTGGGTTCGAAGTTTTTCAACCAGGCTGTCAGACTGGTTTTATTTCCTGTTTCGGGGGGCTGAATGCGAAACAGATTATCAGTTAGTTTGTCTGTTTTTCTCTCTTCGAGGAGTTTCAGGTTGAGAGTGAAAAAACTTTTATTCACAAATCCCGCCGGCACGGTTGCACCATCCAGGGTGAAAAGTGGAGTCGTGGCTTTTAGATTGTGTGGTGAGATCTCCGTATTGCCCGAGAAGGCTTGCTTGTTTTCAACTATCCAGGGAGGTTCGACTCCTGGCCAGTTAAGCGTCAATCGATTGGTGAGAACGAGTTCTTGATATACAGCCATCATGTAGCGGACCAGGTTTTCTCTTAACAGGTATAGTTTAATGCCTTCTTTGAGATGCTCGTTTAAGCCCACATAGCGTGAGTCAAAACTTGTGTAGAACGTGCTGAATTCCTGGTAGAATTCTTCGACATCTTTGTCAGTCGGTAAGAGATTAGGGATAACATCACTCTCGAAATACACTGTAGTGCGGATCATGTCGGACTTGATCTTATTCATTTCCCGGGCGAAGTCCTGAAGTATTTTAATTTCCGGTTCGTCGGATGATTCAATCGCTTTCACCAGGACTTTGTACTGTAGAGGTTTGAGTACGACGATATTGGAAGCATCAGTTCTTGCTCTCCCGGCAAAGATGACATCGTCAGCAGAAAAGATGCTATTTCCGGAGATGAAATTGAGCTTAAAACTGGTAGCCGTGGTCAGTCGCTGCACATCGCTCTCAGTAAGATCAATCTTCGCAGATGAAATTATTGTAGGAACGACCTCAGGGACGAAAACTTCGGATGTTAACTCTTCCGTCGGGGTGGTATCGGAGATTGCGGTTTCCTCAGAGGTGGTACCGGTGGGTTTGACGACCAGTTCCGTCGGTGGAACCCCGGGGCCGGGTTCTCCAGAGGTTGAGGCTGGTTTTCCGAATCGATAGCCGAGACCGGATAATACCAGACGATACCCAAACATTCCTACTACAAAGCAGACTACGATCATAATTATCAAAGCTCTTTTTGAGATTTCCATCGACGCATGCTCCTCTCAAAACTCCAATGCTATAATTAAAATTCACTATATACTACCACATACCGGTGATGCAACATACATCAAAAGCCGGTTGAATTGCACGGAGGATAAACTTACCAGACAGACGGTAACGATCCGGGTACCCGCTTACTTTTGGCTAGCGAGAGCCGTTCCCTGAGTTCCCCCGCAATGTTGGCCGGCGGTTCCATGTCAAGCGCCTGCTGATAAAGGCCGGTAGCATCATTAAACCGCTTCTTCAGCAGATAACAGTCTGCTAGATGGGCTTGCGTGGGGAGATCATTGGGATTGAGAGCCAGTGCCCGCTCCAGGTCTGGGATGGCTCCGTCCAGGTCGCCGAACAATCTGAGAATACGGCCACGGTTGAATAAAGCCCAGCTATTGTGAGGCATGTACTGGATAACCTGGTTGAGATGTTGCCTGGCGGTACCATACGCGTGGCGTGCCAGATGTATCTGAGCCAACAATTTGTGTCCTTCAGGTGTTTTCTTTAACTGGAGCCCTTTTTCCAGGAACTGGGAGGCCTGGTCGAGGTCGTTTTCATCGAGGTAGTATTCCCCCAGAAGATTGTATCCCTGGGGAGTGTCGGGATTCTGCTTCAAGATTTCCTCCGCCAGACTCTTGGCTTTCGTGAGCTGCCGCATGTTCAGGTAGATCTGGCCGAGTCGGAACTTGAGATTGGGGGTCCCTGAGAATTCAATTGCTTTCTCGATGATAGCGGCTGCCGCTGGTAATTTCCCGTTGTGCTCGTAGATTCTAGCCAGTTCTTGCATAGCCGAGATATCGTCGGGTCTGATCTTGAGACCGGCCAAATAACTGTTTACGGCTTTGTCTGACTGTCCCAACATGTAGAATGCTCTCCCCTTCATGAAATACGCATCCACATATTGCTGATCGAGCTTGATCGCCTGGTCGAAATATGTCACCGACTGGTTGTATTCGCGCTGTTCCAGTAGCAGATGTCCGATATAGTAAATCGCTTCCGTGTCTTCGGGATTAGCTTTGACTGCCTGCTTGAATGTACCAATAGCTTCGGTAATCTCACCCCGATCCATGAGTGAGAATGCCTGGTCTTTCAGTTTACTTGAAGCTGGTGTCCCGGTTTCCTGTGCTGCCGAGCCGGTCGTAACAGGCGTGGTCTTAACTATTCGTCCCGGAGGGGTCCGGGGAAGTATCAAGCCGGTCAGCAAGTGTGGTCTGGGTGATTTGCTTGTGGCGGCCTCAATTGGCTTCACTTTTTCGACTGCCGGCTCTTCATTGATCGCATCCTGATCCGGTTTTCCCTCCGGCTGTGCCGCTTCGACCGAAGGCTCTTTTTCAGGAAGCGGAATAGAATTATCGCCAAAGATGTCACGTAAAGCAAGTGCTTCCTCCAGGCTGAGATCGGTGTCGATTTCACTACCGGTAGATGTAACCGCTTGAACTGGTTCGGCTGCTTGGGGTTGTTTTACCGTATTGCCGGAAGGTTTGAGCGGTTCTCCCCGCGAAGTTGACACTGCTTTGTTCCCCGATTGTGATGAATCAGCCGGTTCTTTAACGGGGTCGGGGGAAGTAGATTTATCATTCCCAGCCATAGCCAGCTGATTTTCAGTGGGATCGGGTGCCTGTTTAAGCGCTGGTTCCATCTCTACCGGTTTGGCTGTAGATACTTTAATCGGAAGTTTGTCTTTATTTTCAGCCGCCATCTTGATCCCCAGGTAGAAACCGCCTCCCAGGATGAGAATGACTGCTCCTAAACCGCATACGGACATGACCAGTGTACGGATAAATTTAATTGATTTTCCGGTCTTTTGAGGTTGTGCGGAAACAAAGGCGGTTTTCACCGGGCGTTTAACCTTTGGCGCCGGTGGCTGGGTAGGGGATTTGTTCTCTTCGAGTGAACCGAGGAGATTAGCAGCTTTTCGAACAATCGCCAGGCTTTTATCCTTGAGAAGTTTCTTAACCTGCGGCAGCAGGGCAGGGTCCATGATTTTTTCGATAGCGTACAGAGCACTTTCCCTGTCCCAAACACTTGGACTTGAAAGCATTTTGTCTATTTTGGACTTGGCGGTCTCGGGATCGTTTTTCCATAAATAAGTGGCCACGTTGCCGCGAACCCGGTTATCAGGATCTCCCAGGAGAGGGGCAATGTGTTTGGATAGGTCGGTGTCGTTGATCATAGCCAGTCCTTCTACGGCGTTGGCTCGAACGCGCGGGTCGGGATAATCGAGAAATGGGACAATTTGAGGGATAACGTCGGAACTCCCCATGTGTCCCAAGGCTTTAACCAGGGTGGCTATTACATAACGGCTGGTCTCTTGGCTGAGCCGGTCTTCGAGAAGGGGAAGGAAGGTGGTATCTTTCAGTTCGCTGGCTGCCTGAACGGCCCGAACCCGGACTTCTTCGTCGTCTGAGTCGAGGTCTTTGATTATTTGGTTGGAAGGAGATGTCTTCATAGTTTGCCGTGCCGGTTCTGGCTCAACCGGTTTCTCAGCCGGCTTTGAGACCTCAGGCAGTTCCGCCTGGACAGCCGGTTGTTCTGAAGATATCTCGGCGGCAACCTCAACCGGTTTCACCGTTTTTTCGACAAGATCCATCTCCTTGAATGAGTCTTTCGGAAACTGCTCACCGGGCTCAAACTTCGTCTCAGGGAGAGGTTCAGACGGCTCTTTTATCGTCGGTTTTAAATCCGTGGTCTCACTGCCTCCGGATTTCATTTTTCCTCCAGCTTCGGACGCTTTACGAGAAAGCTTTTCATCAACTTTTCCTATAGACATAGAAGCCTGGAGTCTCACATCCATATCAGCATCGTTGAGCATTTTCGCCAGCAAGCGGCGGGTTTCAACCGTGGCGATCTCGCCCAGGGCGAAAACGGCGCTCTTTCTTACGTTTACATCAGTGCTTTTCATCATTTCACGCAGGCGGGTGAGAGCTTTGAGGGGGGAAAAATTCCAAAGTGTTTTGGCGGCATTAGCCACCACTCTGGAGTTGGTGTCGTTAAGCAGGGGGGAGATGAGTTCGAAAGTTTTGGCTACCTGTACCGCTTCCAGGGCTTCGATAGTGTTGGCTCTGACCCGCCCATCGCTGTCTTTCAAATAGGGCGATAGAACGGGAATAACTCTCTCGTCTCCCAGTATTCCGATTGTTTTTACCAGGGTGGCTATGACATGCTTGTGCTCTTCATTCTGCAACTGTTTGATAATCTGTGGAAGGAGTTCCGGATCCTTGAACTCAGACAGTTTTAAGGCTCCCTGAATCCGCACTTTCGGATCTTCATCCATCAAATTGGTTATCTGCCGTTTGATATAGACGTTTTCAAGGTTGCTTTCAAGCTCTTCTTCTTTGATATCAAGCCGTTTTTTTAGTCTCTTAAGGGCCTTGCGGGCAAAGTACCGGACCGATAGTTCACTGTCCTGTGAAGCTTCCAGGAGAAGATCAACGGCGTCGGTATTGTCTGAATCTCCCAAAGCCATTACTGCTTGTTTTCGAGTATCTATATCTTCGCTGGAGATCATTACCCGAAGGGTGTCTAGATCAGGCAAAACAGATTCATCTCCTTGCCAATGTTACACTGGAAACTGCAGCAGAATGTCTACAGCAGCTTTCAGATTTTAACTATACCCATATTGTATCAGCAGCTTAAAAAGTATGTCAATTCATATTCCCTGCGATGCACGGGCAGGAGCGCCCCCGTGTTCGTTTTTTATATACGGACGAAAAATTGATATGGTGCAGATTTTCATTGTTACTTGAGAATTGTTGACTCTTTGCCGATGCAAGATCCTACATGGAGGTGGAATTCATGAATTGTGTGTTTTGTAAATCTCTTATGGAATCAGGGATGGTCTCAGATCCGGATACGGGTCGCACTCGCCGGCTTATGCGGTGTTCCAGCTGCGGGATCGAAATACGTTCTTCTCGAAACCTTTCTACTGCTGAACTTTCGTATCTTCTGGCCCGGGTTGTATAGAGAGGTTTCACTCGGAAGAGCAATCTGTTTCGGAATCAAAAGCGAAATTATTTAGTTCCTTGACTGTCGTGGGGGCCCAGCTCTCGATGTCTCTTTCTTATCTACCGGGTGATGTTTTTAAAATAGTGCAGGTTGTGTTCTTAGTGCGCCGACTTCATTCCGCCAAACGTGTCGCAGCGTATGATAGAGGGCGTTTGAATGTGGTACAATAGAGGCCACCGCCGACCTTGTGTGCCGGGAAGCGGAAGAGACAGAAAAACCGGTGATTCATCCGGAAGGAGGATGAAAAGTGAATATAGACGTGTTTCGTGAGAAGATGGAAAAGGCGTCTCCTCTTGGAAAAATTAAACTTGTTGAATCATTGGAACATGCGGAAATTACTCCTTTGGAAGATTTTTTCCGGGCAGCAGCCCAGTACTTGAATTCCTCCTCAGAGTATGTGCGGGCGGCAGTCAGCCGATTTATCGCAACCAAGTTTCCTCTACAGTTCATCTTTGAACCGCTTATCGGAGTGATCGTGAGAGATCCGGTATTCTGGCCGGCCAAGCAAGCTGCCGCCATGGCCTTTTCCCGGGCTCCACTGGAACAGTTGAAGCCGCTCTTGAGTGACGTCTACTCCCGGTTGAATAAGAACGAACAGGATGAATTGACCGAGGTGTTGAACAGCGCCGGTCTTAAGGAAATCCTGGAAGGCCTCGAAACAGCTGCAGATACCTTTGATGAGAAATCCATCGAAGTGAAACCGGAACCGGTAGAGCAGCCTATACCGGTAGTGGAACCGGAACAGGTGAAACAGCAGGTAGCGGCGGAACCTGAAGCTGAATCATGTAAAATCAACGAGACTGTTGTTCCTACCGGGTCAGGATCGGCCAAGAGCGAATCGAGTGAGGCCGCACCGCTAAAAACGGAACAAACCCGTCGATTGAAAGTTCTCCTGTCAAGCTTGACAAATCTGGATCTAAATCTTTCATCGGAAATTGCTTTTGCCTTGAGCAATTATTCGGGCACCGAACTTCTCAACAGCCTGGTAGACATGCTTCATAAGCAGAAGAGCAGTTTCTCACGGGCAATTCTGGTACATATCGTGGGTATGCTTGAAAATCAAGATGCCGTGGAATTTCTCCTCCCCTATCTCGAAGATGAAGACCGGCGGGTGCGCGCCAACGCTGTTGAAGCGGTGGGGCATCTGGGCGGAGAAAAATATGCCAGGCTTCTCCTGCCTCTCTTGGAAGATGCCGACAATCGGGTGAGGGCTAACGCGGCCCGGGCGCTCTGGGATTTTGGCGGTCTGCGAGCGGTAAACATCCTGATGAACATGCTCAAGGATCCCCGGAAATGGATTCGAGCCAGCGGCGCCTATGCTTTGGGAGAGATCGGGGTAATTCATGTCATAGAACCGTTATTGGAAGCCATCGATGATCCTGATATTGATGTACGGGTCAACGTGGTTCGAGCCCTGGGTAAAACGCATGATATTTCAGTGTCAAAACCCATGATGCGCCTGGTTACGCATCTCGATACGCCGGATGAGGTGCGGAGTACGGCGGTAGAGGCTTTGGAGCAGCTTCGGGAATCGCTGGGACACGATTTTTTGACGGACCTTCTTCAGGAACCGTTACTTCCGGACATTGTTGACCAGATTAAAGCCATTATAAAAAAGCGGGATAAGATCATTCTAGAGTAATAAAAGGTACATTGTGCAGGCTAACCCGCATATTTCACGAGTTGCCGTCACGAAGTCGAGAAGTCATACAAAGCTTCAAGGCACGCGACCAATCCTTCCGCAGGCGTATCCGTTGCGATACGTCGAGGACAGGCGACCGAGCGTAACGTAGAAGATGCGTGTGAATTCGTGGCTGCAGTAGGCACACTGGTGAAATATGCGGGCTAAGTGTTATCTCTCCTTGTTCAACGGAGTGTACCACTTGGTTCCCCGGCCCACGGCGTCTTCAATATGGCAGTCGATAATCAACTGGCGCATGTTCATTACATCGCGTTTGACCGGCGATTCGAACACCAGTTTGTATTGTCCTTTAATCTCACAGGCAATTCGTCTGTAAAGTGACCGAAGTTCGTTTTCGCTCGGAACAAAATAATACTGGCCCCCGGTATTTCCCGCTACCTGTTTGAGGAGATCTTTACAAGCCCGGTCCCCGAGCGCGATGGTGTGAACGGGTACATTGAGGGAACGGGCAGCGGCCATAACCTCGCTGATATTATGCTTACTCAGTTGAGGAGAGAAACGCCGCGACTCGTCCTTACCGTCAGTCAAAGCTATCACACATCGTCTCCCCGGCATCTCAGATGTTTGTTCTACCGCAGCCAGCAAGGAATCATAAAAGGCTGTGGGCCCTCTTCCCCGGAGTTTTGATACGAGATTCCGGGCGGTGGCCCGGTCATTCGAGAAACCGTGCACGATCATGGGTTTTTCATCAAAAGCCATGATCATGATCTGGTCCTGGTTTTCCATCAGGGACAAGAACCCACTGATTGCATCCTTCAGCTGTTTCATTTTACGATGCATTGATCCGCTTTTATCTACCAGCAGGCAGATAAAGTTGCGGGCAGCCATGGGAACCACTTTCACCGGTGTCACATTGACATTTACAAAAACATTGAAGTTATTTTCATCTATTCCATGCACGATTTGCCCACGTTCGTCGTAAATGGTCACCACGGCCTCTACTGTAGGCCATCGTGACAAGTTCAATTCATCTACCCTGGTCCTGAGCGGGCTGTCCTGGCCGCGAAGGGGAGAGGTCAGCACGGTCAGAGTTATTGTCAGCACCAGTAGTACTAAACCGGATGTAGTTTTCAGAACGCTTGTCCGCATAATAAATCAGCTCCTCGTGATCCATTCGATGTCGTTCATTTTCCATCGCCGGCATTCCATCTGCCGTTCCTGGTTTACAAGGAACTATGGTACCAGATACTCAGATACAGAACAATAATCATGAAAACATATTGCTAACTCCTCTTTGCCTTTATTGCCTGTTTCAGTTGACATAACACTATGTTTCTTGATATATTTGCTTCTCAAGCAACAGTACTCAAAGCTGAAGCTGGGGCGGTTGGCTTATCACCGCCCTTCTTTTGATGTTGTTGTAATGTAGTTTTCTCGAAGCGAAGAGGCGGTGTTTGATCATGTTCCAGGCTTTGACTTCCAGGCTGCAGGATATTTTCTCGTCGCTAAGGCGGCGGGGCAAGGTATCCGAGCAGGACATCAAGACTACTATGCGCGAAGTAAAACTGGCGCTCCTGGAAGCAGATGTCAACTTCAAGGTCGTCAAGTCCTTTGTGCGCAGCGCTCGGGAACGTGCTCTCGGGCAGGAAGTCATGCAGAGTTTAACCCCGGCCCAACAGGTGATCAAGGTTGTTCGGGAAGAACTTGTTGAGGTCATGGGCAACACCATACAAAAAATCGATCTTGGCGATAAACGGCCGGCGGTAATTCTGCTGGTAGGTCTGAACGGCTCCGGGAAGACTACCACTTGCGCCAAGATGGCTCTTCATCTGAAGAATCAAGGTCATAGTCCGCTTATGGTAGCTGCTGACATCTATCGGCCGGCGGCGATTAAGCAACTCCAGGTGCTCGGTGATCAGACCTCTATTGAAGTGTTCCAGATGGGCGACAACCATAAGGTAGTGGATATCGTTCAGGCCGCCGTACAGCGGGCAGCCACTGCCGGACACGATCTAGTTCTGGTGGATTCGGCCGGACGATTGCACGTTAACGAAGAACTCATGAGGGAATTGGAAGAAGTCATCGGTGCGGTAAAACCGGCGGAAGTCCTGTTGGTTGCCGATGCTACTACCGGTCAGGACGCAGTCAATGTCGCTACCGAGTTTGACCGGCGGCTCGATATAAATGGTACGATACTCACAAAATTAGACGGTGACGCTCGTGGTGGAGCAGCTCTTTCCATCAGGTCTGTTACCGGTAAACCGATCAAGTTTGTTGGTGTCGGTGAGAAAATAGACGCTCTGGAACCATTCTATCCGGACCGAATGGCTTCCAGAATTCTCGGCATGGGTGATATACTCACCTTGATCGATAAGGTTGAGACAGCCGTAGATGAAGATAAAGCCCGCGAACTGGAAAAGAAACTCAGGAAGATGGAGTTTTCTCTTCAGGACTTTCTGGAGCAGCTCGAGCAGATGAAGAGGATCGGACCGCTAGACCAGATAATGGATATGATCCCTGGTTTTTCATCAATGAAAAAGAAAATGAAAGGATTCAAGGTCGACGACAAACAACTCAAGCGTATCGAGGCTATCATACTGTCCATGACACCTGAGGAACGCAACACTCCCAGTATAATCTGCGGGTCACGCCGGCGCCGTATAGCCGCCGGCAGCGGCATGACAGTTTCGGACGTGAACAGGTTGTTGAAACAGTTTCAAGAGATGAAGAAAATGATGAAGAAGATGACATCCATGGCCGGGCAGATGAAGCCCGGTTCTGGTATGTTTCCATTCGGTGGATTACAGGTGTGACAAATTTTAATCGAGGAGGTGAAAACCGGTGGCAGTATGTATTCGACTGCGTAGAATGGGAAATAAGAACAATCCGCATTATCGTATCGTAGCAACCGACTCCAGGAAACCCAGAGACGGAAGATTTCTTGAGATTCTGGGACATTATACCCCCCAGACTGATCCCCCTACTATCAAGGTGAAGTTCGCGGCCGTGGACAAGTGGGTTGAAAAAGGGGCCCAGGTTTCCGATACCGTCAAGAGTCTTATTAAGCGAGCAAAAAAAGAGACTGAACCAGGATCCGCTTCCGTGTCGGAGGAGGAGATGAGCGAATGAAAGAACTGGTCATGATGGTCATCCGTTCCCTGGTGGATCATCCGGATGATATCGAGCTCAATAGTGTTGAAGGTACAAAAACAACGGTATTCGAGCTTAAAGTCCATCCCGACGATGTGGGCAAGGTGATTGGCAAGAAGGGAAGAACGATCAACGCTATTCGAACCGTGCTGAAAGCGGTTGTTATCCGCGATAGCAAGAGGATAATATTGGAGCTGCTCCAGTAACCTGGTTTCAGGAAGGAGAACACACGTGGCTGCAAGTGTGAATAAAGGAATTCAAGTCATCCGCAAGGTAGTAGTGAAAGCCATTGTTACTGATGACTTCAAGAATAAATTGTATGAAGAGCTTGATACCTCCATTGCTCAAACTGAAACCAGGCTGCAACAGCTTGATTTCGAGAAAAAACGACTCTCTCTCAGAAGCGGTCGCGCCCCGAAAGAGCAGGTGCTCCTTAATCAATTGGAGAACGAACGCGGGCGGCTAAAATCACTTCACCAGCAATTCTCACGTAAACGCGAGGAGATTGAGAAGTTGGAGCTGGATATGGAATATGTTCAAGGCACCATTGATAGTCCGGTCCAGATACAAGAGGGGGATAGTTTCTATGATCTGCTCACGAAAACGGAGATCGTGGTGAAGGACGGGAATGTCATCGAAATCAGAAATCCCTGATCAACCTCTTCCTGAACGTATTATTATCGGAAAGATAACCAGTGCCGTTGGTCTGAGGGGGGATGTGAAAATTCATCCCCTCACTGATTTTCCCGAGCGCTTTTCCAGCTTGGATCAAGTAATTCTGGAGAAAGACGGGGAAATTGTTGAGGCCTGCATCAGCCAGGCGCATTATCGCGGTAAAAAGATTATCCTGAAGTTTGACGGATGTAACGACAGAGACTCCGCAGAGCGGATGAGAGGCTATCTCATTACCATTCCCCGGGCAGAGGTTGGTTTGCTCCCTGAAGATTCATACTATGCATTTGAACTTGCGGGAGTGCGAGTGTACACCACGGACGAAGAATTGATTGGCATGGTATCCGACACGTATTCCGTCGGTAGCGAAGATCTGCTGGAGGTGGAACGTATGAATGATAACGGCCGTTTTCTAATTCCCTTTGTAAAACAATTTGTGAAACAGGTAGACATACCTGGACAAAAACTTGTGGTGGAGCTCATTGACGGTCTTGAATGATGGATACACAGCGAATCGATATCATTACTATCTTTCCTGAGTACTTTACCGGTCCCCTAAACGAGAGCATGATGCGTCTTGCTTCCGATAAGGGAACGGTTGATTTCAAGGTGGTCAATCTGCGGAATTTCGCAGAGGGAAAACACCGGGTCACCGACGATTACCCTTTCGGTGGCGATGCCGGTATGGTGATGAAGCCGGACCCCATTGTCCGCGCGGTAGAATCGTTGCGTGATAAGAGTCCCGGTGAAGAAGTGATACTGTTGACCCCGGCGGGACGGCGGTTCGATCAGCAGCTGGCTCGGGAGTTGTCGAAGAAGCGGCATCTCATTTTTATTTGCGGGCATTATCGGGGAATCGATGAACGGGTCCGGACGTTGTTAAAGCCTTTGGAAATATCTATAGGCGACTATGTTCTTACCGGAGGAGAACCGGCGGCACTGGTTATTTGTGACGCAGTGGTTCGGCTTCTTCCCGGGGTCCTCGGCAATCCGGATTCGCCGGAAAATGACTCGTTTTCTATGGGAATCCTCGACTATCCGCATTACACGAGACCTCGTGAGTACCAGGAACTAGCTGTGCCATCGGTGCTTCTTTCCGGTAACCATGAGGATATTCGGCGTTTCCGCCGCAAAGAAGCGTTGAGAAAAACCAGGCAGTTAAGGCCCGATCTTTTGGAGAGGAAACTTTTGAGTGAGGAGGACCACAAGTTTCTCCGGAAGATTGAACGGGAAGAAGAAAATTGATGAAAAACGAGTTGCAGGTTGAACTGTGCAGCGTTCCGTTGTACAATATCATTTGCATTTATCAGGGAAATTTGATATTTATTCTAGATTACTAGGCGAAAACTTTAAAAAATGTTGGAAAGTGAAAGTGAAACTATCGTAATTGTTTTGCTGAAAAAGGAGGACTATACGAGTCATGGATAAGATATTCGAGTTGGGGAAGGCGGAAATGCGAGCCGATCTTCCTCCCTTTCAACCGGGAGATACTGTCAAGGTCCATCTCCGGGTAGTTGAAGGAGTAAAAGAGCGTATCCAAATTTTTGAAGGAACTGTGCTGGGACGGCATGGTAGTGGAATATCCGAGACCTTCAGGGTCAGAAAACTATCGTACGGAGTTGGAGTTGAACGGATATTCCCGGTGCATTCTCCCAATATCGCCAAGATAGAGTTGCTTGCCAGGGGAAAAGTAAGGCGCGGTAAACTTTATTATCTCCGGGATAGAAAAGGTAAAGCGGCCCGGGTCAAGAGAAGGGATACGAGATAACCTGAATAGCCTATGGGCGAGTCCGGGAATAAGCCGTCGAACAGTTTATCTTCTCCTCCAGCCACATGGTCGAGAAGGCTGCGAGAGCTTGTCGAAACGCTCTGCATTGCGCTCATCCTGGCACTTGTTATCAGAACCTTTCTTCTACAGGCATTTTACATACCATCCAGTTCCATGGAGGACACTCTCTACCCGCGGGACAGGATTTTGGTCAACAAGTTTATCTATTCAGCCGGATCGGTGGAACGCGGGGATGTCATCGTGTTTAAATCACCACGGGCTCCGGAACGTGATTTCATCAAACGGTGTGTCGGGCTTAAAGGTGATGTAGTAGAAGTGCGGGATAAGGTGTTGTTTATTAACGGGAAACCATTCGACAACCCGCCTGGTGTGAAGTTTATAGAGTCCTCGGTTTTTCCACGGGAACACCATCAGGGGCGGCGAGACAACTTAGAGCCGTTTACCATTCCCAAGAAAGGTGCAACGGTAACACTCGATTCGGATGCTGCTTCTTCGTACCGGGAACTCATCGAGTATGAAGGGCACACGTTTGATTCCGGAACGGATGGTGCTATTGTCATCGATGGAAAACCGGAGGATTCGTATACTTTCGAGACCGATCATTATTTTATGATGGGAGATAACCGGGATAACAGCCAGGACAGCCGATTTTGGAAATCGCTTCCCGCACATCATATCAAAGGTAAAGCCATTGCAATTTACTGGCCTCTAACAAGAATTGGTTGGATCCGATAAACCGGAATTCGAGCGAAACCGGTTTCCGTCGGCGGCGGCAGGAAGGTGATCCGGGAACTGAACACGGGGGAAGAGCAACTACACTCCTACTTGCGTATTGTTGACCTGCTCATAGAAGTCCGGGACGCACGGGTTCCAGCGAGCTGTGAAGACCCGTTATTTGAACGTCTGGCATCCCGGCGAGAACGGGTTCTGGTTTTGTCGCAGGCTGATCTCGCCTGTCCCGACACTACCGCGCGCTGGTGCATGGTACTGGGAAAACAGGGTTATCCTGTTTTTCATATGGATCTCAAACACGGAACGGGACTAGGTGTTCTTAAAAACTATTTCAAACGTTTTCCCGGCAAACGTTCCAGACGAAGCCGGCGCCGGTCCCTGCCGGGTGGAAGTCAACCGCTTCGGGCCATGGTTATCGGGGTCCCAAACACGGGGAAATCATCCTTGATCAACAGGCTTGCCGGTCATCGGCGGGCCAGGGTAGGAGCTCAACCCGGCATTACCAGAGGACCTCAGTGGATAAAGATATCACGGGGACTGGAGCTGCTGGATACGCCGGGATTATTGAATCCGAAAACAGATCAGATAACCAGAACCCTGTTGGCTATTACCGGTTCAGTACCAATTGACACCGTTGATATCGAAGAACTGGTAGACCGGCTTATTAAAACACTCCCCCCGGAATCGGCTGGAAAACTTTACGCTATGGCTGGTATGGCCGACTCAATACCGTTGACACAAATACTTCTGGATAATTTTGCCATTGAACGAAACTGTCTGCTGCCTGGAGGAAAACCGGACCGCCATAGAGCCGCCATGGCGATAATCAGATTATTCCGAAAAGGGGATCTGGGCCGTTGTACTCTTGATCAGCCCGCAGCAAACAATGAAACTGTAGAAAATAAGGTTTGAAATATGGCGGATAAATTGAAAAAGAAGAACACGGTAACCAAACGGGTGGTCATGAGGGACCAGCGTGAAGCGTTGGAAATTATGGGTATGACTGATAAACACCTGTCAACGGTTCGTCGGAAGTTCGAGGTCCAGCTGATTCCACGTGGTACTGAGATCATTATCAAAGGCGACAAAAACCAGGTCGGACGGGTTATAATTTTGTTCGAGGAACTGCAAAAGATCTACCGGAACGGGGGACGTATTACCGGCTCGGACGTTCAGTATGTGGCGGACGTGATTAAGCGCCGGGAGGAGGCTGCTCTTGATGCTGCCTTCTCCGATGTGATCATGACCACTGCCAAAGGAATACCAATCCGTCCCAGGACAATCGGTCAAAAACGGTATGTGCAGGCGGTACAGGCTAATGATATCGTTTTTTGCATCGGGCCTGCCGGCACGGGGAAAACCTACCTGGCCGTTGCTCTGGCCCTGGCCCTCCTTAAGGCGCAGGAGGTCAGCCGGGTTATCCTGGTCCGACCGGCGGTTGAGGCTGACGAGAGACTGGGATTTTTGCCGGGCGATTTCCTGGAAAAGATAGATCCGTATTTCAAACCGCTTTACGATGCGATTTTTGATATAATGGAACCGGAACGGTTTCTGCGCTTCCGGGAGCGAGAAATCATAGAGATCGCTCCGCTGGCTTATATGCGTGGCCGGACACTCAATGACTCGGTGGTTATTTTGGACGAGGCACAGAACACCACCTCGAAACAGATGAAAATGTTCCTCACCAGGCTGGGATTTGGCACCAAAACAATCATCACCGGTGATATCACCCAGATAGATCTCCCAACGGGAACGTATTCCGGTTTGGATGAAATTCGGCACGTTCTGGGAGATATCGAGCGGATTAATCTTGTTTATTTGTCCGAAGAAGATGTTGTCCGGCATGATCTGGTGCGGAAGATAATTATAGCCTACCAGGATTTCGAGGAGAATGGCCGTAAGAAACAAGAGAAACAGGATGCGTGAAGATGTTTAAACGTTTAGCGTTGTTATGGAAAACACACCGTTCGGCAGCCGGATCACGCCTCAAACGAATTCTATTCGGACTTATCATTTGGGGCCTCATCACCGGAGTGCTGTTTGCCGACCTCGATTCGAGCAAGGTTTTTCTGCAAAACGGTGATGTGGCCAAGCGGGACATCCTGGCTCCCAAGACCATCTCCTATACCACTTTCGGGATACGGAGCCGGGCCGAAATCTTGAATGACATCGAAACGCTTTTTGTCTACCTGGCCAACGACTCGAAGGCCGATCTCGATTCCACCATGAAAGGCCGGCAGTTATGGGATGAACTGGAAGAACGGCCTGCTCTCCTGGAGTATCTTACCAGTCTTGAACCGGAGCAATTACATCTTCTGCGCGACCAGGTCCAGGCCTTGATAATTCCGTATATGAACAGGGGAATCCCGGAAGATGAATTCGATACGTACCGGGAACAAATTGCCAAGGAGATCGGCAGTTTAGAGCTCGAAACAAATAGCCAGGAACTGTTGCTTACGTTAACCGCCAAACTCCTCAAGGACCTGCCTAAAAAGAAGACCATTAAAAAGGGAGAAATCATCATCAGGCATGGTGACCGGGCGACTCCCGAAGATATTTATGTGCTCAAAGAACTGGGTCTCTACGGTATAGAAGCCCGCCGCCGGTTAAATATTCTGGGTGGCGGATTGGTTTCGCTTCTCCTGTTTGCTTCCGTCTTTTTGTTTATGTATCGTTTCAGACCCAAAGTATTGGAAAGCGACAGCCTGCTGGCCATGGTAGGAATCGTGGCGGTGGTCTCCCTGGCACTGTCGAAGATGGTTTTGATACTGTCACATTCCGGCGTCTATTTCCGGGGAATGAATATATTCTCTCCTTACCTGTGCCCTCTGTCTACTGCCTCCATGCTGATAACTATCCTTATCGGTGCAGATATGGGTATTCTCCTTACCGTGGTACTGTCAGTGCTGATAGGGTTGATGGAGATAGAGGGCATAAAACTTACCATCACGCTTTTTTTTGGCGGACTGGCGGGTATAATGGCGGTCTCTCGTGTCAGCCAGCGGGCGGATATCATCCGGGCCGGTTTTTATGTCAGCCTGGCTCACGTGTTCTTCCTGCTTGGTCTATACTTGTTTAAAGCAGAAGCCGCGTTCTCCACGTTCTCACAACCTTTGTTCCGAGACATTATTACCGGCTTTGTCGGTGGATTTACCGCCACTATTTTGACTATAGGCGGCCTGCCGTACCTCGAAAACTTTTTTAAGATTACGACCTCGATTAAACTGCTTGAATTTTCTGATCTTAATCAGCCTCTCATGCAGGAGCTTTTGGTAAAAGCCCCGGGTACATACCATCACTCTATCGTGGTGGCCAACATGGCCGAAGCATCGGCGGAGATGATCGGGGCCGATCCACTGCTTTGCAAGATTGGTGGGTACTATCACGATATAGGTAAACTAAAACGCCCGTATTTTTTCGTCGAAAATCAGATCGGGATTGAGAACCAGCATGAATCACTGTCACCCTACCTGAGTACCTTGATCATCAGCTCTCACGTTAAAGACGGTATCGAGTTGGCCAAAAAATACAACCTGGCTTCTCCGATTATCGACATCGTCGCCCAGCATCAGGGAACTGGTTTGATAACATACTTTTATCACCGGGCCAGAGAACAGGCGGCCGACCCCGATGAGGTGAGGGAGGAAGAGTTCAGGTATCCAGGCCCTAAACCGCATTCCAAGGAAGCGGCACTGGTGATGCTGGCCGACGCCATCGAATCTGCCGCTCGAACCCTGAATAATCCGACACCGAACAATATTCAGAACCTGGTAACCAAGATCACCCGGGCCAAGTTTGAAGGAGAGCAGTTTAACGACTGTGATGTCACACTCAAGGACCTGGAGCGTATCAACCGAACCTTTGCCACCATTCTCACCGGGATGTATCACTCGCGTATCGAGTATCCTGAGGAGGCCCTCACCGGATTCAAGAAACCGGAGCAGAAGAAACAGGGTAAACCGAAAAAAGTAAAACCTAAAGTATCTGGAAATGGAAAAATAAACGGGAACAAAACAGATAAGAAGGCTGCTGACGGTCCGACTGATACCGGTATACAGCAGCCAGAATCATCCAAGGATATGGTACAAGCGAATTCCCCAAAGGGAAAAGCACGGAAGAAAACAGCGAACAACAAGAAGAAAAGAAAGGACACAGCGACTGCCAGTGGAGATAACAATACTGAACAGGTCCAGCAGGAGAACGACCCTGGCCAACACGATTGAGAAAGCCGTGCGACTGCTCTGCGAGAAGTTCGCCGGAAAGTATGGTCTGTCAAGCCAAACGGCTGTCAATATAGTGTTGTGTGACAACTCGTTCATTCGTGAACTAAATAGTAGATACCGCAATATCGATAAGGCAACAGATGTGCTCTCATTCCCGATGCGTGAAGGGGCTGATGCCCAACTTACTCCCTTCGAACTCGGAGATATTGTAATATCTATGGAACAGGCCCGGCGACAGGCCGTCGAAGAGAAATGGGGGCTCCGTCAAGAAATGTTGCTCTTAGTAGTTCATGGATTCCTTCACCTTCTTGGCTATGATGACGAAACATATAAAGAGGCACAAGCAATGCGTGCGTTGGAACGAGCAAGCCTTGATGACATCCTGAGCGAGATTGCCGGGCAGGAACGGGAGAAGGGAGGAGTAGAGGCCTAGTTGGACGCCTCGTCGTTAATTGATTCTTTGCTCCTGGTCATGCTCCTGGGGCTATCAGCGTTTTTTTCGGGTTCTGAAACAGCGCTTTTTTCGCTGAGCAGGCTAGCTGTCAGCAGATTGGAAAAGCAAGTCGAGCATCAGAATTCCAAGAAAATCATTTATCTTCTTTCTTCCCCCGGGCGGCTTCTTATTACCATTCTCATCGGTAACATGGTGGTAAATATCACCGCTTCTGCTATTGCCACCAAGCTGGCCATGCGCTTTTTCGGGCCAACCGGTATCAGTATCGCTATCGGCATCATGACCTTCCTTTTGCTCATATTCGGAGAGATTACTCCCAAGACCTACGCTGTAGAACATCATTCCTCTTTCGCGCTCTATGCCGCGGGACCGCTGTGCCGGATATCCAGGGTGTTGAGTCCGATCATCTCGGCGCTCAAGTATCTCAACGACCGGCTGGTCCAGGTTGGTGGCCAGACGGAGAAACCAGAGTACTCTTACCTGACGGCGGAAGGTTTAAGGACCATGATCAAGGTCTCGGAACGCGAGGGCATTCTCAAAGAGGAAGAAGAGGAAATGATCAAAGGAATCATGGACTTCTCCGACACCCTGGTGCGGGAAGTCATGATCCCACGATTTGACATGGAGTGCCTCGATACCGGATCCACCCGGGAGGAAACCTTTGCCTTGATCAGAGAAACCGGTTTCTCGCGCTTCCCGGTATTTGGTGAGAACATTGATGACATAAAGGGCATTCTTTATGTCAAGGACCTTCTCCCGTTTATAAGAAACCGTTCCTCAGAGTTCAATCTGATGGAGATCGCGCATAAGCCTTTCTTCGTCCCGGAAATCATGAAGATCGATTCACTGCTCAAACAGCTTCAAAAGCGGAAAAAACACATCGCCATAGTCGTTGATGAGTATGGTGGTACCGAGGGCCTGGTCACCATGGAAGACCTTCTGGAGGAAATCGTGGGTGAGATCCTGGACGAGTACGATGAAGAGGAGCGGTTTATAGAGATTCTCGCTGAATACGAATACCTGGTATTGGGCAAGATAGACATAGACGAACTGAACGACGAACTGGAACTTGATTTGCCTACCGAAGAGGCCGACTCTCTGGGAGGATTGGTCATGACCAAACTGGAGCGGGTGCCTGAAGAACGTGACCAGGTAACCGTGGACGGTGTTCGCATGGTGGTTGAGGAAGTAGATGGGTTGAGGATAAATAAGGTGCGCCTTTTCATTTCTCTTGAAAAACGTGGAGAGACCGGCATCGGCGGAGAGGGGGAGCACTGATCGGTTTCATTCTGGTTATCATCGTGGCTCTGGTTATCGGGGCGGGATTCTTCTCCGGTATCGAGACCGGTTTGATCTCCATCAACCGTATTCACCTTCAGCAACTACTGACGGAGAAAGACCGCCGTGCGCGACGTATCAAGAACCTGCTGGAGCATCCTAATAGGGCCATAACCATGTTCTTGATCGGTACGAACCTCTGCATTGTTTCTGCTACCTCGCTGGCTACTTATCTCAGCGTTAAGCATCTTCCAATTGATGATAAGAATTTATGTACTTTCATCGCTTCTTGCATAATGACTCCCACCATCCTTATTTTAGCCGAGATCTTTCCCAAGGCGCTATTCAGACTCCGGGCCGAAAGCCTCATGTACACCCTGAGCGCTCCGATCACCGCCCTGTACCGGACTTTTCTGCCGGTAATCCATGTTTTTTCGCTTTTCAGCAAAGGAATAATCTGGATATTGAGGGCCGGGAAGAAAAAAAATCTGGAAGATCGGGTGGACCGTGAGGCAGTCAGGTCCCGGGAAGATCTGAGACTGCTCATCAAGCTTTCCGAAAAAGAAGGGATTCTCGAAGAAGAAGAAGAGCGTATGATTTACAGTGTGTTCGACTTCGGTACTATGAGTGCCCGTGAAGTGATGACACCGCGTGTGGATATGGTGACGGTGGAACATGACGCTTCCCTCGAACAAGTTCTTGATATCTTTATTAAGGGCGGCTATTCGAGAATGCCGATATACAAAGAAGACCTGGATCATATTGTCGGGTTTATCAATGCTTTCGACTTGCTTATGGTGAAAGAGATGGACAAGGAATTGGCTGATTTTATGCGAAAAACAATGTTTGTTCCTGAAACGATGAAAGTCAGCACGCTCTTACAGGCGTTCCAGAGAGAAAAAACCCATATAGCGGTAGTGGTTGATGAATACGGTGGTACTTCCGGATTGGTGACTATGGAGGACATTCTGGAAGAGATCGTTGGAGAGATCGACGACGAATTTGACAAAACAGCAACCCGGGTCAGAATTTTGAAAGACGGTTCACTTATGTTGGACAGCCGGTTCAGCCTTCATGATCTTAACCAGGAGTTCGGTCTTGATCTCCCGACCGGTGACGACGTCGATAGTATCGGCGGATTCTTCGAACACGAGATGGGCAAAGTTCCCCAGGAGGGAGAAGAACTCCGCTCTGGCAACGTGATTTTCACCGTGACGAAATCTGACAGTAAACGGGTCATACGGCTCCGGATGCGTTTTTTGGAGAAAAGCCGGGGGGAAGAGGAAAAAGAAGAGCGGGGGGGCCTGGATGAGTCTGAAAAACATTAATTCAGGGATGTTTGCCTGGACCAGGGTTGGTCTCAAAGTTCTGAGTGATGTACGTAAACGCGCGCTCAAAGGAATTCAGAGCTCATTCTTTTATGGTCTGGGTGTCTTGCTTCCGGCTGGTATCTCAATCTTCATCGTCTACAAACTTTTCGTGATTATCAAGAATTTCATGGAAAACACTTACAAAGAAACGCTTCCCTGGTGGCTTGGATTCGGGGTGACCCTCCTGTTCATTATCGTGGTTGGAATCGCCGCCCGCATTACCATCGGTGTCCGCCTGGTGAACGCCATGGAACGAGTTTTTAGCCGGATCCCCTTCATCAAGAACATCTTCACCATGATCAAACAGCTGCAGGTTCTACTGTTGGCCAAGAAAAAAATGGTTTTTGAGAAAGTGGTGCTGTTCGAGTATCCTCGCCGGGGGCTCTATTCCCTGGGTTTCTTAACCGCCGACGCCACCGCCGAACTCAATATCAAGACCGGGGGAGACCTGGTGACGGTGTTTCTATCGACCACTCCCAACCCGACCTCCGGTCTCCTGATATTCGTCCCACGGGTCGATATTATTGAACTCGACATGAGTGTTGAGGAAGCATTCAAACTAATTATTTCCGGAGGCTTATTGAAACCGGAGACATTGCTTGAGATAGAAGGAGGTTAGACATGAACTCAGCAGCCAGGAACACATGGATGTATTCCTGCTTATTCTTCTGCTTTTTGGCAGTGGCAGTGCCGGTCCAGGCGGCACCGGTTCCAGTGGACGGGAAATATGCCGTCGATTACACACAGATCGTCACGATTATCAAGCAAACTTCCGGGCTCAGGGCCCGGGTCATAGCTCTTTACTTGAAACTTACTCATCGGGAACGGTACACAGAAGACCAGATTGCTTCTCTGGAGAGAAAAGCCAGGTTGCTCTGCCGGACCGTGAAACGATTCATGGAGACGCGGCGTGTCGGCAACCGGAGAAGACTCGTTCAGGCTTCCCAGGCCCGCTTAAACGCCGCGTATCGGAAGCTTATGTCTCTTCTCGGAGAAGATCCTTCTTCCGCTCCCTCCGGGATGCATTTAATTTCCCAGGAGAAACCATCGGGTTCGATGTTTCCCACGGCCAGCCATGACCGCCCCATATCCGTCATGGTGGAGAACCATGCTAAGGCCCGCCCCCAGACGGGACTGGATAAAGCAGATATCGTTTATGAGGTCCTGGTGGAAGGTGGTATCACCCGCTTCATGGCAGTCTATTTCGACAAAGCGGGCGTTATCGGTCCGGTTAGAAGTTGCCGTGATTACTTTGTTGACCGGTCTCAGGAGTATGATGCTTTCTACATCCATTGTGGCTCATCACCGGCAGGCCTCAAGCGCCTCAAACTGCTGCAAGTAGACCACTTGGATGAGATAAGCAGCCGGCGGGCGTTCTGGCGGGACGATAAACGGCGGGCCCCTCACAATCTTTACACCGGCACTAAACGGCTGGTGGCGGAAATTAAGCGGCGCACGTTAAGGACGGAGACCTCCTGGGGGTCGAAAGGACCGTCACGCCGTCACTCGAATCTCCCCGGGATCAAGAAGCTTGTCTACGACAAGAACAAAATATCAAGTCTGGTGATCAAATATCATCCCAACTATATTGTCGGCTACGGGCTGGATACGGCCGCCGGTTTGTACCTGCGCTTTATCAACGAAAAAGCTCACAATGATGCCGTCACCGGCAAACAGTTATCCACTCCCAATCTCGTATTACAGGTGGTAGATAACAAGGTTGTTGACAAAGACGGCCGGCTGGCGATGGAATTCAGTGGAAAAGGACCCGCTACCTGTATCGTGGGAGGAACGGTGATCAGCGGTACCTGGGAAAAGCCCAATGCCGTCTCCGCCACAAGATTTCTGGACAAAACCGGCAATGATATCATGTTCCTCAAAGGTCCTATCTGGATACAGGTGGTACCCGGCCGGGCCAGTGTCGTGTTGGGAGATGAACCGGCCGGCAAAATAATGACCGTTCTGCCGGTAGTGAACGGTAGGTTGTGAGTGTCTCATTATTTGTTCAAGTCTGGTTTTATCGGTCTAATGGGCCGTCCGAACGTGGGCAAATCAACTCTCTTGAACCGGCTGGTCGGCGAAAAGATCGCAGCCGTTACCGACCGCCCCCAAACGACCCAACGCCAACTCCGCGGTATCCTCACTTCTGACCGGTACCAGATGATTTTTGTTGACACTCCTGGTATTCACGAACCAAAGTACGCACTGGGCAAGTATATGGTGGGATGTATCGAAAAGGCTGCACGAGACGTGGACCTGGTGGTATTTGTACTTGATTCGCCTCCAGGGAAAACCGGTTCGGTAGACAGTGACGGCCTGATGAAGATCACCATGAAAAAACCGCTGGTATGGGTGATCAACAAGACGGACGTTATCTCCCCATCAAAGGCGGAGCAAATAAAGGAGTACCTGCGGATGTGTTATCCGGAAACTCCGGTAGTAGAAATCTCGGCCTTGACCGGCGCCGGTGTAGATTCGCTGATGTGTCTCCTGGCAGACCTCCTGCCCGAAGGTCCGCTTTACTATCCTGAAGATATTATGGCAGCCGAACCGACCCGGTTCATCGTGGCTGAGTTCATCCGAGAGACCATCATCAAGCTCACCTATCAGGAGCTTCCTTACGGTGTGGCGGTGATAGTGGAAGAGATGAAAGAACGCAAAGGTGGGGCGTTGACCTATATCCGTGCCAATATCTTCGTAGAGGCGGCGTCTCAGAAAAAGATCATCATAGGCCGCCAGGGACAGTTCCTTAAAAAGATCGGCACCAGGGCCCGGAAAATAATCGGCCGTTTCCTGGGCACTGATGTGTATCTCGACCTCTGGATAAAGATCAAGCACAAGTGGCGAAAAGATGAGCAGGAGCTCAGGCGTCTCGGCTACAAATGACACCCGGCTAACCCGCGCCGTTAGAAAATCATTTCTGGTAACTTTTTCAGGCTTCTAGAGCCTTCTTCCAGGCGGTCCTCCAGGTAACGGAATATGGGGAAGAAGAAGTTGTAACCCACACCGTAGTAAGTGTTGTTAAAATCGATGCCAACCGATTTAGCTATCGAATCAACAGTGACGCGCCGGTCACCTTTCCTCACCCTGATCTCGAAAGCCAGGTATTCGTTGCCCGCTGTAATTCGAACTGCTTTCCACATCATTCCGTAGGTGGTCACGGTGTGCATGTTTTTGTACAATTTTTTCAGAGCCGTTACATTATAGTCTAACCCGATTTCGCTCAATCCACCACCCAGGCTGAAGAAATGCCGCCAACCCCTTCTATCTATTGTTTGAACTACGAACAGGTTCAAACTACGTACCTTGGTTTTCAGAAGGGCAGGGTTTTGAAAAACCCTGACACCGTTCCAGTAATTGAAACTGTCGAGCACCAGGTGCAGGTCGCGCAAGCGATCGAGCCTGGTTTTTACTGAATGGGCAAGATTCCAGTCCCGGCCCAGGTAGAGAGAACCGATCCTGGGTTTCAATTGGAGAAAATCCTTCTCGTAGCTGTATTTGCGTTTCTTTTTCTTGGATTTTTCCAATTGCCCGATCCGGTCCTGGTAATCTTTCAGGATCATATCCATACCTGTACGGTAATCGATACCATCCAGTCCGAGGATCGATTTAACCGGATACTCTATTGCCAGCAAAAGAGGTTGTGCCAGTAGAAAACCGGTGGGACTCATGGGGCCTGAAATAACTGCCAGGTGACGGGTATGTACACAATAAGACCATTCCGGCGGCCGTTTGCCGAGAGAATTGACCAGGATTACTTCCTGATGCGGCAGAATGAGGGATACACGGACTGCTTCGGCCGCCCTTCCCGAGCACAAGAGCAGGAAAACGATTAACACTGACAGCCGGACACCGTTATAAAAATGCATTTGAACTCATCTCCAAGGAATTATCATACCGGTAACGGGAATTGCTTTCAACAGCTTTGTTCAACACTCCTTCCTAAATCTTAACAATCAGCTCTCTCACCAGTATAAATGAAGTGAGGCTATTCATACGGCATATCGCGTTAAATTCTGGCATAATTGGCCTTGAAGACGAGAAACGGACGAGAAAAACATGGAGCATGTGACCGGGTATTTCCATAAGGCAAAACAAACACTGGCGGTTTTCCTGGCCGTCATGCTGGTCTGTAATACCTGTCTCCTGCCACTCGTGAGGGCCGCGGACAACGAAGCCAAAGAGATCGATGTAGTGGACACCATGACCAATTACGATCCCAAACTCCGGATAGGCAAGATCATCTTGACGAACATCCAGGAGGACCAGGCCAAAGGGCGGGAAGTCGACTGGGAAAAAATCAACAAAAAAGTTTTCCGCAGATCCATCATGACCCATCTGGTGGTAGATACCGGAGCCGAGGTCGCCGGAATGGGTCTCCAATACATGCTCATGGGGGTTGCTCCACCTCTCGGAACCGCGGTCGGTGCCTTGCTGTCTAATACTCTGTGCGGATTCGCCGGTGCTACCGGCTATGAAATGAGCGAGGATATAGAATCCGGTGAGAAACGTTCCACCGTTGAACTATTCGACCGGTCCTTGAAACGGATCGACGCGACGAACTTCGCCGCCCGGACCATGGGCGGCATGGTGGGCGCGGTAATAGGCCAAGCGATCTGCCCCATCCCCTTTCTGGGCGCAGTGATCGGCAGCATGGCCGGGGGCCTGATCGGGGGCCTGCTCTCCAACTTTTTAGTTAAGACCGATGTCGGCAAATCAGTCGGGACAGAGTTTCAAAAACTCTGGAATCACGGAGTCGACTGGATTATTCTTCAATCCAACTCGCGCCAGGCCGTCCTCGAAGATGTTCGCCACAGGCCTGGTGGGAAGATAGCTGAAACACGGGGAATCATGAAGCTTCGAGAACAGTTGATGAGTCTCCACAGCCGCTACCTGCAACTTCTCTCGAGTAGTGACTTTGAGGCTGCCGAAAGACTAAAAATCAGTGAAATACAACCACTCCGCACCCAGTTGAATCCGGCCATAGGCAGTACGCCCTGACCGTATCTTCAGAGGCTTATTCGTTCATTTCAAAGGTGGCTACTACCTGTCCGTGATCGGACTGCCATTTCGAAATAGTCTCATATCCCAGTGTCTTGTCTATCAGATGATCGTTGAAGACAGACGTGTATACGACCCGTCCGATATTATCGGTATTCTGGGGCAGAAATTCCCGGCTTACCAGGATATGATCCAGGCTTTCATAGTGACCGTTGTAGATATATGTGTAATAAACGTTGCTGTATGACTGCCGGACCTGAATATTTTTTACGTGGTAGAGAATCAGATCCCAGAGCCCCAACCTCGATTTTTTTTGCAGTTTGCGCCACGGAGCCTCACCTGAAATGATCCGTGTCGACACGGCAAAATCAGAATCGTTGCCGTCACCGATAACGATTACCGGTCCCGAACGGTCTTTCAGTGTCTTAACCAGAATCGCCCGCAAGGCTGCCGCTTCCATCCCCCTTATGACCAGTGACCGGGCCTGCCCTTTGGCTTTCTCTACCGGGTCCATCATATCGGCTCCCTCGGGAATCAGGGGACGTTTCGATTTCAAATGGATCACAAAAACGGTCAGATCGAGGTGGTCGGTGACCTTGACTCGTACCTTGAGAACCGGCCGTGAAAAACGTGAGAACGGTATCTCTACTCCTTCGATGTCCAGCCGGGCAACAGTTGGAAACTCCTCGATGATATTGTGTTCCAAAATGGGAAACAGGCTCGCCAGACCTACCACCGGTCCCTCTCCGGTTGGTTTAGCCACAATGGCCTGGGCGCTCTTGAACCGCTCGCTTTTTGCCAGAGCTTCCTTGAAAGCCTCTTCGTGAAATATCTCCTGAAACCCGACCAGGTTGGCACTCATAAAATCTAGTTGCCGCGCGATCCACTCTGTCTTTTTTCGATACTGTTCATCGGTGTAAATCTGGGTTTCGTGGTAGGCCACGTCTGGTAAAACGAGGTTGAATAGGTTGAAGCTTCCGATTTTGAAAAAGGTTTTTTTCATGAACCCGAATTCATCCTTTCGCGGTGCGGAAAACCGGCAAAGCGGATTTATATCTTAGCTCTATATCCGGGCTAAGTATAATCGAAAATAGAAAACCAATCTAATTTTTTTATGGCGGTGAAAATAATTATAAAATTTTTCCTGTTTGCCGGAACAATTGGTCCTTGAAATTTTGTTTTTATAATGAAGTGTAGAAAGTGAATGCTGAGCTTGAAGGTATCGGTGGAGAACTGGATGTGATCCGTAGGCTGTGTTACGGACGTTTAGTTATAATCAGGAGCGGTCTTTTGTCGTTCGGATACATTTCCCTGGCGATGGTGTTGTTGTCCAGGATGATGTAGATAAATCCTTTATCCATGGTGAAACCCTCGGCCATTCCGAACTTCATATCCTGGTAGCTGTACCGTTTTCGGTTGGTTATGTGTCCGAAAAAGTGCACGTCTTCCTCCCGGTATTCTTCTTCATTCCAGATAAGTTTGAAGATGGTTTCCGAGTTACGTCCCAGGCACCAGACATCTCCTTTTTCCACATGAAACGAGGCGATGTCGGGATTCCGTTTTTTAGAATGGAATATCCCCGAATCGTTCATGTAAAAGGGAACAAACAAGGGTGGATCCTGGTCTAGACGAATGAGCAGTATTCCCCGTGGTTCGCGTTCCGCGGACACGATCAATGTCTTCTCTTCCAGGAACGCAATCGCTTCCGGTCCCGCTCCATCGGTGACGAAAAGGCCTCGTTTCAGCCCAGCTTCGTAGAACGAGGGACTGACCCAATCGACCGTGCCGTCAGGCAGGACCTTGATGACGCAGAAACAGCGCTCCGAGATTAGAAAGAAATTGCCGTTGCCGTCGATGGTAATTCCTTCAAGATCGAGCTGGGGTTTCGAGGGATCATAAGGATCTCCCCCGTCGGCAGCAAACATCTTACCCCTGAGATCGATTATACCTTCAGGAGTTTTAAAGGTGAGATGCTCCGTGAATAGAGCTCTGCCGTCCTTTATCTCAACCTTAAAAATCGATCCGTCGTGCTTGTCGGACACGGAATAAAGATGGCCGTTGTGAATAGCCAGACCGGACGGGTTGATATTCTCCGGTCCATCCACGGGCAGCACTTTTACAATTTCCAGGGGAACGACGCCTGACCAGTAATCTGCAAAACAGGGTCCGGGCATGAAGCCTGTAAGAAAAGTATATGCGGCAACACACATCAGAATAAGAGTGGTTGATTTCATGATCGTAGTCCTCCCTTTTAGTTCGCAGTCATGTGTAGAAAGTTTCGTAACATGTTCTGGTTCAAAATACCAGTTCATCCCGGACTCGTCAAACGTTGTTAATCCATATATTTCACCAGTGTCCCTACATCACAAGAATACATCCTGTATTCTCTCCCTTCGGGCGTCACCCCGTGAGGGCAACTCGTGAAATATGCGGACTATCAGGAAAATACTTATTTTGAAGCGGGATTTGTATCTCCCGGCCAGGCGGTCACCATGTCTTCCAGTAAACGGCTTGATCCCAGATGGCTGGTCTGCCGGCGGGCTTCTTCGTTGAGCCGGCGGTGATCATCCCGGATTGCTTGTACCAGCGGATGGCTGTTCGACACATGGTGTGACAGCCACATCAGCAGAATTTCCCGGTCATGGAGATCCCCGAGTTTTTTCCGTGTTTTTTTTAGTTCTGTGAGAACGGAAGCAACAAGATTGGTATCCCGTTCAGGCATGAGCTGAAGCATGGACTGGAGCCCGCGTAGTTTGGCCCTCGTTATGTGCAACAACTCTTGAGACGGCGGTTCATATCCGTGTTTGCGGATATCAATAACCATGTACGAAAGAATTGTCTTAACCACCGTGGACGCTTCTGCCCCGACGGCTAGCTGTGGTTTCTCCCAGTATTCACCCAGGTTGGAGTAGTGACCTGCCGGCCGGGCCGCATGTTTAAGAAATCCGATTAGAGCCAGGATTCGCTTTGTATAATCAGCTCGGATCCGGGACAGCACCGGCGGCATTTTTTCGGCTCGGGTTCTCCTGACTAATTCGAGCAATGCCTGCACTCCCGTTATGTCGCTGAACGGACCCTCTAACTGCTCGATAATAACGTCCAGATCCCGGAGATTACCAAGAACCTGGTCCAATTCAAGGAGCAGGTGGCGGTGAAGACGAGCTCGTTCTGTGGGAAAGGCCTGGTAGAACGTATCCATAGCGGCGGCCACCGCCCGGAGTGATTTCCGGAGCATGTACAGCGTGTCTTCATCTGCCTTTTCCCGGAAAGAGTTCAGTTTGGGTTCTACTCTTGATGCGTACACTGGTACTTGAGACCGAGCAAACTCCTGGAAGGTTTCCGCCGATGACGGTTGAGGACCCGGCAGCAACAGGAACACCACCAGGACTGAAATCAGGATGGGAAAAGCTGCATGAATGCGCATAATTACTCATTTCCTTCCCATGAAAGGAGAATCTAACCCGAATAAGACATAAGGCAAGAATAGCAGAATGGTTTTCAACGTGTCAAAAAGAAACCGGGAATCACGGATCACTCCATATCAACCGAGCCTGCTATTGTCGTGGTCTTCTAGCTGATGGTATAGTGTTTTTGTTTGCGAGGAGGTATGTTCATGCCCAGGAAGATAATCATCCTTACCGGAAGTCCGCGTGAAAACGGTAACACGGTAACGGTTGCCAATTGGATCGCCGAAAGCGCCCGGGCAGCGGGTGCCGAGGTAGAACTGGTAAACGCTGCCACGCTAAACTACAAGGTCAACGGATGTATTGCCTGCATGGGATGCCAGCAATCCGACCAATTCCGCTGCATTATTGATGACGAGGCTGCCCCCATTTTACTCAAGTTGCCCGACTACGACGTGGTCGTTTTCGCTACCCCTACGTATTTCATGGGTTTCTCCGCCCAACTCAAACTGCTGATTGACCGAATGTACTCCCTGGTCAAGTTCGATCCTGAAACCATGACATTTCGCCACCCGTTTCAGGACACGGTATTCGGCCTGATTGCCGTGGCCGGCGGCGGTGGTGAAGCTGGTATCCAGCTGGTTGTGGAAAACATGCGTTTCATAGCCAGATTCCTGGGGAAATCGTTCAAGAAATTTCTTGTTCCGACAGCGCCATTAAAGCTGGGAGAGATCATCACCGACACCGAACTGAAAGATAAATCGGTGGCTTTCGGTAAGGAACTGGCTGGGTAGTTTTACCCGTAGTTGATCATCAGGTACAGCATCAGCACGTAGATCGCTGTCAGTACAGTGGCATCGAAGTTGGAAAACCGCCGATCGTTCAAGATGGTTTCCAGTAGAATGTAAAACACCGGGAACAGCAGCACTACCAGGATGATCATGGTGGAATTGATCGGAAGACCGACAAAATCGGGCGGCATCATCCCCAGTTTGCTCACAACTCCGATACACAGGATGGAGAATGGGAACACCAGGAACATGACCTGTGTTATACCACCGAAAACATTTGAAAGCGCGATACCGAGCTCGCCCCGCCGGTGAGCTTTGTAGACGATCACATACTCCGACATCCCGGCAAACGCCGCCAGAATGATGGACGTAACGATGTTGGACATGTTTATTTTGTCAAGCGCGATGTGAGCGAAATGCGAGACACTTTCCCCTCCTAGCACCGCACCGAAGACTCCCGCGGCCAGATAGGAGAAGATTACGTAGATCGGTATGTCCTGCTGGCATTCGGCCACGAGAATATCATAGATATCCTCATGCTCCTCGGAGCCGGCGTAGTACTTCAGCAATGTTCTCAGATACATAACGATGATGACAAACATCAACGAGGCGAAAATAATGAGGTCGTTACTCGAAAAATGGGTCACCGGCGGATTCTTGACGGTTCTGAAAATAATCATGGTTATCCCCATGAGGAACGTTATTCCCGCCCCGCAGGCCAAAAGCTCGGTGGCGGCATACGTTATTGCCGGCGGCAGTTTGAAGGTTCCGAACTTGTTCTTGGGCAGGAAGAAGGAATAGATAGCCAAAAACACGGCATTGTTATAAACGGTTACTAAAGCAATAGTCACCGCCGTGAGGGGACTGACAAACACCACGAAAGTTATCACCACGAACTCGGGTAAAGTGGAAAGAATCTCACCGATGGTTCCGGCCAGAAAGCCGTTCCAACAGTACTTCTTACCCATCTTCTCCGCTGCCACCACCAGGGCTTCACAGGCTCCCGGCAGGATCAGCACCCCGGCCAGAAGCGCCGCCGCCGCTTCCAGGTAGATGTTGGCGGAGAAACAGTTAAAAGAGAGCAGCCCGTAAACTACCAGGCCTGCCAATGAAATGTACACCCATCCGGGTATTGCCGGATTATTATGTCTTTTTTCCAAATCACTGTTCATCGGGGCGGTCCATAACAACCACGGTACCCGCCAGCAGGTCGTGCCAGGCCCGTTTGTCTTCTTCCCAAATAGCCCAGAGAAATCCGAGGAGAGCACAAACAAACGACAGCCACATGAGATCCGACCGGGCACCTGCCTGCCAAAAACCGACCGGGGAGCAGACGGGGAATCGGACGACCCTCATCTTCAATAGTTTCTTGCCGGGCGTCGCTTTCTGAAACTTTATGAAGAGAGCCCCGTAGAGAGCCCACAGTAGAACCGATATGATGGTTTTTCCCCTTCGTTTATTCGGCCGTTTAAGCTTTTTCTTGATCCGGGTTTTGGCCTCGTGTTTGATGACATGTTTGATGGCTTGTTTGATATCATCTTTTATCTCTTCTTTTTTCTGCGATTTTTTCATAGAAGCAATGATTTGAGGCGTTGATACCAGGATCGTTTCGTGGTCCTGCCAGATATAGTCGTAACCGTTAACCGGGATAGTTGTGTTGAGTACCTCACGAAGAGGTTTATCCTGGAAATGCAGAGATACGGCTCCTTTTACCTCGGAAGCGATAACAATGTTGATGCCTGCCTGTTTGGCAATCATCTTCAGGCCGCTTCGAATATCAATGTCTTCCATGTCGATGGAAATGATCCTCTGGGCGGTGATCATCCGACCGTCGGTCTCCACTTCCATCTGGAGATCTATCAGATCACCTTGTTCTTCCTCGACGACCCTACCGGTCCCGGGCTCTTCAGCTATCAGCGGTTTTAAATCGGCCACTTGCTCCGGCGGGCCGACCATGATAGTGTGTTCGTCTATCCACCCGGCTGCGAAACCATGGGGTTTCAGGGTCATCATCATGGCTTTCCGCCAGGGAACATCTTCCAACTCCAGGGTTGTTGGCCCAATTACTCCCGGTGCCAGGACGATATTCACATGTGCCTTCCTGGCGATCAGTCTGGCGACGTCACCAACTTGTTCTTCTTGAACCTCGACGTCCACCGTGGTTTCATCAGCGGTATCATGCACGCTGTCGGTATCGGTCAAAGAAATATTCAGGTTTTGCTCTCCATCGGAATCAGACTCGTAACCGGCCTCGGCCTCGGCCTTGGGTTTCCACTGCCGGTTGGAGCCTCCCCGGCACATCCCGCCAAACAATAAACTGCATAAAATGGCACAGATGGCCAGGTCCAGGAGAAGAGCGGCAAACCGCCTTAACAAGCCAGCTCGGGGGCCGTTGATGATCTCTGTATCCGTATCGTGTGCCAGCGGCGATGTAATTTTATTCTGGCCTGCCTGGAGGCCGGACCTGTCAATTTTTATTGATTCGCCGATACTGACAACTGATTTATCCACCTTGATCTCCAGTGCCGCGGGAGACACGGGCGCCGGTTCACCTTCCATGGGCTTTTCCCCGCCGCTGTCTTCAAATGAGCCGCCGCCGATAGGGGTCTCCCGGAGCACCTTGTAGACCTTGATCTGCTCGGGAATTCCCTTGAATGTCCGGTACCCGACCTCGCTCGAGGGGACCTCCCGTTTGTTCATGGCCAGGTAGACCGATTCGGTGAAAAACACTTGTCCCGCTTCGGCAATGCTCTCCAGGCGAGAGGTGATGTTGACCGCGTCGCCGAAGATGTCGTTGTCGGTCACGCTGACTTCACCGGAGTTAATGGCGATACGCACATCGATCCTGTCTTCCGGCGATTTGCTCTGGTTGTATTCGAACAGGCGGTCCTGGATGGCTACCCCGCATAATACCGCGTCGGTGGGGCTGAGAAAGGTCACCAGGAAGGCGTCGCCGATGGTTTTGATGAGGCGGCCCTTGTACTCTTCCACTACGGGCAGAACGATGCTTTCGTGTTTTTTGAGCATATCCATCATCTGGGTACGGGATTGATGGGCGGTCTTGTCGGTAAAACCCTGGATATCCGTTAGTAAGATAGTCAGGTTCCTGGTCTTCATTATATATCCCCCTGGGTTCCAATCATGTTCCAGCTACCTGTTGTTTTCATCAGAAGTCGGTCGTTTGTATCACCATGAAAATGATACCACCTTTTTATGATTTCGCACCATCTTGATTTCCATGTTACCCAAAATCAACGCCTTTACCGCTTCACGGCTACCGCGATCAGGTTGCGTCCTTCTTCCGGACCGACTGTGCTATCTCCCGTTCCCGAGTATTCGAGCGTTTCCAGGTCAAACCCGGTTTTTTCCAGCAGATCTCTCATTTCGCTCATGGAGAACCGGTGATAGTAACGTTCACAGACCACTGTGCGGTCAGAATTCTTCCAGGGAATAAGAAAATCGTGTTCACCAATCCGCTTCCAACTATGACGCCTTATTTTGTTTTCGGCCCAGTTGCTGAAAAGGTTCCACACCATGATGATCAACCGGCCGCCGGGTTTTATCTGGCGATACATCTTCGCCAGCAGACCGGTCCGGCTGGCCGAGTCGGGCAGGTGGTGCAGGGAGGCAATCATGAAGACCAAGTCAAAAAAATGATCGGGAAATGATTGTTCCTCCTCAGCAGTGCAAATAAAAGAAACTTGTTTTTTTGTTGAAGTCACATCGTGCAGTCGTTCCCGGGCTATCTTGATCAATTTCTCGCTCTGATCAAGACCGTAGTAGGTGATGGTCTTTCCTTCAAATATCTCCAGCAGGCGCCCGTTTCCGCAACCCCAGTCCATGATGACCTGGCCGTGGCGCAGCAGTGGTTTTAATCGGTCCATTTCAGGCCAGATGATCTCCCGGGTTCCGGCGAACGAAGCAGCTATACGATTGTAATCGTCCCGGGTTTTCCTTATAATAGCGTCACGGTCACCCCCCCGGCAGTCGGCGCCGGGATTGTTGCCGCCGTTTGAATTTACCGTGTTGATAGTTTTTTTTCCGGACATGATTGCGAACCATGGATAAACTCGAGGAACTGCTGCGCCATATTATGTATCGTAACCCTGAAACCGCGCTCCAGCTGGAGCGGGCCAAGCGGCAGTTCATGCACACACACAAAGGATTCGAAGCTACTCCGAACAAACGTGACCTGCTCCAACTATATCATAAACTCCTGGCCCGGAACCAATGTGACCGAAACAGGCATCTGGAGCAATTACTGGCCACCAAACCTATGCGGACCCGGTCGGGAGTCACCATCATCTCGGCTCTGACCAAACCATATACCTGTCCCGGGAGATGCGTTTACTGTCCCGATGAGCCAGGAATGCCAAAAAGTTACATATCCGATGAACCGGCTGCCGCCCGGGCGCTGGCTCTCAAGTTCGATCCATTCGAGCAGGTGAGACAACGGATACGTGATCTGAAAGACAATGGGCATCCCACCGGTAAAATCGAACTTATCATCAAGGGAGGGTGCTGGAACGCCTATACGCTCAATTATCAGTACTGGTTTATTTTACGATGTTTTCAGGCATGCAACCTGGCTGAGGTGAGAATAATTCCCCGGGCTGGTGACGGCACCGGCAGGCTGCGGGCACTCTTGAAGACCGAGCAAAATAAAAACGAAAAGGCACACCACCGGATTATCGGACTGACCCTTGAAACCCGGCCCGACTTGATTGACCGGAATAGTGTTGAAACTCTTCGGGAACAGGGATGTACCCGGTTGGAACTCGGTGTCCAGACCACCGACGATAACGTTCTCGAACTTGTTGAGCGAGGCCATAGCACCGTGGAGGTGAAACGGGCAACCCGTCTGCTGAGGGATTATGGTTTCAAGGTTGACTACCACTTGATGCCGCAGCTGCCCGGGGCAACTCCACAGAGTGATATGACCATGCTCAAATCGGTATTCGATGATCCGGACTACCGCCCGGATATGATCAAGATTTATCCCTGTGTCGTTACCCGTTCTACCGGGCTTTTCTCCTGGTTCACGTCAGGACGTTACCATCCTTACGCTGATCAGGAGCTGGTCAGGATAATAAAAGAGTTCAAAGAACAGGTCCCCCGCTATGTTCGCATATCGCGTCTGATCCGGGACATTCCCAGCCATCATGTGCTGGCCGGGAATCCGGTGAACAACCTTCGTCAGCTTATCAAGGACGAGATGGAGGCAGAAGGCCGTCGGTGCCGCTGTCTCCGGTGCCGGGAGATAGGGCATGTTACCGCAGCCGGACGCACTTTCCGTGATGATGCTCCGATTCTGTTCACCGAGCGTTACGAGGCCGGCGGTGGAACGGAGTACTTCATGAGCTTTGAAAACGAGGCCCGTGATGTGGTATTCGCTTTTTGCCGGCTCAGAATTTCTTCTCCCTCCGGTTTGTATCCTGCTTTTATCCGGGAGCTTCACACATACGGCCGTTTGGTTCTCGTGGGACAGCGGGACGAGCGGGCCAGCCAGCACAAGGGGCTGGGAGGGGAGCTCATGGAAGAAGCGGAAAAGATCTGCCGTCGGCACCGGATCAAACGGCTGGCGGTAATAGCCGGAGTCGGGGTGCGTCAATACTACCGTCGCCTTGGGTACCGTTTAAATAAAAGCTATATGGTCAAGAAAATGATCAGGGGCAACAGTTGACGGGTTAAGGACGGTGAAAATCACTGGGGACTTCACGGTCAAAATACGTGGTGATCTCGTCGTAGACAATCTGGGCGATTCGGTCTTTGAGCGCGTCCTGGATCTGCAGGAACGAGATACCGTATTCGAAACAGATCCCTTCAGTAGTGATGGTTTTATGCGAGTTGACTACCTGTCCGGGTGCCTTCTGTCCTTCCAGAAGGTGCTGGCCCGTGAAGACGGACACGATGATATCGTTTTCCGGAACTTCTTCCTGGGTTGCCAGCAGCATACCGCCTATACTCAGGTTACGGCACTGACCGGAAAGATCTTTCCGTATCTGCTTGTTGCTAAGGATATGATAAAAGGTGACCGGGATGTCAATGGCAACCCTGACCTGGCGGCGGTAGTCGACCACTCGGCCTTTTCTCGGACGGGAGAGCGTAATGTATGGTTCTGGTAAAAAAACCTGCTGAATGACCGCCGACTCAAAAGTGACGACCTGGTTCCGGTTGAGCAAAGTGATTTTGACATTGGAATTAAGGTCTTCCTTGAACACTTCCCCCACCGAACGTAAAAACCACTCCAACACCAGATTCTTGCCGTCAAACGAAACGATATTGACAACCCTGGTTGAGGTGTTCAACCCTGCCTGGACCAGGAGTTCCACCCTGGTTCCGGGCTCGAGCATCTCCTTGGAGAGCGGTACCGCTTCCTCGAGTTTGCTCGGCGAGAAAGACATCACCGCTTCCTTGAGGGTGTTGTAGTACTCCACTTTGTTTAAAAATGTCTCTCGTTTTGCCTGGGAAACGCTGTCCATAGAGATAAGCATCAATAGACCACCGAAAGGCTCTATTTTTCCACCCAGGTTGTTGAGGCTTCTCAGTGCATTGTCATCAACCGTCTTCAAATGGTTGCAGGCCAGGAAGATTTTCATGTTTCCCTTGGTGAAAAGCGATTTAAGGGTCTGGGACAGTTTTGGCAAGGTGTAGACGTCGAGTATCCCGCTGAGCGACAGCATGGCCATGTCGCCGCTGGTTTTTATCTTGCAGCTTAATTGGTCGGTGGTTTGCTTTACCACCGGTTTGATTTCCACGTCGTCCTTGAACTGTTCACGGATCCTGCGGGCAGCTTCCACCCGACCGGTTGCCTCGAATAACCTGAGGGCGTTGCGGCGCAGTCCCGGTGGTGCGTTGTTGAGGTTGCCTTCGATGACCGTTTCCAGCTGATCGGGAGGGAACGAGGTCAGGAATGAAAGAATTTTCTTCTTGACTGCTTCTTCCGATCGCCCCATAACGTGCAGGAGAGGAAGAATGGTTTCCGGCGCCTCGAAACTTCCTATAAGATCGAGAATCAGGAGTGCTACCGGTTCGTCAGCCAGCTTCAAGGTGGGAAATAAGAACTTCAGGCACTTCGGAGACCCGATATTTTGCAGGGTTTTGATAGCAGTGCTTTTAATGGTGTAGTCTACATGCCGGAGATGTTGTGCAACGGTTTCGACAACGCTTTCATCACTAATTTGCCCGATGATTCCCAGGGCCGCCACCACCATTTCGAACTTACCCGGATCCGAAGCCCAGTTGTCCATTTTTTCCATGAGTTCGGGGATGGGGTTCAGTTCTCCGACCAGTTCTTTCAGCTCCTGGATAAGCCCGGGACCACCCAGTTTGAGGAGGGTAAGCAGCCCTTCAAAGACCTCTTTCCGGTTGATATTGAGTAAACTCTTGAGTACATGCTGTTTGACGGCAAGATTCTGGAACGTGAGTGATTCAAGGAGTAGGTCGATACATCCCGAGGTTGCTACCGAGGCCAGTTCTTTGATCACCTGCTTTTTCAACTCGTCGGCTGCATCTCCCTGGAGATGGGTTCTGCAACGTTCCAGTTGTTCCGCGTTAATGATGGCGATCTCCTCCTGTTTGTCCGCAATTACCTCAGGGAAAGAAGAATACTATAAAACTTTTACTTAGCTTTACTACCTCAATTATACAATATGACTAACGACGGTTTCCAGCATGCATTAGTTGTTTACCTGGCGTCCATGAACGGATACCCGTAGTTGACGGGCGGATTGAATGTTTCCTTGATGGTCCGTGTTGAGAGCCATCTCATGAGGTTGAGCTTGCTGCCCGCCTTGTCGTTGGTGCCCGATGCCCGGCCTCCACCGAAAGGCTGCTGCCCGACTACGGCTCCGGTTGGTTTGTCGTTGATGTAGAAGTTGCCTGAAGAATTTACCAGGGCCTCGGTGGCCTGGACGATGGCCCGACGGTCGGTGGCAAAGACAGAGCCGGTAAGACTGTACGGGGATGTCTGGTCAACCAGGGGCAATACCTCATCGAACTTGTTGTCTTGATATATATATACCGTCAGTACCGGGCCGAAGATTTCTTCACCCATGATCCTGGAATTGGGAGTCTTGCTTATGGCCAGGGTGGGCTCGATGAAATATCCGTTGCTGTCGTCGCATTTCCCGCCGATGAGAATGTCAATATCGGCGGACTCTTTGGCCCAATCGATATATCCTTTGATAACATTAAAAGCCGACTGGTCGATGACGGCGTTCACGAAGTTCCTGAAATCTTCCACTGGTCCCATCTTGATAGACTTGATCTGCTCTACCAGCATTTTCTTTACCGAAGGCCACATGGAATAGGGAATATAGGCCCGGGAAGCGGCTGAACATTTCTGTCCCTGATATTCGAAGGCGCCCCGAACCAGGGCTGCTACCAGGGCCTCCCGGTCGGCGCTCGTGTGGGCCAGCACGAAGTTTTTGCCGCCGGTTTCACCCACGATTCGCGGATAAGACTTGTATGTAGCGATGTTCTGCCCGATACTCCCCCACATTTGCTGGAAGACGGCGGTGCTGCCGGTAAAGTGTACTCCAGCCAGGTTAGGGTCGGTGATGACCGTGTCACCCATGGCCGCTCCGGAACAGGGAATAAAGTTGATAATGCCAGGTGGCAGACCGGCTTCTTCCCAGAGTTTTATCAAGTAATATCCGGAGTAGACAGCAGAACTGGCAGGTTTCCAAACCACTGTATTGCCCAGCATGGCCGGTGCCGACGGCAGGTTACCGGCGATCGAGGTGAAATTGAAAGGTGTCACGGCGAAAATAAACCCTTCCAGGGGGCGTTGTTCGACATAATTCCAGATACCTTTGGAAGAATTCGGCTGCTCATCGTAGATCATTTGGGCGAAGTAACTGTTGAAACGCCAAAAATCGATTAGCTCGCAAGCACTGTCGATCTCAGCCTGAAAAACGTTTTTGCTCTGGCACAGCATAGTAGCAGCATTGACCTGGTTCCTGGATGGTCCGGCCAGCAGTTCCGCCGCCTTAAGAAAGACGGACACCCGGTCACGCCAGTGCATCGCCCGCCACATTTTTTGCGCGTCCAGCGCTGCCTTGATGGCCATCTTTATCTCTTTTGATCCTGCTTTATGGTATTTGCCAAGAATATGTTTGTGATCATGAGGACAAAAGCAAAAGCCCATATCACCGGTCTTGATCTCTTTCCCACCGATGATAATGGGAATCTCGATCTCCTCACTTCGCATTTTCTTGACCTGCTCTTTCAGGGTTTCCCGTTCGGTGGTCTTCGGGGCGTAGTTCAGAATCGCCTCATTATAAGGAACAGGAACTTTGTATGTACCGTCTTTCATCCGAATCACTCCATCCTCAAAGGGTTGATTAATCAATCTGGCTTTCCACACTCTTATACCAGAGGGTGAGTATCATAAGCAAGAAAAGTGCAAAGTGAGCTATTTCGAAAAAAAAATATGTTACCTGTAACATTACCTATAAGGTGACTCTATACATGAGGTGAAGCGACAATAGAAGGAGGGAATTACAAATGAGCAAGAGGAGATATTTACTATTGGTGTTGGTTCTGGTCGTAGCGCTGCCCCTGGTAGGGTGCAAAGGCAAACAGAAATCAATTGAAAAAGGGCGGAGCAAGGTAGGACAGATAGGCGATACGGTCAAGGACGCCACCGGTAAAATTGGTGATTCGCTCAAAGATTTCGGAGACGTCATCGATACCGGCAAAACCATCGTTGATGAAATAGACAAGATTGGCGACATTGCCGATCCGAAGATGAATCCGCAGTACATTGCTCTTAAAAAGCGTGAGATTCAGCGGGCTTACGATGACTACAAAGACGCCAAGGAACGTTATGAAGACGCGCTCTGGTTGATCGGTAACCGGTCCGGCAAGAAGAAAGAAATGGAACGGGCCAGAAATGAATACCTGGATAAAGTTGAGGCGCTCTCCAAGTCCAAAGTGGATTTCGACCACGATGTATATAAAAACACCGAGGGTTTCATGATCTGGCGCAAACCCGCTAGGAAGAAAAAATGGCAGGGCTCTTTGAATCAGCACTGTGGATTTATCCTGAACCGGGCTGACGACAACTACAAGAGAGCCAGGAAGGAATACGAAGACGAGTGGTGGCTGTTCCCATGGGCCAAACTGTCGAAGAAGAAAGCTATGGAGCGGGCCAAGGGAGAGCGTGATGATACGTTTGACCGTGTCGAAGATATGTGGGCCGATGCCGAGCTTATTTCTACCCCGGGTCTGAAAACCAGGGTTATCATTCCTGAAGGACAGCCGGCGGAAGACGGAAGCAGCATCGAAGTCGATCCCGGCGCTGACATGTAAGTTTGGTTGAGCAAATAAATAACAGGGGAATTCGATCCGGATTCCCCTGTTTTATTTTGTCGAAAAAAAAACATTGTAACTTTTATCATTACCGTTGCCTATACACATTATGAAGCGAAAAAAAATGGAAAAAAGAGGAAATGGAAGGAGCTGTTCGTAAGATGAAGAAAAGTTTTGCTCTGACATTGGTGCTGGTGTTCGCGTTGACGTTTACCGGACCCGTCCTGGCTCAGGACAGCATGAATAAGGTTAAGAATACTGTTGATAAGGTCTCGGATGTACTGAAAAATATCGGAGACATTTTTGACGCGGGTAAAACGGTCGTTGACGAGGTCAATAAAGTCGGCAGCATCACCGATCCGAGGATGAACCCGCAGTACGTTGCGCTCAAGAGACGCGAGATCCAGAGGGCGCTGAGAGATTATCAGGACGCGAAAGATCGCTACGAGGATACGGCCAGTATACGGCTCTTCGCACGGTCGAACCGGAAGAAAGAAATGAACCGCGCCAGGGAAGAGTACCTGGACAAGGTGGAAACCTTCGCCAAGGCCCAGGCCGATTTCCAATACGATGTTTACATAAACACCGATAGTTACATGACCTGGCGGAAACCCGCCCGGAAAAAGAACTACCATAATGCACTCAGGGATTATACCGAGTTCATGATGTCGCGTGCCGATACTAACGTCAAACGGACTCGGAAAGAGTACGATGACGAATGGTGGATATTCTTTATATCTAAAATTAAAAAGAAGAACGCCTACGAAAAAGCCAAGAAAGATCGTGACGAAATGTTCGATCGAGTCGAGGACATCTGGCGCGATGCCGGTCTCTTCTCGGACAGCGGCTGGTTCAACTTGAGCGAATCGATTCCCGAATCCCAGCCTGGTGCAGCAGGTGGAGATGTAGATGGCAGCAAGATCGAGTTGAAACCCAAACCCGATATGTAAAACCTGCTGTAATCAAGATAACCATAAAACGAGGCGCTCCGATGTGAGCGCCTCGTTTTTTTGTCTATTTGCCAATCTTTAAAATCTCCTACCTCACTTTCTACATTCCTTGATTGTCCACCGGTAAAACACCATATATTGACGGCAGCGCCAGGGTGTCCATGATCATCACTGACAGCCAGGGGCGGAAACGGAATCGGGAGTTCACCATCCTTCGTTGGGACAACGAGAACACCGGAGAAAATAAGGACCAGAAGTTCTACGTGTATTTTAACCGGCCGGCCGATGTGAACAAGATGGTTTTCATGGTCTGGAAACACGTTGAACAGGACGACAACCGCTGGATGTTCCTACCCGCGCTAGACCTGGTCAAACGAATTGCTTCCACCGAAAAACGGACCAGTTTTGTAGGCTCCGATTTCTTCTACGAAGACGTTTCGGGACGGAACATCACCGAAGACAAACACACCCTGCTGGAGACCTCGAAAAACTTCTTTGTCATCGAGAACATACCGAAAGATCCCGATTCGGTTGAGTTTTCCTCCTTCAAGATGTGGGTACACCGCCAGACGTTCATCACCGTCAAGGTGGAGTATTACGACAAAACCGGTGAACAATACCGGGTATACGAGGCGTTGAAAGTCGACAACATCCAGGGATATCCCACGGTGGTTATGGCGCGGATGAAGAACCTGAAAGGTGGCGAGACCGTCATCGAGTACAGCAACGTGAAGTACGATATCGGGCTGCCGGAAACCATCTTTACCGAACGTTACCTGAAACGGGTGCCACGGAAGTATTTGAGATAGGAGCGTAGTGGGGAAAGTTGAGTCATTCGCCGGCTTGTCCGGCGAATCCACCTTACTTTCCACGCTTATATTCCAGAGTGCGGTTGGAAAGGTAAAATTAAGGGACAGGCAATGTTGTGGGTGGAGAGACAGGAGATTGCGATTGTGATATTTTCTTTCTCAATCTCACACCTTGCTTTCTACGCCCGCTGTTCAGAGGGTGGCGGGTAAGTAGAAGTGTTGCTGCGGTACCATAAATGAGAATAAAGATTAAGAGAATTGAGATTTTTACCCTGTGGAGACTGGTCCCTTCCTGTAAAAGTGAGTGCAAACATAAGGGCGTAGCGAGAGCTTCTACTCCCGCCCTCAAGCAGGCAGCGTAGAAAGTAAGGTAGGATATTTTGAAGGAAATGAATAACAATTGTTTCCGATTATTCGTAATTATTAGTGTCATAACTTTCTTAACCACTGCCTGTTTTGCTCAAGATGAACCTTCGCTTCCAGCTGGCCTTGGTGCTGCTGAGGAGTCTGCTGTGGACGAACCGGCGCTGCCGTTGCCCCTGGGTTTGAATGAATCGAACGAACCGGCACTGCCAGCGGGTTTGGGGCTTCCCACTGATGATGATTCCGGCTCGGAACCTTCACTTCCGGCCGGGTTGTTTGGTTCTGCAGAAGACGAGGACCAGCCGGAACATGATTCTGGCTCACCGGATGATGCCGGTCTCGGCCTGACCGGGTTCTGGGAAACTCGGGTCGGGACTCGTCTCAAAGACGACCATTACGAGAAAGAGACCTCCATCCTGGAAGCTCGTCTCCAGTTGGAGTTCGAACGACCCTTCAAATCGGTACTTTTCAACTTCACCGGAGACCTGTTGTACGACCACCCGGTTAATCGGGATGAAATTGTACTGGAAGAGGGCAAAGGCTGGTTCGATCTCAGAGCAGCCAGTTTTTCTTTGAGCCTGTCCCCGGAAACTGATTTGAAAATCGGGCGCCAGGTTTTGACCTGGGGTACCGGCGACATGCTCTTCATCAACGATCTCTTCCCGAAAGACTGGAACTCGTTCTTCATCGGTCGTGACGATGAGTATCTCAAAGCCCCTTCCGATGCGGTCAAGATCTCTATTTACAAGGAGTTTACCAATATCGACTTTGTCTATACGCCTCGTTTCGATCCCGACCGTTTTATCGATGGATCACGGATTTCCTACTGGAACGGCACTCTTGGCCGCCGGGCGGGGACCGATGCCGTCGTGGCGGTGGAGAAACCTGACCGTTGGGAAAACGACCATGAGATAGCACTAAGGTTATTCAAAAACATGCAAGGAGATGAATGGGCGCTTTACGCGTACCAGGGATATTGGAAAAGCCCCCGGGGCCAAAACGCCGCTACCGGCAAAGCCACCTACCCGGAACTGTTTGCCTACGGGTTTAGCTACCGCGGCGCGATGGGGCAGGGCATCGGCAGCCTCGAATCCGGATACTACGATTCTGAAGGTGACCGCGGCGGCGACAACCCGTTTATTAAAAACAGCGAGTTTCGTTTCCTGGCGGGTTACGAGCAGGAGTTGGCCAAAAATGTTACCGGCTCTTTCCAGTACTACTGCGAGTACATGATGGACTACGGTGAATACCTGGCATCCCTGCCGGCCGGTGCCCGGGCGGCGCACGAGTACCGCCACCTGGTCTCCTTCCGCTTGACCCGTCTCATGTGGGACCAGAACCTGACGCTTTCCCTTTTCACCTACTTCTCTCCCTCTGGGAGCGACGCCTACTTTCGTCCCAAAGTCCACTACAAGATGGACGATAACCGGGCGCTGGAGATCGGTGCCAACCTGTTCACCGGCGATTATGATCACACGTTCTTCGGCCAGTTCCACCATAACAGCAACGTCTACGTCGCCTACCGTTACAGTTTTTAACGTTCGCTTTACCTCCCGCCTTCCCTTCGGTGGTTTACCATCATGATCATAGTTACTATTATCAGCGCATGTATCTTACTCGTCATTCGCCGGTTTAACCGCGAATCCACCTACCTTTCATGCCTTCTAACTTTTCAAGAAGCTTAATAAAGTTCTGGTGAGATTAATTTCACAATGAACCTGTGCGATATTTCATCTTGCTATCTATTACTGGCATCGTTTTCACGATATGTTCGGCACCATAGACATAGGAGCCGTGCCGGCCGGCCTCACGCGGGCAACGGGCATTCTAAAGGGCATCAAGGACACGTATCTCAAGCTCGATCTGGAGGTCACCGATAAGGTCGACGCGTTTTTTATCCACGAAAAGGTAGACCTGCACGACAATTCACCGGTTGTCAACAACGCTTTCGACTACAAGCGCAAAACCATCGGATTCGATTACCAGGACTCTCCAAACACGGTAATCGGTGTGAGCTACGACCGGGTGGCCTTCGACGAGACGGGTCCGGACACCCTGCAGGATTCCGGCGGCTGGAAACGGGTCAGGGTAGATGTAAGAGTTAAGTTCTAGGCTAAAGCCAGGAGATTGAGATGGTTAAGCAGGAAGTGTGGAAAGAGGACCCCATGATGTCTGTCCGATCCTAGGCATCTCGCGATATTGTCCAGTAACTAAGCTTCTTCGTCCCGCCCTGAAGCCATATCAATAACCAAGTTACTCTTCTACGGTTGTGTTTCCTGGATGGATGTTAGACAGTGGTACCAGAGGAGATAGTAGGCGGTGAGATCTTCTTCGTCTTGCCGGGAGAGGTATTCGAGGAGCCGTTGATCATTCAAATCATCGGCCCGTGACACCAATTCATTTTTCCACGATGAAACGTCTTCCAGGGTAAACCGCAACGGTATCCCGGCCTGTTCCCAGAATGGCTGGAGAAGTATTTCGAGGTATTCGGCGTAAGCCGCCTGGGTATCATTTTTGTTTAACACCCGGATCATTTCCTGGTTTTTTTCACGATTCATCGACTTCTCGATGTATAAATCCTTTGTCAGGCTTGCCTGCAGCTCTTTCAGTCGTTCTGTTTCTCCGCTCAATTCATCCAGTTTGCCCTTCATTAGCACGGTTTCTTTCCAGGCTTTTTCCAGTTCCATTTGCTGGGAAAGTTTTTCCAGGCGTATGGTACCGAGGTCATTCAGAGCCAGTTCCATCTCGCGCATCATTTGCTTCTGCGCGTCTTCATACTTCTCCAGTTTCGATTTGAGCAAGGCTATCTCGTTTTTCGTCGAAGCAAGTTTCAGACTGTATATTTTGAATTCTTTCCGGTTCAGTATATTGTAATAAACTGCACACAACAGCAAAATAATAATCAAGATGGATATAACCAGACGAGCTTTTCCCATGAACGGTCACCTCCGTGAACAGTCCTACCAGTTAAACACATCGGACACGTGTTTTTCAAATCGGTGAATGAATGACCATGGTTTTCGAACCGGCCCTGCTGTGTTGTTCCAATCCGCTGGGACTGTTAGAATAAGGCTGTTGCCTGAACTATACGTAAGATTGAGCAGGGAGTCGCCAATGGTTGAAAAATCAAACGATACATCCGTGTCCCGTACTCAGGACGAAACTAAAAGATGCTATATCTGGATTGTTCTCTGCCTGGCGATCACGGTACTGGTGTTCTGGCCGATTCTAACCAATATTTCCGGTTCGCTTTCTGGTTTCCGTTCGTTTTCGGGCTTTCACCGAAGCGACATAGTTGTCAGCCTCACGCTGCCGGGTTGGATAAATGAAGCGTTTTCAAACGGCCGGCTCCCGTTTTTCTGCACGGTTTTCAGTTTTCCTTTCGGTGTCAATCTGGGCTCTATCGATGGGTGGCTCCATCCGGTACTGCTGGCTCCGTTCAGGATCAGCGGCAACTACATCACAATTTATAACTGTTCGCTCTTCCTGTCTTTCTCGTTCAGTTTTTGGGCTTGCTGGCTGCTGGGAAAACAACTGTCCGGTAAAAACCGCTGGGGAGCTTTTGTGTTCGCGGGAGTGTCGTGTCTCAACTCGTTCGTCGGGAACACCATTTACTTCGACAACAACGGGTATCATCTGTTGTTCGGGTTTATACCCCTGACAGTGCTGGTTGTTTTGAAAGGATTGGACACTGAAACTCCCGGAAGAAGGCGTCTCATGGCGGCGGCAGCCGGCATCTGCTGGTTTCTCTCGTTTCTCACTACCAGCTATTATGGAATGATGCTCCTCATGGCCGGGATTTTCCTGCTGGCCTATTGCTTGATAGCCAGAGTGGTTCCGGCCAGAAAACTACTGGTTTTTGCCGCCGAAAGCGCTGTCTTACCGGTGGTTCTGGTAGTGCTCTTTATCGGGATTATATACATTTCTCCCCAGGGCGACACGCTTTTAAGCACTGGTACAAAGGCCAGAAAAGATGTACGGACCATAGTGGATGGATTTCTCACCAACAATACATACCAGTTCTTCAAAGATCGTTTTTTTCATTCGATCAAGGAGCACAGGCAGGCGGAAAAAATGACACATTCCTCCCGCCATGAAGTCATTCCCACATCTCTGGACACGCTTTTCAATCCGCTTGCGGAAAGAAAAAGCAAAAGCGTCTACGTAGGATTTGGACTGGCGCTGCTGCTGCTGTTCGCACTCTTTAAGGGGGATCTTCTGTCTTTGCCGGCCTGGCTCATGGGAGCAGGATTCTTTTTACTGGCCATGGGACCGCTGGTGGGACCTTCAGGTCCGCTGTCGTATGCTCCCTGGTCCCTGGCGGCAAGGTTCATCCCCGGATTCAGGATGTTTTCGATCCCTCCTAAATTTTTCCTCCCCGCTTTCATGTGTTTCGGTGTGTCGGCAGCACGGTGTGTTGCCCGGTGCGCCGGGAGAAGAAGCAGAACGCTTTTCGCGGTGGCCGTTCTTTTGTCACTGTTAGCGATAGCAGATATGATCGGTTTCAATTTCGTGTACAAATGGAACGTCACGCCGGTAACGGTTCCCGAGTGTTACAATTCGCTTGCCGGGACGGGCGGTGACGGGGTTTTACTCGAAATATACCCATTCTCCCAGGAGATCTTTATCAAGGACATCCTGATTCTCTACCAGAACTTCCACGGGATGACCATGGTGGAATCACTGGCTATACCAGGGCTTAAACACCGGGTTCCCCGAAGGCTGATGATGGGATTGATGGTCGAGCGCCTGGCTGACGCTGTTCCCAGCCTGGAGAGTATTCCGAAGATGACCTCTGACGAGTTTTCAAACATCATCCGTTCCTTTGGCTTTACGCATATCATGCTGCACCGGGACCTGTTTCCCGCATATTACCGGTACAAAATACAGGAAGTGCTGGAAGAGGATTTCGGCCAGCCAATAGCTAGCAGTGATGGTCTCGCGTTGTTTGTCACCGGGGTGCCCGAAGGTGATAAGATAATCAGGACTGTTGCGCCCGACAAGCTCTGGGCAATGATCGAGTCGAGCGCCAGTTTCAAAGAGCTTGCCAGCCAATTGCTGACGCAATGAAGGGAGTGCTAACAGTGGCCTGGTTTACCTCATGGCGTTGGATCCTGGCAGCGGTTGTGCTCCTGGCTTCCGGCATGGCATTTATCCTGATGATTCACGCCCCGGATACCCTCAACAGCCGTATTGATTTGGAGGCGGTGGGAATTCCCGGTATCAGAGCGAAGGGAACCTTCGATCAAGGAATATGGTCCGTAACCCTGAAACGGGCCTACGACGAGAGTAAACCGGTTTGGGAGAGTAGGGAGGAGGGAACGGGGTCTCTGGTCTACCGCACGGTAAATATCGCGCCTTCAGTCTGGCTCTGGTTCACGGTACGGAACGGCTCGGTTGTCGATGTGGCGCCGTATGTCGACACCGATGGCCGCCGCGGGAGTTTTTTACGGGTACTGGTGGCGCAGCAGCTTTCATTTCCAGACTGGGCGGGGACGTTCCAGGCAAAAACCATTCCGGGCGCAGACTCTGGGCCTATTGCCAGCCAGATCTCTTTCCGTTTTAAGAGTCCCGATTTTTTCATTGTGAAGGATCTTTACGAACTGCCTAAACTGTCACGTTTCATCGTATGGTGTCCGGCGGAGCAGATTACCATATTTAAAACCCGGAAAGACTGGTACGCGACCCGGCCGGTTGATGATCTGCTCGGCTTGATGTCGGATGAGAACAGCGAAAAGGAACAGGCGCGTGGTGAGAAAAAGAGCCATGATGTGAAGGCACCTGAAGCTCCGCCGGTAACCTTCAACGGATTGGTTGAGAAGGTGGTCCCTCTGACCAACAGGTTGACGGGGCAGCGTTTCCAACTGGTCCAGGTTCGGTTAGCTGGTTTATTGATAGACGTGCTCGTTGCCGGCCGGCTCATCGAGCAACCGATTATTCCTAACAATGTGGCCCTGTGCACCGGCGTCCTCTACGGGACCTTCTGTTCCAGGTAACAATAAGAGAAAGCTCTTGTTATTCCGCCGGACCGATCTTATCCCGGATGAAAACTCTGGCTATTTCTTCGGCTAAAACCCGGCTGCCGCCGGGACTCAGGTGAATGTAATCCACGAACAATTCGGCTGGAGCAGAGTGGTTTAGAAAAGCCTTCCGGGGATCCACCAGGGTGATGGATCGTTCTGCAGCTACCCGTTCCATGGTGGAGATAAAAGTGGAGTGCAGGCCGGAAAAGAACCGAATGTACTCTCGTTCCAGGTACTCCTGATCACCGCTGTCAGCTCCCCCGGAATGGACGGTAAGCGCCCTCATCTGTTGTTTTGGCAGTACCGGCTGCAGGATGAACACCAGTTTGGCCTTGGCCTTTTGAAGAGCCTGGTATATACTCGCCAGGTCCCGGGCATAGCGGGCCAGTTTGACGGAGGATGAGGCCATCAGTCCGGCGGTTTCCAGGTCTCGGCTTCCCATCCAGAGCACCAGATCGGAGTAAAGCAGGCTCCGTTGGTAGAAAATTCCATGCATCCACCAGAACAGCTTCTTTCCCGTCGTATCCAACACCAGGGCGTGGTCTTCGATGGCGGTAAAGGCTTCGCAGACAGTAATACAGTCGGGCTGATAATTGAGTATCTCTTTTTGCAGCAGTGCCAGGATGTGATCGACACGGAACCCGTCGAACCCGGCGTTGATGATCTCGTATGATGTCTGGCCTGTAACTCGTTTATTAAGGATGGCTTCGAGCTGCTCCGGATAGCTTAGCCCGTCCGGACATTCGGAGCTGAACGTCGATGAGCCGCCGGTACAGAACACGCGGTACGTGTTGGCCGGTTTCGAGGGTAGGAACTCTTTGCCCCGGAAGCCAAAACTGTTGACGCTTATACCCAGGTCAACGAGGCCTGTTTTGGCCGTCTCGTCGGGAAACTTGTAGTAACCATGACTGCCGGAGTCTTCAATGGTGCTGGGAACGAGATGAGCCTGGGGCAGGTGGTAGGGTCCTTTTTCAAGTAAGGGATAGGCCAGGTACCGGGCCGAGTTGAAACGGAACGAACAGACGATTCTGTCCAGCACCTCCAGGAAGAGAACGAACAGAAAAATTGATAGAACCGGAATGAATATAATAGATAGTAATTTTCGTTTCGTCATAATTAGATACCGGTCAAAGTTGTTCCATGACCGCTTCAGTTGTTTCCGGGTCAAGTTCGATTTTTCGCCAGTCCACGTTGAACACGGGTCGGGTTCCCGAAGTCGTAGTCACCGTGTGGCCTTCATAGGGGTTGGCCGGGACGGCTTCCTTCAGGCTGGAGAGGGCGTCTTCGTCGATGAGAATCTGGCCGGCTTTGGCGATATCCTCCAGTTGCTCGCAGATGGAAGGGGCTTCACCGAAACTGGTAAACTCCATTCGCCGCCGTGATCCGATGTTACCGACCAGGGCTTCTCCAGTGCCGATAGCCACCTTGAGATCCATGGGGGCAAAACGCTCGTCACGTTCGATCCATTCCTTCTTGAAAGCCTGGAACACTTTGAGCATTTGCACCGCCGCCTTGACGGCCCGCTCGGCGTGGTCGGGGAAATAAACGGGCGCGCCGAAAATGGCGTACACAGCGTCGCCGATGAACTTGTCGATGGTGCCGTTCTCGGAAAACACGATGTCCGTCATCATGTCGAAATAGGTATTAAGCATGGTCACGATAGTCTCGGCCTCGATGGCCTCGGAAATCGGGGTAAAGTTACTGACATCGCTCATGATAATAGTGACTTCCCGGCGCCGGCAGTCAAGCAAATCAGCGTGATCGACGATCTGATCGACAACTTTCGGGGCCACGTACTGTTTGAACCGGTCTTCGATCTGGGCTTTTTCCCGCTCACTGTCCATCATGTCTACGAAATCCCAGTGATTGGTAATAGCCTGGGCGACCGTGGACGCAATGGAGACCAGCAGGTCGCGGTTTTTGGGCCGGAACCCGCTTCTGAGTTGGCTGCCCGAGACGCATATGACACCGATGGCCTTACTTTCATACAGGATGGGCACGGACACCAGGTCGTTTTTTAGATAGGTTTCCATCGAGTACTTCTTGAATTCCGGTTTTGATTCGAGATCGTTCACCACGACCGGTTTTTTGATCCTGGCAACCATGCCCGAGATGCTGTTGGTTTCCCGTAGTTTAAGGGTCCCAACCATATCAGCGGCGATTCCGTGTCCGGCGGTCAGGACCAGTTCTCCCGTGTCCCGGTCCCGGAGCAGCACGGCGCATCGCTTGGCTTTCAAGGCGACGGTGGTCCTTTCAATTACCTGGCTCAGGAATTTCTCCTGATCGATGAACAGGACCGTGGCCGCATTGATGTCGAAGAGGGTGTTCAGTTCCCTTATCTTCTCCTCCAGGTTGATATTGACCGAACGTATGTCGTCGATAATTCTCATGTTCTCCAGGGTGATGGCGACCTGGGCGGCCAGAATCTCGAATAAGCCGAAGTCGTACGTATTGTAGCGGTTCTTGAAAAAATTGCTTTCCACGCAAAGCACACCGTGGCAGCGTGTCCCCGAGAGGAGCGGAGCGGCCATGAGGCTCATCCGGTCCTCCCTGATCGAGCCGAAGGAGGTGTACCGGGGATCTTTGATCGGATCGTCAATGAGCGCCGATTTGCGGTTGGTAGCGCACCAACCGGCGATTCCTTCTCCCGGCCTGAAAATAAGCTTCGATCGGCTTTGGGAGTTGAGTCCTTTTCCCTGGGCAAGTTCTAGGCAGCCCGAGTCCGGATTGATCAAGAAAACTGAGGCTTTAAGGCTTCCAAAAATATCCTCCATGCTTTCAAGTACCTTGGCCAGCAGTTGCGGCACCTTCTGTAACGAACCCATGCTCTCTATAAATTCCCGCAGGACATTGAAACTCGAAGCCAGCTTGTACAAACTTTTCTGGTTGGAGATAAGTTGGGCATGACCTTCCCGCATAGCGTAAAACTTGCGCTGGAGGAGGTTTTCCAGGTGAAGGAGCCGGGTTTGTTCCGCCGCTTTTTTGATGGTCAGAGCCCCCTGGACGAGACAAATATCGTTGGGCAGTATCTGGAAGGCCATGTCTCCCAATTTCTCACGAAGCAGATTGGTGCTGGTTTTGTCTGCCATGACTACCGATTTTATGTAAGGAGCCACGTGATTCAACTGGGCAATGATCTCCATGTGCTGCCTCATCTTCTTGTGGGCGGAGGCGAACAGTACGGTGTCGTAGGCATCGGAACAAGCTTTTGAAAGGATTTGCTGCGTTACGAGCTCATTGGTCATATCATACGCCAGTCCCGAATTGTTCAACATTTGATTGAGAAGCTCGTCCATGGCGGTGCTGAGATTGACTACTAATATCTTACCCTTTTGCGTGCCCTGGATGAGTTGTTGCGTTCCCTGGTCCCTGGTCATGATCAACTGCCCTCCGCCTGCAAGGTGTTTTCGTCCAGGGTAAAGACCGGCACGGGGTTGGCTTTACCTTTTAATGAAACGGGAGTAAGTTCACGGAGAGAAAACGAATCTTTCACTTCCCGGGCGGTTTCTTCGCCGATAAGGAACTCCCAGGGACCGGCCTTTGACTTGAACCGGGCACATGTATTGACCGTATCGCCGATAACGGTGTATTCCAACCGTCTCGTGGAACCGATATTACCGGCGATGACCTCGCCGGTGTTGACCGCTATCCGACAGGAGAGCATGCTGAGTTCCGGCTTCCAGGAGACCCAGTTTTCCTTGAGTTTCCGGGTCCCTTCCAGGATAGCTACCGCAGTTTTGACCGCTTGCAGGGAATCGTCGGCAGTGCTCAGCGGCGCACCGAATATGGACATGACCACCTCGGAGATGAATTTGTCCACTGTGCCACCGTGATCGAAAACGATATCGGTCACCATAGTGAAAAAATCCTGGAGCACCGTCACCACTATTTCCGGTTCGAACGAGGAGTAAAACTTATGAAAATCATGGAGTCCGGTCATGAAAACGGTGACCTTGCGCCTGGTGCCTTCCAGGCCGATATCTTCGGTGCTGTCCAGGACGTTTTTAGCCACTTCCGGAGACACGTATTGCGAGAAACTCTCCTGCAGACGGACTTTGGCCGCTTCCTGAGATAGGAGTTCCTGGGTCATACGGACGCCCGCGACATGGGCGGAAACCTTTTGCGCGATCGCTTTGACGAGCTGGAACTCACCCTCCTTAATGGGGGGGCGGCCGCGGTTGCGGCATGCGCACAAAAGCGCATAGGTCAGGTTCTTCCCCTTGACCGGCATGGCAATCCCGGGTCCGTCGGGAAACGTCAGGTCGAGGTTCAGTCGGTCGGATCTCATCGGTTCGCCCTTTTTCCAGATAGAACCAGGCACGGTGCCCTCAATGGGGAGTGATGATACTAAACCAATGGCCGATCCGCTGGTGGCGGCGTTGATGAGGTATTCCTCCTGCTCATCGGGAACAAGCATGGTGACCAGGTCGGTGTCGAGCACCTCGGCTGTTTTACCCACGATACTGGAGTAGAGGCCGGTCAGATTATCCGCGTTTTCCCTGAGCGTTTTTTCGATGTCATATAGCGACCCCATGTCCTTTTCCTTGTTCTTGAGCAGCTTGGTCGCTTTTTTGATCTTCTGGTAAATGTTGGAATCCTCCAGGGCAATAGTGACCTGGGAGCTTATCATCCGGAGAATGTTGATCTCCGACTCGGAAAACGGCGGCCTCGAGTCCGTTCCCCGGGCGCAGAGGACACCCAGTTTCTTGCCACCCGTTCTGACCGGAATATAAACCACCGGTTGACCGGGACCGGATTGGTCTTTATCCGGGTTCTCCATGTCTCCCGATTGAACATGGGATTCCGCGTCCAGGGCTTTCCTGGCCAGTTCAAGCTCACCGTCGGTGGGCTTTTGACCGTAGGCGGGAAGCAGGGTGTTGTTTACGCTGGAGAAAAGGAGCAGTGACAGATGGCTGCACTGCAGTTCCTGTTGCAGCAGTGATTCCACTTTAGCGATAAGCTCTCCCAGGGGAACGGTGGAGAGCAGGCACGACATGAGTTCCCCGATCATCCTGAACTTGCCGACATAGTAGTCGAGTTGGGCCTCTATCTTGCCCATTTCACCCAGGGCTCCGGTGAACTTCTCCAGGTTGCGCTTGAGATATCCTGTCGATTCTGTGGAGAGCCTCAGCTGAACCGTGTTCTGAATGGTTTTTAGAAGCATGCCCGGGTTCACCGGCCGCAAAACAAAATTATTGAAAATGCCGTGTTCCATGGCTCCGGGGAGCATTTCGCGCTCGACGATGGCAATACTCATGACCTTCGGATATACTTCAAAGATCTGTATGGCCACGTCGTAAAGTCGGTCATCGGAACCGGTAAGTGCGAGCAGAAAAACCCAGGGTTCGTTGGCTGGTTCTAAATTGATGATGCTGAACTTCTCCATGGAGGTTATTTCAAGCCTGTTTTTAGCCAGGCGGAAAAACTCGACCGGAATGACCCGGGCTTCGTCGATGATAAGAATCTCTTGCACCGGTCGTCTCCCTCCCTGAAGAAAAACACCTGAATATCAATTATAATCAATTCACATAGCATTTCCAAGTATATATTTCAAGAGAAATTCTCTGGAGCTATCGTTGTGAATGTCCTGAGAGCTGTGTCGAGTTTAAAAGTACAAGCTGTGCTGGCTAACGTGATATGAAATCTTGCACTGTGTCATCTTCCTTGTTATGCTGATAAATGCAAAAGGAAGGCGGTTTTTCATGAACGATTTAAAACGACAAATATATGATCTTATCAAGAGGCCTCATCTCACCAGTTTAGCTACCATCACCGAGGATGGTAAACCATGGGTAAGATATATGTCGGCTGTCGGCGGGGAAGATTTCACGATCAGAATGTCGACTTTCGTAACCTCGCGTAAAGTACAGCAGATAAAAAACGATCCCGAAGTCCACCTGACCTGCGGCTGCAGTGGGCTCGATGATTTCAACTCATATCTTCAGATCCAGGGTCTGGCTGAGTTGAGTACCTCCGAGAATGAACGTCGCGCGTTCTGGAACGACAATTTGAAGACCCATTTCGAGGGTCCAAACGACCCCGCTTACGGGATTATTATCGTCAGACCATATCGGATAGAACTCTGGGGAACGGACCCCAAACCACTGGTGTGGGAGGCGTAAGACAACTCCCCGTTACTTTTTTTTCGGGCGGCCTACTTTGAGTTCGCTTTTCCGTTGTGGAAAAGGTGATTTTCGTTTATTTTCCAAAGATTTTACGGCCCTGGACAAAGAACCCTCAGCCAGAGCGGCGACCGTGAGACCCGGAGTCCAGTAAACAGCATTCTTGACCCGCTCGATCAAAGAAACCGGGACATAGATGGTAGCCCGCGTTTTCCCCTTGGTTTGCGTGATTGCAGCTGACTTTTTTGCCATATCATCCGTCCTTTCAATACGTGTTTCACGTGATTATAAAGTGTGCAATTATGGTTTTGTACTTTTGCTGTCATAATTCGTAACGCCACATAGGTTTCGAATGTTCCCACGTTTAAAAAAAAATAAAATTGTAAACTTTACCGTGTCGTACTATAGCTGAAAGATCTTACCAGATGATCTTTCCAACACCATAATTATCAGCTACATTCGGAACATGAGGAACTCAGTACCCCCTTTACGGAGTTAACTATATAAGAAGTAGTATCCGGCAGGATGTGTTGCTCGTGAATAACAGGCTGCGGCGTGCGTTTGTAATGCTTTTTCTTATTGGCCTGCTGGGAGGATGCGGGGGAGATGAGGTCATGCTGCAGGGCAGGGAGAGTGAAGATGACGTTCATTTTGAAAACAGGCTCAGGTTTGAAAAAAGCCCGTATCTGTTGCAGCATGCGGCCAATCCGGTCGACTGGTATCCGTGGGGAGAAGAAGCTTTCGAGGCAGCCAGAAAACTTGACCGGCCAATTTTTCTCTCGATCGGCTACTCGACTTGCCACTGGTGCCATGTGATGGAGAAGGAGTCCTTCGAGGATACCGAAGTGGCCGGCTTGATGAATGAGTCATTTGTTAATATAAAGGTCGACCGGGAAGAACGGCCGGACATTGACGATCTCTATATGACTGCCTGTCAGATGATCACCGGTAGCGGCGGCTGGCCTCTCACTATTATCATGACGCCTGATAAAAGACCGTTTTATGCCGCCACCTATTTACCCAAACGGAGCGGGTTCGGTCGAATCGGCATGATGGAATTGATTCCCCGCATTCAGTTGTTATGGAAATCCCGCCGCAGCGACTTGATTGATTCCTCCAGGGAAATAACCGCTGCCCTTAAGCGGGTTTCTAATTCCCAACCCAGCCGGGAGCTTGGTAAAAATATCCTGAGACAGGCGTTTGATGATCTTTCCTCCCGGTTTGACAGCGTTCATGGAGGTTTCGGCAACTCACCCAAGTTTCCGACACCTCACAACTTCCTTTTCCTGCTCAGGTACTGGCGCCACAGCGGCTCTGAAAAGGCGCTGGCCATGGTGGAAACAACGCTTCAGTCGATTAGACGAGGAGGGGTGTTCGATCACGCAGGATTGGGATTTCATCGATACTCAACCGACAAACACTGGCTTCTTCCGCATTTCGAGAAGATGCTCTACGACCAGGCGATGCTGGCCATGAGCTATGCGGAAACCTTCCAGGCGACGGGCAATAACGAGTACCGGAGGACCGCGGAAGAAATCCTGACCTATGTACTTCGGGATATGCTGTCTCCTGATGGTGCTTTTTACTCGGCGGAAGATGCCGACAGTGAAGGTGAGGAAGGCCGTTTCTACCTGTGGAGTGAAAAGGAGATAGACGAAATACTGGATGTAGAAGAATCCCGGCTGGTGAAGGACGTTTTCGAAGTGAAAAAAGAAGGCAACTTTACCGACGAGGCCACGGGCAGAAAGACGGGCTCGAACATTTTGCACTTAGCCATACCTCTGGTTGAATGGGCTGAAGAACTTGCCATGCCGGCAGATTCACTTCGCTTCAAACTCGCCGGTGCACTGGAAAAACTCTTCGCGGTCAGGGAAAAACGGGTCCGCCCTCTCAGGGATGACAAGGTACTCACTGATTGGAACGGCTTGATGATCGCGGCCCTGGCAAAATGCGCTCGGATCTTCAATGATTCGCGCTACGAGCGCTCCGCGGTCAAAGCCGCCGAGTTTCTCTTGAAGAACATGAGAAGCGATGACGGGAAACTCTATCACCGTATCCGTGACGGGGAGGTCCTCCGGGTTTCGTTTCTCGATGATTACGCCTTTTTGATATGGGGACTCCTGGAGCTTTATGAAACCACCTTCGAGATCGAGTATCTTGAGCGCGCGGTAGACCTTAACAGGATACTTCTTGAAGAATACTGGGATGATACAGGCGGTGGTTTCTTCCTTACTCCGCCCGGCGCAGAAGAACTGCCGGTCCGTCGCAAAGACGCCTATGACGGCGCCATTCCTTCCGGCAATTCGGTGGCGGCCTTGAATCTTTTTCGGCTATCACACATTTTGGGAGATCATAATCTCAAAGAAAAAGCGTTGGCCGTTATGGAATCGTTTTCCGGGCAGCTATCGAGAGCTCCCACGGCTTTTACCATGATGCTCACGGCATTGGATTTCAGCCTCGGCCCGACCCGGGAAATAGTTATCAGCGGCGTCCCTGGTGCCGAAGACACCCGAGCCATGATTCAGGTAGTAAGAAACGAGTTCAGACCGAATAACGTGGTGTTATTGCGGCCGGATGGGAATGCTTCTCCCCCCATCGTCCGGTTGGCTCCGTATACCGACCTTCAGGTCCCGGTAAACGGGCGGGCCACGGCCTATGTCTGCACCGGCGCAGCGTGCCTCCAGCCGGTAACCGATCCCGCCCAATTGAAGCTCCTGCTGGAGACAGTCAAGGTAAAACCTTAAACCGGAAAATGGAGTAGTGCATTTTACCGGTTTAACCCCCAATTTATGTTATCATGATGACGTCTATCTCGCGCGGAATGTGGGAACGTCATGACCAATGATTTTACCGTTAGATCGAGCAGTCAATCCCGGTATACCAGGGAAATAAGGCGGATAACCTGGATCGGGTTGATTATCAACTTTTTCCTGGCCCTGGCCAAACTGGCTGGAGGGACCATCGGTCACAGCCAGGCAGTGGTGGCGGACGCGGTACACAGCCTTTCAGATTGCACCACCGATATTGCCATCCTGATAGGGGTCCAGTACTGGAGCAGACCGCCGGACACCGATCATCCGTACGGGCATAGACGCATCGAAACGATCGTTACCATTATCATTGCCCTGGCCCTGGCACTCGTGGCCGCAGGTCTCTCATGGCAGGCGTTTACCACCATGCATAAGAATCACCTGGGTCCCCCGGGAATGGTGGCTTTTATAGCCGCGGTCGGTTCCATTATCGTTAAAGAGCTGATGTTTCGTTATACCGCCACCGTAGCCAAGCGCGTTCAGTCCACGGCACTGCTGGCCAATGCCTGGCACCACCGCTCGGACAGCCTGAGTTCCGTTCCGGCCGCCCTGGCGGTGGCCGGCGCATACTTGATGCCGGATTGGGCGTTTCTCGATCATGTCGGGGCCGTGGTGGTTTCGCTTTTCATCCTGCAGGCTGCCTGGCGTATCGGTTGGCCGGCCATTAAACAGCTGGTCGACGTGGGTGCTCCCGGCGACATACAGGAACGGATCAGTGAGATCGTTCTCGGCATCCCGGGCGTTACGCAGGTCCATGCCATCAGGACGCGTTATATCGGGTCGGGGCTCCAGGTCGATCTTCATGTTCTGGTCGACGGTGCGATGACGGTCCGTGACGGTCATGATATCTCGATGACGGTAAAGCAGTCCTTGATCACTGCCGGGCCGGGGATTGTAGACGTGGTAGTCCACCTGGAACCGGATGATCATCCATTCCAGGATGATACTTCTGAATTTCCGAACGAACGGAAAGGAAGATAACAATTGCGGATATCGTATGAAGAGTTGGAAATAGTGAAGGTTCTGGCATATGTCATAGACCTGGAAGAAAACCAAAAACTGTATCATTCCCTGCGAGTAGCGGTTCTATCGGAAACCATGGCCCGACGGCTGATTCCAGAATCGGCAGCCGGACTTTTCACCGCCGGCCTCCTGCATGATATCGGCACCTTCGATCTCCCTAACCGTCTGCTGCACATGGAGGAACACATGGAAGACACAGATGTTTCCGGTATCAGGGTCCATCCCCAGAGGGGAGCAGGTATTGTGGCCGCTCTACCGGGTTTCATCCCGCAGGCAGAGATGATACTGGACCATCACGAATGGGTGAACGGCCTGGGGTATCCGCGGGGAAAGAGTGCCGCAGATCTCAGTCCGGGCAGCCAGATACTGAAAATAAGCGACAAGTTCGCTTTTATGGCCGACACCAATCCCGGGATTACTGTACCGGAACTTCAAACAGGGTTGAAGAAGAGAGTGGGCCGGGAGTTTTCCCGTGAATTCTATGAGTGCCTTATGGACGAGCTCGCGGCCGGTGACCTGTGGGATACCGTACTGGATGAACGGCGGCTCGATCTGGTCGTCAATGAGCATCTCAAAACCATTCCGTCAATCCGGGAAGCTGACGCCGGGATGAAAATCGACCTTCTCCAGCTTCTGGGCCGGCTGCTCGACGCTAAACACGCATACACCGAAGGTCATTCCCGGAGGGTGGCTTACTTCAGTGTGTTGATCGCCCTGGCGCTGGGTCTTTCCGAGGAGCAGGTCAGACGCGTTGAAGTAGCCGGGTATCTGCATGACATCGGTAAGCTGGCCATTCCCAACTCGATTCTAGACAATGACGGCCCGCTCACTGATGAAGAATACGAGATCATCAAGACCCACGCCGGATTGTCTCAGGAAATTGTCAGGAGCGTAGCGGTTTTACGGCCGCTGCAGGAGGTTGTGGGCGCAGACCAGGAACATTGGGATGGGACGGGGTATCCACAGGGCCTGAAAGGTGATCAGATCCCCGTCGAGGCACGGATTATCTTTATCGCCGACGCGTTTGACGCCATGACCAGTCATCGGAGTTACCACCGTGCCATATCTTCGGATGAGGCGGTGGCAGAACTCAGGAAATGCGCCGGGAAAGATTTCGACCCGGCCATTGTGGAAGAAGCGGCGAAGATATTCTCCGGCTTCGAAAACCCGGCTGTTTCCGCCGGATATTACCCCGAAGCAAATTCGTGATATGATTGCGGCCGCAGCAGGAAGGCTTGTGAAATATCCGGGCTAGTCGATGAAAATCAGGTTCTGGGGCGCCCGGAATACGCCGTCTCGAAAATGAACTGTTTCGCCGTGAGCGAAAATCCAAGAAGGTTATAGATCTGGGCTGGGCTAAGGGAATGTGTCAGACTCCTAAAAGTCTATTGTCGGATCGAGTATTATCCGGTTCCCGTCTTCCTCTTCCATGCTTGAAGAAGGTTCATCGATCTTGTCCAGGTATTCCATCGGATCAAAATCGTTACGAGGCAGATCATTCCGTATTTTTTTGAACGGAAGATTTTCGACAGCCTTTTTATCGTCCCAGTCGATAGTGGTGATATTGGCAAAGGCCCTGATTATGCGGGCGGCCTCGGTATCGCCGTCAAGAAACTCGGAGAGCTCCCGGTACTGCTGGAGAGATTCCTGGGTGGTGTTGTAACCTGAACGGTAGGCGGCGGCCACATCACGCGGCCGGAAAAAAAACGAGAAAGGCCGTTTCTTCCATTGGCTGAAGACTTCGTAGATACCGGCCCCTTTGGCCGCCCGGTGAATCTGCCGTTCCGATATCCGGCCGTCTGCGTCTCGAGAGCCGATAGTGTCGAGGACCCGCTTGAGTGGTGGATCTATATTCTGGTAGAGAGAGATTCCTTCGCTAATCATCCGCCGTCCGCGTTTGGAATCAAGGAGAGACGCGCCCTTCAGCCCGGCCCGCAGCCGCGAAAATATACTTTCCGAAACGTAAAGCTCCCGTATCTCTTTCGCCTCCTTGATCTCACCCTTGTATTCAGCCATATAGGCTTTTCCCGCTCCAACTCCCGCCTGCAGTAAAAAGAGATCCTTTTTGAACTGTCCGAAATTCCCGATCAGAGAGCGGGATGAGGCAGGGGAAGGGATCAGGGTTAATACCAGAGCCGCGATCAGCAGAACGGTAATGGTACGCATAATAAGAACACTCCTCTTTGCTATAGATAGTTATCAATACTAAGAAATGTTTCAAATATATCCACTTTAAAATATTTTCCAGCCCGAAAGGAAATGTGATTACCCTTTAATAATCACTTTTCCCACTAAAAATGATTTTTATTATTTTTTAATTCAAAAACTATTGACACACTGAAAATAAACTGGTATTTTGGCACCAGAATACCGTAATTAGAAAAAGGGGAGTGACAAACGAATGAGCGGGGCGGTAAAAACTTCTGAAGCTGTTTCCCTGGCACTGCATGCCATGGCCGTGCTTAAGTCGCGTCACGGCGAGGTCATGCCGGTCCGGGATATCGCCACGGCGCTCAACGCCTCCGAAGCGCATCTTTCAAAGGTTCTTCAGCGCCTTTCACGCTCCGGTATGCTCAAATCCGTCAGAGGGCCGAGCGGAGGTTATTCACTCAGGAATAAGGAAGATGATTTCAGCCTTCTTGAAGTGTATGAGGTTATGGAAGGCCCCCTGGAAATAAAAAAATGTTTGTTTAAAGTGAAGGTCTGTTCGGGACAGAACTGCATGCTTGGCGGCTTGCTCGAAAGGCTGAACCGTGAACTGTTTGATTATTTAACGGCCACGAATGTATCGGATTTGGCCGTCGCGTTTGACGGTGGAGATGGCTCGAAAAACCTTTAATAAGCAGGTATTGTGAGACAAAATCAGTAAGAAGGGATGAAACGATGGCGAAAAGAAAGATAATTACTATCGACGAGGAAAAATGTACCGGGTGCGGAGAGTGTGTTCCAGACTGCCCTGAAGGCGCCCTCCAAATGATCGAAGGCAAGGTCAGACTGATCAGCGATCTGTTCTGTGATGGACTCGGTGCCTGTATCGGGACATGTCCCGTGGACGCCATCTCCATCGAGGAGAGAGAAGCTGAGCCGTATGACGAACGGCGGGTCATGGAAAACATTCTCAAACAAGGTAAGAATGTCGTTCATGCCCACCTGACCCATCTGAAAGAACACGGCGAGATGGCATTTCTCATGGAGGCCCTCCAGATACTCAAGGAGAAGGAAGTCGAAATGCCGGACGAGTTCAAGGGAATACTGGCCCAAGCCGGTGGAGGGCATGGACATTTTCACGGGTGTCCCGGGATGAAAATGATGGATTTACGAGCCGAGGGAGAGGGAGCAGGCGAAGAAGAACAGACGGGTCCGATCTCGTCACAGCTCAGGCAGTGGCCCATCCAGCTTCACCTGGTATCGCCCATGGCTCCTTATTTTCAGGGTGCGGACATCCTTCTGGCAGCTGACTGTGTGGCCTACTCCCTGGGTGGATTTCATAACGATTATCTCAAGGGAAAATCTCTGGCCATCGCCTGCCCCAAGCTCGATCAGGGCACCGACATCTACGTGGAGAAGATCCGCTCCTTGATTGATGAAGCCGCTATCAACACGCTGACGGTAATGATCATGCAGGTTCCCTGTTGCCGGGGGCTGTTGGCGTTGGCTCAACAGGCGGTGCAGGGATCCAAGAGAAAAATTTCCGTCAAATGTATTGTAGTCGGAATAAAGGGGGAGGTGCTGTCGGAGGAGTGGTTGTAGTGAGTGTACAAAGAGACCCCCGTTGGGATTGTGTTCCAAGGGAAACTATTCCAGTCAAGAGAATGTACAGATAACGGAAATTTCTGATACTATATAGGAAGCGATATGTAGCCGATAGAACGGCCGGAAATATCGAGAGGAAAAGGAGTGAGGTAAATGTTATGTTATCAATGTGAACAGACGTATCAAGGAACGGGATGCGCGAAACACGGTGTGTGCGGCAAAGCCCCGGCAGTGTCCGATCTTCAGGATTTGCTGGTATATATTTCAAAAGGGGTCTCCATGTACGCTCATCGAGCCCGGAAATTGGGAGTGGTGAATAAGGAGATCGATGTTTTTATTTCAGAAGCTCTTTTTTCCACGGTGACCAACGTGAACTTCGACGAGGCCCGACTCCGGAACCTGATTCTCAGGGCGGTTCAACTGCGCAGTACGGCTCGCCAGCTATATACGGATGCCGCCCGCACCCAGGGAGTAGAAGTTGCCACACTGTCCGGTCCCGCTGTCTGGCAGCCCGCCAGCGATAATGACCGTCTGTCGGAACAGGCCGGGGAAATCGGCGTCCAGGCTCGAAGAGAAAAGCACGGAGAACAGACCGCCGGCTTACAGGACCTGGTGCTGTTTGGGCTCAAAGGCCTCTGCGCTTATACGGACCACGCCCATATCCTGGGTAAAGATGATGAAAAGCATAACGGAGCTATCCACGAAACACTCGATTTTCTGGCCGGCGATCCCACCGACACGAACGCCCTGCTTGGCGCTGCCCTGAAAGTGGGAGAGATGAACCTCAAGGCCATGGAACTGCTGGATGCGGCCAATACGGAAACCTACGGGCACCCGGAACCCACCGAAGCGCAGCTGACACCGGTTTTAGGCAAAGCTATCCTGATCTCCGGGCATGATCCCAGGGACCTTGAGGCACTTCTCAAGCAGACCGAGGGAACGGGTATAAACGTTTACTCGCACGGGGAAATGCTGCCCTTGCTTGCGTATCCCGGACTGAAAAAGTATTCGCATCTGGCCGGGCACTACGGTACCGCCTGGCAGAACCAGCACGAGGAGTTCGAGAAATTCCCGGGCTCCATTCTTATGACCACCAACTGTATTCAGCGTCCCAAAAACAGTTATCGTGACAGGATTTTCACTACCGGCCTGGTGGCCTGGCCCGGTGTTGTCCACGTCAAGAACGATGATTTCGAGCCGGTTATCGCGGCGGCTTTGGCAGCTGAAGGGTTCACCAGCGAGAATATCGGGGAATACGAATCCGGGAAAACCATCACCGTTGGGTTCGGTCGGAACACCGTCATGTCGGTGGCAGGCACGGTCATCGAAGCGGTAAAACAGGGAGCCATCAAACATTTCTTCCTGATCGGCGGCTGTGACGGGGCCAAACCCGGCCGCAATTACTACACCGAGTTTGCCGAAGCGGTACCGGATGATTGTGTCATTCTCACCCTGGCCTGCGGCAAGTTCCGGTTCAACCGTCTCGTTTTCGGTGATATCGGCGGTATTCCGCGACTCCTTGATATCGGTCAGTGTAACGACGCCTATTCGGCCATCCAGATTGCGGTGGCCCTGGCCGGGGCCTTCAATACCGACGTCAACTCACTGCCGCTGTCCATGATAATTTCGTGGTACGAACAGAAAGCGGTAGCTATTCTGCTCACGCTGCTGCACCTGGGTATCAAAGACATTCGCCTCGGACCGAGCCTGCCGGCGTTTGTCACCCCGGCTGTGCTGGGAGTGCTGGTGGAGAAGTTCAACATCAAGCCTATCTCAACTGCCAAAGAGGATTTGAGGGCTATTCTTGGAGAAGAGGCGATAACCACCGGCGCCTGATAGGAGGCCGCAGACTAACGTTTAAAGCACCCCCTCGTTCGCGGGGGGGTGTTTTCAATCCACCCAAAGAAAGCAATTGTGTTTGGTAGCCGGAATGGCAGTCATGGCCGTAAGTCTCCTCATGTTCCTCTAGCCTGCATCGTCTTCCACGCCTCTTGAGTGGAGATGGATATAAAAAAACTCTGTTGAGCAAGCGCTTTGCAAAGCAACAGCGCAGCGAAGGTTAACCGCAGGGTGGGACGTCAAGGCTTTGTTACTGGACAAGGCTGCGCTGATGCCTAGAATCGGAAAGACCTCATAGGGACCTCTTTCTACGCTTCTTGCTTACTCATCTCAATCTCTTAATCTCAGATTCAGGTCGGTTCGTCATTTGATGTCCTTTTCCCCACACCAATGTCTGTTTTTCAATGGCGTCTTCCTTCCGCCCTCAAGCAAGAAAGCGTAGAAAGTAAGGTTGGAAAAGCAAGTACGAGTGAGATGGAGATGGATATAAATAAACTTTTTCGAGCAAGCGCCTTGCCAAGCAACAGCGCAGCGAAAGTTAACCACATCTCAACCTCCTCTTTCTACGCTAAACATTGAAGCGACACTTTAAGTTTGCCGATAGAATCCGGGGAGGTCATACCGTTCATGAAAAGAAAGTTACCTGTTGCCATTGGAATTATTATTCTGCTTGTTCTCAATTCCGGATGTTCCCTACAGTTTGATCCCACCGGCGGGCTCACGGATGTTGCCAGTGGCTCGATCATCGGCCGGTTCGTCATGGGAGCGGCGGGAAAGACCTCAGCCAAGGGGGGAGCGATAACGGTCAGGATAGATCGCACGAACCGGGCCGTCTTGACCGCCACTGACGGCAGGTTCATGTTCAATGAGATTCCTCCCGGTGAGTACGGGATAACTGCTTCCATGGGCAACGGCAACAAGGCGCGACTGCCACGGGTTACCGTCAAGGTCGGGCTGACGACCGATGTCAGCACCGTGAGCTTAACACCGACAGGATCGGTCAAAGGCACGGTACAACTGAGCGGGTCCGGTTTGCCGCTTGGTATCCTGGTCGGTTTGTACGGGACGGACATTTCCACTGAAACGGGATTGGACGGGAGCTATGAATTGACCGATGTGCCGGAAGGGGCCTACAATGTCGTCATCGGCCGGAGCGGATACGCTACCGAAGCGGTGGAGAATATCACTGTTTCCAGTGGAAACGAACTCGTCTTGGCCGAAGTTGTCCTGATAAAAAAAGGGACATCAGTCGATGTATCTCTGCTACCGTTGAGCAGTGGAAATTCGGTAGACATGGCTGTCTCGCATGATGGAAAGTATCTGGCTGTGTGTTTCAGCGCCACGGGAGTATCCAGCGACCTGTGGCTCTACGATCTGAACCATGGAACCTGGTTTTCGATGACTGCCAGCACCGGTATTAGCGAACGGACTCCCACCTGGTCTCCGGACGATTCCGGAATTCTTTTCCAAAAAGGATATGATGTTCATATCTACGAAGTTTCAACCGGTTCCGCGAGCAAACTGATCGACGATGCCGGCTGCCCCGTCTGGTCGGAAAACCTGCAGCGTATTATGTTCGAGAGAAACGGCTCGGTTCTCGCTATGGATCCGGCCGACGCATCCACTTCCCTGGTTCTGGACAATGCTTTTTCGCCTGATGTTTCGAACGACGGAATGGTGGCCTGTTCCCGTGGCGACGGTATCTGGGTAAGCGAAGGTAACGGAAACAATGCTCAGCGGGTGGCCACCTCGGGTTCAAGCCCGCTCTGGCTCCATGGCCGGCGTGAGATCCTTTACCGCGACGGGATGGCCCTCGTGCGGTACGATTATGGAACGGATTATCGAGAAATTATCGCCGCAAATGGAGGAAATGCTGCTTATTGCCGTGCGCTTAACAGGGTGTTTTACTGGGATGTAAATGCCGGTATAATAAGAGCGTATCAGCTATAAAAATCTTGAATTATCCCTATTCAAAATCGTAAAATCAAGGTGCCGTACTTCTGGCTTCACTTCTTGACAACCTCTGCGGATCGTAGTAGAATCCAATTCGCCACTAAGCCTGGATATTTCACGAGTTGCCGTCACGAGATCGTGAAGTCGGGGGTATCTTCAAGGCACGCGACCAAGCCTTCCGCAGGCGTATCCGTTGTGATACGCCGAGGACAGGTGACCGAGCGTAACGCAGAAGATGCGTGCGAATTCGTGACCGCAGTAGGCACACTGGTGAAATATCCGGGCTAATGAGCCGTAGTGCCCCTTTATCGGGACGTAGCGCAGCTTGGTAGCGCACTTGCTTCGGGAGCAAGGGGTCGCTGGTTCAAATCCAGTCGTCCCGATTGTTTTACAACCAACGCCGGTAGCTCGGGAGTGTCTGAAGAATGGAACCGGTCACCAGAGACCAGCTTCAGTATATGAAAGAACAGCACCTCAAGGAACTTCGTCTGATTAGCAAGATGACTGACCGGCAGTTTACCGTGTTCAAAGCGAATTTCACTCTGGGCAGACTCGATCCTGCCATTACCAGGTCGGAAGCCAAGGAACTTTTGATTTCCATGATTGCGGTCAATTGGCGATTACTACTGCGGACCCAGGAAAAGAGGTAACTAACCGTGAACCAGATAATCCGTGCTTTATGTCTACTTACTGTCGTGTGTCTGTCCGGTTGCGGTGCTCCGGCGGGGAAGACTGAAAAAGCGCCTGCTGGAAACGTACCGGCCTGGACGTTTTTTTCCCAGGAGAATGGTAACCTGGTCTCGAACAAGGTCCTCGACGTCTGCTATCAGCCGTTTCCCGACGGTAAAAGCTATCTCTGGGTAGCGACGGAAGAGGGGCTGGCCAGGCTCAACGGCGATAAATGGGAAGCTTTTACCGTGGAGAGTAAAACCCTGCTTCCTTCCAACGTTGTCCGCTGTGTGGAAGTCGATCCCCGGGTCCCCTCGATCGTTTGGTTCGGATGCGATGGCGGCTTGGCCCGGTTTGATGGAGAAAAAAACCAATGGATGAGATATCCGGGTCCCTCGGTGCGGGCTATCACGTTTCAGAACCAGGTGCTCTGGACCGGGACTTTCGGTGGTATCCGTAAGTTCGATGGAAATACCTGGACTGATTTCACCAGGAAACGCAGCGGTCTGCTGGCCGACGAGATCAACGTAATGGCCGTGCAGACCGATTCACTCTGGATAGGCACTAATCAGGGACTCAACCGTTATTTCGACTCCCGTTCTTACTGGGACAAATTCACCGGCGCCCACAAGGTGGTTGATATGATTTCAGGTAATATCCGGCCTATGGACGGCAATAGCGGACTGGTGCAAAACCAGGTTTATGACCTGTTGGTAGACGGTCAAGAGGTGTGGATTGCTACCGGTGGCGGTCTTTCCCGCTTTTCGTCTGCTAACCAGACGTGGACATCATACACAGCGGACCATGTCACCTGGGAAACCAGGGATGGTAAACGGCTGGAGCGGCCGGTGCCTGGCAACAGTGGACTGGCTAACAATCGTATTCTCGCCCTGGAAACGTTGAACGGCCGGTTAGCCATCGGTACCATCGAAGGCCTGAATATCCTGAAAGGTACTACCTGGACTCTTTACAACCAAAAGAATTCCCCGCTTCCCTCCAATAGAATCAATTGCCTGGAATTATCGCCGGACGGGCTCTGGATCGGCATCGAGAACCACGGCCTAGCCAAAGTGGTTTTTTAATTGCGCCCTTTGGGGGTTACGGCAGAGTTTTGTGGGGCCCCGCGAGATCACATCTAAATTCTACCTCTCACCTTACCGATATTGACTAAGACATACAGTCATTTCTGTGTCCTTGGACTATGCCATAGTGTGGACGTACGGCATAATGACAGTCAAGAAGGGAGAATCTCGCGATGAAACGAGCCGGGAAACGGGGGCTCCTGTTGGGCCTGGTTTTCCCGTTGCTACTCTGTTCGGTAGCTCTGGCGGGAGAATGGTTTGAAGATAACCTGAAGGCAGTGGGGAACGATGCGGTGGGAACCGCTCCGAACAATGAGCAGGAGGTTCCTGATATCGCTTCCGACAGCAGCGATAACGCTCTTATGGTTTGGCAGGACGAGCGGCAGGCCGGGGAAGATACCAACATCTATTTCTCCAAGGGCAGCGGCAGTGCGTTCTCGACAAATGTCCGTGTTGACGACCAATCCGGAGCTGACACCAAGTCTGAGCGGCCGCGCATGGCGGTTTCAGCGGATGGACAGACGTTATACATGGTCTGGCATGACGACCGGAGCGCCGGAAACTGGGATGTGTACCTGGCTCGTTCCACGGACGCAGGCAGCACCTTTTACAGTTCCGGTAATCCCAACCGCCTCGTCGATTCGGGTACGGGCGGGCAAAAGGAACCCACCGTGGAAGTTAACGCCAGCGCGTCGGTTATCCACCTGGCCTGGTACGATGCGGATGAAGGAAAGATCGTGTACTGCCGTGAGACCAACATCGATGGCACCAACCCATTCGGTACCACGCTGGAGGTGTCCGATGTGATCATCAATGTACCGGGGGGAGAAGATGCGACCCCCGACATGGCGATAGACATTGACGGATTGGCCTACATCGTGTGGCGTGAGGACGGCGACGACTCGGACGGCGACATCTATTTTTCTAAGAACAGCACCAGCGGCGGCGCCTTCCAGACTGCCGCCAAGGTTCATCCCGACAACACCAGCGCACAAATTAATCCGCGCATAGCGGTATCCGAAGACGGCACGGATATCTATGTCGTCTGGGACGACGAACGTTCGGGCGATTGGGATATCTATTTCACCTCATCTTCCGATGGGGGAAGCACGTTTAGCACCCCGACGATCATAAACGAGGTCAGCTCCAATGACCAGCAGTATGCGGATCTGGTACTCGACTCTTCGGGTAATATCCACCTGGTCTGGCAGGATGACCGGAACGATACCAACGATCCCGACATCTACTACGCCAGGTCCACCGACGGAGGCGAGAATTTCATTATCAGTAAGCGGGCCGACCGGACATCCACGGACGATGATGCAACCACCGGCGATCAGACCCGGCCGTGCCTGGCCGTGTCAAGTAAAGGCACGGTTCATGTGGGTTGGGGAGACTCCAGGAACACCGGTTCCGGTGATGTCCTGGATATCTATTACGGTCGGCTCAGGCCGGGCAAACCGACTTCCGGCGACCTTGACACCGCACGATATCTCTCAACGGTGGCCTTGCTCGACAAGGAAGGAACCAACGCGGAAATTTTGCGTATCCCCGTGGACAAAAAACTATTCGTCTACGTGAACCGTCCGCTCAATGAAGAGACGGTGAACGCCAGCACCGTTACCGTCAAGCAGAAGACCGGCACTTCCGGGAGTTACAGTATTTCAGTGGCCGGCACGGTCCACTATCTGGAGGGAACATTGCTGGAAATCGAGATGGGCACGTCGTCACTCACTTCACGGTACGCGGTTATTTTCGAGCCTTCCGGTAACCTCAGTCCGGGAGCCGATTACCGCATGACCCTGTTTTCCAAAAAAGCCGGTACGCTCGATGGTATTCAGGACCTGGAAGGAAACGGGTTCGCTGCCGGCGCAAACAAGTTGTTTGATTTCTCTACGAAAGTACTGGCCAGCTACACGATTTCCGATGTTTACAATTATCCGAATCCCACTCCTACCGGTACCACCAATATTCGTTACACCCTGGGGTTTGAGCTTGATTCGGGCGACAAACAATGGGTAAAAATCTACAATTCAAACGGTAGACTTATCAGGACACTTGAGAGTGGAACGGAAGTTTCAGCGTACTCGGGCATCTACGAGGCGGAGTGGGACGGGACCTGGGACGATGGTCGGGAAGTCAGCAATGGACTGTACCTGTACCGGGTGATCGTTCTCGATTCCGATACCGGCCGTAGTGTCGAGCGTGTTGGTAAAGCGGTCATTGCCAGGTAACTTAGTAACCTTAAGGAGATGGAACTATGAAATGGATGGGTCGGTTATTGATCCCCGTGATAATTCTCCTTGCATTAGCTGGAGGAGACGGCGTGGCATACGCGTCGTTTAAACGAGGTATCGGAGCCAGGGCTCTGGGAATGGGGCAGGCCTTTACCGCTGTTGCCGATGATCCCAGCGCAGCTTATTGGAATCCAGCAGGGCTGGGAGAACTCGACGGTTACCATGTGTTGACCATGCACGACGATCTCAGTTTTGACCGGAGTTTTGATTATGTAGGCCTGACACTTCCCGACAGTCTGGGAGGGACCCTGGGAGTCGGCTGGCAGCGGTTTACCGTTAGCGGCATCAAACAGTATGACTCGCTCAGAAACTATCTCGGCACCTTTAATGATACCGAGGATATGCTGACGCTTTCCTTCGGTCGCCGTCTCACCAAATGGATGCTGATCGGCGGGAATTTCAAGTACTTCAGTCAAAAACTGCTCTCTTCCTACCGCGGATCAGGATTCGGGTTCGACATGGGAATGATGTTCAATCTCCACGACCAGTTCGACCTGGCTCTGGTGCTGCAGGATGTGGGCGGTAACCTGAAATGGAAGAACACCGCCAATGAGCCGGAAGACGAAATTCCGCTTGGTGTCCGGATGGGAACGGCCTGGCGCCCGCGCCAGAACATCCTGTTCGCGCTCGATCTGGAGAAAGAAGAGAATATGTCCGTAAGGACCAACTACGGTGTGGAAGCCTGGTTTCGTGAGCGTTTCGGTGTCCGGGCAGGGTCCAATAACGGCGACTTCAATATAGGCGCCAGCCTGGTGCTGGGTAAATGGCAGCTCGATTACGCGTACATGTCGCATGAACTGGGAGAGATCAACAGGATCTCCGCCCGGGTAAGAATCGACGACGTGCTGGTCCGTGAATCGCCCCGCGCACTCAAAGAGACCGGCCGGGAAAGCAAACCATATGTACCGGCCCTGAAACCGGAAGTAGTGGAAATACCACCGGCCGTCGAGGTGGCCGGGACTAAACCCGCTCCCACACCGGTTGAAAGTATGCCGGCCATCGGAGAGAAATGGGTGGAGTACAAACCCGACACCATGCCCGCCGACAAACGCGATAAATCATCGGCACAGACGCTGTATGAGCAAGGTAACAAGTTCCTGAACCAGAAAGAGTATGTCGAAGCCAGCGATCGGTTTAAAAAAGCGTTGATCGTAAACCCGTATTACACCGATTGCTACCGCAAGCTCGGCGTTATCTACCAGCGCCGGAAAATGTACGAGGAAGCCATCAGGGCATACGAACAGGCGCTCTATCTGGAACCCTCGTCGCCCTATATCCACATCAGCCTGGGAGACATCTACGAGCGAGTCGGCATGCGGGAAAAGGCCATACTTCACTACAAGAAGACCATCGAACTCGATCCTACCGGCAAAGTGTCCAACATCGCCAAGAAGATGATCGAGGTTTTGGAATAGGCCTCGTCTCTCGCGGGAACCTGGTCTCTATCGCTTCACGCGGCTAAATAAATGCGCCCGGTACCTCGGGTTGTGCAGGTTCACGATCCCGTGCGCAATATCGGTGATGGAATTCATCTTGTGGACCACCGACCCGGGCCGTATCTTGTGCCCCATCCCGAACACCGGAATATGCATGACCGTTTTATCATTCCAGGCGGCGATACTGTGCCGCCCCTGGTCGGTCATGCCGTGATCGGCGGAACAGATAATATTATAAGGCTGACGGAGCGCGTCCAGGGCGCGTTTGATCTGCCCTACCCGCTGGTCGCACCGCTTGATGGCCCAGATATAGGGTGAGTCTTTCCGATAGATATGGCTCGGCTCGTCTCGAACGATATGGGCGTACTCGTCCGGTTCCACCATGTAGACGTACATGAAATCGTAATACGGCATAACCCGGCAGGCGACATCCGTCCGGATCTGGTCGGAAGTGTAGTTCCCCCTCCGGTCATACAGATTGTCAAATACCGTCGTGGCACCGCGGCCGCTGTAATAATCCGTTCCGATGGAAGCAGTTTTCAAACCGTAACTGCTCAGCCGCTGGAAGATGGTGGGATGATTGTGGAAATCCTTGTGACCGACCAAAAGCTTGGCCGTGCATTCCGTGGTCAGGGTGGGTAGCTGGGTATACACGTTACTAAACCAGACGCCGTGTCTGATTATGTTGGTGAAATTGGGAAGACCAATCCATTTATTGATAAGCCTGATAGCATCGTACCGAACACCATCGATCAGGACCAGCACAGTTTTCATTTTCATAGGTAGGTAATCGTTCCTTTCTTGCACACGTACGCCCGGAATTCGATACACTGTAGAGCCGGTGACAATGTGATAGCGGACCGGATGTCCGGGAAGCGTATCGCAACATTGTACACCTAATCGGGCTTTTCGTGAAGAGGAAAATTTCCTTTTTCTACAATATCATCTTCCCGGTGCTGCTTTTAATTATACAGACCACAAGATATCTTTTTTCTCTAGCTTGCGGTGAACGGAACACGTGAAAGAGTAATCATTATCGTCGTAAACATACGTTCCGTTCTTGGGGCATCGAGGAACCTTTGTAGAAAAGTAAGGTGAGAGCAACTTCTCGACCTCGGCATTATCCGTGATGACTCCGCTCGGGAAAACATCCTTGTCGTTTTCCAGTTTCCAGAGTTGTACTCTATATCCAATATAAGTCATGTTCTTCGTGCAACTTATCGATTTTCTCCGGCATGACAACCTCAGTTGGTACTGCATCGTTGAACGGTCCGCTAACCTGTGGCACGTTGTTGCTGACTTGTTAAGTTTTTCTTTTCAAGTACCTATGGCGTTCTTCTTTACTGAATTTTTCGATTGCATACCTGAGCATGGTCCTCGGCATTCTCTGATAATGAGATTTTAAAAAACCTACTTCTGCATTCAGGTCTCGTTTACCTATTTCCCGTAGCATCCAACCTACCGCCTTGTGAATTAAGTCTTCCTGGTCGTTAATCAGTTGTCCTGAAATGCGCAGCGCATCGGTGAAATGATTCCTTTTGATAAAGTAGAACGTCGACATGATCGCAATGCGTCGCTCCCAAAGAGAATCCGATCCAGCTAAATCATACAAAACGGATTTATCTCCGTTTTCTAAATAAGAACCGACAATGTGATGGGCCGAGCTATCGACCAAATCCCAGTTATTTACATACTGAGTGTTATCCAGGTAGAGACGGTAAATTTCCTTTTGCCCGTTGATATTGGATTTGGAAAAACGAAGCACCAGAAGGAGCAAAGTAAAGAGCCTAATTTCGTGATACTCGGACTTCAAGAGTCTTTCAGTCACGCTAAATGGCGTCTCTTTGTATTTTTTTACAGCGCGACGGATAACCGGGACTCGTATACCCAGGAACTTGTCTCCAAAACCATATTCACCTTCAGCGGTTTTGAAAAAACGTTGAGAGTGTCCGGCTATCTCCGGATCAGCCAATTTATGCAGATGATCAATTATCTCTTGATACATTATACACGACCTTGCTCTCAATCAATGTTTCAGCGTGTCCGTAGCATTCGCTTGTTAGACTATTCATTTATTGCTTCCATTCTTAATTCATCTAACGCCCTGCGGTTAATCGACAGCCAGTAAGGGATATCCGTGTTCAACCGCTTATTATGTGTTTAAATTGCTTTCAAATTTCCTTTTTCTCCACATAACGGGTTGTGGATTAGTGTCGAGTATCAGGATTGTCCGGCTGCTCCACCCGTTAAGATTTTTTAAATATTGCTTCAAAAATTGCCACTGATGATTCAATTACCAGATTATTATCCTGTGATAGTTTTGCGTTGATCATCGACAAACCATTATTAAATTCGTGATCACTGATGGACATCAATTCGGAGCAGTAGTGCCGTTTGGCACATAGGTGATAGATATCCTCGATGAAATTATTTTCTCTGTATTTGGTGACGTTTTGACTCACCAGTTCAAATCCGACGCTTTGAGCTTTTTCGAGCAAAAGTCCGGTTTCGAGAAAATCTTGCCAATCAATATCTTTGGCGGCGGGGAAAAACTGGTAGATAAACCAATCTTCCATCTCGAAAACATCAAGGTTAACGAGAGTAAACAAACCGTTTATCTTCAGATTATTATAAACGTTTAACAGAAATTGATGCTTATTACGAGAGTGGTGGTAGGCGAATTGAGAAGAAATATAATCGAATGATCCGATGTTCAGGTCATCTTGGTCCATGTCACCCTGCATCCAGGTGATATCCTGTGCTTTCTTTTTAGCTAGCTCGAGCATCTTTTCGAACTTGTCCATGCCCCACATTTCAATTTCTGGATACGCGCGTCTATTGGCAATCAGTTGATTCCCGGTTCCACAAGCAATATCTAAAATTTTGATGTTTTCATTTCCCGGTCTCTTACCTTGCTTGAGGTATTTGACAAGGTTCTCATCGACACTCTTCTCGCGTACCTTGTCTTCATCATAAAAGCTTGCTATTTCATTGTAGTCAGTTCGTACCATAATCCTGACGTTTCCATTTCAATTCTACTTTCACTTCAAAAATATGTAGCATAATGCAACTTTCTTTAATGCAGCTAACGCCCCTGGGATAACCGGCAACCCGATAGGGTTGTCCGTGTTCATCCCATGTACGCCCGGCATGGGCGTGAACTTGTGAGGTGCGGCTCCCCTCCCGGGGAGCCAAGTCCTCTGTATGTGAATCCTGCTATAGGAGTAATCGTAGCAAAAGTACTAGCCGAAGGCAAGGGCGGGATCGCGAGGTCCGGTCCGGAGGAAGCTGGAGTGCAAATCCATGAGCCGACGAACAGAAACGGCATACAAGGCCGGTTCCGCGGGTGAGCCAGCATGGCATGTGCGAAGCCCGGGATTCAGCGGATCAGGTAAATGCCGCGGTTGTGTGGAGAAAGTTCACGTTCTTATCCGGGGAGATCTGTCCGACAAGCAGCCAATGAGCAGACAATGCGGGAAGCTACTCATGTGGCAACACATGGGTGATCGGACAGAAGTCAGCAGAGGCCATAGTAGCTTCGTTCGCGAGGCGAAGGGCCGAACACGAAACAGGGGAAGACACCCCATGGGCTCTCGTAAGGCGA